>CAWADS010000045.1:0-67545 GCA_963780785.1 Candidatus Acidiferrales bacterium
GACGAACGCTACACGCTGGTGCAGTTGATGACCATGAGCGCGGCGGATTTCCTGGACCAGTGGTTTGAGACGGACGTGTTGAAAGCCACGATGTCCGCTTCCGGGATCATCGGCACGTTTTTGGGCATCCGCTCGCCGGGCACGGCCTACGTGCTGCTGCACCACTACATGGGCGAGATCGACGGAGCGTTCCGCTCGTGGGGCTTCAGCCGGGGCGGTACGGGCGGCATCTCACTGGCGATTGCCTCGGCGGCGCGCGAAGCGGGCGTGGAAATCCGCACGCAGGCCGCGGTCAGCAAGATTCTGGTGAAGAACGGCCGCGCGTGCGGCGTGGCGCTGAAATCCGGCGAAGAGATCAGCTGCAACGTGGTTTCCTCGAGCGTGGATCCGCACCTGACGTTCGAAGTTTTCCTGGAGCCGAAGGACCTGCCTTCGGAATTTCTGGAGGGCGTGCGGCGCTACAAATTCCGCGGCTCCTCCGGCAAGGTCAATCTGGCGCTGGACGGGCTGCCGAATTTCAGGGCGTTGCCCGGCGTGGGCGCGCATTTGCGCGGCGCGATGTCCATTTCGCCGAAGATGGAGTACATGGAACGCGCGTACGATGACGCGAAGTACGGCCATTTCTCACACCGCCCCTACATTGACATGGTGATTCCGAGTCTAACCGATCCTTCCGTGGCGCCGCCGGGCAAGCACGTGCTTTCCTGCTTCGTGCAATATGCGCCCTACAAGCTGGCCGAGGGCACATGGGACGATCAGAAAGAAGCTTTCGGCAACAACGTGATTGACACCATTGCCGAACACGCCCCGAACATCAAGGACATCATCATCGGCAAACAGTTCGTGACGCCTCTGGATATGGAGCGCGAATTCGGACTGACGCAAGGCAACATTTTCCAGGGCGAGCTTTCGCTCGAGCAGCTCTTCTTCCTGCGGCCGGTGCCGGGTTGGGCGTACTACCGGACACCGGTCAGCAACCTCTATATGTGCGGCTCGGCGACGCATCCCGGCGGCGGCATCATGGCCGCGAACGGGCGCATCGCCAGCCAGGTCATCCTGAAAGAATGGAAGAAGGCGGCGAACTGACCATGCCCATCGGACAGAAGGTAGTGCTCATTGGCGGGGGTCACAACGCGCTGATCACCGCCTATTATCTGGCGAAGGGCGGGTTCAAGCCGGTGGTGCTGGAGCGCCGCGAAATGGTGGGGGGCGGCGCGGTCACGGAGGAATTCCATCCGGGATTCAAGGTTTCGACGCTGGCGCACACGCTGGGGCCGTTGCGCCCGGACATCGCGCGCGATTTGCGGCTCGAGCGTTTCCAGTTCGGCATCTTCCATCCCGATCCGCGGCTGATCGCGTTGGGGCTCGAATGGCAAGGCCATCGTGTTTTATAACGATGCGGCGAAGACGGCCGGCGGGATCACACGCATTTCCGCGAAGGACGGTTCGCGCTATACCGAATTTGCCAAAGCGCTGCAAGAGCTCTCCGGCGTGTTCCTGAAACTGACGTCCATCACGCCGCCGGAGATTGATAAACCAACGCCGTTGGATTTGTGGAACCTGCTGCAGACGGGCCGCGGCATTCGGAGCCTGGGCAAGACCGGCATCTTCGATCTGCTGCGCTGGGGACCGATGGCCGTGGCGGATTTCGTTTCGGAGTTTTTTGAGACGGAATTGCTGCGCGCGGCGGTGGCGGCACGGGGAATATTCGGCACAAATCTGGGACCCTGGTCCGCCGGGTCGACGGCCGTGTTGCTGCTGCGCGCCGCGGCCGATGCGCATCCCATCGGTTCGGCGGCATTCCCGCGCGGAGGGTTGGGCGAATTCACGCGAGCGCTGGGCGCCGCGGCGAAAAAAGCCGGCGCGGAAATTCGCACCAACGCGGAAGTGCAACTGGTGCGCACAAAGGAAGGGCGCGTCACCGGCGTGGTGCTGGCGGACGGAGAGGAGATCGCCAGCGAAGCGGTGGTCTCCGGCGTGGATCCGAAGCGGACGTTCCTGCAACTGGTGGATCCGGCGAACCTGGATCCCGTGTTCGCGACGCGCATCAAGAATTACCGTTCGTCGGGCAAAGTAGCGAAGGTACACCTGGCGCTGGGCGGGTTGCCGAATTTTCCGGCGCTCGCGGATGCCATGGGGCCGGATGGCTTGCGGCAAGCGCTTTCGGGACGCATTCACATCGGGCCGGACCTGGAATATCTGGAGAAGGCGTTCGACGCGGCAAAGTATGGCGATATGTCCGCGGCGCCGCACCTGGATGTGACGATTCCTTCGCTGCTCGATTCCACGCTGGCGCCGGAAGGGAAGCACGTGCTCTCCGCGTATTTCCAGTACGCGCCGTACAAGCTGAAGGAAGGGAACTGGAGCCAGCGGCGCGGGGAACTGGCCAACATCGTGATCAAAACGCTGGCGAACTATTCGCCGAACCTGGCGAGCCTGGTGGAAGCGGCGCATGTGGTCACGCCGGAGGATCTGGAAACAATTTACGGCTTCACCGGCGGGCACATTTTTCATGGCGAACTGGCGCTGGACCAGATTTTCACGATGAGGCCGGTGCTGGATTGGGCGCGCTACCAGACGCCGGTGAAAGGGCTGTTCCTCTGCAGCAACGGCACGCATCCGGGCAATGGATTGACGGGCGCTTCCGGGGCGAACGCGGCCAAAGAAATCATCCACGAATTGCGATAAGCGGTCAGTCCAAGCAAACTCGACTGCGCTCTCTTTGTTCTTGGGGATGGGAGCGGCGGTCGTTCCGATTCGGGAGGGAAGTGTTGGCGATGGAGTAACCCCCTCCCCCCGCCTATTTTTTGTGAAGCATGTCAAAACAAAGGGGTTGCGGGCGCAAGTGTGCGCAAGGGTGTGAAAACAAGGGACTTAGAAACTCACTGCTTTGATTTGTAAAGCCTTTGTTTTGATATGGATGCACACTGTTGGCTGCGGAGGGCGAGTGTGCTGGGGATCCGAGGGGTGCGGGCGGGCTTGTGCCGAGTATTCACAACGCATTATACCCTACTATTTACTAACTGTCAATAGACATTGTGAGGTACTAGATTCAAAACCAGGACTCGCTGGTCGTCGGAAACCCCCTTGCAGGTGCGGACCTGCCCGGGAGGTTCAGTGCTTTTAGGGTGCGTCACCCGCCGGGAGTACCTTGCAATCTAATCTCAGGGCAGAACACGGAAAACTGCGAGACGTTCACCTCCCACGTGGAGTGTTGTCAGCAGCGAAGCATTAAGGGCGAGCCTCCCACTAGGCCGGACTAACCGCCAGCCCTTTCCGGTGTCGAGGTTCTTCCCACGCCTTACCCTGACCCCGGCGACTTTGGTTTTTCTTGCCATGTTTTTCCTCCATTCCGTCCTCAATTCAGTACGAAAAGTTCTTGGCTACTTCGACAGGGAGACGGTGTCGGGCTCCCGATTCCGTGGAACCCAATTGATCGAGTATGCGCGGCAACTCCGTCACTTGAGTTCCGCTAAGAAACAATTCATTTCTGCGGCGAGCCTCTTTGAACGTTCGTTCAGAAACCCCTCGTACTCTTCGTATTCGAGAAGCTTTAGATCGTACGGGATTTGCTGTCGTGTAAAGAGGTCTTCGCCACCATGACGCTTGTAGACCTTCGGGAAGTAACTTGCCGGATCCTCGTTTGTTTTGATTATGTTGCCCCGCTTGGTCAAAAATGCCATATTCGCGATTTCATTGATGGTTCGTTTTCGGTCAGCATTCTCCGCTTTCTTCGCCTTCAAGAATGTCTCCAACTTCGACCGCGGAAAAAGATGGTCATACTCAACTTCGTTGTTCTTTCCGAAATTCACATAATTAATAACGTCTCCAGTCTCAAGGTCACGCGCTTTATTCTTGCGGGCCAGCACGTACATCATGAAAAACAGAGGGCTGTTAACTCCCCTGCCCCTAAAGTCAACAGGCTCCACCTTCCGATCTCTTCCTACCGCTTGCCATACGTTGTCGATGAGCGTCACCCAGGGCCGGCTCGTCGACAGGGCTGCCAAGTCTTGCGTAAGCCTAGTTTCCATCGAACCGCTGTATCTGGCCCAGATGGCAGCGTTGTAAAACCAATATAAAAATCCGTTTTCGCTCTTCGCTGTTTCGCAGAGATCATTTCTACTCCCATAGTAGACCAGTGGTACCAGCAAGATTGGAGAAGGCAACAACGCCGAACTATCCACGAGGGCGCTGTTCTTCAGGAAATTCACAGCCTTCTGAACCCCCCTCTTTGTCAGTTCCCAAGACTCCTTCAGTTTGTCCGCTGACATTCTGCCGATTTTCTCGAATTTTGACTGTTTGGTCGCAATGCAAATCAAACACCTAGCAAGGAGGTTCTCATCAAAATAGAAGTCTTTTTCCGAACATCTATCCACAAAGGTCTCGAAAAGGTTCATGGAGCCAGGCCAGGCAGAAGTAATCTGCGCCAGCGCCAGGTCTGAACTTCGTAACCTCGTCCCCGAACTGTTCACGCGAATGAAAATATCTGTGACTTCGCTGTAGCTCTTACCGCGGATTATCTGGATTGGATACAGATAGGATTCTTTCCTGTTGAATAGTTGGTTCAGCCGACCATTGTATTTATCGAAGTCAGAATGGTCCGCCCCTATCTTCAGCGTTCTCAGGATCGAACCGACGCCTTCCTTAAAAAGTCGCGTGACTGAGATCCAGTTGGGCTTGCTTTCGATAGCTCTGTTCTTTATCTGGAAGTAGAGTTCCTTCTTGGTCTCTTCGCTCAGATCCCTTACTTCATCAGTCCATCCCTTGCTACCGTCATCGTAAAGGACAAGGTATCGGTTGCTTTCCTCTCTCGAAATTTTCCCCGGATAAAATTCTCCGTCGTCCCATTTCGCCTCAACTGAATCCCCTACTTCAAATCGAGGGATCGACTCCGGTTCCTTGCTGTCTTCTTCGGGGTGGTCAAGGTTGAAGAATATCTCGATGGCCTTCTCCTTGATCTTAGTCCCCTCCTTGATCCGTATTGGGCAACCTGTTAGGACCGTTGCCAGAGAAGTTAGTCTCTGCTGTCCGTCAAGGAGTAGTAGGCGTTTGCCAATTGGGTTCTGGCCGGTCTTCTCGAATGTTTCGGTCTTGGTGATTGGAAGCGCATCGGTTTCCCAGATGAGTATCGACCCCGAAGGATAGTCGCGGTAAATCGAGTCGAGCAAATCCCTCATTTGCGTAGAGCGCCATACATATTTCCTCTGCATTTCTGGTAAGAGCAATTCGCGGTTTAGGAGCATATCTACGAGAGCTTGAATCTTCCGATTTGTGGGTTCCATGTAGTTGCCTTTGTTAGGATGTCTCGATTTCGTTACTTGCAGGCGCGGGCGGGTGGTGCAGCCCTTGACTTGAATTTGGGTTATACACGAGCAGGATACCACTTTAGAAAATAACTCGGGAGTGATAAACGGCAAAGAAGGGAGCGCGTGCCCACAGCCTGCCCACTCGCCATCTCTTTGGGGAAGGATACTGCCGCGATCCCTCCACTTCGCGGCCCGACGCGCCAAAAGGCGGCGCGGAAGAGACGATCGGGCCGCTGCGGTCGGGATGACACAATAGGAGAAGAGCAGACCCCACCCTTGCAAAAGGCAAAACCGCAAGGTTAGGCCACCCGACGTTGCCTTGGCGCGTTGAGCCTGGGCCACGTGCCACCGAAGGGAGCAGGGAACTTATCGGCGGAAACGTGCGTACATTTTGTAGGGATGCGGGAGACTGTTTGGGCGGGTTGCGAGCCGGGTGTTTCGATGGAATTTGAAACGGCGACGGAGAGGAAAGAGTGGAGTTACGAAGGTTGGGAAGACCTCGTTCAGGAGACGCTCGCTGAATGGGAAGAGTCCCCGGTCTGCCTGCCGCCGTTTCCAGAAACGTTTACCGTGGCCGAGCAAGCGGCCCGGGAAGCTCGCCTGGAAGAGCTTCTTAAGAGCGTCGAAGGCGATTTGCGGCGTCCGCCGCGCAGCAAAGCTGGGCGGAAAGCCTTGCGGGAACGGCTTACCTTAGCTTTTGAACGCTTTGCCAAAGCGGGACTGGACCTGAAGGACGAGCATCTTGGCTTGCTGCTGAACGGCGGCTTTTCGACGCTCGGCACTGAGATGGCCCGCGAGGCTCGCCGGTTCGATCCAGCCATAAGCCCCGCCGACATATTTCAGGCTACTCGGAACGCGTGGACGGCAGGCGGTCTCCAAGTGCTGCTGGGGCGAGAAATGCGCCTGACGCCCGCCATCTTTGCCTACAGCATGCTGTACCCCTACACGGATAACTATCTCGACGACACGCGAGTGCGTTCAGAGGAGAAGATCAAATTCAACTCTCGAATCAGGCGGCGTTTGTCCGGGGAAATGATTGCGCCCAACCATGAAGGCGAAGCCAGGTTGTGGCAGCTATTCGATATGATCGAGGGGCAATACCGTCGCGCCGATTGGCCTCAAGTGTACGCGAGCCTGCTGGCGATTCAGCAAGCGCAGGAAAACAGTTTGCGACAGCGCGGATCACCGCCGTCCGCGTGCGGACCCGACGTCATTAAACTCAGCTTCGAGAAGGGCGGAGCCTCGGTCCTCGCAGACGCGCATCTGGCTGCGGGATCACTCTCCCACGAGGAAGCGCAGTTTGTGTTTGGTTGGGGCGCGCTGCTGCAACTGGTGGACGATCTTCAGGACATAAGACAAGACCGCCGCGAAGGTGCGCTGACGATCTTCACGCAAGTTGCCGGGCGCGTTCCACTGGATGAGTTAACGACACATACCCTGAGTTTCGGGCAGAGGGTCATGCGCCGCATGGACCAGATGCCTAACCGTTGCCCGGCCTTAAAAGAGATGATTCAGAAGAGCTACATGTCTTTGCTGGTCTGGTCGGCAGGCGAATGTGGCGAGCTGTACACCGGGGACTACCTGGCTGAACTGGAAACTCACTCACCGTTCCGGTTTGCGTCCGTTGCCGCGCGGCGAAAACAAGTTGCCAAGTTGACGGGCCCCTTGACGCGCTTGTTTGAGGCGTTCCTGGAAGACGAGAAGGACCAGGCTGCGTTCCCGCTAGGCCGCCCGGCCTAAAGTCCTAAGTATTTAGTTGTAAGTTTTCAGAGCAGAGAAGAAAACCCCAAGACCCGCACTCAAGCTCCGAGGACGCGGCGCCCAGAGTCGCCTCGGCGCGGTGAGGCTGCGCCATCAGCGGTGACGGGCATCACAGAAAACATTGTGCTTTTATGGCGGAATCTGAACTCACCATCCTGTGGTCGCGCGGCAGCCGTGCCCACGCAAGAGCGGAAGCGGCCATCCATTGAGACTGAGTTGAGAACCTCGCGTGGCGTCTCTTGAGACGATCCCGTTCAGTTCTAAAGGGGAGTGTGGGTCACATGAAATATTTGGCGTCTTGCGTCCTTGCCCTAATCGTTTGTCTGCCTGCCGTGGCGCAGCAGACGGACATCAGCCGTTACACCCTTTATACCGGATTCGATTCGATGATCAGCCCAGCTCGCAGCCTCACTGAGTATGGCTTCGACGTCGATTTCGGCGTCACCGTGAAGCCCTGGGTGGCCCTGGGCGCAGATTTCAGCGCCATCGGCAACGGCATCATCAACGGCTCGGGAACCATCAACGGGAGCGAAACGGTCTACGCGCCAGCGCTGATCGCAGCCGCCAATGCTGGCGTGCCAGGGGTGCCACCTCCAAGCGCGGTGAAGGTGCCCTTCAAATCGGACACCTACACCTTTGCCGCAGGGCCGCAGTTTTATCTACGCAAGTGGCAAAAGATCACGCTGTTTGCGCGTCCGGGCTTCGGCGGAATTCACGAGTCCGCGGACCTCACTTTCCCTGTGGGGCTGCCCCAATTGCTCACGGCACTTCAAATTCCTGTCCCGAATAGTCATCAGACCGACACCACCTGGTTCGTTGGCGTGGGTGGCGGCTGCGACTTCAACGTGTCCCGGCGGGTGGGGCTGCGCATCTCCGTCGACTGGGTCAATACTCACCTGTTCTCCGATTTGCTCACGAACCGGCAAAACTACGTCAGGTTCACCATTGGCCCGGCTTTTCGCTGGGGGCATTTGAAGTAGGCGGCGGAGAGCGGCACCTTTGGCTTAAATCCGCGTCGCAAACCGGCAAAATTCCACTTTAGAAAATAACTGGGGAACGATAAACGGCAAGGGACAGGCCGCCCGAAGTCGCCGTAGCGCACATAGGCCGCTCCGCACGCCGGACGCTGCCTGGGAACGCCATTCTCCTGAATGGCGTTTTTTTTGGAGTACGCCACAGTGCCAATCGGGAGATTGGCGTTCCCGGGATTGTCGCGTGCTCATTCAGAAGCGTTAGCGGCGCGGGCGCCTGCGACCTCGATTAGTTTGCCAGAGTGCACATCGTAGAGGTAGCCGTAGACGGGGATGGATTTGGGCACGAGGGCGTGGTTGCGGATGCGCGCCACATCGTCGAGGACGGCTTGCTTCTGGTCCTTGATGGTGAGCCATTCGATGTATTCGCCTTCGCGCGAGCCGGGGCCTTTGCCGACGTCGCGGAAGCCGTTGGGAGTCAGTTCGGCGGTCTCCAGGCTGGAATCGAGCAGGCCGCGCATGACATCGTTGGTGAAATACAGCATGCCGCACTCGGTGTGGTGAATGACGAAGAATTCGCGGGTGCCCAGCAATTTGTAGCTGATGACGAGGGAACGGATGGCGTCGTCGCTGGCGCGCCCGCCGGCATTGCGAATGACGTGGGCATCGCCTTCGGCCAAGCCGGCAAACTTCGCGGGATCGAGGCGCGCGTCCATACAAGTGAGGATGGCGAAGCGCCGGCCTGGCGGCATGGCGAGTTTGCTCTTCTCGCCGAAACGGGCGGAATAGTTGGCATTAGCTTCCAGAACTTCCGAGAGAATCTTGCTCATGGTACGCTCCTTATTTTTTTTGGATTGAATGGTTCAGCCGCTTGCCGCTTTCGCGGGAATCGCCCCGGAAAACAAAAAAGCCCACGAAGTGAATCGGGGCTCAGGGTGATCCGGGTCTAGTGATGGGAAAAACTAGCCGCTGGAATCCTTTCGCCCACGGTTCCAACAACACGTACACGAGCAGCCGGGGCGCGTGCAGGATGCGGAATTGGAGAGCGCGGGAGAGTTGAGCCGGTTGAACATGGAGGGATAGGGTACGCTGGGGCGGCGGGGAAGTCAAACGAGGACGAAAGTTGGCGAGGAGGTCAGTTTCAGGCTTTCCGGCGAACCAGGGGCTAGCGCAGAACGCAGGCAGCACAGTTGTTTCGCGGCATCGGCGCGGTAGAGCCAAGCGGCTACACGTCAATTCGAGGGGTAATCGATGGGACTTCTCTCTATCGAAATATATACTTGCCGTGTCCGGCGTTGGTTCAAAGTATCGATAGGGACAGGGAGAAGGCGCGATGAACCCGGCCACGGCGTGGCTACTCGGCTTGTCGGTTCTTGTGACTGTAGCCGTCGTCTTGCTACTCCTTCGCAATCCGAAAATCGGCGAACTGTTTCACATGCACGTGAAAGATCGGCCGAAGCGCCGGCTCCTTCTTGCAGCGATCGGATTTTTCGTGACGTTTGCGGTGGCGCGCGCGCTGGCTTACGCCGCTTACCGCAGCGTCGGCCCTTTTCAGTATGTCTACATTCGCGGGACGCATATCCACCATCTGGTCTGGGGGATTCTGCTCCTGCTGGCGGTGGGGTTTTGCTGGCTGATCGAAGTGGGAACCGGAGCCAGGTCGTCCTCTCTCTTCGCGAGCCGTTTGATGTCCTTGCTCTACGGTGTGGCCGCCGCGCTCACCCTGGACGAGTTTGCTCTCTGGCTAAATGTTGAGGAGGGTGTCTATTGGACGCGGCGGGACTTCGCTAGCCTGGACGCCGTGATCCTTTTCGGAGCCGCCCTGCTGATTGGAATTTGGGGACGTGATTTTCTCAAGGCGCTTGGCCTTGAGTTTTGGCACTCGCGCCGCAAGTATCGGCATGGCCGATAGCCAGGACTTTGCAATTCCACCCGCCGAGTGGGGCGCGAGAGTTACATTAGGCCGCTTTGCCGGGCGAGCTTTAGGGCTTCGATGGCGGCGCCGCGGGCGCCGGCGGTGTCGCCATTCGGCATGACGTAGATGGGAATATTGGCTTGCTCTTCGCGCTGGGTCGGCATGCCGGCGCGGATCTCGTTCAAGAACCACTGTTGGAACTCTTTGCTGGCCTCGAGGGCGCCGCCGCCGACGATTAGCGCATCGGGATCGAAGGTATTGATCATTTCGTCGAAGAAGAGTCCCAAGGCATGGGCCTGAACCCGGAAAATATCCTTGCACAACGCGTCGCCCTTGTCCGCAAGACCGCGCACGAGCTTGGCCGCCTGGTGGGCGTCCTGTTTTGCCAATTCGTGGCCGGGATAGCGCGGAAGAAAATACGGCAGGAGGTTCCTTTCGATCGCGGTGAGTGAACAGAGCGATTCGAGATCGCCCGTGCGTCCGCAATTGCAGTGCGGCTGGATGCCGGGAATTCCGGCGATGCCTTGATAGGGAATGAGCACGTGGCCGAGCTCACCGCCAAAACCGTTTTTGCCCTTCACGACGCTGCCATCAAGAATGATGCCGCCTCCGTTGCCCGTCCCGATGACGATCGAAATCGAGGTTTCGTGGCTGTTTGCGCCAAAGATCGTATAGTGTCCCCAAATTGCGGCCGCATTTGCGTCGTTCAGATAGGAGACCGGCTTGCCAAGCTTCTGCTCCAGACCCTCGCGAATATCGAATCCCGCCCAATGCGGATGAACAAAGTTCGTGGCACCCCGCGTACTGAGCCGGCCCGCGGCACTGGCCGGGCCGGGAGTATCCAGGCCGACCGCGACGACGTCAGAAAGGAGAACACCCGCCTTATCGGCGGCAATCTTGAGACCGTCGGCAATCTGGCGGAGGCAAACCTCAGGCCCCTGCTTTACAAGAGCAGGATGCTCGCACAGACCGTCGATGAGAAATTTTTCCTGCTGATCCAGCAACGTATAGTTGACGGCAGTTCCGCCAAGATCCACTCCGGCCACGAGCGTCACGCTAGTTCTCCTCTATGCTCAAATAGTTGACCGGCCCAGCGTAGCAGGATTGGGAATCATCGTCCAACGCGGCGCGAAAACGAAGACTTGCTGGCGGAAGCGAGACAACCTTGCTATAATTCTGCAAGGTGTGAGACAGTGTGGGCCGCGCAAGCGAGGTGGAGTCAGCGGCGAGGGCTGATTGCCAATGGCTGAGAAACCTCTGACAGGAAGACGAAGAGGCTGGGTGCTGGGACGCGGCTTGCTGCTTGGGCTGGCGGCCGCGCTGGCGGGGCACCAGACCGTGAAGTACACCTCGACGGACGCCTTCTGCGATCAGGCGTGCCATGCGCACCCGCATGCCGAGCAATTCTGGATTCAGTCCGCACATTACTCCAACCGGCACGGCGTTGTGGCCCACTGCACGGACTGCCACCTGCCTCCTGGCGGGCTGCAGTATCTGGCGGAAAAAGCGCGGCTGGGGGCCCGCGACGCATACGCCCAGGTCTTCCGCGACGTCAGCAAGATCGACTGGGCGCGGGAACGTAACCTTGATCGCGCCGTGACGTTCACGTATGACGAAGCGTGCGTCCATTGCCACAATAACCTGTTCACTGAAGGGCTCTCCAAAGTGGAAGGCTCGCTGCCTTCCGGAGAGCAGGAGACGGACGCAAAACAAGTCCGCGAGATGAGGATCGTCGCGCGCCGGATGGAAGCGCATCTCTATTTCCAGCGGAATCGGGAATCGTTGCACTGCGTTAATTGCCATCTGTTCACCGGGCACCGCATGGAGACAAAGATGGCGCCGGAGACGATGGCTGCGGTGGAGAATGCGCAGTTTCCGCTTGCAGCCGCAGGATTCCGGGATTACACGGAAGCCGTGGCCGGGTCGGGCGTGAAGTTCCACATGATTGCGGTGTTGAGCGGAACGCTGGTGGCGGGAAGCCCGGAGCTGGGCGCTTGCCGGTTACGAGATGCGGGGCCTGTGCATACCGTCAGCGTGAGCGCGTTCTGGATGGCGCAGGCCACGGTGAGCAGCCACGACCTGGAATTGTTTTTCGCTCAGCATCGACTGAAGGAGAAACCGGGCGTGGTGACGCCGCAGATCGCAAATGCCTACACGCAATGGTTGTCGCAAGCGACGGGGAAGAAATACCGGCTGCCGACAGAAGCGGAATTGGAGTATGCGTGTGTGGCCGGCGGCACGATGCTCGCTTGGGAGCGATCGGCGAGCCGAGCGGATTCCCACGTTCCCGGAATGGCCGTACTCAATGCCTGGGAGTTTTTCGACCTGCCCGGCAGTAGCCCCGAGCTTTGGCTTGACGCGGCCGGGAACTCCGATGGTGCGGGACTGGGCTTCCTCGGAACCGGAGCCAGCTTCAGGGTGGTAAGGGAACTCGAAGAGAAATCCGCAACTACGGCCAGGAACGACCCATGAAGGAGTCGCGACCTATGAAAGACGCACGCGATCACGAACTGGGCATGGACCGCCCGATCACGCGCCGCGATTTTCTGAACGGGGTCGCTGTAGGAATCGGCGGGCTGGCGCTGAGCAGCTCACTGGGCGGGTGTGCGCGGCACGGCGGCGGGGAGGGCATTGCTGCGCAGGATGGCGCGGGTTATAACCCTGCGGCGGCGAGCGGCATGCGCGGCGATAATGCCGGGTCTTTTGAAGCCGCGCACGGGTTGCGTGACGGAACTTTTTGGCAAACCGCGGGTGCGCCGACGAATACGGATGACACTTACGACCTGATCGTGGTGGGCGCAGGTATCAGCGGACTGGCGGCGGCTTACTTCTTCCGCAAACAAGCGGGCGCCAATGCGCGCATCCTGATTCTGGAGGCGCACGACGATTTCGGGGGGCACGCCGCGCGGAAAGAATTCCGCGTGGGAAACCGGATGTTGCTTGGCTACGGCGCCCAATCGATTGAAAGCCCATCGCTTTACAGCGCGGTGTCCAAGGGCGTGCTGGCCGACTTGGGCGTCGACGTCCAGAAGTTCTATCGGTACTACGACCAGAGCCTGTATCCCTCGTTAAAGATGGGAAGCGGCATTTTCTTCGACCGGGAGACGTTTGGAGAAGATCGTCTAGTGACGGGCTTCGGCAAAATTCCTCACCGGGAGTTTTTCGGCAAAGCCCCGCTTTCCGATCGAGCGCGCCGGGACCTGGTGCGCATTTACAGCGAAAAAGTGGACTACCTACCCAGGTTGACGCTGGCACAGAAACAGGCGGTGCTTGGCCGAATCAGCTACGCGGATTTTCTGACCAAGATTGCCAAGCTGAGTCCCGAGGTGCTGCCCGTTTTCCAAACGCGCACCCACGATCTGTTCGGCGTGGGCATTGATGCGGTTTCCGCGCTGGCCTGCTTTGAAGAGGGCGATGACTATGGCTACGGGTACCCCGGGCTGGACTTCATGGGGTTGGGAGGCGCCAGCGATCGCGGCGAGCACAAGCCGGATCCTTACATTTTTCATTTTCCGGATGGCAATGCTTCCGTCGCCCGTTTGCTAGTGCGGTCGTTCCTTCCGGAGGCAATTCCGGGGCACACCATGGAAGACGTGGTCGTTGCAAAGGCCGACTACAGCCGGCTGGACCGCGAATCCGCGCCCGTGCGCATCCGTTTGAGCAGTACCGTCGTGGGCGTGCAACATGAGGGCGGCCCGGGGTCGGCGAAAGAAGTGAAGGTGACGTATGTGCGCAGCCGGCAACTCTTTCGGGTGCGCGGGCGTCGCTGCGTGCTGGCCTGCTACAACGGAATGGTTCCCTATCTCTGCCCTGAAATTCCCGCGAAGCAGAAGGAAGCGCTGGCGTATGGTGTGAAAACCCCGCTGGTGTATTCCCACGTCGCCATTCGCAATTGGGTGTCGTTCCAGAAGCTGGGCGTGTACCAGATCGCAGCCCCCGGAAGCTATCACGTCTATGCAGCCATCGATTTTCCCGTGAGCCTGCCGGATTACAAATTTCCCAGCCGGCCGGAAGAACCGATGATCGTGTTCATGTTGCGCACACCGTGCCAGCCAGGTTTGACGGAGCGCGAACAGCATCGCGTGGGGCGCGTGGAACTTTACGACACGCCATTTGAAACTTTTGAGCGCAAGATCCGCGACCAACTCGCGCGCATGCTCGGCCCCGGGGGCTTCGATCCAGCGGAGGATATCGAGGGCATCACCGTGGGGCGCTGGGCGCACGGCTACGCCTACGGATACAACCCCTTGTTCGATCCCGACTTTGCCGAGGGCGAAGCGCCGCACGAGGTGGGACGAAAACCGTTCGGGCGCATTGCGATCGCCAACTCCGACGCGGCCGCTACGGCCTACATGAATGCTGCCATCGACGAAGCCTATCGCGCAGTGCAGGAGCTATCTCGATTCCAAAGCTGAGCGCTGAATGGAATACGGTAGCTGCGGGTTGGAAGTGACGGCGAGTTTGGCGATGATGGAAAAGGGAATTCGTATGGGGGAAAGATTGAGGCCATGGATTATTTGCTGAAGACGGAGCCGTCGGAGTATTCGTTTGCGGAATTGCAGAAGGATGGAGAGACGGCGTGGGATGGCGTGACGAATCCTACGGCGGTGATGCACTTGCGGGGGATGAAGGCGGGGGACCGGCTGGTGATTTATGAGACGGGGAATGTGAAGAGCGCGGTGGGGACGGCCGAAGTGGTATCGGTGGATGCGAGCGATCCGAAGAAGCCGGTGGTGAAGATCAAGCGCGGGAAAGGCGCTGGGGAAGCGGGTGTCACTCGAGGAGATCAAGAAGAACCGGCTGTTCAAGGATTCGCCGCTGGTGAAGATGGGGAGATTGTCGGTGGTGCCGCTGACCGCGGAGCAGTACAAGGCGCTTGTGGAAGCGTGAAGCAACGCACCGAAGAATAGCGGTCTCGGCGAAAAAGCCAGGCGCGAGTGCACGTGTCTTTGCATATGGGTCCTTCTGACGGCGCGGCAACATCGTGGATATTTCTGTTCCTGATAGACAGGAGGCAGACGCGGGTCAGTACACGCCGGGAACGAGGCGTTTCGTGGCCTTACTGTACGCCACGTATTCTTCGCCAAAGGCTTCGGCCAAGGCGGTTTCCTCGACATGAATGCGGTAGAGAAGTGCGGCGATCGTAGGCACCAGCACGACCGCAAAGCTAATCCAATTGCGTGAATGCAGGCCGATGGCAAGAAACACCAACAACAGGCCGAGGTAGGAAGGATGGCGCACGAATCGGTAGAGTCCCGTGCGCGTGATCTGCTGCGCATCCTGAATGGCCACGTTGGAGCTGAAAGACTTGCCAAGGGTGAAGATCGCGGTCCAGCGGATGGCCAGGCCCGACTAACATCACAATCACGCCAGCGGTCTTCAGCGCGTGGGCGCCGCCGAACATATTGGGCCGGGTGGCTTCGCTGATCCACTGGCATGCGGTAATGGAAGCGGCAATTACGATCCACAGAATCAGCAACGAGCCCCGGTCCTGCACTTTTCCGCTGCTGTGTTTGGTGCGGGTCGCGATGCCGACGAGAATCTCCGACGCAAGCCAGCCATAGAAAAGGAGCCTCCACAAGATCGACAAAGGTCATCGTGTCTCCAGAGTTGAAGTTTACATCCGCGTGGTCACAACTCATGTAATAGATCAGGGCAGGCATTAAGGGAAAGTATGGGGAGCCAAATTGAGCTGCGGCGATTTGGGGGTTGCTTGTGGGGGTCAGTGAACCGACCCTATAATTGAGCGTTACAAAGAAGTTGTCGAAGAACACCGTAATGACTTTCTTCAGGGGCTAAAGCCCATTCGAGTTAAAGGGGCATTACGCCGGGTCTGAAGCCCCGGCCTCCTAAAGAAAAGGACTTTGTCAGTAGGGCGCTAGGTCAGGAGGAGAATGCCATGGCGACAGCGAAAGCGAAATTGAAGGTGCAGGAATTCACGAACGAGCCATTTATCGATTTTTCGAATGCAGCGAATCGAAAAAAGATGGAGCAGGCGCTGGCGAAGGTGAAGGCGGAGTTTGGGCGCGAATATCCGATGTGGATTGGCGGGAAGAAGGTGATCACGGCGGGGAAGAGGAAGTCCACGAACCCGTCGCGGCCGTCGGAAGTGATTGGCGTGTTCCAGGATGCGTCGAAGGAGCAGGCGATCGAGGCGATTGACGCGGCGAACAAGTATTTCGACGTGTGGAAGAAGGTGCCGGTGCAAGCAACGCGCGAAGTATTTGTTCAAGGTGGCGTCGCTCATCCGCGCGCGGAAGTACGAGCTGGACGCGCTGGTCTGTTACGAGGTGGGGAAGACCTGGTTTGAGGCCGAAGCGGACGTCGCGGAGGCGATCGATTTTTGCGAGTTTTACGCGCGCGAGATGCTGCGGCTGGGCCAGCCGCAGAAATTGACGCCGATGCGCGGCGAGCGGAACTACCTGGTGTACATCCCGCTGGGCGTTGGCGCGGTCATTCCGCCGTGGAATTTCCCGTGCTCGATCATGGCGGGACTCACGGTGGCTTCCCTGGTGACGGGAAATACCGTGGTGTTGAAGCCGGCTTCGGATGCGCCGACGATTGCGGCGAAATTCGTGGACATCCTGTTTGAAGCGGGAATTCCAAAGGAAGCGGTGCAGTTTGTGACCGGGTCGGGCGCGGCGGTCGGCGACACCATCGTGCAGCACCCGAAGACGCGGTACATCGGGTTCACCGGGTCGAAGGAAGTGGGATTGCGGATCGCGGAACTGGCGGCGAAGCCTTCGCCGGGGCAGATCTGGATCAAGCGGACCGTGCTGGAAATGGGCGGCAAAGACGGCATGATCGTGGACGAAGAGGCGGACATTGACGCGGCGGTGGAAGGGACGGCGCTGGCCGCGTTTGGGTACCAGGGGCAGAAATGCTCGGCGTGCTCGCGCGTGATCGTAAGCGAGAAAGTGTACGACACGTTTCTGAACAAACTGGTGGAGCGGACGAAGAAGATCAAGGTGGGGCCGACCGACGACCCGAACAACTACATGGGTCCGGTAATTAGTGAAACGGCGATGAAGGGAATCCTGAACTACATCGAGGTTGGGAAGAAGGAAGGGCGCTTGTTGACAGGCGGCGGACGCGCGCCGGGCGATGGGTACTTCCTGGAGCCCACGATTATCGCAGATGTGGATCCGAAGGCGAGGCTGGCGCAGGAAGAAGTTTTTGGACCGGTGCTGACGGTGATCAAGGCGAAGAACTTCGATCATGCCATGGAGATCGCGAATAACACTGTGTTTGGGTTGACCGGAGCGGTGTACTCGAAGAACCCCACGAAGATTCGCCGCGCGGAGCAAGAGTTCCACGTGGGGAATCTGTACCTGAACCGGAAGTGCACGGGAGCGATGGTGGGAGCGCATCCGTTCGGCGGATTCAACATGAGCGGGACGGACTCGAAGAGCGGCGGGAAGGATTATTTGCTGCTGTTCCTGCAGGGTAAGGCTGTGGCGGAGAAGGTCAAGTAAGAGCCGAACAGGGAACCGTAACACAGAGGGCACTGAGGGAAGAACACAGAGGTCACAGTGAAGAATGTAGAGGGCGGATGAGAAATCCGCCCTTTTTTATTGGGGAAGTGGGAACCTACCTGGAAATATCTCGACGTCAATACTCATTGCTTGAGCTGGAAGTTGAGGTCCTTCGCCCATCCCCGTCGGATGGGCTCAGGATGACAGCCATTTTTTTTGGTTATCTAAGAGGAAAAAGATACATGCCCCAAACAGGCGACTGCCTCCTTCCTACAGCGGGCAGGCAGAAAGCGGCCGCTACGAGGACTCGGCGGAGGTGCTGCTGGAGACTAATTTTAGGACGCGATAGACGGGATAGCTGCAGGCCAGGGCGATGAGCGTGAAGACGCTGTTGGTGCGGTCTTCGCGGACGGCTTCGATGAGGAAGCCGACGGAGCCGAGGAGGGCGAGGGCGGTGGTCCAGGGATAGCCCCAGGCGCGATAGGGGCGGGGCATTTCTGGATCGCGGAGGCGGAGGAGAAACATCGAGATGAAGGAGAGCAAATAGTTGGTGACGAAGAAAAAGGCGAGCATGGCGATGACGCGCTCAAAACTGAAGACGGCGAAGGCCACGCCAACGAGGGCGCTGAGAAGAAGGCCGAGGGTGGGCGTTCCGCCCTTGTTGACGCGAGAAAGGCTGCGGAAGAAGAGGCCGTCGCGGCTCATGGCATAGATGACGCGGGCACCCATGAGGTGGAGGGCGTTGAGGGAGCTGAAAAGAGCGAGAACCATGATAGAGCGGAACACGGTGTCGCCATGCGGGCCGAAAACGCGCTGGGCGGCGAGGCCGAGGGAGAAATTGTTGCCGGCAATCTCGCTCATCGGGAGGACGTAGAGGACGGCGGCGTTGATGAGAAGGTAGATGGCCACGACGGAAAACAAGCTGGCGAAGATGGCGCGAGGAACGAGGTGGCCGGGATTCTTGATTTCATCGCCGAAGTAGATAACGCCGTCCCATCCGTCGTAGGTGTAGATGGTGGCCTGAATGCCGAAAAGGAGGGCGGTGATGAGTGCGGCGCCGACGGGGATGACGACGGGAGCGACGGCCTGGGCTAAAGGAGCGGCCTCGACAGCGTGGCGCACGTGGCCCCCCATGGTGAAGCAGGCGATGACCATGACAAAGAAGACCAGGCCCTTGAGGACAGTGGTGAAGTTTTGCACCTTGCTGCCCATGCTGATGCTTCTCCACTGCAGCAGGGCGAAGAGAACGATCGCGGAAACGGCAGTGATCTTGATGCGCATGGCGCTATCCAATGCCGGGAAGATGTGCGCCATGTACTCGCCCACGACGATGCCGATGGCGCCGGTAGTGCCACAGGTGGAGAGCCAGTCGCTCCAGCCGACGACGAAACCAGCATAGTCACCCAGGGCGCGGCGAGAAAAGTTGTACTGGCCGCCGCTTTTGGGGATGGCGGCGCCGAGTTCGGCAAGTTGGAAAGCGCTGACGAGGGCGTAGAAGGCGCCGCCGAACCAGACGCTGAAGAAGAGCCAGTGATTGGGCAGCCGCGCGGCGATGTCGCCGGGAGTGCGCACAATGCCGGCGGAGATGGCATTGCCGACGGCGACGGCGATGCCAAAGCCGACGCCGAGGATTTGCAGCAGCTTGCCGCGGTCCTTGCGGGAGCGAAGAGGACGGCGCGGACGGGTCGGCAGACGAGGTGTCAGCAGTCAGCGGCAAAGGGAAGTCTCAAGGTCCTTGGTGAGTACGCGCCATCATACGTTCGCGGGGCAAAAAAGCAAACTGGAAATGAAAGAGACAATCTACGGGTTCAAGGGAAAGGTGCTGGCCCGAGTGACGGCTGCCGCATTCTTGCCGGAAAGACACTGTTGGTGAGCTGCTTATGACGCGAAAGCGGCGGCAAGCCGCCGCACTCCAATGGGCGTGATTAACTCATTTGCGGGATACGGGGATCGCGGGAATCGTCTGCGAGCTCGAGAGCAAGTTCGCGGTTTGAGGCTGGGGCGACGAGGCGGATGGAGGCGCAGTCGTTGACGATCCAGTCGGCGCCACTAGCAAGGAGTTCCGGGTCGTGGGTGGTGGTGCGGATGGCAAGGACGCGGCAGCCGGCGGCTTTGCCGGAGCGGACTCCGGAAGGAGCGTCTTCGATGACCACGCAATCACCGGGGGGAAGGCCGAGAGCTGCGGCGCCTCTGAGGTAGGGCTCGGGATCGGGCTTGCCGTGCTGGATGTCGGAGGCCGTGACCATGTGGCGAACAAGAGGAAGGATGCCCGCGGCACGAAGACGGACTTCGGCGAGTTCGCGAACGGCGGAGGTGACCACCGCGAAGCAGTCCGGCGGGACTTGAGAGAGCAACTGGGCCGCGCCGGGCAGAGCAACAACGTCGGCGACGTCGTCGATTTCGGCTTGTTGCATCCAGCGATCTTCAGCGAGCTGGGCTTCGGTGGAGGCGTCGGGTAGCAGTTCCTGGATGCTGACGAGGCTGGGGCGGCCGTGGGCCTGCTTCACAACTCGGGCGGGGTCGAAGCCGTGCTCGTCGGCCCAGGCCTTCCAGACGCGGGCCACGGCGGGGGTGGAATCGACGAGCACGCCGTCCATATCGAAGAGCAAAGCTGAGCAGAGGATACGGGTCATTGGGCTCCAGGGACGCGAAACAGATATTGTGACGTGGAAGCGAGCGCAGGGGAAGAGGGTGGACTTCGGCGACACACTGAACAAAAATAGCGGTATGAAAACAGCAGTGAGTATTACCGAGGCGAAGGCGCGGTTGTCGCGGTTGTTGCGGAGGGTGGCAGCGGGGGAAGAGATCACTATTACCAACCGGGGAGTGCCGGTGGCGCGGCTTGTGCCTGTGTCCACAAGCAAGCCCAAACGAATGGGCTGACGGTTCTAGCGGATGATCCGTTCTTTCAGAAATACGAAGTGGAGCAAATTTTCTGCGGTAAATAAAACGGGATTGCCTTCAGGCTGAGCGGTCCTTCTCCCACAGGCGGAAGCCGCCGAGGAAGGCATTGCCATTGCTGCCGAGCCGGGCACCCGGGGGAATGCGTTCCAGTTTCTTGCTGTTGCCGCCGCCGAGCACCACGTAATCGGCTTCCAGAGCGCTCTTCAGTTTCTTGACGACGCCGGCAACATGCTTGCGCCATTTCTTTTTGCCCAGGCGCTCAATCCCGCGCAGGCCGAGGTAGTCTTCGTAGGTTTTGCCCTTTTTGTATTGCAGGTGTGCCAGTTCCATGGGCTCAAGAACGCCGTCCACAATCATCGCCGAGCCAAGGCCCGTGCCCAGGCCGAGAAACAACATGGAGCCGCCCCGGTAACTCCCCAGGGCCTGCATCGCGGCATCGTTGATGACTTTGACGGGGTGCCCGAAGGCTTTGGCGAAATCGAAATTCATCCAGCCCCCGCCCAGATTGTGAGGTTCCCGCAAGGGGTGACCATTGACGATGGGGCCGGGATAGCCAAGCGAGATCCGGTCGTACTTCCAACCACGAGTAGCGGCTTTGACCAGCTTGACCATTTTTCCGGCGGTCATATTGGGGCCGGAATCGAATTTTCGAGGGGCCGATTCTCCCGCAGCGAGCATTTTCACGTGCGTGCCGCCAACGTCGACGACCAGGGTTTTGTGAGATTTTCTTTTTCGGGCTGGCTTCATTACTGGTCCTTTGACTGGGTGAAAAGGCCCGCAGGATTCAGGGCCGTTCAAGAGTTAGCCTCAGACTGTGCCTTTCCCGCGGCAGATGTCAATAGCTTCGCGCGGATCGCGGAGGAAAACTCATGAGTTGTGGCTGGCTGTTTTTGGAATCGAAAATAGTGAAGCTTGAAAAGTGAGGGAAGAGGTAGAGGGACGGATCAGAGTGGTGCGGGAGGCGGGAACTCGAATCCGCGTGGATCGTGCTCGCAGCGCGACAGGGGCTGTTCGTTGATTTCGCGAGAGCTATTTCGGCGGGAGGGCGGCGATCTTCTCGATGACGATGGCCTTAGAACCGCCGCGCTGGTAAATCTTGCCGGTAACCGTGACTTTTTCGCCCGCGAAGGGAAGCAGCTTCGGATTCTGGCCATTCGCCGGCATGCTATCGGCGATAGGCCAGTAAATCGTGCCATCTTCGGCGAGGATCACGAGCTGGGACCCCGCCTTGGCGCAGGAAATCGCGCACTCCTTGCTGATGGGCTTATCGAGGTTCTTGGTGAAGGCGCAGGCGGAGTCCAGGACATAGCCCTTCATGGTCACGGCCGGCGTATCGGCGGAGCCTACCAGGGCAAGTGTTGCAATCGAGAAAAGAAGCGCAGCACAAAACGCGAGTCGAATGATGCTCATTTCTTTTGCCTCCTGCGTGAATAGGACTGCGAGGGTGTAGACACTATCGGGGCCTTGCGCGCGTGTCTGTAGTGTTTTTGTAGTATTGCCGGTGCTGCGGATCGCGTTCACAGTGCTCCGGCGCGTTTCAGCGGAACCAATCCTGCCATCGGCGGTACTGTGAGCGATACAAAGCCTGCCATTTCAGAGGCGCAGCGTGAAGCGGAAGTCCAGCGCGAGTCCGGGCTGCGGCGCAAACTGAGTCCGCGCCAGGTGGCGATGATCGGGCTTGGCTGCACCATGGGCACCGGGCTGTTCCTCGGCAGCGCCATTTCCGTGAAGCTTGCGGGGCCCGCCGTATTCCTCAGTTTCCTTGCCGGAGCGTTCATCACGCTCACGGTGATGTGGGCGCTGGCGGAAATGTCCGTGGAGCATCCGGCTGCCGGAGCGCTTCGGCTTGCACGCGGAGATGTACCTGCACCCGTGGGCGGGCTTCGCGGTGCGCTATACCTACTGGATTTGTATGGTGATCATTATCGGCAGCGAAGTGGTGGCTGCGTGCAATCTATTGCCAATACTGGTTCCCGCACGTGCCGGCGTGGGTGTGGATCGCGGGGTTTTCGCTGGCCATGATCTACATCAATACCGTAAGCATCGAGAGTTTTGGCACGTTTGAATTCTGGTTTGCGATGATCAAGGTGGTCACCGTCGTCGTGTTTCTGGTGCTTGGCGCGGCGCTGCTTTTTGGGATTGGATTTCCGCGCATCGGGGCGGCCAACTTCACCGCGCACGGCGGCTTTCTTCCGAATGGATGGACTGGCATGGCGCTGGGCGTGACCATGGCCGTCTTCAGCTTTATGGGTCTGGAAATTGTGGGCACTACGGCGGGCGAGGCGGCGAACCCCAAAATTGCGGTGCCGCGGGCGCTGCGGGAAACGGTGCTGATCCTGGTTTTATTTTATGTGGGCGGCTTGGCCGTCGTTGTGGGCATCGTGCCCTGGACTCAGATCGGGCTCGGCGAAAGCCCGTTCGTGCGGGTATTTGAGACCGTCGGAATCCCCGCTGCGGGCCATGTGATGAATTTCGTGGTGTTGACCGCGGCGCTTTCCTCCGCCACCTGCAATCTCTATTTCGCTTCGCGGATGCTCTTCTCGCTTTCGCGGGGAGGTTACGCGCCCGCGGCGCTGGGGCGCCTGAGCAAAAGGGACATGCCGGTTACTGCGGTGCTGGCCTCGAGCGTTGGGATGGTCGCAGCGCTGGCACTTTCCCACTTTTCCCGGAACTCCGCCTTCCTCTTCATGATTGGTGTGGCGTTTTTCGCCGCGCCGTTTATCTGGATCATGATCCTCGCGACGCATCTGGCATTTCGCCGCGCCACGGAGCGTGCGGGTAAGAGGATTCTCCGCTTCGCACCGCCGGGCCCCTGGAGTTCACTGGTGGGAATCATCGCGCTGCTCGCGCGTCTTGCTCTCGACCTGGTGGGTGCCGAGCTTCCACATCACGTTACTCGCCGGGGGGCCGTGGCTGGTGTTCATCACACTGTGCTATCTGGCATGGGGCAGAGCGCGACACGCGGCGCAGGAAAAACCACCAGGCCGTGAAGTTCCCGAGGCAGTAAGTTGGGGAGAGGCTGATTTAGAGGAATGAAGTAAGTTGGGGTGGGAGATGGGATTTGAACCCACGACTTTCGGTGCCACAGACCGACGCTCTACCAGCTGAGCTACTCCCACCACTGTGGTGTAGTTTAACACGACCCAGGAGCGCGGGAAAACGTGCCCTGTGACTGGGTTGGCGAGGTGAGGCAAAAGGATATCAGCGATCAGGAAGCAACGACCAGCGACCAGCGACCAGTGACCAGCGACCAGGAACCAACGGCAAGACCGCAACGGCGAGCGAGCGGGGACCAGCGACCAGGAAGCAGAGGCAAACAGGCAGCACTCCGGGAGGAGGTGGATGCGGGGTGCAACTCCGGGAGGGTTTTGGGGTTAAACAGAGGGAAGGTGATTTGGAGAGAAGAGGAGGAAGTACCGGAACCCTTTCGCGCTGGATGAAATCTCAAGGAAAGGGTGCTGGGGATAGGGGAACACGATGCGATATCTAAAATATTTCGTTTTACTGGGCATTTTGCTGATGGGCGCGGGCTACGCGCAGGCGCAAGTCAGGTTGGGCGTTGGAGTCGGCCCGGTGTATGCCGGGATGGCGCTGCGCCTGTTTGCGCGTATGGCTACTACGGGTATTACCCGTATGCGTGCGCGCCGTACGGCTTACTATGGGCCGGACTGGTTCGTAGGCGGCGTGTTTATCGGCGCAGGGCCATGGTATCACGGTCTGGATTTACGGTCGCGCGGCTATTATGGCCGGCCCGGGTGGGCCTACGGTCGCGGCGGATACGGCTACAGGGGCGGCTAGGTATGGTCGTCCAGGAAACGGAAATCGCCCAGGCTAGGCCTATAGAGGCGGCGCCGGCTCGCGGCTATGCCGGAGGCGGGTTCCACGGCGGCAATGTGGTGGCGGCAGTCATTCACGGCAACAGTGGAGGTGGATTCCACGGTGGCGGCGGCTTCCACGGCGGTGGCGGCGGATTCCATGGCGGTGGCGGGGGCTTCATGGGGCGGTGGCGGCCACGGAGGCGGACACCGCTAATCGTAGCGACTCATCTAGGGAGAAATACGAACGGCTGGCAGCAAGTGCTGTCAGCCGTTTTTTGTTTGGCGGAGGGATTATCAGCGATCAGGAAGCAAGAGGATGGCCTGCAACGATTGTGCCTAGATGGGCGTCCAGCCCTTCGCAGACTCAGGGTAAACGGTGCTGGACCCCTACGGGAGGGTGGCGGCGATTGTCGGGTTTGCTCTTAACGAGGAGGAAACGCGGGGCGGGTGCGCGGCAAAAGGGGGCAAAGGAGTTGATAGACTGGGGCAAGGGAAGCGTGTCCCCGCGCATGAACCCGCAATCGTCGGATCGTATCCATTTCGATTTGCAACTGGCCTACGCGCGGCCGGTGGTCGCGATGCTGGCGGTGCTGTGCCTGATGGAGTTGCGGGCGGCGCGGGAAGTGGAGCGGCCGCTCTCGTTTCTGATCGCGTATTTCGTTGCGGCCATGGTGATTCTGCCGCTGGAGCGGGCGCTGCGGCGGTACAACTGGCGGCTGCCGCTGCTGTGCGACATCCTGGTGACGGGAGTGTTCCTGTACATTTCGCCGGAACTGCTTGCCGGCGTGGTTTCTGCTGTTTTTCATCGCGTTCGCGGCGGCGTACCGGTGGAACCTGCGATTTTCGTGCTTCCTGTGTTTTGGGTTGTTGTTGCTGGCGCTGGCGCTTTCCATGCACCGGGGCGCACCGGGAGCGCCAACGAAGGACCTGCTGTACTCGATTTCGTTTTTTGCGGCGTCGTTTCTGGGAGCGGCGGGAATGGCTTATCTGGGGGACCGCAACCGGCGGTTTGCCTGGCAACAATCGTTCCTGACGCGGATGGCGAGCACCATGCACGTGGACCTGGGACTCTCCGAATCGCTGCGACTGCTGCTGGAAGAGTTGTGCGGGGAATTCCAGACCGAAGAGGCGCTGCTGGCCTATCGCGACGCCGATCTGGAGCGCATTTTCCTGTGGCAACTGAAATCGGGCGAAAGCGAGCGGTTGTCTCCGGAAAATCTTCCGCTGATGCGCGCGGACGGATTTCTGCTGGATGATATGGAAGCGTCGGTGTGCTGGAATTCGCTGGAAGGACGCGGCGCGGGATTTGGCTGGGACCGGCGGAACGGCCATGCGCTGAAAATCCTGCCGCGGGTGCCGGGTCCGACGCTGCAGGAATTCGGGATCAAGAATTTTCTGAGCGTGGCATTCGATCTGGACGAGCACCCGGCGGGGCGGCTGTTCCTGGTGAATCGCCGGCCGGGACGCGCGGGGTTTGTGCAGGCGGATCTGGAGTGGTTTGAGCGCATCGCGCGGCACGTAAGTTCGTCCATCGAGAGCGTATTTCTATTGCGGCATTTGCGGGCGCGGGCGATCGAGGCGGAACGCTCGCGGATTTCGCGCGACCTGCACGACGGAATCCTGCAGACGCTGTTGAGCATCGAGATTCAGATTGACGTGCTGCGGCGGAAGGCGGCCACGCAACCGGACCAAGTGGTGCCGGGGTTGACGTCGCTGCAGCAAACGGTGAAAAACGAGAGCGGGGAATTACGCCACATGGTGACGGACCTGCGGCCGCTGCGGGTGCAGTCGGCGGACATGGTGGACCTGATGAGGGGGTTCGCGGAGAGGTTCCGGAACGAGTCGGGATTGGCGCTGGATTTACTGATTGATTCCGTGGAAGTGCATGCCCCGGACCGGGTTTGCCGGGAGCTTTTCCAGATTTACCGAGAAGCACTCAACAACATAAAAAAGCATGCCAAGGCTTCCCATGTCGTGGTAAAACTGTCGCAGGACGATAGCCGGCTCGCTCTAGTGGTGGACGACAACGGCGAAGGATTCAGTTTTGCTGGGCGATTCACGGGGGATGAGTTAGACCGGCTGCGACTGGGTCCTATTTCCATCAAGGAAAGAACGCGCACGGTCGGCGGAGTTTTGACCGTGGAGTCGAACCCGGGTCATGGTGCGCGTCTAACGATCGAGGTACCGCTCGGCTGATATGGCAAAGACGAAACAGCAGATACGCATACTTATGGCGGACGATCACGCGATCTTCCGCGACGGCCTCCGGAAGTTGCTTGACGGCGACGAGGAGATCACCATCGTCGGCGAAGCGCAGAACGGCACCGAGTGCATCAAGCTCCTGGCCAAGCTGAAGCCGGATATCCTGCTGCTGGACCTGCGGATGCCGGACAAGGACGGGCTGGCGGTGCTGGAAGAAGTGAATTTCGACCAGATGCCCACGCGGGTGATCGTGCTGACCGCGGCGGAGGACGACCGCGACGTCGTGCGGGCGATGCGCTTGGGGGCGCGCGGCGTGGTGTTGAAACAGTCCGCCACGGACCTGCTGGTCAAGAGCATTCACCGCGTGCACGCAGGCGAGATCTGGCTGGACAACCGCATGACCGCGGAGGTTATGAAGGCGTTCGCAAAGTCTTCGGAGTCCGGGCCGAGGCGGGAGAAGCCGCTGCTTTCTGACCGCGAGAAAGAAATCGTGCAACTGGTGGCGCAGGGATTCCGGAACAAGGAAATCGGGGAGAAGCTGTTTATCTCCGAGCAAACGGTGAAGAATCACCTGCACAATATTTTCGACAAGCTGGGCGTGTCTGACCGGCTGGAACTGGCGCTGTACGCGATCCACCATCGCTTGATTGACCATTCCTAATTCGCAACGGAGCTCAAGCTCCGGTTCCCAAGAAGAAAAGCAAAAGCGGCTACCGAAAGAGGCTGGGGATAGTGTTTTTGGAGTATTGCCTCGGTTGCGGTGAGTCCGTATAGTCCTGCGAGTTCATGGGGGTGTCCGGCGCGCAGGAAGTTCACGGCCGCCGGCCCATCGAAAAAACAAGAGTGGACCTGCTGAGCGGCGGAGCCGGCGGGCAGGGAATGAGTGTGTTTGAACGCTCGTCAGGCCGGGCGATGTCCATCTTTTCTGCGAGGCAGGTACAACTATGTTGATCGCTCCGATGATTCGAATCCGTGTTTGCGCGGTTCTGATGGGATTGGCGCTGCTGTGCAGCGGCGCTGTGACGCGCGCAGGTGCCCACGACGATTTTGAATGGAATGGTGCGCGATGTGAGCGGCGCAATTGTGAGAAACGCGCAAGGTAACGGCTACAAACGCGGCCACCCAGGCGCAACGTGAAACCAGGACCAATGGCGAGGGGATTTATGTGCTACCGGACCTGCCGGCGGGGAAGTACGCGGTGCAGATTGAAGCCAGCGGCCTGGCGGCGCGGAAATTCACGGATGTGGTGCTGGAGGCGGGGCGCACGACAACCCTGGACGCGCAACTGGGAGTGGCAGCCACGGCGACGACGGTGAGCGTCAACGGAGAGGCGAGCGCCGTCGAATTGACGCAATCGATGATTCAAGGGCAAGTGGCCTCGACGACGATTCAGAGCATCCCCTTGAACGGCAGAAATTTTCTGGAACTGGCGTACCTTGTGCCGGGGAACCGGCCGGCGCCGAATTTCGATCCGACGAAAACGAACACGCTGGAGGTAAGCTCCGCGGGGGGATTCGGGCGCGGCGGAAATATCACCGTGGATGGCGGCGACAACAACGACGAGGTGGTTGGAGGGACGCTGGCGAATTTCCCGCAGGATTCGGTACAGGAATTCCAGATTGCCACGGGACGCTTCACGGCGGAAGTGGGCCGCAGCGGAAATTCCATCATCAATATCGTGACCAAGCCCGGGACCAACTTCTACCACGGCGACGGGTTCTTTTTTGTGCGCAACCGTAATTTGCAGGCGCTACCCGCCACGTTTGACCGAAGCCAGGCGACGCCGCCGTTTGACCGGCAACAGTATGGCGGGTCGCTCGGCGGGCCGCTGGTGAAGGATAAGACGTGGTGGTTCGCTTCGGGGGAATACCGGCACCAGAATTCGGACGTGCAAACGGGAACGCGGGACTTTACGCCCGGGTCCGAAGCCATTCTGCATACAGCCGCGTCCGCGCCGTTGCGGGATGCGCTGTTTTCCACGCGCGTGGATCACCAGTGGAATGCGGCAAACACGCTGATGGGGAGATATTCGTTCAACCGCTCCACGGACACGGCGGCGGCGGAAGCATTTCAGCCGACATCGTTGGGCACGGCGGCGGAACGGCAAGCCTCTCTGAACCGGTTTCATTCGCTGGTGGCGGAATGGACGTCGACACTTTCGCCGGCGAAGGTGAATGCGCTGAGCTTTCACTTTGACACTTTCCTGAACAACATTCCGCCGTTCGCGCAGGACGCGCCGACAACCAATCCCGATCTGGGGTTGGCAACGGAACTCGTGTTTCCGGGGCTGGCGGATGGCGTGAACTTCAACACGCCGCAATCCACGCACCTGAACCGCTATCAATTGCGGGACGCGTTTTCCTGGACGCTGGGTAGGCACAACCTGCGGCTGGGCACGGAGTTTCAGCACTACAGCGCCTCGGGGATCATCAATCCGTTCGGGAGCGGGTCCGTGGTGCTGACGTCCAATTTTGGCTTTCAGGATTTGAACGGCGACGGCGTGGTGAACGATCTGGACATTCCCATCGCGGTGGCGCTGAAGAGCCAGGCGCCGGTGAAACCCGTGCCGATCCCGCAAATAACGAACAGCTATTTCGCACTGTACGCACAGGATGACTGGCGCGTGACGCGGAAACTGACGTTGAATTTGGGGTTGCGCTGGGAGTACGACACCAATGCAACCGGGACGGATTCCTCGCACGATGCGTGCGCCGACATTACCCAGCCGCCGACACAGCCGTGCGTGTGGTTGAGAAGCGTCCTGGATTTACGCCGTTCGCCGGACAAGAAGGATTTCGGGCCGCGCGTTGGATTTGCGTACGATCCGTTCGGACGCGGGCGGACGGTGGTGCGGGGCGGATATGGGCTGTACTTCGACCGGATTATTCTGGAAGTGCCGGGGTACGAACGGGTACAGGATGACCGGCAATTGGCGGTGCAGGCATTTTTCGGGTCGTACTGCGCGTTTCCCGGCGACCCGAATCCACCTGACCTGAACACCTGCTTCGCGCCCGGGGCAAGCTTTGCGCCGGGAAGCCCGACGCTGGCGAATCCGTTCAGCGGGCCAAACGCGACGGGCGGCGTGGGCATGATCGTGACGGACAAGTACGCGCACCACCCGCTGTTCCAGCAGTTTTCACTGGGGATGCAGCAGCAATTGGGCGAGAACTGGGTGGTGACGGCGGACGGGCTGCACGTGTTCGGGCAGAGGCAGTTCATCGCCCAGTATCTGCGGAACACGACGGTAGCCTCGCCTTATATTTCCTGCCCGGGGAACAACATTCCGTGCACGGCGACAGACCCACTGACAGGGATTTCCGACAGCGTAACTCTGGCGACCTCGGCGGCAAAATCATGGTACGACGGGTTGCTGGTGAGCGTGCAGCACCGGCCGGTGCGGCTGGGTAAATTCACCTATCTGTTCAACGCCAGCTACACGCTATCGAAGACGCTGGATTTTTCCGATAACGATCAAGTGCCCTCTTACAACGCCGTGGAGCAGATCAACCTGGCGGAAGGCACGGCAGGGCTGCGGGGGGAAAAGGGCTACGCGGCGGCGGATGAACGGCACCGGTTGACGCTTTATGGAAACATCGACATGCCGTGGGGGCTTTCGCTCTCGCCGATCTACACGTTTGGGTCGGGAGTGCCGGCGGACACCTTGGTACCGGGTCTGACGACGATCACGGGGTCGACGGAAAACGCCAGGCTTCCGATTTTGCCGCGGAACGCGCTGGGACGCGATGTGAAGAACAGCGACCAACTGAACCAGATCATCGGCGTGTACAACGGCTTGGCAGTCTGCCCGGCACCGGCGCCATGCCGGGCGGGTTCGCCGATCGATAAGGTGCCGGGTGGCATTAATTTCTACAGCCCGTTCAGCTCGCTGGACCTGCGGCTGAAGAAAAGCATCACCATTCGCGAGCGGGGGCGCCTGGATCTGATCGCGGAGGCGTTCAACCTGTTCAATGCGACCAATGTGCGAGGGACAGCGCTTAACAATTTCTCCGGACGCAACATCACCCTGCAACCCAGTGCCGATGGCAAGGGTTTGGAATCGTCCTTCTATACGCCAGAGACCACGGCGGGCGGTTTCTTCGGATCCGGCGGGCCGCGGGCGTTTCAGTTCGCGGTGCGGCTGGGGTTCTGAAGGCTTCGGCGGGAGCGGGGTGAAATAACCTCAGGAAGCCCAGCGTGCTGAGTGAGTTACGTCGGCCTGACGCAAACCAAAAAATGAGCGGATATTCAAGAATTAGGACGAGGGTTTACCCGTTCTAGTACATTGGTACCTTTTTGGCCGGGAACGATTTTGAATCCCGAGTTCTATTGTTCCCTGGCCCCACCCCGGCTACACTCATACCTTCGAACATGGAGGTTTGCCGTGACCGGGTCCGAACGCCGCACTACACAGAGGTTTTCCATGCGGCTGCCACTTACCGTGAGATGGACTACGGGCGCGGCAGTTGGCGAAACAATGACGGAATCCCGTGATGTCAGCTCCCGCGGGGTCTATTTCTTCCTATCCAAGGATGTCAAAGAAGGCTCGCCCGTCGAGATTCTGCTGACATTGCCAAATGAAATTACGCTGGCTGGACCGGTGCGCGTGCGCTGCCTGGGCCGTGTGCAGAGGACGGAACCCCGCGATGAAGGTGCGATCGGGGTGGTCGCGGCGATCGAGCGGTACGAGTTTCTGCGCGGCACCGAAGAAGTGTAATTGGCGAAATCGCGCGCCTAGAGATTCTGTACAAGTTCCTTGCTCGCTCACTGCGGAGGCGGGCAGGAATAGCCGGGGTGCCTCGGCCCCTCAGCGGAGCGCCCCGGCAGTCGTTTGTTTGGAAGCGGTCAGGGTCGTGCCGAAGTCGCAAGCATAAAGTTGAAAGCCAGACCGCGCGCCCCCTGCTTTACCTCCACTCGCAGATCCCCTCTGAGAAACCCAATAGATAAAATCGAGCCTGCTTCAACGAAGCTCCGCCGGGTTGCGCGAGAACCGCCTTCGTTGCGCATTGCCGCAACTCGACGCTCAGCCTCGCAAGGGCCAACGGAGAAAGCAATCGGCCGTTGCCGTTCCTAACGCCACAGTGCAAAGTAGAGTGTTCTTCAGGTGTCGCCTGTACTTTGGGTCAGGCGATTTCCGCGGGGAAATGGGCGATGATGGATTGAGCCCCGCCCCCCCGGAAGATCTCACTGGCCTTTTGGTGAAAAGGCGACAGGACCGTGTGCCATGCCGGAAACGCCGGCGAACCAATACAAAGAAGAGCCTGACTATCATTCGACCGAGCGCGCGGTGGAGCGCCTGGCGACGCCGAAAGAACTGGCGGAGTTTGGGACCGTCAGGCCCGATCCGGTGATCGAAGCGAAAATTCTCGCGCTTCTGGGCGCGGAGTTGCCAGAAGTGGAATCGCTGGAAGGGCGGCCGCCGGAAACGAAACAGCCGGAGATGGTGATGGAGGTCCGGGAGCCAGCGATTGTCGAACTGCCGCTCGAAACTGCTGCGGCGAACCCGGTAGAGACGGCGAGCGATCCCGGCGAAGTCATCCCTGAAGAAACGGAAGTCATCGAGGAGGGCCCTGAACAAACGCCAGCCGAAGCGCCGGGGAAATCCCGGGCCGCAGGTTCAGATCTGCTGGTATTTGCGGAAATGCTGGACCAGCATCGCCAGTGGGTGGAGAGCGGGGGAAACGCGGGTGCACGAGGCGATTTTGCGGGAGCGGAGCTGGCGGGAGCCGATCTGACGGGCGTGAATTTGCAGGGTGCACAACTCCAGAAAGTGAATTTGCGCGGCGCGGATCTTTCCATGGCGAATTTGCGCGGAGCGAATCTGGTGGAAGCGGACCTGCGCGAAGCGCAACCTGCTGGGAGCGGAATTTTCGGGCGCGAATTTGATGGGTGCGAATCTCTATGGCGCGCAGGGATTGTGGTCCGGGCGGTTGGGTGGAACGAACTTGTTTGACGCGACGCTGCCGGAAGCGGTCTCCGCGCACGACGGCGGCAAAACGATCGCCCAAGCGACGCAGTCGGCGCGCGGGTTTTACCTGCTGGTGATCGGGCTGTGTCTGGCTACGTGCGTGCTGGTGGGGCTGACGACGGACGTGCGGTTGCTGCTGGACCTTTCCGCGGCGCCGAGTTCGCGGATTCCGAATATCCTGCCGTTGCGGGGATTCTATCTCGGCGCACCGCTGCTGCTGACGGTATTGTATTTGCGGCTGCAGTTCCTGCTGCTGCGTTTGTGGGGAAGCATAGCAGCGCTGCCTGCGGTTTTCCCGGATGGGCAAACGCCGGAAAAGGATGGACGCTGGTATCTGGTGGCGCCGATCCAGCCGCACTTGCGGTGGTCGCGCGATCCACGGTCGCCGATGGCGCAGGTGGAAAGCGCGATGGCCCGGCTGCTGCTGTATTGGGCGGTGCCGGCCGTCCTGTTTTTCCTGTGGCTGCGGTATCTGGTAATGCAGGACTACCGCGGGACGCTCTTGCAGGTGTTCCTGATAACGCTGGCGAGTGCGGCGGCTTGCGGATCGCCGCGGATTGTGGCGCGGGTGCTGCGGCCGGGCGAATGGCGCGATGAGAGCACGCGGCATTTCCTCAGGGATGTGCTTTCGGCCTTGCGGGGGCCGTTAGCGGCGGGGCTGGTGCTGTTCCTGCTCTCGCTGGGTGTGATCCGCGGTTTGCCCGAAGACCCGAACATACGACCCGAAGTGAGCCAGAGTGATCCGCGGCGGTGGGCGGCCACGGCGTTTCAATCGGTGGGCTTCCGGCCATACGCGGATATTACCGAGGAGAGCGTCGAAGGAATACCGGTGAAGGCCGTGAAGGGCGACGCGGGAACGAGCGATGCGCCGGGACCGCGACTCAACGAGATCAACTTGCGGTACGCGCGGGGTTATCGAGCCGAGTTTGCGAATGCGCGGATGTGGCGGGCAAACCTGGAAGGTGCAAGCCTCTCGGAAGCGGATTTTCGCGGCGTGAACTTGAGGGAGGGAGTGCTGCGGTCGGCAAACATGGACAAGCTGCAGGCGAGCAAGACGAACCTGGTTTCGGCCGACGCGCAAAGAGCGAACTTTGCCGGCGCCGATTTCCAGAATGCCGACATGTCTTACGCAAATTTGGCAGGAGCGGTGCTGACGACGGCAAATCTTACCCGGGCGACGCTGTATGCGGTGAATTTGCGGCAGGCGGACCTGCTGCGGGCGGATTTGTCGCACGCCGATTTGCGCGACGCAAAGGCAGAACTGGCGGTGCTTTCGCTGGCCACGCTGGAGCAGACGGATTTGTCGGCGGCGAAGCTGGCGGGCGCGAACATGACCGGGGCGCAGTTCAAGGGCACTATACTGCTGGAAGCGGACCTCTCGAAGACGGATCTGCGGGGGGCCGCATTCCCAGGCGCGATCCTGCGCCAGGCGCACCTGGATGGCGCGAACCTGGAGGGGGCGGACCTGCGCGGCGCGTTGGGATTGGAAGCGTGGCAGGTGTGCTCGACGAAGGGCTGGCGCGGCGCTCAGCTGGATGCGGACGTGAAGACCGCGACCGAGCAGTTGTGCGGAACGCCGCAGCCAATTCCGAAGCCGTAAAAGCCCTGGCAGTCTGCGGAATAACTTGTTGCCATCAGCGGCTCAACTCATCTTTTCTGTACTCACCCACATGGCTCATCGTCGGTTGCCACATTTCGTCCCGGTACAGCCGCGTCTTGAAATAGACATAGTCGCGGGTTGCGGTGATACGCTGTAGAGCGAACTCAGAACAAACGCGCCCGATGCGGTTGGAAAGGCGGTGAGCGATGTCGTCTGAAAAGCCGGAAGCCAAGCGAGAAATGCCCGCGGCGCAAGCAATCAGTGTCGCGGGGATGGTTAACTACCAGGAAGGGGCCGTGGTCAGCCGGACGCTGATAAATCGTCCGGCGGCAACAATTACGCTATTCGCTTTCGATGAAGGGCAAGGTTTGAGCGAGCACACCGCGCCATTCGATGCTTTGGCGCAAGTGTTGGAGGGCGAAGCGGAGATCACCGTCTCCGGGAAGCCCTTGGCGACGAAAGCGGGCAGTGCCGTGCTCATGCCAGCCAACCAGCCGCACGCGTTGAAAGCGCTGACGCGCTTCAAGATGCTGCTGACGATGATCCGCTCGCAAGAAAAGTAGAAGAATCGGAGGGTTGACGGGCTGGCTGAGGTTTTGCCGCGAAGAGAAAAGCGGCGGCAAGCCGCCGCACTCCAAGAGGCTTCACGATCCGACGGTGAAAAATACGGGATAAATGAAAAAAGGGGCGCAAATAGTTTGCGCCCCTTTGCAATGCAAGCAGTGTGTTGCTTACGGGATCGTGACTTCCTTGCTGAGATACACATCCTGAATCGAGTTCAGGAGCTTCACGCCTTCCGCCATCGGGCGCTGGAAGGCCTTGCGTCCGCTGATCAAGCCGGTGCCGCCGGCGCGCTTGTTGATGACTGCCGTGGCCACGGCTTCCTCGAAGTCGTTGGCGCCGGAAGCGCCGCCGCTGTTGATCAAACCGGCGCGGCCCATGTAGCAGTTGGCCACCTGGTAGCGCGTCAGATCGATCGGGTGATCGCTGGTCAAATCGGAATAAATGCGCTTGTCGAACTTGCCGTAGCTGGAACCGCCGTTGTTCAGCGCCTGGTAGCCGCCGTTATTTTCCGGGAGCTTCTGCTTGATGATGTCGGCCTGGATGGTGACGCCGAGGTGATTGGCTTGTCCGGTGAGGTCGGCGGAAACGTGATAGTCCTTGTCCTTCTTGAAGGCGCTGTTGCGGAGGTAGCACCACAGCACGGTGGCCATGCCCAGTTCGTGAGCCTTGGCGAAAGCCTGGCTGATCTCGACGATCTGGCGGGTGCTCTGGTCGGAGCCGAAGTAGATTGTTGCGCCGACCGCGGCCGCGCCCATGTCGTAAGCCTCCTCGACGGTGCCGAAGAGCACCTGGTCAAACCGGTTGGGGTAGGTGAGCAGTTCGTTGTGGTTGATCTTCACGATGAAGGGGATCTTGTGCGCGTACTTGCGCGCCACGGAGCCCAGCACGCCGAAGGTCGAAGCCACGGCGTTGCAGCCGCCCTCGATCGCCAGCTTGACGATGTTCTCGCCGTCGAAATAGTCCGGGTTCTTGGCGAAGCTCGCGCCGCCGGAGTGCTCGATGCCCTGATCCACCGGCAGAATGGACAGGTAGCCGGTGCCGTTGAGCCGCCCGTTGAAGAACATGCGGTGAAGATTGTTCAACACACGCAGATTGCGATCGGACACCGCGTAGACCCGGTCAATAAAATCGGGGCCGGGAAGATGCAGCCGTTCCTTGGAAATCTTGGGGGACTTGAAACCCAGGAGGGATTCCGCCTTTGCGCCCAAGAGTTGTTCAATTGCACTGGTAGTTGCTGTTGCCATGGTTCTCTCCTCAATTTAGTCGCGAATTCCGGTTGCGAGCAGTGCTCCTGCGGCCTGGTCCACCAGCCAAAGCAGCTTGCCGTGCGCCGGCTGAATCAATTGCGCCGGAAGCTGCTCCGGCTCATAGGGTCCTTCCAAAACCGCTTTCAAGGCCGGAGCCTTGTCTGCGCGAGTGACCAGAAAAATTACCCGGTTCGCCTGGTTGACGGCGGGAGCGGTGAGCGTGATGCGCTCCGTATAGAGTTTCCCTATCCAGTTGCGAACCACAATGCGATCGGGCGGAGCGTGTAGAGCTTTCGTGCCCGGGAAGAGCGAAAGGGTGTGGCCTTCGTCACCCATGCCGAGCAGGACCAGATCGAAGCGAGGAAACTCGCCTTTCTCTATTATAAAGTATCCGCGAAGAGCCTGCTCATATTCCAGTGCTGCTTTTTCCGTGTCCGCGTACTCGCCCTTGATGCGGGTGATGCGCGAGGGCTTTCACCAGCGCCTTGGAAAAGAGGGATTCGTTGGCCATGCGGAAGTTGCTGTCCGGCGTGATCGGGCGGCACGTGGCGTTCGTCGCCGAAAAAGAAGTGAATTTTTTCCCAGGGAAGCTGCGCGCGCAGGCCGGCATCGTCCGCAAGCAGGGAATAAAGACTCTTGGGCGTGGAGCCGCCGGAAAGCGCAACCGTGAAGGAATCGGATTCAGCGACCGCTTCCTTGGCCGCCTGGACGAAAAGCTCCGCGGCGCGGCGCGTGATCGCCGCAGCATCCGGCAGAATCCGCACTTCGCGTTCGGAGGGGCCGGTCATCAGGGCGTACCTACTTTGTCCTTGTCGTGCGATGCGTGGGGGCCGTGCAGGTCAACATCTTCCTCGCCAATGCGGCGCCACGACCGGCCGTCGCGAAAGAGAAGCTCTTCGGCTTCGACAGGGCCCCACGATCCGCGGCATAATTCGGAAAGCCGCGAGCCGGCAGCGCGCGCCACACATCAATGATCGGCTGGATCACATTCCAGCCGGCCTCGACCATGTCCGCGCGCTGAAACAGCGTGGCGTCTCCCGCCATGCAGTCGCGCAGCAGCCGCTCGTAGCCTGTGCCGTGTTCGGCGCCAAAGTAGGTGGCGTAGTCAAAATCCATGTTGACCAGACCCAGCCGCATCACGGAACCCGGCACCTTCGCGCCGAAACTGAGCGAAATGCCTTCCTCCGGCTGAATGTGAATGACCAGACGGTTGGTTTCCAGATTGCGCACGGCGGTATTGCGGAACAATACGAACGGGGTGCGCCGGAACTGGATGACGATCTCCGTGGCGCGCATCGCCAGGCGTTTCCCGGTGCGCAGATAGAAGGGCACACCGGCCCAGCGCCAGTTGTCAATCAGCAGTTTCAGGGCGACGAAAGTTTCCGTATTCGAATCGTGGGCCACGTCCGGCTCGTTGCGGTAGGCAATCACCTTCTGCCCTTCCGCGTTGCCCTCGGCATATTGGCCGCGCACCATGCAGGTCAGCACGTCTTCGGGGCTGAGCGGCTGAACGGCGTGCAGAACTTCGGCTTGCTTGTTGCGCACCTCGTCGGCTTCAAACGAGATGGGCGGCTCCATCGCGGTCATGGTCAGGAGCTGGAACAGGTGATTGGGCACCATGTCGCGCAACGCGCCGGCCGTCTCGTAAAAGGCGCCGCGATGCTCGACGCCGACGGTTTCGGCGGCGGTGATCTGCACGTGGTCCACGTAATTGCGGTTCCACAGCGGCTCGATAATGTTGTTGGAAAAACGGAAGACCATGACGTTTTGCACGGTCTCCTTGCCGAGATAATGATCGATGCGGTAGATCTGCCTTTCCGTGAGGACTTTCTTGAGTTCCGCGTTTAACTGCCGCGCGGAGTCCAGGTCGTGGCCAAAAGGTTTTTCGATGATCACCCGCGCCCAGTTGCCGTTCTCTTCCTGCGTGAGCCCAGCTGCGCCAAGCTGTTGAACGACCGGCGAAAAGAATCTCGGCGCGACAGCCAGGTAGAAGAAGCGGTTCCCGGCGATATTGTGCTGCTTTTCCGCGTCCACGATCTGCTGCTTCAGCCGCTGGAAGGCCTCCGCATCCTGAAACTCGCCTTTGATGTAATAAATGCGCTCGGCCAGCCATTCCCACATCTTCAGGTCGATGGCCTCCGGCGCGAATTTCGGAATCTCTTCACCCAGGACCTTGCGGAAAGATTCCGTGGTGTAATCGTTCATCGCGAATCCCACGATGGCGAATTGTTTGGAGAGCAGATTCTCCTGCGCGAGATTGATCAGCGCGGGGATGAGTTTGCGCTTGGTCAGATCTCCGGTGGCGCCGAAGATGACCATGACGCACGGCGCGGCCTCGGAGTTCGTTTCCACTTGATTCGTGCTCATCGATGGGTGTCCCGTCCATTCCGTGGGCCCACGGCCTTGGGCGGCGCTCAGTGCCCGGATTTCTTTTCGACGTGTCCGCCGAACTGGAACCGCATGGCGGAGAGCACCTTTGCGGCGAAATCGTCTTCGCCGCGCGAAGCAAAGCGCTGGTAGAGCGACGCCGTCAGCACCGGCGCCGGCGCCGTCGATTCGATGGCCGCAAGAACCGTCCAGCGGCCTTCGCCGGAATCGGAGACGCGGCCGGAAAAGCGCTCCAGCGTGGGCTGATCGAGCAGGGAAATGGCCGTCAGGTCGAGCAGCCAGGAGGCCACGACGCTGCCGCGCCGCCACACTTCGGTGATGTCCGCCAGGTTGAAATCGTACTGGTAATGTTCGGGATGGCGCAGCGGCGTGGTTTCCGCATCGGCTTCGCGATGCGATTTTCCGGCGTTGGCATGCTTCAGAATGTTCAGGCCTTCCGCGTAAGCGGCCATCAATCCGTATTCGATGCCGTTGTGCACCATCTTCACGAAGTGGCCCGCGCCGGAGGGGCCGCAGTGGAGATAGCCCTCTTCCGCCGTGCCGGGCGCTTTTTCGCGGCCGGGCGTGCGTTCAATGTTTCCGCGGCCGGGCGCCAGCGTCTTGAAAATGGGATCGAGATGCTTCACCACGTCGGTTTCGCCGCCAATCATCTGGCAGTAGCCGCGCTCGAGTCCCCAGACGCCGCCGCTCGTGCCCACATCCACATAGTGAATGCCCTTGGCGGAAAGTTCCTTGGCGCGGCGAATGTCGTCAATGTAGTAGGAGTTTCCGCCGTCGATCAGGATGTCGTCCTTGCTCAGTTTGGGGAGCAGGTCGGCAATCGTGGCATCCACCACCGCGGCCGGCACCATCAGCCAGATGGCGCGCGGCTTCTGCAGCTTGGCCACAAACTCATCGAGGGAAGCGGCGCCCGTCGCGCCTTCGCCGGAAAGTTGCTTCACGGAATCGGCGCTGCGATCGTAGACGACGCACTGGTGCCCGCCCTTTATCAGGCGGCGCACCATGTTCGCGCCCATTCTTCCCAGTCCGATCATTCCGAGTTGCATCGTGAGAGTCCTCCGCGAAGTTTTGTCTGACGGGCCGGTGAATCAGGATAACGCTTGCTGCACCGCTTTGGCGAGCTTGGCGAGATCGCCCTTCACATTCTTGCCGAGATGCACGCGCAGGGCGCGCCGGCCGCGTTCCGCCAGCACCGCGAAATCGCCGCGGGCTTGCGCCGCTTTGACCACGCCAAACGTGTACTTCTGTCCGGGCACCGGAAGGTCGGCGGCATCGTCGCAGGTAATCTGCAGGAACACGCCGCTGTTCGGGCCGCCCTTGTAGGCTTGTCCCGTGGAGTGCAGGAAGCGCGGGCCAAAGCCGAGGCAGGTGGCCACTTTCTTGGCGTCGCGCACCTGATGGCGAATGCCCTGCAGCGCGCGCTCATTCTGCGGGTTCATGGTGATGTAGCCGAGCACGGCAAAATAGTCGCCCGGCCCGATGCGCGACAAGTGCGCCCGCAAGACGTCCGCGAGTTTCCCGCCATTTTTCAGCGCGGCGGCATTCTTTTCGTCCGCAAACAGCTTGATGCCGTTGACTGCAAAGAATGGCGCTTCCGCGGGCAGTTTGCCGTTGGCTTCATACTCCGTCGGTCAGCTTGCGCGTTTCCACCTTGCTGGCTTCCACGTCGGGCTGATTGAACGGGTTGATGCCCAGGATGGAGCCCGCCACCGCCGTGGCGATTTCCCAGCGGAAGAATTCCTGTCCCAGGTCGTATTTGTTCGCCAACACGATGCGCACAACCGGGTGGCCGGCTCTTTCGAGCGCGTTCACCGCCGCATCTTGCGCCTTGTTCGTTTCGTTGCTGAGGCGCAGATAGGCAAAGACGCGGTCGTTGCCGTAGGCCGGGGGTTTGACCAGCTTTTCGCGGTCCACGGGAATGATGCCCTTGCCGATTTTTCCCGTGGATTCGGCGATCAACTGCTCCAGCCATGCGCCAAGATCGAAAATGCCCGGGGAAGTCAGAATGGTAAGTTTGTCGCGGCCGTGATTCGCGGCCACGCCCAGGATCATTCCGAGCACCGCGCCGGGGTTCACGTCCGCAGCGCTTCCGGGCCCGCATGCATTCACCATCTCTTGCGTGGATTTCAGGAATTTGGCGAGGTCCAGGCCCATGCTGGCCGCGGGCACAATGCCGAAATTCGAGAGTGCGGAGTAGCGTCCCCCGATGCTCGGTACGCCCGCGAAAATGTGGCGGAAATGGTCGGTTTCGGCGACCTGTTGCATCTTCGAGCCGGGATCGGTGACGGCGATGAAGTGGCTGCCCACTTTTTCGGGGCCGACCTTGGCGTTAATTCGCTCAAAAAAGTATTGCTTGAAAATGTTGGGCTCGAGCGTGCTGCCCGATTTGCTGGACACGATGCACAACGTCTTGCGCAGATCCAGCTGCCTCTCCAGCGCTTTGATCTGGCCGGGGTCGGTGGAATCCAGCACATGCAATTCCGGGAAGCCGGGAATTTTCCCGAAGGTCAGGCGCAGCACTTCGGGGCACAGGCTGGAGCCGCCCATGCCCAGCAGCAGACACGTGCCGGAACTTGGCCTTCTTTACTTCCTGCGCCAGCTTCCGGAAGGTGGCGAGCTGCGCGATTTGCTCTTGCGTGATGTTCAGCCAGCCGAGCCAATTGCTCTCATCCGTGCTGCTCCAAAGGGAAGCGTCCTTCTTCCAAAGCCGCGCGACCTTGTTGTTGTTCTTCCAGTCCGCAAACGAAGCGTCAATGGCGGCGGACAGGGCTGGCGGCAATTTGTAGGTAATTTTGTTCAGGCTCACGCGCGCACCCCAGCGCTTTTTCCCGTGGCGTCCAGCAATTGCTTGAACGCATCCGCGAAAAGCTTTACGCCGTCAACGAGCAACTTGTCCGTAACTTCCTTCATGGAAATGCCGGCCTTGCCCAGGTTGTCCATGGTTTTTGCGGCGCCGGCGACATCCTCGGTCAGGCTTTTGCGCAATTTGCCATGGTCGCGAAACGCGTCGAAGGTGGCCGGCGGAATGGTGTCCACGGTATCGGCCCCGATGAGTTCTTCCACATAGATAACGTCGCGGTATTTCGGATTCTTCGTGCTCGTGCTGGCCCACAGCAGCCGCTGCGTTTGCGCGCCTTTGCCCGCCAGCGCCTTCCAGCGCGGCCCGCCAAAAAGTTCCTCATACTTCCGATAAGTGAGCTTGGCATTGGCGATGGCGATCTTTCCGCGCACGCTTTCCAGCAGATCTTTCGCCGTGCCGCTGGCCGTTTTTTCCAGCACGTCCACTTTGGAATCCACCAGCGTATCAATGCGGCTGACGAAGAAGCTCGCCACGCTGGCGATGTGGCTGACGTCCAGCCCTTTGAAGGCGCGCGCTTCGAGGGCGGCGATAAACGCCTCCGCGACTTTTTCGTACGCCGATTGCGCGAACAGCAGCGTGATATTGATGTTCAGCCCCTCTTCCAGGAGCTGGCGGATGGCCGGGATGCCTTCGGGAGTGGCCGGCACCTTGATCATCAGGTTTTCGCGGCTCACCGCCTTCCACAGCCGCCGCGCCTCTTCCAGCGTGCTCTTGGTGTCATTCGCAAGATAAGGAGAAACTTCCAGGCTGACGTAGCCGTCGCGGCGCTTGGATTGCTGGTACACGGGCTTGAAAATGTCGCAAGCGTCCTGGACGTCGCGAATGGCGATTTTTTCAAAGAGGCCCTTGGCGTCAAGCGATTTGGCGTCCGGCGCATTGAGAATGTCGGAGTAAAGCGCGCTTCCGGTGATGGACTTCTCAAAGATGGCGGGGTTTGAAGTCATCCCGCGCAGCCCATCGTTCTCAATCATCTTCTTCAGCTCGCCGCTGGTGAGCAAGTCGCGGCGGATGTAGTCCATCCAGGGCGATTGCCCATAGTCCAACAAACCCTTCAGGGGGTTGGTACCGGACTTGCCTGCCGACATTTGGAATTGTTGCTGAGGTGGTCATGACGCTTCTCCTTTGTTCGAGGGCCGCAAACTTAAATTGTACGACGGGCAGGGGGCCCGGCACGCGCTGGATTTCAGATTTTTAACATCTTTTCTTCCAACGCTTTAACCTTTGCCAGGCGCCGCACGTGGCGCTCCTCCCGCGTAAATTGCGCGCCCAGGAAGGCCTTCACCAGGTCTTCCGCCAGCTTGACGCCCACCACGCGCGAACCCAGCACCAGGACATTGATATTGTCGTGCTCTACACCTTGATGCGCCGAATAGGTGTCGTGGCACATTCCCGCGCGGATGCCCACCAGCTTGTTCGCGGCGACGCTGGCGCCCACGCCGCTGCCGCAAATCAGCACGCCGCGCTCGGCGCGTCCATCGAGCACGGCGCGGCCCACGGCTTCGGCAAAGTCCGGATAATCGGAGGGTCGTTCGTCATACGCGCCAACGTCGAGCACGTCGTGGCCGAGCGACTTCAACAGGCTGGCCATCTCGTTCTTCAGTTGAAAGCCCGCGTGATCCGATCCGACGACAATTTTCATGGTTGCCTCACTTGCCCAGGAGTTGTTTCGCCGCCGCCACAACCGTATCAACGCCAAAACCAAAGTGCTTCAGCAGGTCCTTCAGCGGCGCGGACGCACCAAAGCTGCGCATGCCGATGATTTTGCCCTTGGGGCCGGTGTAGCGCTCCCAGCCAAACACCGAACCCATTTCCACGGAGACGCGCGCGGTCACGCTCGATGGAAGCACGCTTTCCTTGTACGCCGCATCCTGCTTCTCGAAGAGCTCCCACGACGGCAGGCTCACCACGCGAGCCTTGATGCCCTCGGCCTGCAATTTTTCGTACGCACCCACGCACCACTGCAATTCCGTACCGGTGCCAATCAGGATGACCTCCGGCTTTCCGCCATCCGCATCCGCCAGCACATAGCCGCCTTTCGCCACGCCGGAAGCAGCCGCATATTTTGTGCGGTCCAACGTGGGCATGGCTTGGCGGCTAAATACGAGCGTTGTCGGCCCGTGCGTATGTTGGAGGGCGGCTTTGTATGCTTCCGTCACCTCGTTGGCGTCGCCCGGGCGCAGCACCAGCATATTCGGCATGGCGCGCAAGGAAGCGAGCTGCTCGACCGGTTGGTGCGTCGGCCCGTCTTCACCGACACCGATGGAATCGTGCGTGAAGATGAAGAGCGCCGGAATTTCCATCAGCGCTGCCAGGCGCATACTGGCGCGCATGTAGTCGCTGAAGTTGAAAAAGGTCGCCGCAAACGCGCGCAGCCCGCTGAGCGTCATGCCGTTGACCGCCGCGCCCATGCCGTGTTCGCGCACACCGAAGTGGACGTTGCGCCCGACGAACTCGTCGGGGAAAAACTCGCCCGCGCCTTCAAAGGTCAGGTTGGTCTTGTTCGATTTTGCCAGATCGGCGGAGCCGCCCACCAGCCAGGGAATGTTTTGCGCCAGGACGTTGAGCACTTTGCCGGAGCTCTCCCGCGTGGCCATGCCTTTCGCGTCCGCCGGAAACACCGGCAAATTCTTGTCCCAACCGGCGGGCAATTCGCGGCGCTGCATCTTGTTCAGGCGATCGGCCAAATCGGGAAATTGTTTGGCGTAGTCGGCAAAGAGTTTCGCCCATTTCCCGCGCGCATTTGCGCCGCGCGCGCCCAGATGGTCCTCAAAATGTTGGTACACGCCGTCGGGCACCAGGAACTTCGCGTCTTCCGGCCAGCCGTAATTCTGCTTCACTAGCTTGATTTCCGCTTCGCCCAGCGGTTCTCCGTGCGCTTCATAGGAATCCTGTTTGTGCGGCGAGCCATAGCCGATGTGCGAATCCACAACCAGCAGCGTGGGGCGATCGCTGGTCTTCAAGAATGTTTCGTAACCCCGCGCCAGTTCCAGCAAGATATTCGCATCGGCCACGCGCGTGACGTTCCAGCCATACCCGACGAATCGCGTCATCACGTCTTCGTTGAACGACCAGCTTGCCGGGCCATCCAGGGTCACGCGATTGTTGTCGTAAATCCAGCAAAGATTCGATAGCTTCAGGTGGCCCGCAAGCGACGCCGCTTCGCCGGCCACGCCCTCCATGATGTCGCCGTCGCCGCACACCGCGTACACGCGATAATCGAAAAGCTCAAATCCCGGCCGATTGAAATTAGCCGCCAGCCATTTTCCGGCAATGGCCATGCCCACGCTGTTTCCCACGCCTTGCCCCAGCGGCCCCGTGGTTGTCTCCACGCCTGTGGTGAGGTGCGATTCCGGGTGGCCGGGCGTCCTGCTGCCCAGCTGGCGAAAGCGCTTGATCTCGTCCAGCGATACGGAAAGCTCTTTCTGAACTTCGCCTTTGGCGTTTACCGCGCGCACGCCAGCCAGGTGCAGGGTGGAGTAGAGAAGCATGGAGGCGTGTCCCGCGGAGAGCACGAAGCGATCGCGGTTGGGCCACATCGGATCCGTGGGGTCATACTTCAAAAAACTCTGCCACAGCGAATAGACAACTGGGGCCAGGCCCATGGGCGCGCCGGGATGGCCGGAATTGGCCTGTTGCACGGCATCAATGGAGAGCGTCCGGATGGTATTGATGCACAGTTGATCGATGCTTTGCTGGCTCACGTTGTCTCCCTTGCGGATCAGGGGATGACCGCAATGTGGGTTCAGGGGTTAAATGCAGCACCCGCAGATAAATCCCCCAAATTGTACAGCAAAAAAGACCGGACTGGCTTAGGCGGATGGCGTGCCAGCGATTCTTAGGCGCCCTGTCGTGGAAAAGACGCCGCCGGAAGCAGATCCCCGCCAAGTCGCAACCTTACATTAACCGGACATTCACACACCTTTTTTCAGGGGGGCATTTAGGGCACGTTTAGAAACACTCTGCTACCGTGCAGTTCGTGCCATCGAGCACACTTCCCGGAGGAACCATGAAAACGAAATTTGCCTGGCTCGGCGCTCTCCTTGGTCTGCTGGCGGTCACGGCGCTGGGCGCTGCGGTCAACTACACACTCACAAAGAAGGTTGCCGTTCCTGGCACAGGTGGCTGGGATTACCTCACTGTGGATGAAGCGGGGCGCCGCGTGTACATTTCTCACGCCACCCAGGTGGATGTGCTGGACGCGGATTCGTTTGTGCTGGTCGGCACGATCCCAGGAACGCCGGGCGTTCACGGCATCGCCGTCGCCTCCGAATTCGGGCGCGGCTATATTTCCGCCGGGCGTGCCGATGCCGTCGTTCCTTTCGATCTGAAGACGCTGAAGCCGCTCCCCGAAATCAAGGTAGGCAAGAAGCCCGACGCCATCATCTACGAGCCGCTCACCAAGCGCATTTACGTGATGAACGGCGGCAGCGAAAATATCACCGTGCTCAATGCCGCCGACGGCGCCGTGGTGGGAACCATCCCACTTGGCGGCGGCCCCGAATTCGCGGTGTCCGATGGTCAGGGCAATCTTTACGTCAACCTCGAAGAGCAGGGCGAAACGCTGCACATTGACGTCCACACGCTGGTGGTGAAGGACCGCTGGGCGCTCGCTCCCTGCGCCACGCCCACCAGTTTGGCGCTCGACAAGCAGAATCGCCGCCTCTTCGTTGGCTGCCGCAGCCGCCATTTCGCCGTGTTGAATGCGGACACCGGCAAAGTCGTGTTCACCGCGCCCATTGGCGAGCGCGTTGACGCCGGCACATTCGACAGCACCACGCGCCTCGCCTACCTTTCCACGGGCGACGGCAAAGTTTTCGTGTTCCACCAGGATTCGCCGGATGCCTACAGCCTGGTGCAGGAAATCGTCACGCGTCCCGGTTCCAAAACCATGGGCTACGATCCCAAAACCCGCAATGTCATCGTGCCCAGCAGCAACAATGGCGCCATGGAAGTGCTGGTCTTTTCCGCCAAGCCCTGATGCACACGCTATTCGCTCTTATTGCACTGCCCCTCGCTATTCGCTAGATTGGGAATGCCGGCGCCCGGGTGGCGGAATGGCAGACGCTGAGGACTTAAAATCCTCCGGGGATTTTTCCTCATGTGGGTTCGACTCCCACCCCGGGCACCATTCTTTCCTATTTACTTTGACTTACTTGACAAGCAATGCGACTCGTTCGACGCTTGCAGCGGTCCCACACCCAGACGGCAGCGTTTGGACAAAGTGGGGAAATGCCGCCCGCTGCTTCTGACCACGGTGGTATTTTGGGGCGGCAAGAGAGGCACAGGCAGTCCAGGAGGTGGACCACTTATGAGAACATCCCGGCGAGATTTTGCGAAACTCTCGGCGCTTGGCTTGGCGGCCAACGCCATTGGCGTAGCTCCCCTGTTGTCGAAGAGTCCATCGGCATCGTCCACAGGCGACTCCCTATCCGTTTGGGTTACAGATGATCAGTCTCGTTACGCTCCGGGGAGCGCCCTTACCTGGAAGCCGGCGTCCGGCGGCGCCTCCGCGAATGACATTACGCTCCACCCGGAAACCAAGTTTCAGCCGATCTTAGGATTTGGCGGCGCTTTTACCGATGCGGCTTGCTATATGTTCAACCAGCTTGCGCCAGCGTCGCGCGCGCAGTTGTTTCACGAGCTCTTCGATCCTTCGGAGATGGGGTTCAGTGTGTGCCGCACCTGCATCGGAGCGAGCGACTACTCGACCAAGCTCTACAGCTTCGATGAGGGCTCACCGGATCCAGAGCTCACGCGTTTTTCGATCGAACATGATCGCGAATATATCCTGCCCATGATGGCTGAGGCGCGCAAAGCCAACCCGGACTTGTTTTTGTTCTCGTCGCCGTGGAGTCCTCCCGGCTGGATGAAAGGCAACCAGAGCATGTTGGGGGGCGCGATGCAGCGTAAATACATGCCCTCGTACGCGAACTATTTCCTGAAGTTTCTGCAGGGATATGAAGCCGCAGGCGTGCCCGTGCAGGCGGTCACGATTCAGAACGAAGTGGACACCGAACAGGACGGACGCATGCCCGCCTGCACCTGGCCGCAGGAATACGAAGCGGATTTTGTCCGTCAACATCTGGGCCCGCTCTTCGAGAAGAATGGCGTCGCGACCAAAATCTGGATTATCGATCACAACTATAATCTGTGGGGGCGTGCCTTGGGCGAGTTGGAAACCCCCGGCGTCCACAAATATACCAACGCCATCGCGTGGCACGGCTATGTGGGACAGCCGGAGTGGATTGACCGCGTGCACGAGAACTATCCGGACGTGGAGATGTACTGGACCGAAGGCGGACCCGACTACACCGACCCGCATTACCTGGATGACTGGGCTAAATGGAGTGTGACCTTCACGGGAATTCTGCGCCACTGGTGCCGGTCCATCACTTGCTGGAACTTCGCTCTCGACGAAAAGGGCCAGCCGAATATCGGCCCGTTCCCCTGCGGCGGCCTGGTTACGATCAACGCCACCTCTAAGGAAGTCACGCGTTGTGGACAGTTCTGGGCCTTCGCTCACTACAGCAAAACCATTCGTCGCGGGGCGCGGCGCTTTGATACGCAAAGCGAGAGCCACGAAGTGCAACACGTCGGCTTTGAGAATCCGGACGGACAACGTGTGTTGGTGGTCACCAACCCAGGCGTGCAGACGACCGCAGCCTTACGCCTTGGGGGAGTGCAGGCCGACATCACCCTGAATGCCAACTCGATCACCACGCTGGAATGGCGCTAACGCCGTCGGGACCGGGTGTTGAACGTTGGGGCATGGGTGCTGATCTGTAGCAAAACTGTGGTTCTCGGAAGTGTTTCGCACTCATCCATCCGGGAGTTGCTGGCGCGATTTGACCCAAGGCGCGTGGCGTCACTCGGTGATCGTTACACGTCTTGCTGAGTTTGAAACTCCCGCGAGTTTTTTGCGAGCCTCCACCTGTATTCCCAACTACACTTCCCTTGGGCTGCTGACTTTTCGCTGGAATGCCCAGTTTGGTTTACGTGGAGACTATGGTAGCGCGCGGCACCGAACCTCTGGATCAAACCATCTCCCCGCAAGAGGCACCCCACGCGGGCGCGGGGGAGACCGGTCCCAAAAACACAGGACTTTCCCGCCACTGGATTACCGCAATACTGTTTATTGGGGTATTCGCCTTTTGCGTCCCCACAATCCCTTCCGCCGACATGTGGTGGCATCTCAGCACTGGCCGCTACATCCTGCAAAATCACGCCGTCCCTCATGCCGATCCGTTTTCTGCCATGATCGCAGGAAAGCCCTGGACCGTTCATGAATGGCTCTCCGGCGTCGTCTTTTACTTCGCGTATTCCACGATCGGCTCCGCAGGGCTCCTGCTCCTGACTGCCTTCGTTCTCGCGCTTGCTTTCTGGTTTGCCTACGCGCGCTCCCGAGCGCCCTTATTTGCCGGGATTCTCTCGCTGGCACTGGGTGTATGGGCCACCAGCCCCATTTTCTCCGTGCGTCCCCAAGTCTTTTCCTATCTTCTGGCTTCTGTCTTTCTCTTCGTGCTAAGCCGGTATTTCCAGAACGGTTCCTACAGGTTGCTTTTGCTGCTGCCTCTGCTCACGATTCTCTGGGTTAACCTTCACGGCGGCTACGTCCTTGGCCTCGCGATCATCCTTCTCTTCGCGACAGGTGCTGTCGCTGATTGGATCGCGGGTCTGGCAGACGCCGCCACCACGAAGCGGCGGGTGGTCGTGCTTCTACTGGCCTGCGTTGCTTGTTTGATCGTTGTGCCGCTCAATCCTAACGGCTTCGCCATGTTTACGTATCCCGTTGTGACGCTCAAAGCCTGGGCAGCATCCGCGAACATTATGGAGTGGCGTTCTCCCGATTTTCACTTGCCGATCTTTCGTCCCTTAGCGGCGCTGATGCTTCTCACTGTGGCCGTGCTGGCGCTTTCTCCGAAACGCCCAAGGCCCAGCCAAATCCTGCTCTTCATCTTTTTCTTATATGCCGCGCTCTATTCCATGCGCAACTTGCCGTTTTTTGTGCTGGTGGCCTTCCCGCTGCTCGCTGAGTACGCTTTCTTGCCCGCTTGGAGATTTCCAGCCTGGAGATTTGGTCTCCAGAAAGCCCTGCAGGCCTCTGCCGTGCTCCTGGCCGCCGTGGTCTGCGCCCATGTCGTGAGCGACCACATCGCCGCGGAATTAGACATGGAGCAGTCCCGCTTCCCCGCGCGCGCCGCTTCGTTTCTTGATGCCCAAAAGCTCCCCGCTCCTCTCTTCAATTCGTATGATTTTGGCGGGTACCTGATCTGGCGGCTGTATCCGCGCTATCGAGTGTACATCGACGGACGCTCGGATCTTTACGGGTACGCATTCTTTGATAATTTCATCCAAGTCTACGAAGTCAACGTGGATCCCCGGGTTACCCTGAATCGCGATCGTATCCAAACGATCATGGTGGAACCGCGCTCGAATCTAGCCGGCTTTCTTCGGACGCAGACAGAATGGAAACGCGTGTACGAGGATCCCGTCGCGGTCATCTTTTCACGCTGAATTTTTCAATTAGCTGCGCCATCCGAGCTTGCGGGCGACCACACGCAAGCGCGCTGTAGCCTGGAATCCGAATTCAAAGAAAGATTTCATCGCACAAAAGCGCACGATGGAGAACCGTATTTCCGCTCCGGGACGGCAAAAAGCGCCGTCCCTCCGGTCGGAATGATAGGTTTTGAGCGGTGGATGACATGGGCGCATCCAACTTCGGCGGAGTTGGGTCCCCATAGGATAAATATCTGAAACAAAACGGGATGCGCTCCCCTGCCATCGGTCAACTTCCGAGGTCAGGTTTAGATAAGGGCGTCAAGACAAAACAAAAGGCGGTGCTGTTCAGCTGGGGGGAGGAAGCAGCACCGCCTGTTTGCTAGGGATGCGGATCCCGGTAAGGGGATTCCACTCCCTTTGAGGAAACTCAACCGCGAACCGTTAGTACCGGGCAGGACGCCTTGATCACTACGTTGTAGGCAATCGTCAGCGGCACATGGCCCGCCAGGCTCTTCCGCGGCTTGGCGCCCATGACGATCAGATCCGTCTTCGATTCCCTGGTCGCCAGCAGAATCTCTTCCACGGCGGCGCCAAAGGTGACCCGGAACTCCGGTTTGCACCAGTTCTCGCTGCCGGCTGGCATCAACTGCTTCATGCGCACCACATTGATCTCCCGCTGCCGGGCCACGCTCTCTTCCGTGTAGGCCGCCGCGCTTTCGATCACATGCAGCAGCGTCAGACACGCACCATGCTCTTGGGCGAGGGAGAAAGCGTAAGCGGCAGCTTTCTCCGCACCTGGCCCAAAGTCGGTCGCGAACAAAATGTTCTTCAGCTCCACTTCCTTTTTCCCGGTGTCCTTCACCAACGGACCCACCGTCAGAACCGGACTGTCAGACTGCCGGAAAATCTCCTCGGCGACGGAGCCGATCAGGATCTTCTGGACCTTGCCGCGGCCGTGCGTACCGGCCACCACCAGGTCGATTTCATGCTTGGCGATCAACTTATCCAAAGTCGGCCAGACGTTGCCCTCTTCCATCAGCACTTCGTGGGGTACGCCGCGCAGTTTCCCGGAGATCAAAATGTCCGTGATGCCTTCTTCGGCGGCCTGGCGCACCTTTTCGTAGGTGGCCTGCGCCAGTTGTGGCTCAGCGAACTGGAAAGGATCCGGGGTGATCACATGGGTAAGGTAAATCCGGGCATCATAGCGCTTGGCCATGGCTATGGCATAGTCCAACGCGTGGTCGGAGACTTCCGAAAAATCGGTAGTCACAAGAATCTTGGTGAGGGAAACCCTCTTGCTCTGGTCTGTCTTGGCCTTCTCCTTGGGCTCCATTACCTGCGGCATGACTTCCTCCTCAACTTCCCCCCCTGTGGCCTAGACTGATGGCGACGGTATCTCAAAGCTACAGGTGTGCACGTTCCGTTCCACAGCGCACCCTTCTTAGTTGCTGGAAAGAAAGAGGTTGCGCCACTTTTTAAGTTTACTGGAGCGTTACTGAGCCAACTGCCGCAGATTTGTGCGCCGAATCACCTAATTCTGCGGGGAATGAGCAGCAGGAAGAGACTGACTACAAGCCGCAAAGCCTGGCCCAAAAAAGAAGCAGCGGCCAGCTAATGGATGAGCCCGTCATGCGGGCGTTCGCGGTCGACTACTCGACGCTTCGTTGTAGTCGTGCTGGCCGCTGCAAAGTCATTTTGTGGGCGCCCCTTTCTACGGCGTTTCCATTTCAGGCTTACCCATGAACGCAAACGCCCTGAAAGGAACGCCCACTGCGCAGCTATCCGACAATCGCTCCATTGCCTAATTGCTGCGCGCTGTTCTATGTGCATCTGGCGTTCCTTTGTGGTACCTCCCGCTTGCCCTAGGATCTTGCTGTAAATACGGCTGTTAGAACCGGCGCCACCGAGGGAGGAACGCGGGGCCTGCCCCCCCATGGGGCATTTCACTCTGCCCCGTGTTTTCTCACGCACAGGTTCCTGCATTGCTCAGGCAATCCCCCACGCAGACCCGTCGAAGCAGACACGCGAGCGGAAGCCGGACCCGGCTACTTGGCTCTATTGCCGGAGGCCTGCCGCTCCTCTCGACTCTTTCTCTTTGGTTCGGAAACGCGGACCTGGAAGGGGCCCGCACTCAGGGATTCGCGGGGGCCGCGGGTTCTTCCTCTTCGCTATGCGACAGTCCAAACTTCTTCATTTTGTAACGCAGCGCGTCCCGGCTGATGTTCAAGAGCTTTGCCGCCTTGATCTGGTTGCCATGCGACTGCTGCAGCGCCAGTTCCACCAGCGCATGCTCCACATCCTCCAACGACGTGCCGCCCTCGGGAATCGACAGCGCAGGCAAGCGCCGCTTCCCCGGAGCCAATTGTGCTTCGATCGGAGCGCCCAGCTTGTTCTCCCCCGGCACTGCGCCGCCCCTGCCGCTGGCCACGGAGAACGGCAGATCATCCGGGCGCAATTGATTGCCCTCTGCCAGAATCATGGCGCGTTCGAGTGCGTTTCTCAGTTCGCGGACATTTCCCGGCCAGTCATAATTCAGCATCAGCCTTCGCGTCTCCTCGCTCAGGCCCTGCACGGTCTTGCGGAACTTCTTGTTGTAGTACCCCAGGAAAAACTCCACTAGCGGCACAATGTCTTCCTTCCGCTCCCGCAATGCCGGCAAATAAATGGCGATAATCGCCAGCCGGTAGTAGAGATCCTGGCGGAAACGACCTTCCCGCACTTCTTTCTCGAGGTCCCGATTGGACGCGGCGATGACCCGCACATCCACCTGGATATCGCGGACGCCGCCCACTCGCCGGACCATCTGGTCTTCCAGCACGCGCAACAGCTTTGCCTGCAAGAGAGGCGATAGCTCGCCAATTTCGTCCAGGAAGAGCGTGCCGCCGTCGGCAATCTCGAATAGGCCCTTCTTCATGGCCTTGGCGTCCGTGAAGGCGCCCTTTTCATGGCCGAAGAGTTCCGCCTCGATCAGCGTTTCGGGGATTGCCGAACAGTTGATGGCCACGAAGGGGCGTTCCGTGCGGGAACTGCGGTAATGAATCGCCTTGGCTACCAAGTCCTTGCCCGTGCCGCTCTCCCCTTGGATCAGAATGGTGCCGGCTTCACTGGCAGCAACCTTGTACACAAACTTCATCAATTCCGTGATCTTCCGCGATACGCCAATGACCTCGTGGTAGCCCGCGCGGCGTCGCACCTCCCCGCGCAGCGATTCCACCTCGGTCCGCAGCGCACCCGCTTCCAGCGCGTTCTGCAGGGTCACGCCCAACTCTTCAAAATTGATGGGCTTGCTTACAAAGTCGTACGCACCCATGCGCAGCGCCGCTTTCACGTCGTCGAGCTGCGGGTCCGCGGTCATCATGATGATGCTGCGCGTCTCGCCTGCCTGCTTCAGCTTTTCCAGGACTTCCAGGCCGCTCATGTCCGGCAAGTGTACGTCCAGGAGAACCGCGTCCACGTTTTCGCCCTGCAGACTCCGCAAAGCCTCTTCTCCCGACCCGGCCTCGACGCTTTGGTAGCCGAATTCGGTACACTTCTGCGTCAACGCCCAGCGGACGAGCTTCTCGTCGTCAACAATCAGGATTCGCTTTTGGGGCATCTCCCTATTTTATCACCATGCCCAGCCTAGAGCCGGTCCTTCTTTGGGCGCTCCATCGGCAAGTCGATGCGGAACCGCGCGCCCTTTCCCGGCGCACTGCTCACTTCGATCCTGCCTCCATGCGACTGCACAATACCGTTCGCCAGCGATAATCCCAGCCCCGTGCCTTCGTTGCGTGTGGTGAAAAACGGCTTGAAAATTTTGGGGAGCGCGTCGGCCGGGATGCCTCTCCCCGTGTCGGCCACTTCCACAATCGCCTGATCCTGCTCGCGGGCCGTGGTCACTTCCACTTTGCCTGTCCCGGAAATGGCCTGAATGCCGTTCAGCAGGAGATTCAGCACGACCTGCTGTATTAACGCGGGATCGTGGTCCACCAGCGGCAGAGACGAATTTGCCGTGAACAGGATCTGCACGGGCTTGTTGCGCACCTGCTGACGCGCCAGCATCACCGCTTGCTCAATCGTGGCGTTCAGATCGCTGGGGCGGAAAGCCGGTGGCCGGGGCCGCGCGTAGAACAGCAGGTCGTTCAGAATGTCCTGGATATGCCGGATCTCCTTCTGGACTTCTCCCATCACCGCGCGGCTCGGGCTGTTGGCGGGCAAGTCTTTGCTCATCACGTCCACAACACCCGCAATTCCGGCCAGGGGGTTGCGAATTTCGTGCGCCAGGCCGGCGGCCAGTTCCCCGAGTGTTGCCAGATGCTCCGCGCGCGCCATTTCACGCCGGTGAAATTCCTCGAGTTTCCGCCGGCTCTCGTTCAACTGCTCGACCATTTCATTGAACTGGCGGCCCAGCCGGCCGATGTCGTCGTCGCGCTTGGCAAATTCCACATGCGTGGAGAGATCCCCGTGGCGCACCCGTTCGATCGTGTCCATCAGCTCTTCCAGCGGGCGTTCCACGAGCACGAGCAGGACAGAGAGCAGTACAAAACACAGCAAAATGGCGAAGCCCAGCGCCGCCAGCAAAATCCACTGTGCGTTTTGAATTTCCAGTGACCGCAGAACCGCCGTCACGACGGCCAAGCTCAGCGCCAGCACCCCGATGATCGGGATGAATACCTTCCATTGCCAGCGGATTCCTGTGGCCCAGCGCACGGTTTGGGGCAGCTTCATGCCCGTATCTCACCAGAAAAACAACACTTCGCGCAAGTCGGCATCTTGACTCCAGAGGCAAGCCCTTGCCGGGAGACACAATTCGGCACACGGCCCCGACAATTTCGCCCCACCTTCCGCGCCGTCCTCTACAATCTCACTCACACAAATTCTGGCTCACCTTTTGGGAGCGCTCCTGCGGAGGTTCTGTGCCCTCACCTGATTCCTTCGATCTGATTGTGATTGGTTGTGGCCCGGCCGGCGAAAAGGCCGGCGCCCAAGCCGCTTACTTCGGCAAACGAGTAGCCGTGATTGAGCGCGCCCAGACCGTCGGCGGCAGTTGCATCAACACCGGCACGGTCCCCAGCAAAACCCTGCGCGAATCGGCACTCTACTTCTCCGGTTTGAAGCAGCGCGGCCTTTACGGGATTGATTACTCGCTGAAGGAAAACCTGACCATCCACGATTTCATGCATCACGAACGCACGGTGGTCGAAATGGAACGCCAGCGCATCCTGAAGAATCTGGCCCTTCACAAAATTGAACTGGTGCGGGGCCAGGCCTCCTTTGAGAATCCCCACACCGTGATTGTGAGCGGCCCGGCAGGCACGCGGCGGCTGCGCGGCGAGGTCATCCTGATTTCCACCGGCTCCAAGCCCCACCGCCCCGCGGAAATTGCCTTCGACGATGTGCACACCTTTGATTCCGACACATTCTTGCGGATGGACCGCATTCCAAAGAGCCTTGCGGTCATCGGTGGCGGCGTCATCGGTTGCGAATACGCCTCCATCTTCATGGCGCTTGGCGTAAATGTAACCCTGATTGACGGCCGGGATCGCCTGCTGCCGTTTCTGGACGCGGAAATCGCCGATCGTTTGCGCGATCGCTTCATTTCCCTAGGGAATGAACTTGTGGTTCAACGAGCGTCCCGTCAAAGCCGAAAATACCTCTTCGGGCGTCCGGCTTTTCATGAAAAGCGGGAAGACCCTGGAAACGGACGCGGCGCTTTTCGCCGCGGGCCGCCGCGCCGCGGTTGACGGCCTGGCGCTGGACAACGCGGGGCTGGCCATCAGCGACAAAGGTCACATCAGCGTGGACGATCATTATCGCACCGCCGTACCGCACATCTATGCAGCCGGCGACGTCATCGGCTTTCCCGCGCTCGCTTCCACCTCCATGGAACAAGGCCGCGTGGCCGTGTGTCACGCTTTCGGCCTCAAATACAAGGAGCGCGTGCCTTCGCTTCTCCCCATGGGTATCTACACCATTCCGGAAATTTCCGCTGCCGGTGAAATCGAGGAGTCCTGCAAGGAGAAGGGAATCGATTATTGCGTGGGGCGCGCCCTGTACGAGAACAACGCACGGGGTCATATCACGGGCGATACTTCCGGCATGCTCAAGCTCATTTTTGCGCGCGCGGACCGCAGGCTGCTTGGCGTCAGCCTCATCGGCGAATCGGCCACCGAGCTGATTCACATCGGCATGCTGGTTCTGGACAAGGGCCTTCCGATCGATGAATTCATCGAGCAGGTTTTCAACTATCCGACGCTCAGCGAAACTTACAAATATGCCGCCTACGACGGCCTCGGCAATCTCGCGGGGCACAAACTCCGCGAAGGCTAGCATTCCATCCGAGAATTAGTTTGCTCCGGAGGCTTTCCGCCCTGGATAGCCGCTCATTTCTTTCGACGAGCCCGATGACCCTGTTATAGAGTCATTCCATGTTTTCACTGCGCCTCCTGGGACCGATTCTTCTTCTCTGCGTCTTGGCCTTGGTTCCTTCCCTCCGCCCACAGAATGCGTCTACTCCAAGCCCGGCGGCATACTTTGGTTTCGATAGCAATGATTACCCTGGGGACGACGCTCTGCCGTCCCTTCGCAAAACATTTTCATTCACGAGTTATTGGCTCGGCGCGCCGCCGGGCGCAAAGCGCAGCACCTGGCTCGGTAAGCGCGCACTCCTGCAATCGCAGGGGTTTGGATTTGCTGTTCTCTTCAATGGCCGTGCGAGCCGCACCCTGCGCAAGGCCGCCGATGCGCGTCAGAAGGCGGCGCTGGACGCACAGTCCGCGGCGAAATTTGCCGGTGAGGAAGGCTTTGCGAAAGGCACAGTGATTTTCCTGGATATCGAGGAAGGCGGCCGCCTGCCGGCTCCGTATCACGAGTATCTCCAGGCTTGGACCAACGCCCTCGCGAAAGCCGGCTACCGCGCCGGCGTCTATTGCTCCGCGATTCCGGTGGACGAAGGTCAAGGTGTGCACATCACCACCGCGCAGGACATTCAGGCGCACGTCACTTCGCCCGGCCTCGTCTACTGGGTCTACAACGATGCTTGCCCGCCCGCTCCCGGATGCGCTTTCCCGGCGAATCCGTTGCCACCTGCGCAAAGTGGTTTTTCCCAAGCCGCCATTTGGCAGTATGCGCAGTCTCCGCGGCGCAAGGAATTCACTGCGCGTTGCGCCGCCAGCTATGCGGCGGATGGCAATTGCTATGCGCCCGGCGACGTGAAGCATCGCTGGTTCCTCGACGCCAACGTTGCCACCACGCCGGACCCCTCTTCTAGCCGCTAATCATCGAAATTAATTGGTAGGGTTTCGCGGAAACTTTTGGTAGGGCAGGCGCACGCCATCAATCAAAACCTGATCCGCACGAATCTGGGCCGCCGCTTCAAACCCCGCCGCGCCCCCCGCGGTCACGTAATCATCCTGATCCACGCCGTCGCCGCTGACGCCCAGCCCTCCCACCAAAGTGCCATTGCGATAGAGCCCCGCGCTCCCAGGAAAAAACACGATGCCGCTCTTGTTGGCATTTGGCGGACCCGCCTGGAATCCTTGCGTGCAGGGATTCGCCACATCCTGCTGGTATAAATTGAAAAACGGCCCAGAGCCGGAACCGTCGATCCCCGGCGGGAAAAAAGGCTGCGCGCCGAATCCGATGGTGCGATTCGTCACCGCGGTTCCGCCGGGCACCTGATTCAAATCGGCTGCGGTGCGCGAACTGCTGTTGAAATAGACCATGTTGCGCGCCTTGGTCACGGCCACGTCGATGCTGAACACCGTGGAATCGGCCATACGCCGCAAGCCGATGACCGTGCCGTCGAGATCCGCCACGGCAATCACCATGCGCGCCTTCGAGCCCAGTGGCAAACGGATCACCGCGCGCGTTTGTTGCGCTGTAGCTTCCGCGTTATCCAGAATCTGCTGGACGTCCGTTGCGCTCAGTCCGCCAAGAGAGCCCGCTGCGGGCGCCACCAGATCGCCTTCCGGTGGCTGGCCGCTACTGGCCAGCGGCCCCACTACAAAGCTTCCCGTGAATGTTCCCGGATTAACGCCCGTCGGGCGCGTCGTCTGATTCACAAACGGCAGCGCGATGCCGTCAATAAACACAACGCCGGGCGCTGCGGGCGTCGGCCCAAAGCCGTTGGATGTCGCCGCTGCAAACGCTGCATATTCGGCCACGTCGTGCGGCGCACCCGCCACACCTACGCCGCCCACCACCACGCCGCCGCGAAAAATCGGCACACCGCCAGGATTCACTGTGTTCGAATCGCTGTCGAGCAAATCCGCTTTTCCAGTGATGATGCCGGGGCCCGTGCCACCGCCCAGCGCCAGCGAAGGGAAGACGCCTTGCCCTGGCAGAAAGTTGGTCGTCAGCGTGCACCCGCGATTGGTGTTCTCGATGCCATAGAGCGCCGCAGGTTCCGCATTCGTCACGCCGGGAGGAAAATGAATGCCGCTGATAAATCGCACGGTGCGCGAAGAGAGCGGCGCCTGATCATTGCTGGAATAGGCGGCCGTGCGAGCCAGCGCCACCGCCAAGTCATTCACATCGACCGCAGCCGCAAAATTGCCGGCGTCCGTTGCGCCCGCACCGAGCTTGCGATAAACGGCGAGCACGGTTCCGCCGCGATCCACAACCGCAATCACCATCGTATTGGTGTCCGCTGCCTGCACAATGTTTTGCACGTCCGCCGCGCTTAGCGCAGGCACGGCGGGCGGCGGAGCCGCGCTGCCGCCACTCGTGGAGGTCACACTGCCGCATCCAATCAAAACGAAGGCCAGTGCCAACGCCAGCGATAGCGCCAGGATCATGCCAAAAACGAGAATCTTCCGTCGCTGCTCGTAAGCATGGCGCGATTCCACAGGTTTTCGCAGGACGTGTTCCATCGAGGGTTCTCCACGTTGGTAACACACCGCGCGCGAGCGCAACAACGTGCTTTCCCCTCGGGTGATGCCAAAGGCTAACGGTCCGCTGCCCGCGCGGGGCGTTATCGTCTATTCGCAGGCATCGCGGAAAAGGGTTGCCGGTGGATGGCGCAGCTCCTCCTGCAAGGCACCAACTTCATGAATTTCATGGGACGTTATGTTTTTGTCGCCACGGGCAACAAGGGTTTTGAAGCCATCACCGTTGCCGAGCACGACGAACCCGAAGCCATCTACGGCAGCGATCTGCAGCGCATAGCCTACCCCGATAATTTCAAGAAGTTCGTAGGACACAACCGCGAGCTTTCCGCCATCGCCAGCCACGAAGGCAACGTGCTGGATATTCAGGCGCGCGGGGAATACGCTTATGCGGCCACGGGGACGAGCGGCTTGCGCATCTACGACATCGCCAATCTGGACAACAAGGGCTTTTCCGAGCGCATCACCACCGCTCCGGTGTCACCGCTTGGCCAGAAGTTTTATCTGCCCACGAAAAATGCCGTGGCCGTCGCTTCGCCCACAACCTTGGGTGTCGATCCCCTGCGCGCCCGCCTTCAGGAGAATGAGGAGCAGGCCATTCACCTGCTCTACGGCTTCCTCTATGTTGCCGACAAAGAAGAAGGGCTGGTCGTCGTCGGCAATCCCGACCTGAAAGCCAAGAGCCCCGGGGTTGGCACGCTGCTTGACGGCAACCCCGCGAACAATTTCCTGAAGCGTGGTCTGGCGTTCAATCCGAATGGCGTGCTTACCAGCGCGCGCCGCATCACCATTGCCGGCACGTTCGCGTACATTCTCACAGACAAGGCGCTCGTTGTTGTGGACCTGGACAATCCGGCCGCGCCAAAACTCACTGCTGTGCTTGGCTCGCCCTATTTGAACGATCCGCGCGGCATCGCCGTGCAGTTTCGCTACGCTTTTGTCGTTGATCGCGACGGCATGAAAGTTCTGGATGTCACCGACCTGGCGCAACCCAAGCCGGTTGCCGGCGCCCTCGTGCCTCTCGCCGACGCCCGCAATATCTACGTTGCCCGCACCTATGCCTATGTTTCGGCCGGCAAGCAGGGTCTGGCGCTTATTGACGTGGGAAAGCCAGACGCTCCAAAGCTGGATCAACTCTTCACCGCGGATGGCCAACTCAACGACGTCAACGACGTGAAAATCGGCATGGTGGCGGGTAGCGCCTTTGCCTTCCTCGCCGATGGCAAGAATGGCCTGCGCGTTTTGCAGATTCTTTCGCCGTGGGACGATCCCGCGCATTTCTCCGGCTTTAGCCCGCGCCCCACGCCAAAGTTGATTGCCACGGCGCACACCAAAGGCCCGGCTCTTGCCATCTCCAAAGGCATCGATCGCGATCGCGCTGTAGACGAATCCGGTAACCAGCTCGCAGTCTTCGGCCGCCGCGGCGCCCGTCCCCTGAATCGCGAAGAAGCCCAGCGCCTGTACCTGCGCAACGGCAAGCTCTACACCGTCACCGACGAGCCCGTGGAGAACCTCCATTCCTCCCCGGCATCCTCTGCGCTCACCGAATAGCTGGACAGCATGCATCCCATGCCTGCATTTGAAGGATTCGGTGCCAATCCTTCGTTATTGTCCCCCATGCTCGCACACATGGATTCCGACTGGCAGAAACTCAACAGCTAAGCCTATAATCTGGCTATGAGAAATGTGACACTCCCCATCGTCATAGAAGCGGACTCGGAGGGCTACTTCGTTTCCTGCCCGGCGCTTCAGGGCTGTTACAGCCAAGGCGACACCTATGAGGACGCCGTCGAGAACATCAAGGATGCGATCCGCTTGCATATCGAGGATCGGCTGGCAGATGGCGAAGAGGTCCCCCAGCAAGTTTCGGTAAGCCTCTCTACCGTTGAAGTTGCGGTCTGATGCCAAAGCTCCCTCGTTTGACGGCTCGCGAAATCATTTCCGCGATTGAAAAGGTAGGTTTCGTTCTTGTCCGCCAAAGTGGCAGCCATGCGATCTACAAGAACGGAGTGGGTAGGAGAGTCACAATCCCGGTCCATGCTTCGAGGGTGCTCCATCCCAAGCTGGTCAAAAGTATATTGCGGGATGCTGACCTGACCGTCGAAAAGCTGCAAGATCTTCTGTAACCCTTCACAGAACGTTGGAGTCATTTCGAGATTGAGCACTGCAAGCTGGGATTTTTCGGCCCGATTGCCATTTGTCAACCGATTTCTCCATCGCTTTTTCTTCGACTCAAATTTCCGCATTAGCTTCGTCCTAACTTCCTCATTCTGCTGCACATTCCACAGCTAACTCGTTTCCTTGCAACCGATTACCCTTTTCCGCGCATCTCATCCAGGACTAACAATCTGTTCACGTTTTCCTCGCATAGCACCCATCAAAATTATTGTTGGGCCAATCCCAGGATTGCGGTTAACGTGTAATTGTAGTGTGCGGATGCTTCCGAGCCGCCAGTCCGGTTCGCGCCCGCCGTGGCGGGCAGAAAGTAGGAGTACTTTTCATGGTGAAGCAGTATCTTCTGGCCAGCGATTTTGACCAGACCCTTAGCTTCAACGACTCCGGCGTCGTCCTCAGCGAACTGATCGGCTTTCACGGGTTTCACGACAAGGTGAAAGGTTTGTCCGAGATCCACCTGGTGCAGCAGGGCGCCGAACTCTCTTACTTGATACTTCATGACCCGGATTTCCGCCGCGTGCGGCGCGAACATCTAGTCGAAACGGGCAAGCGCATCCGTCTAAAACACGACGTCGATCTTTTCGCGCGCTCGCTCGAAAAACTTTCCGAAGACTTCAAATTCTCGTTTTACGTTATCTCCGCCTCGCCGAGGGAGATCATCCAATCGGCGCTGGAAGGCATCGTGCCGCCCGATCACATTGTCGGCACGCGATTTCGCTTCAACGAAGCGACCGGCGAGGTCCAATCCATCGTCCGCGCCACCGCGGGCTGGGGGAAAATTACCGCCCTCGAAGAGGTTCGCGCCTCTCTGGGCATCAGCACCGACAGCATCATTTACATGGGGGACGGAAGTTCCGACCTGCCCGTGATGATGCACGTCAACCAGCACGATGGCCTGACCATCGCCGTTTCCGAGGCGCAGTTCATCACCCGCGTCGCTCGCCGCACCGTGCTCAGCGACAACGCCATGAGCGCCCTCGTGCCCGTGCTCGAGGAAGTTCTGCGCTGGGATTCCGCGCAAATCCGGCGTTTCTTTGCCGCGCGCGGCCTGACACTGCGCGAATGGGACAAAACGCGCACCGACATGCTTACCATCGAAGAATCCAATATGCCGGCGCCGGCACAATCGCAGTAACGCGCAAACCACAATAACTGGCTTATGCATCGCGAGCCGTATGGAGCTCAGCTGCAATTCATTTCGTGGGAATTAGCTGCAGGCTTCGAGGCGTAACTCGATCACCGAGTGGTCCCTCCCGGCCCGGCGGGGGACGTCGTGTTCGGCTGCAATTTGCTATGCTTTCTCTTTTCCAAGGAGGTTGCCATGTCCCGCAAGAACATCCTGATGCTGGTTGGCGATTTCGTCGAAGACTACGAGGTGATGGTGCCCTTTCAGGCCCTGCTGATGGTCGGCCATACGGTCCACGCCGTTTGTCCCGGCAAGAAATCCGGAGAGGTCGTCCGCACGGCCATTCACGATTTTGAAGGCGACCAGACCTACTCCGAAAAGCGCGGCCACAACTTCGCGCTCAATGCCACCTTCGATCAGGTCAAGCCAGAGGAATACGACGCGTTGGTGATTCCGGGAGGTCGCGCCCCGGAGTACATTCGCCTGAATCCGCGCGTGCTGGAAATCGTTCGCCATTTCGCCAACGCGAAGAAACCCATCGCCGCAATCTGTCACGGTGCGCAGGTTCTTGCTGCCGCTGGAGTTTTGCAAGGGAAGACGTGCAGTTGCTACCCCGCGGTTTCTCCCGAGGTCACGCGGGCAGGGGGCACGTTTGCGGAATTGGCCATGACCGATGCGGTGGTGGACGGCAACCTGGTCAGCGCACCGGCGTGGCCGGCGCATCCCGCGTGGTTGGCGAAGTTTTTGGGCGTGCTGGGAACGCGCATCGAGCCGTAGGGCGTCTAATCTCGCGTACCGATCACGCGGCCGCGGCTCAAAGGAATGCCGCCTATACTCCTCTGACTTAAGCAGTTACGGCGCGCCATCAATTCCGCGCCAGGTTTTCTTCGCACTGCGCCCTTTCTAAATTCCTTTTCTTCTTACATAATCATTGGTTCTCTATCCCACACTAAGGCGACCCTTGCACAATGGCTAATATCAACGTAAAGAAAGGCGTAATTGGCATCTTGACCGGCGGCGGCGACGTCCCCGGGCTAAATCCGGCGATCCGCGCGGTAACGCTTCGCGCGCTCCACGAAGGCTACGAGGTCATCGGCTTCCGCCGCGGCTGGGCGGGACTCGTGGACATGATCCGCGATGAAAAGCACGACAATTCCGACAACTTCCAGCGCCTCAGCGAAGATGAAGTGAATCGTGCCGGCAGAACCGGCGGCACCTTCCTCCATTCCTCGCGCACCAACCCCGGCCGCGTCAGCAAGAGCAGCGTTCCCGACCACTTGAAGGGGCAGTTCAACGCGGAGAAAAACGATCTCACGTCCGAAGTTCTGAAAAATCTCGCCTGGCTGGGCGTCGAGTACATGATCCCGATCGGCGGCGACGACACGCTGAGTTATGGCGTGCGCTTGCACAAGGAAGGCGTGCGCGTCGTGGCCATCCCCAAGACGATGGACAACGATGTGCCGGGAACCGACTACTGCATCGGCTTCAGCACCTGCATTACCCGCACCATACATATGACCAACGCGCTGCGCACCTCGGCGGGCTCCCACGAACGCTTCATGGTCCTCGAAGTGTTCGGCCGCTATGCGGGTTTCACGGCTATGCTGCCGACCATGGCTGGTGCGGCCAATCGCTGCGTCATCCCCGAGCATAATTTCGATATCGAACAACTGACGGAACTTCTGATCCACGACCGCAACAAGAATCCCAGCAATTACTCCATCGTTCTGGTCTCCGAAGGCGCGATGTTCAAGGGTGGTGAAATGGTCTTCCAGCGGGATGCCGCGGATGCCTTCGGCCACAAGAAGCTGGGCGGCATTGGCGATCTCGTTGCGGAAGAGCTGACCGCTCGCTCTCCCAAATTCAACAACGGTAAGAAAATTGACTGCATCACCCAGAAACTCGGTTACCTGGTGCGTTGCGGCGATCCCGACGCCATCGATTCCATCGTTCCCATGGCCTACGGCAATCTGGCGTTCGACCTGATCCTCAACCGCATTCACGGGCGTCTGGTGGTGTTGAAGAACGGGCGCTATGACAACATGCCCATTGACACCGTCACCGCCACGAAGAAAGTCGTCAACGTCAAGGAGCACTATAATACCGAGCGCCTCCGCCCGGTGTACCAGAGCTTCGAGATGAAGCCCCTGTTCCTGATGACCAGCGAACTCGGCTGATTTCGCCGGGGCCGCTGGCAGCCCGAGGCTCTGCCCCTCGGAATTTCTGGCGGAACAAAATTAGAATATGTAGCCGGGTGTGGGCGCTGCCCATCTAATTTGCAGTACGCTTCAAATGAGGTGCCCGCATGCAACTCCGCAAACTCGGAAAAATCGGACCGCGCGTATCGCCCATGGGCCTTGGTTGCATGGGTATGTCGGAATTTTATGGCGCGCGGAACGACGCCGAATCCATCGCCACGATTCACCGCTCCATTGAACTCGGCGTGAATTTTCTGGATACCGCCGACGTCTATGGCTACGGCGACAACGAGCTTCTCGTCGGCCAGGCCATTCGCGATCGCCGTGAAAAGGTATTTCTTGCTACGAAATTCGCCATCGTGCGCGATCGCTCCAACCCGCACGTGCGCGGCGTGAGCGGCAAACCGGAATATGTGCGCGCTTGCTGCGAGGCCAGCCTGAAACGCCTCGGCGTTGAAGTGATCGATCTTTACTACCAGCATCGCGTCGATCCCGAAACGCCCATCGAGGAAACTGTGGGCGCCATGGCGCAGCTTGTGCGCGCAGGGAAAGTGCGATATCTCGGGTTGTCCGAAGCCTCGCCGGCCACGCTCCGCCGCGCGCACGCGGTTCATCCCATCGCCGCCCTGCAGACGGAATATTCCCTGTGGACGCGCGATCCGGAGGATGAAGTTCTGAAGACCACGCGGGAACTGGGCGTGGCGTTCGTTGCCTATAGCCCGCTGGGCCGCGGGTTCCTCACCGGCCAATTCAAGAAGTTCGAGGATCTGGCGGCGGATGATTACCGGCGGTTCTCGCCGCGTTTTCAGGGCGAGAATTTCCAGAAGAATCTCGATCTCGTCGCGCGCGTGGAAACGCTCGCCCGGGAAAAGCACTGCACGCCGGGGCAGCTTGCGCTGGCGTGGCTGCTGGCGCAGGGCAAAAACATCATTCCGATTCCCGGCACCAAACGCCGCAAATATCTGGAAGAGAATGTTGGCGCTCTACAGGTGAAACTCACCGCGGATGATTTGCGGCGAATCGAAGAAGCAGCGCCTAAGGGAGCGGCGGCCGGTTTGCGCTATCCCGAAGCCATGATGACCTTGGTCAACCGCTGAAGTTTGGAGTGCGGCTTGCCTTGAGCCTCGAAGGGCGGCTTGTTCACCCTGCGTGCCCCGATCTGCGAGGGGAGCGTCGAAGGGCCGCAGCTTTTTCGACTGTTACCCAACCGAGAAATTCCGCCGGTGAGCGCAGGCTCGCTGGCAGCTTGCTGAAAAACCTCGAAATCGTCATTCCGAACGGAGTCTGCGAAGTGAGGAATCTCTCTTTTCTTGGCATTTTGATAGAAGAGGGATTCATCGCACAAAAGGCGTTGCGACGTATGCGCCACCCGCGGCTTTGCCACGGACATGCGCACAATAAAAGGACCGGACATGTTCATATTAAGTATGCAAAAACAACTGAGAAAATAACGAAAGCAGCAAACGGTACGGTGAAAATCAAGTTATGCTTTAGCATTTCATGGTCTGGGATAGTTGACTCAGCGAAGAGGCCGTAATTGGGAATTGAAACGTATCCACCTAGGGCGAATCCGAAAATCCACTTGAGAATCCATTGGGGATGCAGCCATACGATCAGTCCATGCACCAATATGGCAACCAGACCTCCCCAGATGATACACGCAATGACGGCCGTAATCTCCGAAACACTGTATAAAAAATGCTTCGAAAGGCCCCAGCCGACCCGCCTGCCGCAATACAAGCAACCCAGTGTCAAGATAACAAAAACCATGCCCGTTCCTGACTCTCCGATGGTTAGTGATTCATGGCCATGGGGAAACAACGACCGCAAAACAACCCCCCACACGCTATGGAAACTGGCCGGCAGAACAGACCCTTCCATCATTGTGGCTTCGCCTGATGCTCCTCAAACCACTTCCGCACCCTCTTCTGTTCCCGGGCCAACTCGGCAGGCGTCAGGTGTGATGCGGCTTCGTCTCGATACTTCGTAGCTCGATACTTCGTAGTCTGTTCCACCGCGAGGCGTCCCGCTCGCCAGCAGCCGCTAGATCAAACCAAAAGTAGGCTTCCGCAAAATCTTGGGGCACACCATGGCCCTTGTCGTACAAAATCCCAAGGTTGTATTGCGCCATGGCGTCACCTTGCTCAGCCGCCTTGCGATACCAAAGCGCAGCTTGGGCGTAATCGTCCTGCTCGGCCGCCTTGCGATACCACGGAGCCGCTTGCGTGGAGTCCTGAGGCACACCCGGCCCTTGTCGTATAAAACCCCAAGATTATCTTGTGCCACGGCGAAGCCCTGTTCAGCCGCCTTGCGATACCAAAACGCTGCTTGCGCGTAGTCCTGGGGCACGCCTTGGCCTTTGTCGTACAAAAACCCAAGGTAATATTGCGCCTCGGCGTCGCCTTGTTCAGCCGCCTTGCGAACCAAAACGCCGCGTCGTGCGTAGTCCTCGGGCAGGCTGGCCATTGTCGTACAAAATAGCCGAGGTTGAATTGCGCGTCGGCGCCGCCTTGTTCAGCATTCTTGCGAAACCACACTGCCATTTGCGTATCGCCCTGCGTAACGCCTTCACTATTTATGCGCGGCCCCCTAGAATTGAACTGCGCATCGGCTTGGCCTTGATCCGCCGCGAGGTTTATCGTCTCCACTGCTATGCCTCTGCGCTTCAAGTCCGCAAATATCTGTTCAAGTGCCTCTTCTAAAGTGCAGCCTTCCTCTCCAAACGCGTCAAGCGTTTTGGCAATGACATCGTGAAGCTGGAGACGGTCATTTTTTCGCAGGGTAGGCGAGTAGATTACCTTGCCGCAAGGACGAAATCCTGCGGCTCCTGCTCCGACAGTATTGCCAATCCTAGGTTCGAAGATTATGGTTGACAGTTTCTGAAACAAACCCTCCTTTGCCGTACTGACGTGGCATTGGAACGATTTGTTATGAATTATCGCTGCCTTACTTACGAACAAATAGGTCCGAACGAAACGGTTTGAGATGAGCATTTCAGAGACCTCCAAAAGAACAGCTCCGGAAGGGAAATAACGGTCGAACGGAGTCCTTGCATAACGCACCATCCGTTCCAGGACTGGAATTTTGGAACCCGACCCACAATTGTTCCACCAAAGCAGCCGGTTGGCAAGGTCACGTATTGCGCCTAAAATGTCACCCAGGAGGATGCCGTCGGACGGGATCGCCGCGTCTGAAAACAGTGAGGCGATATTTTGACAGACGGATACGCCGCAGAAAGCTGACGGTGAGCGCACCGTCCAAGGCATCAGGGACGCTGAAGCAAAACGGCTGATGTATCAGCCGCCAGTAAATTTAGAAAGGGGTGAACTGGATGCCGCGACCCGAACCCGTATTCGACGGCACTGAGGGTGACATTCTGATCGAAATCTACGAGTGGCCAGACGTTATCTTCTCGTCACACACGTTGACACAGAGACTGAATCCCAACCTCCAAATCACCGCTCCGGAGTATCGCACTGCATTTGCTCACGTCAGCAGCGTAATAGAGGAACATATTGTTCGCGGGCTTATTCGAGGCGAGCGATCAAGGAACGCCGACGGGGTCTTCTTCAACAATCTGAAATTGACATACAAGGGAGAACAAGCTGCCATTGGGGTACGTAAACGGCGCACATTGCCAGAGAGCGTCGAACAGCTTCTTACTGTTGCTGAGGAGATAAGGAGGGAGGAAAAGAGGTGACCGG
>CAWADS010000046.1:0-157519 GCA_963780785.1 Candidatus Acidiferrales bacterium
GAATAACTCATTTAAGTGAGGTCTTGTACGTAAATACGGTCTTGCCCGTTTTGTCGATATACGCAAACGTTCCATTGTGAATGTTCTCAGTTCCGGCGGCTCCGGACAAAACTTTGATGTGGGCCAAACCTTTGAAGAAAGGACTCGCTAGAGCAAACTTGGACGGAATGGCTTGTTGACCATTATGGTTGATGTACCAGTAGCCAGATTGAAAATCGCCCACCACAGCACGGCCCTCTGCAAAACTTTCTGCGCGTTTGAACTGTGGCTTTATAACGTAGGCCCCAGTCCGGTCAACATAGCCGAAAAGTCCCTTCTCAGAAACGAGCCCAAGCCCGTCGGAAAAGGGTGCAGCACTTTCGAAACGCGGAGCGATTGTCTGCACGCCCTTCTTGTCGATGTAGCCCCACAAATTGCCAATTCTTACGGGAGCGAGACCTTCCGCGAAGGGAAGCGCGTAGTCGAACCGCTGCTCGGAAATGATGTTCCCAGACTTATCGATAAAACTGTACTTGCACGCGGGCAAGGTCTCCTGCGTTTTCGTGCCTCTTGGCACAACCCCAAAATCGGGGGCTGGACTTTCTTCCGGGATTCGCGAATAGACACATGGGCCCTCAACTATGACCCGTGCCATTCCGTCGTGAAACGAATCACCATCAAGAAATTTTGGTTGGATGACAAATTCGCCTGTGTGGTCAATATATCCAAACCTTCCTGCAACCTCAATTTTCGCGAAGCCATCTTCAAAGGGCCACACATAGTCCGTTGGCGAGGAATCAAAGCGCGGGCTGATTGCAAACTCGCCTTTTGTATTTATGTAACCAAACTTGTCTCCGTCCTTCTCCATGGCAACCGCTAACCCCTCGGAAAAATCCCACCCACGATAGAACCCCTTCTTGATGGCTCTCTTGCCACTGGTATCGACATAGACGCCGTCTGAAACCCCTATTTCTAGCAAGCCATCGTGAAATTCGCTCCCGCCGTTACTTCCCATGAAGGGAATAACTGGCGGCACCACTACCCTTCCGGTTTGGTCGATATAACCAGCCTTGCTGCCTTTTATGAAGCGGTATAGAGGGTCAGCGGTTACGCTGCGAGGAATCCAAATCAGATAATCCCAATCGGAAGTCGAAGAAGGCGGAGCAATCATCAAGACCATGAAGCATGCACAAGCAATCTTGCGGAGCAAACTCATGGGGTCAGTTTACTCCCTCTCCGTAGCTACCCCGCAACCATGAACCCCTTGCCGGATTAACGCCGTAACCGGAAACTGACCCGCCACCACCCCCCACTCCGTTGCCCCTGCCAATTCCATGTGCTAGCATTTCCCCGTTAAGAAGAGCGGACCAGGGATTTAGCGTTTCTCCTTCGCCCCGCTTACCGGGACCCAGGCAGGGCCTCGCTCTCCTTCAAACCAACAACTTCGCCAGGCGCAGGCCCGCGCCTGCTGTTTTGTCGGCGGACCGTCGCCCGGTGACCTCAGTTGGCCACACCTACGCGGAGGTCTGTAATGAAAATCTATCCCACCAAGGACATCAGAAACGTTGGCATTGTAGGTCACGGCGGCACCGGCAAGACGCAACTGGTGTCGTCGTTACTCTTCACCGCCGGGGCGACCCAGCGCTTTGGCAAAGTTGCGGAAGGCACCACCACCACCGACTGGGACGACGAAGAAATCGCCCGCAAAATCTCCATCCAACCGGGACTCGCCCACGCCGAATGGGCCTGCACTCTTTGCGCGGGCAATACCGTCAAGATTAATTTCCTCGATCTCCCCGGCTATTCCACTTTCATCACCGAAACCAAGGCGGCCCTCGTCGCCGCTGACGCCGCCCTCATCACCGTGGACGCCCACGTCGGCGCTCAGGTCACCACCGAAAGAGTCTGGGATTATTGCGCCGAGTACGACATCCCCCGCGCCTTTGTCCTCACCTGGATGGATCGCGAGCTTTCCAGCTTCGAGCGCTGCATGGAATCCCTGGTGGAGCTCTTTGGCCGCAATGTCGTCGCTCTGCAGATGCCGATCGGCTCCGAAAAAGGTTTTCGCGGCGTGGTGGATCTCGTGGCCATGAAGGCCCACCTCTACACGCCCGATGGCGATGGCAAGGCTACTATCGAAAATATTCCCGACGCGCTCCTCGATGAGGCCAAGGAAGCCCACGAAAAGCTCGTCGAAATGATTGCCGAAGGCGACGACGAAATGATGGAGGAATTCTTCCGCGAAGGCACCATACCCATTCAGGACCTCATCCCCGCGGTCCGCAAAGCCATCGTCGCGGAAAAAATCATTCCCGTGCTGATGATCTCCTCCACGCGGAATATCGGCAATGCCAGCCTGCTTACCTTTCTCGCCGATGTTTTCCCGCATCCGGACGAGCACGCGCAAGTCGGCTTCAAGGAACCCGGCGGCAAGGGCGATCGCATCGACCGCAAGTACGACGACACGCAGCCTCTTTCCCTCTTCGTTTTCAAGACTCTTGCCGATCCCTTCGCCGGCCGCATCAACTATTTCAAGGTCAAGAGCGGTGTCCTCAAAAACGACGCCACGCTTCTCAATTTCAATCGCAATGTTCCCGAGCGTTTTCAGCACACCATGGACGTTCAAGGAAAACAGCTCACCGAAATTCAGGAGCTCCACGCCGGCGATATCGGCGCCATCGCCAAACTGAAAGAAACCATCACCGGCGATACCCTCGGCGACAAGAACGCTCCCATCTACTATCAACCTGCGAAGTTGCCGGAGCCTTCCATCACCTTTGCGGTCGAACCCAAGTCCCGCGCCGATGAAGACAAGATCGGCGTGGCCATTCACAAAATCATGGAAGAAGACGCCGCGCTGCGTTTCTCCCGCGATCCGCAAACCAAGGAATTTCTGCTCGCCGGAAACGGCCAGCAGCACGTTGAGGTTGTTGTGGCCAAGCTTCAGAAGCGCTACAACGTCAATCTCACCCTCAAGCCGCCGAAGGTTCCCTATCGTGAAACCATCCGCGGCAAGGCCGACGCCGAAGGCAAGCACAAGAAACAGTCCGGCGGGCACGGCCAGTTCGGTGTCTGCCGCGTCAAGTTCGAGCCCACCGAGCGCAACAAGGGCATCGAATTCGTTGACGACATCTTTGGCGGCGCTATTCCGAACAACTGGATTCCTTCCGTCGAACGCGGCATCCGCGAAGCCGCCGCGCGCGGCCATCTTGCCGGTTTCCCGATGACCGATTTCCGCGCCACCCTCTATGACGGCAAATATCACGATGTCGATTCCTCGGATATCGCGTTCAAAATTGCCGGCTCCCTGGCCTTCAAGGAAGCCATGAAGCAGGCGCGGCCCGCTCTCCTCGAACCCGTCATGCACGTGGAAGTCTACGCGCCGGATCAGTATTCCGGCGATCTGATGGGCGACCTCAGCTCACGCCGGGGCCGCATCGAAGGCAGCGAAACACGCGGCCATAACGTCGTCGTCAAAGCCATGGTGCCGCTCGCGGAAATGCTTTCTTATGCGACGGACCTTACCTCCATGACGCAGGGCCGCGCCAGCTACTCCATGGAGTTTTCTCACTACGATTACGTGCCCGGCGAACTGGCGGACAAAGTCATCGCCGCCCACAAAGCGGCCCACGGCGAAGCCCTCGTCGAAGAAGAAGCCTGAATTCTCTGGAGGAATTGCATTCTGTCGAAGAGCCCGGTGTTTCCTCGCCGGGCTCTTTTGTCTTCAGGTTTCACCCAGCGGAGGTCCTGGCATCAGCCACATCTCATATCCACTTCGGAAAAAACATTCCCGTGTGCCTGGCGTGCTCTTCAAATCCGTCCCCAAACTCTTGCCGCAAGAAACCCTCCTCGCGCCTGGCCTTGATATAAAACGCTGCCCACACAACCAGGAATCCGAGCCAGCCGCGCAGGTGCCCCTTGATCATCGCCGTCCCGATCATAGCCAGCAGGATTCCCGTATAGATCGGATGCCGTATCCACCGGTAGAGCCCCTTGCGAATCAATTCGTGGTCATCTTTCAACGTCACCACACCGCTCCAGTTTGCTCCCAAGCTTACCCGTGCCCAAATGCTGATCGCCACGCCTGCTGCCGTCAGAGCCAGGCCAAGCCACCATGCCGCTGGAGTATCTGGCACCAGCCTCATGTTCAGCCCGTTCCAGTTCCTCCCAAACAGCAGCCAGAATCCAAACAGCAGTGGTATCAGATGCTGCGAGTCTCTCCCAAGAGGTCTCGCGCTTGCTTCGCCCTTTTCGTGCCAAACCACATGACCACCCATACGATCCAGAGAGCCGTCCACAGCCACCCTGCCAGTCTTGATGCCGCTTCCGCATTTTGTGCCAGATAGAACATGTCCTTCATAGTATCCATGTTCTATCGTATCGGCTGCATGCGTTTATGCAGCATTCACTACAAGCCATCTCATAGATACCTCTCAGGGAGTCGGAGCTTCAGCCCCGATTCGATTGCAACCCCCAGCCGTGTACAGTAAGATTTCCACGTCGCGATTACACTCAAGTGTGCGCATCCCCGCCTTCGGATTGCCCTGAAAGGTCAGGTTTGGCTGAGTTTTTATGGCAAGGCCCATCGTCAGCGTTTTAATCGACACCTACAACCACGAGCGCTTCATTGAGCAGGCCATTCGCAGCGCCTTGGAACAGGATTTCCCGGCTTCCAACCGCGAAATCCTCGTTGTGGACGACGGTTCGCAGGATCGCACCTCGGAAATTGCCGCCGGATTTGCCCCTCAGGTTCGCCTGATCCGCAAGGCCAACGGAGGTCAAGCTTCCGCCTTCAATGCGAGCATTAGGGAGTGCCAGGGGGAAATCGTAACCTTCCTCGATGGCGATGACTGGTGGGCCCCCAGCAAGCTAAAACTGGTGGTCGCGGCGTTCTCGGAAACCCAGGCGTCGGGCTCATCGGCCATAGCATCACCGAAGCCCTCGCCGATGGCTCCCGTCGCAATGAATTAGTCCGGGAGTTTTCTCGCTTTCGCATCGACTCCGTAACTGGCGCGCGCTTATTTCGCCTCCGCAAGAGCTTTCTCGGTACCAGCCGCATGGCCTTCCGCGCAGAGCTTCTACGCCGCATCGGCCCGGTGCCCGAAGCGCTCACCATCCAAGCCGACGAGTTCCTGTTCACGCTGGGCGCCCTGTTTTCCGAAGTTCTGCTTCTCCGCGAGCCTCTGACCTTCTATCGTCTGCACGGACAGAATCTCTTCCAGGTGAGCGACGGCAGCCACGCCTCTCTCCAACGAAAACACGACGTTCTGGTTTCCCTGGCGGAAGCACTCCGCCGCCGCTTTGTGGACGAGCACGTCCCCGACGCTGTCAGCAACGTCGTACTCGAATCCCTGAAGAACGAATCGGATGCGCTGGCTCTTCGCCTCTATGGCGGCTCGCCGCTCGACACCATCCGCAACGAGCTGCTCAATTACCGCATCACCCAGGAGAATGCCTCGCCCTTTCGCTGGTTTCTCAAATACATCAGCCTCTTCCCCGCGCTGTTTCTTACGCCCGGTCACTATGCCGCGCTCAAGCAGAGACTGGCCTCCAGTTCCCTCTATCGCAAACTACGTCGCAAAGTCCTTCCAGCGTTTCAGCCCCCCCACGTTGACCGCACCGGCGACTGGAGCCCGCGATGACTTCCGGTCCACTGCGCATCCTCATGTCTTCCTGTGTTCCCAGCCGCCGCGAAGGAGGAGTTGCAGCCATCATCCTTAACCTCAGCCGCGAACTCGAGCGCCGCGGCCACACCATCCGGCATCTCTTCCGGGAGGATTTGATCGGCGGTCAAAAAGTTTCCGCACGCTTTGCCGAGCTTATTTTTTCCATGCGTCTGGGAAAGTACATCGCGCAGCACCGCGCCGAATTCGATATCGTCAATCTTCATGCCCCCGTCGGTTTCCCCTACGGCCTGCGCCGCCGCATTTCCGGCTCGCACAGCTTGCCTCCTTACGTCATGACGCTTCACGGCCTCGAAGAACGCCGCATTCACGTCATGAGCCGCGAGGTCCGCAAGGGCCGCGCCTGGCATTTTGCCTGGAGGAACCGCTTGTGGCAGCGTTTCTACAATCTGCCGCGATTTCGCTGGTCCATCCGCACGTCGGATGGGGCGCACACCTACAGCCGCGATGTCTGGAATATCCTCCAGCTCAAATACGATCTCGATTCCGACCGCACCGCCTACATCCCCAACGGCGTCGAGCCGCGCTTCTTCGTTCCCCGCCGTTACGACAATTCCGAACCACTCAGGCTGCTGTACGCCGGCACGTGGCTGGACCAGCGCGGTATTTACTATCTGCGCGACGTCCTCCTCCGCCTTGCCGCGCAGCTTCCCGGATTGACCATGACCTTTGCCGGATGCGGCTGCCCTCCGGAAGTGATCCGCGAGTTTTTCGGTCCGCAGCTTGCCTCAACGGTGGTTGTCCAGCCGATCGTTCCCTCGGAAAGCATGCAGGAACTCTACGCCGCGCACGATATTTTCCTGTTCCCCTCGCTCATGGAAGGTCTTCCCTCAGTTCTATTGGAGGCGATGGCTTCGGGCATGGCTGTTATCACGACGGAAACCTGCGGCATGCCGGACGTCGTCGAAAGTGGTTTCAATGGTTTGCTGGTCGCTCCGGCCAACGCCTCGGCGATTGAAGCCGCTGTCCTGCGCCTCGCCGCCGACCCGGCGCTGCGCCAGTGCCTTGGCCAGGCAGCGCAGCACTCCATGAAACGCTATACTTGGGAACGCTCCGCCGAAATGCTCGAAAATTTCTTCCACCACATCATTGCTCGCGAAGGTTCGGCCTCCGCATGATCACTCTCGGTCTGAACTATTCCCAGATGCACGATTCCTCCGCCTGCATCGTCCGCGATGGCGAGCTTCTCTTCGCTGTCGCCGAAGAACGCATCAGCCGCCTCAAGCATGATGCCCGCTTCCCGCAGCTTGCCATTCAGGCCTGCCTCGATTTCGCGAAAATCTCTCCCGGCCAGATTGACGAAGTTTGTTTTGGATGGCAAACCCCCGGCGCAACCTTTCGCCACGACCTGAGACTTTTCGCCACCGGCCGATGGCCCGCCAGCTATTTCAGTGTGCTGAACTCCTCGCGCCAGTTTCTCAGCATGTGGCACCAGGGCGGCGGCGTGCGGCGCTTTGCGCGCCACTTTGGCCCTTCCAAGGCGCAATTCCGTTTCGTGGACCATCATTTCGCCCACGCCATCAGCGCTTATTCCTACTCCGGCTTTGATGATGCCGCCATTGTTGTCATGGACGGCCGAGGCGCCTGGGAAGCCACCTCCATCTGGCACGGCAGCAAAGGACGCATCGAGCACCTCCAGACCATCAACTGGCCCGATTCCCTCGGCCTCTTTTACGCCCGCTTCACCGAATTCCTTGGTTTCACTCCCAACGCCGACGAGTGGAAAGTCATGGGCCTCGCTCCCTACGGTGGACCCGGCGTCCATCTTCGCGCATTCCTTGAGCCCGAAGCGTCCCCCTACAAAGTCCACACGGATCTCCTGATGGGCGACGGCAGCGGCTCTTTTTCGGGCTGGCCGGCCGCGCTCGGCTCTCCGCGGGTCCCCGAAAGCGAGATCGACGACCGCCACAAAAATATTGCTTTCGCCGTTCAGGAATTGTGCGAAGCCGGGATGATGAGCGTCATCCGCCTGGCTCTTGAAAAAGCGCACAGCCGCAATCTGTGCCTCGCCGGGGGTGTGGCCCTCAATTCCAAAGCCAACGGCAAGATCCTCGCTTCCGGCTTCATCGATAATCTTTTCGTTCAGCCTGCCGCTTCCGATGATGGCGTGGCCCTCGGCGCCGCTCTCGCTCCCTATCTCGATGGCGGCCAGCGCCTCCCCATCAGGCCCATGCGCCACGCGTATCTCGGCCCCTCGTTTGATGACCACGCCGTCGAAGCCGCTCTCAAGACCTACAAGATTCGCTTCTCGCGGCTTTCCGATCCCGCTGCCACCGCGGCAGAGCTCCTTTCCCAGGGCAAGATCCTCGGCTGGTTCCAGGGACGCATGGAGTTCGGCCCGCGCGCTCTCGGCAACCGCTCCATCCTCGCCGATCCGCGCGATCCGGAGATGAATGTTAAGGTCAACAACGCGGTGAAGTTTCGCGAGTGGTGGCGCCCTTTTGCTCCCTCCCTCAAAAAGGAAGCCGCGCCCGAATTCCTCGAAACGGCCTGGGATTCGCCATTCATGATTCTCACCGCGCAGGTGCGCCCCGAACAACGCAGCGTCATTCCCTCCGTCACGCACGTTGACGGCAGCGCCCGCCCGCAAACTGTCGAACAAGAAATCAATCCGCTCTATTGGCGGCTCATTGATGAATTCGGCAAGCGCACCGGCGTTCCCGTCATCATGAACACGTCGTTCAATCTTCGCGGTGAGGCCATCGTCCACACCCCCACCGATGCGATCCGCACCTTTTTCAGCTCCGGCATGGACGCCCTGGTTCTTGGCAGCTTCCTTGTGGAGAAATAAAATGCGGGAACCGGGCAACCGTTTCGCGAAGCTTTTCCTGCGCTACGCTTCCCCGTTCGCTGAACTCCGCCGCGTTCCCGTCATTGGCGATTTCCTCAGCTGGACGAGCCGCAAGCTTCTTCCACGCGATACCCTCTTGTGGATTCAGATTCAGCACGGCCCCGCGGAAAGCCTTTGGATACGCGTCAATCCGCGCACGGGACAAAACGTTCAGCAAGGGATCGGCGAGCCGCAGGTTCAGCAGGCGCTGGTGGATCATCTTCGGCCTGGCATGACGTTTTATGATCTCGGCGCGAATATCGGATATTTCTCGCTGATCGCTGCGCGCCTGGTGGGGCCGCACGGGCACGTCGTTTCGTTTGAGGCGGATCCTGAAATTGCGGCGCGCCTGGGGGAAAATCTCGCGCGCAATAACTTCTCACACGCAAGGGTTGAGCAGAAGGCGGTCTGGTCGCAAGCCACGACCGTGTCTTTTGCGCGTGTGGACCCGAACACTTCCCCGGATCGCGGTCTGGGTCATGTGTCCGCCGATTCTTCCGGCGATACCATCACGGTCGAAGCGGTGTCTTTGGACCATTACGTCACCGCGCAGGATTCTCCGGATTTCTTGAAGTGTGATGTCGAGGGCGCGGAAGCAGAAGTATTCCGCGGCGCTGAACGGCTGCTCGCGGAAAGACGCACCATTCTATTGGTTGAAATGCATAGCCCGGAAAATCACTGCGCGCTGGCGCAGAAATTCCTGGAGCTTGGCTACACCGTGCGAAATCTCGACGAAAATCACGTTTTAGCTCTGCCCAAATGAGTACGCCCGTCATCGCTCTTCTCGGAAGCAAAGACGTGCCCACCGACGCCGTCGCGCAATATTGCCGCCACCTTGGCGCCGCTCTGCAATCCCACGATTTTCGACTTGAGATTCGCCGCGTTCCCTGGGAGCTTCACGGCTGGCGCGATGCCCTTGACGCCCTGCGCCTGCAAGCGGCGTCCTGGCACGGGCGCTGGGTCCTGGTTCAATACACTGCCCTCGCCTGGTCTGCGCGCGGGTTCCCTTACAAATTTTCTCGCGTTCTGCAAATCTTGAAATCCGCGGGTGCCCGCATCGCCATCGTGTTTCATGATGTGGAACCCTTCCGCGGTCCGCGCCTGGTGGATCACCTCCGCGCTCGCGTTCAACTTCACGCCATGCGCCGCGCCCTCGCCTCCGCTGAGCTGGCCATCTTCACCATCCCTCTCGAAAAGCTCTCTTGGCTTGCGGGCTCTGCCTCTCGCGCTCATTTCATTCCCGTCGGCCCCAACCTCCCGATTCCCGTTCCGCTAGAGCACGAAGTCAGCCATGCCGGCAACATTTCCGCTATTCCCACGATTGGTGTTTTCATCATCACCGGTGGCGAACCCGGCGCCCGCGAAACGAAAATCATTCTCGCAGCCGTCCGCCACGCCGCGCAAAAACTCGGCAAGCTGCGCCTATCCGTTTTCGGCCGCCACGCCGAACTTCGTGAAGCCGCGCTTCGTGAAGGCCTTCAGGATTTGCCCGTGGAAATTTCCGCGGAGGGTGTTCTCGATGATCAGCAGGTGATCGATCGTCTCCGCGCCGCCGATGTGCTCCTTTTCGTCCGCGCCCCGATCTCCACCGGCCGCAGCAGCGCCATCGCGGGCATCGCCGCCGGTGTGCCCATGGTCGCGTTCGCTGGCGCACAAACCAGTTGGCCGGTCACCGATGCCGGCGTGCTTCTCGCTTCGCCGGGCAACCCCGCCGAACTCCACGAGGCGCTCGTCCGCGTCCTGTCCGACCCCGAACTCCGCACCAGCCTCCGCGAGCAGAACGCCCTCGCCTACCGCCAGCATTTCTCCTGGCCCGCCATCGCCGCTCGCCTCGCCGCCCTCCTCAAATCTACCTAGCAGCCTTTGCCGCTGCGAACTACATCTCCTAGTCCTCCTCACCACTGCCGCGCGATCACCTCTACGATTTTCCCCAGCGCGTCCAGGTGTTTCAGTGCCAAGCGTAAGGTGCCGTCCAGCTGAGGAAGCCACATGGGCGCTCCCTGTGTCTCAATCAATTCGTCCGTGTCGGCATGGGGCGGAACCTGAGTCGAACTTGCCTGCACCCACGCAAGGAGACTTCCTACGACGCTCAGTGTCCAGATAAGGCGATTCATTTCACCCTCGCTATTTGCAGATTCTCTCTCTCCGCGTTCTCCGTGAAACCTCTGTGCCCTCTGTGGTGAGTCTTATCCTTCTGCTTACCGGCAAAGCGTTTCGATCAGCAGCTCTTTCTTCTTTTCCGCCAAGCGGCTTAGCGCTCCCAGCGATGCCACATAGCCCCCTGCCGCGGCTGCGGTCAGCCCTGTGAACGCCATTGCCGGTACCCACGGATTCCCCAGCAATCTGCCGGCGAGGATGATCCCCGCGCAGACTGCTGCCACCACAACCTGCACACCAAGCGCTGTCCAGACCGCTACACCTGAATTTCGCTGTCCCTTCATTTTCCCGATTTCCATTTTTTTCGGGAAGCTCAGCGACGACCAATTCGCAATCGTCAGCTGGCCCGTCACCGCGAACGCGCCTGCCCCGATTGTAGCCGCAAACATCGCCGCGCTGGGCCACCCCACGCGCCACACTAGAAGCGCCAGCGACAAGCTCAGCTCAATCGCGATCAGCGCTACCAAAAACAGATTCTTCCCCATCAGCACATCCTGAAATCGCAGCGGCGCCATGAAGTACGTTTGGATGCCTTTGCCCTCAAACGCAAACGCGTTATACGCCGGCGTGATCAGGATCAAGATCAGATACGCCATGATGGCCGGGAAAAACATTTCTGGCTTCAGTGAATGTTCCCGCAGCGCCGAACCTTTTCCGAATTGCATGGTGAAAAACACCACCATGATCGGCGGCAGCAGCAGCGTCAAAAACGCCATGCCGTTGCGTGTCAAATACCGGAACTCCTTCAGCACCACTGCGGCTGCCGTTGCCGGCACCAGCGGCAGCCATTCTCCATTGGCGCTTTGCGCTTTGGCCTTTTCCGCTGAAGCGGCGTCTGCATTGTTCTTCTTCGCCGGTGCGGGTGCCGCGCTTTCGCTGATCTCTTCTCCGCGGTATTGCGCTGCGAATCGTCGCCACAAGAAGCCGCTCGTCACACCCAGCCACACAAACAACCCCGCTGAACCCAACAGGATTGCGCTCAGATCGCCACGCACCGAGCCCGCCACTGCGCTTCCCGCCAGCGATCCCGGCAACCAAGCTAGATACGGCAAGTACTTCAGAATCTTCGGCCGTGCTGCGTTGCCATACCGCTGCATCACGGGATTCAGGAAATTCAGCGACACCATGGACAACACGAACAACCCGATGAACAACTCTCGCGTCTTACGCTTTGCCAGAATCTTCTCCAGCCACGATCCAATCAGCCGCTCCAGCGTCACATTCATCAAGACAAACAGGACGCTCACGGCCAGCATTACCGGCAGCACTTCCGGGCGCGCCATCGCCGCCCCCAGCACCATCGCCGCCACCCAGAAGACGGCCGACACGGCCGCAAAATCCGCGAATCCGTAGCCCAATCCCAGCAAGTAAAATGTGCGCCGGCTCAACGGAAAACGCAGCAGCGTCTTGAACTCGAAATTCGCTCCGAATCCCGCCACAAAAATCGGAAACACCTGCCACCACAAAAAAACGGCCCAGAAGAGCAGCGCGAGCCAACTGGCCCGGTTTTTCGCCAGAAATGCATACGTTCCGGCGTAAAAAGCGATACTCAATCCCACCACCAGCAACGCGCCAAACACAGCCGCGGAAATAACCCCCACCAGGTCCCAACGGTTGTTCTTGCGCTGCAAGCCGTTTTTCAGCAGACACCAGCGCAAGCCTGCAATCAAGCGCAATTGCGCCAGCACTCCCGGACGCTGCGCTACGTCAGCCACGTCAGTTCCTCCAGACGCGCCTGTTCGGCGCCGCTTTGCCCCACGATGGAAAGGAAAATCTGCTCCAGCGTCTTTGTTTCGCCCTCGTTGCCGGCAACCCCCGCGCGCAACTCTTCCAGCGATCCCTGCGCCACCAGCCGCCCCTGGTGGATGATGGCTACGTGGCTGCACAGCCGCTCCACAATCTCCAGCACGTGCGAGGTCAGAAAAATCGTCACGCCGCGCTCCGTCATTCTTCCCAGCAGCGCCTTCAGCGCCCCCGCTGCCAGCGCGTCCACGCCCTCAAACGGTTCATCCAGAAATAAAATCCGCGGCCCGTGAATTACCGCCGCGGCCAGCGCCAGTTTCTTCTGCATCCCGTGCGAATAATCTGCAATCAGCGTTTTTGGGCGATCGGCTAACTGCATGAATTCCAGCAATTCCTCCGCGCGCTTTTCCGTCGTAGCGCGATCCAGCCCGTACATTCTCCCCACGAAGCGCAGGTACTCCGTTCCCGTCAATCGCTCAAACAGGCCCATCCCTTCCGGCACCACGCCGATCTGGCGCTTCACCTCCACGGGATGCTTTTGAAAATCGAGCCCCAGCAATTCCATGCGCCCCGACGTCGGCGCCAGCAGCCCCGTCAGCATCCTGATCGTCGTGGATTTCCCCGCGCCGTTCGGCCCAAGAAACCCAAAGAAATGGCCCGCCTGCACGTTCAGGTCGATGGCGTCCACGGCCGTAAGCGCGCCAAACGTCCGGGTCAACTTTTCCGTCGCGATCGCGATTTCGCCCATGATTTCCGCCTGTCTTGACACACCCGCGCACGCCACTCTATCACTATCCGATACGCAGCCCATCACCGGAATTGTCAATGCATTACAAGGAAATCGAAGTTTTCGTTTAGCTGCTGGGAACTGGCTTTGCGCTTGGCGCCTGTGGCCCGCGCCCCGGCAGTGCCGCCAGCACCGCCGGAAGCTCCACGCGAAACACCGCGCCGCCTGTTTGCCCGTTGTAGCAGAGAATTCTCCCGCCATGCTCCTGCAGGATGCCGTAGCAGATGCTCAGTCCGAGCCCCGTTCCCTTGCCCACGGGTTTCGTGGTGTAGAAGGGATCAAACACCCGGTGCGGCTCGCGGATTCCCGGCCCCGTATCCGAAAACAGGATCACCACATTGCCGCGATCCCGCAGCGTCCGGATGGTCAGCACGCCTCCACCCGCTTCGTTCATGGCATCCACGGCATTGTTAATGATGTTGAAGAAGACTTGCATCAATTGGTTGTTGTCGCCGCGCACGCCCGGCAAAACCGATTCCAACTGCATGTCAATGCGTGTCCCGCCGCTGTGCAGGTCGAGCGCGCGCAATTGCACCGCGTTTGTCACCACCGAGTTGATGTCCAGCAACGTGCGTTCCGGCGGCACCTGCCGCGCAAAACTCAGCAGGTTCTGCACCAGGTTTTTTGTTCGCCGCGCCTGCTCGCGAATTTTCGCCGCCGTGCCCCGCGCACGGTCCGGCAGCGCCGGGTCATCCGCCAGCAAATCGGAATATCCCAGAATCGCCGTAAGTGGATTGTTGATTTCGTGCGCGGCTCCCGCCGCCAATTGCCCCAGCGACACCAGCTTTTCCGATTGCACCAACTGGGCCTGCAGCCGCTGCAGATTCTCGATCGACGACTCCGATTTCTCCAGCAACCGCGCGCGGTCGGCGTCCGCCAGGTGCGTGCGCAGAAATACAAGTAGCGCCAGGGGCAGGGAGGCAACCAGCGTCACCGTCAGCCGGAATTCTCTCACCGCTTGCGTGTCGCGCTCCATCCACAGCGCATACAGCGCAAACACAGGCAGGGACATCACTGCCGCCATCGCGAATCGGCTGGCCCACACGCTGTCGCCCACCACTGTTTCCAGTTCGCCGGCAGGGCTGCTCTCCGCCGGCGCGTCCAGTTCATCGCGCCTTTTGTACGCCACCCAGCCCGCATACGCATACCAGAAGAAGACCGTCAGCAGCGGCAGGTCGTACAAACTCCCCGTGTAATACTCGTTGTGGCTAATCGCCACGTTCACCGTCAGCGACGTCAGCATATACAGCGTCGAGGCGCCAAACAGGTGCGCAAACACGGCCCGCCATGCTCCGCGCGTCCGCAGCCACAACCACGCGAATCCCGCGATGATCATGAGGTGCTGGATATAGTCCAGCACGTTGTAATTGAAATTGTAGATTTCCAGGGTCGGCGTCGCGTACATCCACGGCAGAACCACGAACACGTACAGAAACGTCCACCACGACAGCAGCAGCGCAAAATCCATGTATCCCAGGCCGATGCGTATTTCGCCGCGCTTCAGGTGCGGCCGCATCGCCAGCGCCGCGATCAGCGGAATATTCCGCAGGAAGAAAATGATGTCGCCTGCAAACAGGTCGGGCACCGGCTTGTGCAGGTACACTTCGTAGTACGTCCATTCGAATTGTCCGACCATCCACAGCGTGCAGCTCAGCGCCACCAGCATCCAGAAAATGTTTCGCCGCCAGTGTGGCGTGCCGGCATTCAGCAACAGGCCCGCGTTCGCCAGCAGTGGCACAAAGCACTGCGTGATGTTTCCAAAAGCGTTGAGTTTCGTCCCGGGTCCCAGGAGATGAGACACCAGGGCATAGAAGCCAAGGAACACAACCCAGGCCCCCACGAACCGTGCAGTTGTGCGGGGAATAGTCATGATCGTTCTTCCATCTATTCTAGGTGTTTTCCAGGAGGCCCCGTCTCGCCGCTTGCCTCACGCATGGCGTAAGCATTACCGCACCGTCAGCCGCAACCTGGTGGAGACAGCGAACTCCCCGCTTTTCGCCGTCACGCCACTTGTGGCCCGGGACCCGGCCGCCGCGACGAGAGATTTTCCGGCTTCGGCTGGAAAGGGTTTTGCACGCGGCGGCGAGGAGAAGCCACTTGGCCTTCTCCCGCAGGCAATAGCGCAACGAATCGCGTACACTACGTTTGGCTGATTGTTGCCAGGACGATGCGGTCATCGCTTCCAATCGAATCGCGCTTGTGGCCGGGCGAGTGGCGCGCGCTGCTCGAGTGGGCTTCCCCGATACCCAGCGCCGAAAAGATCACCGGACTAATCCGGTCCATGGACTGGCCGCGCTTGCTCCAGCTCGCCGAAGACCATGGCGTAACCGGACAGCTCACCGCGCGGCTGCTGCAACTCGATCCAGATTTGGTCCCGCCCGCAACCCGACAGGCGCTGGTCGAACGCCAGCGTGCGCAGATTTTTACTACCCTAAGAATGAATGCGGAACTGCTCCGATTATTGGAGCGATTCAGGGCGGCTGAAATCGGCGCCCTGGTCGTGAAAGGACCGGTGCTTGCAGTTCAGGCCTACGGAGATTCCGCGATGCGCAGCTATGGCGACTTGGATCTGCTGGTCCGCCAGCGCGACATTCGCCGCGCTACGGAACTGCTGGTTGCCGACGGCTACAAGGCCGCCGTGCCGCTGCGTGCCATCGACGCGGGCAAAATTCCGGGCCAGTATCTTTTCTCCAATCCTGCGTCCAAGTCGCTTGTCGAGCTGCATAACGACTTCACGCTCCGTTATTTTCCCCGCCGGCTCCCCATCGAAGAATTCTTTGCCCAGCAAATCCACGTGCGCCTCGATGCTCATGAAACTCCCGCCCTCTGCGTGGAGGATGAACTCGTGCTGATCTGCATCCATGGGGCAAAGCACTTCTGGGAGCGACTGATGTGGATTGCTGACGTCGCCGCGCTTGTCTCGCGCCAATCGACCATTGACTGGGAGCGCGTCACGGAGTTGACGAACGCCGTGGGAGCGGAGCGCATGCTGCACACTGGGCTGCGCCTCGCTGCCGACTTGCTGCACACGCGGCTCCCCAATGAAATCTCGGCAAGGGTGAGAACCGATCTCGCTGCCTCCAGGCTCGTTGAGAAGATTCTCGGCTGGCTGCCCGCGGCGGGTTATCAGCCTCCCGGCCTGTTTGAGCGAACTGCCTTCCGGCTGCGTATGCGCGGCGGTCTGATTTCCGCTCCCGCATATCTCCTGCGTCTCTTGCTATCTCCTACCGAGGAAGATTGGCAGGAAGGCCCCAAAGAAAGTCACCACCGGTTTCTGGACGCACTTCGCCGGCCATTGCGTCTTGCGCGCAAGTACGGCCGCGGGAACAAATCCTGAGTCCTCGGCTTCCTCCTCACCGTTGCTAGCAACTCAATGAGGTATCCTCAATGCGAAGCAAACGACGCCACGTGCTATTTGCCAGCGCGCGGCTTCGTTCCCTGCCCCTGGTTTTTAGTTGACTGTCAGTGCAACTGTGACCGTGTGGCTCACCGTGCCCGCTGTGCCGTTGGACGTCCCGGTTATCGTCAGAGTGGCGTTAACAGGCTTAGGAGCAGGTTTGGCTGGCCTTGTACAGCCGGCGAGGACGATCAGTGTGAGCATGGCCGCGACCATACCCAGTCGCAAACGAAGCCGCCTGGTCCTCGGCAGCAGAAGGAGCAGCATCATCACCAGAATTACCGGCACGACCAGCGGCATCGAAACAGGCGGAGCCGGCACAGACAGTGGCGGCATCAAGCCTGCGGCAGTGGTCGTTACCGTCACTTGCGCGTTCTGTGCGGTCGTCCCATCCGCAGCCGTGACCGGTGATGCCACGACACAGGTTGTGTTGGCTGGCGCTCCTGTGCAAGTAAGCCCCACAGCTTGATTAAAGCCGCCAAGCGGCGCCATGGTCACATTGAATTTGAGTGGCGCGGCTGAAGTGACGGTCTGCGTCGTTGTCGGACCCGTCAGCGTGAAGTCCCAGCCGCTTCCGGTTAGCGGGATTGTGTGTGGGCTGCCGCCGGCGTTATCGGTGATCGTGAGCGTTCCCGTGCGTGCACCGAGAGCCGTTGGGGCAAACGTCACGCTGATGGTGCAATTTGCACCTGCCGCAAGTGTTGCCGGGCTAATCGGGCAGGCGGTAGCGCCAGTGCTCGTCGCCGTAAAATCGCCGGAACCTGCAATCGAGTTGATCGTCAACGTGCCTGTGCCGGTGTTCGTGAGCGTCACGGTCTGCGCGGCGCTGGTTGTGGTGAGCATCTGCCCGCCGAAGGGCAGGCTCGTCGGCGCGAGACCCACACCCGGAACCGTATTCGACCCTGTACCGCTCAGGCTTACGTCGAACGATTGAGGGCTGGACAGACCGCCGTCCGTAATCACCACGGTTATTACCAGCGTAGCGGACTCCGCGGACGCAACCGAAGGGGTAAACGCCGCACTCACCGTGCAAGAAGCTCCGGCGGCGATGCTTGCGCCACAAGTGTTGGACGGTGAGCTGAAATCGGATGCATTGCTCCCGCTGAAAGAAACGCTGGTGCCCAAGAATGGTATTGCGTCAGATGTGTTATTTGTCAGCGTCACCGACTGCGGAAGACTCATGACACCAATGGGCTGAATGCCAAAATCGAGGCTCGCCGGCGACACACCCAGTGTCGGGATCAGGCTCAGCTTTGCCACGAACGCATCGGACAAACCATTCAAACTGATCTGAAACGCTGTCGCGGGATAAACAGGGAAAGTCGCCGATGAAGAGAATGTCTCTCCGGTGAGATAGGCATTATTCAGATTATCGAGGGCAATGGCATTAACGCTGTCGGGCACGGCGGAGCTTCCACTCCCACCAAAGAAACTCGAATAAACCAAGTCTGCCGCGCCATTGCCCCCTGGATTGAGCTTCGAGAGGAATCCCTCACCCGTCGCTCCCGTCGCGAACACAGGCTGAAATGCACCTTGGGTCACGGGAAAACTGAAGGAGTCAGTACCCCCACCGACATAGGCGTTGCCTGCCGCGTCAACCGCGATGGCGAATCCAATGGTATAGGCCGGACCCAGGAACGTGGAGTAGGTGAGTGAAGCGCTTCCGATCTGCCCGGTGTCTATCAGGCTGACGAAAGCAGTACCTCCCGTCGAGCCTGTCGTCTGGTATGGCCCTGGAGGAGCGGTAGGAAATGTAGGGAATAGGAGCGAGCTGGTCACGCCCGTGACGTAGGCCACCGCACTATTCGCTTTTAGTGCGATCGCCGTGCTCAAATCCTGGCCCTCGCCTCCCAAATACGTCGAGTAGACTAGGGATGCAGTCGGCGTTTGCGTTGTTGACGTGTCGATGCGTGAGACGAATACGGTTCCGTTGGCAACGGCCGCGGGAGGAGCGGTATTCGGCTGAAATGCATTCGTGTTCGTCGTTGGGAAGTCTGTGGAGGTAGTTGTGCCGACGACGTATGCATTTTCGGTTGCATCGACCGCCACCCCTTGCGCCTGCTCGCCGAAGGCCAGACCTGAACTTGCCGCATTCGCCCCACTCCCTCCTAGGTATGTTGAGTAGGCTAACGAAGCGGCTCCGTCTTGGGTCGTGTCAATCCTGGTGAGAAACGCATTACCATCGCTAGTTCCCAACGTTGTCTGAAAGGCGCTGGCAGCCGTAACAGGAAAGTTGGACAACCCTGAACCCGGCGACGAAGTCGTCAATCCCGTCACGTAGGCATTCCCGTTCACGTCAGCCGCGACGGCATTTCCCACATCGGGATTGGAAGAAGTTCCGTCGGTCCCGCCCAGATACGAAGAATAAACTAGCGAGGCTAAGCCGCTTGCCGCCGGGTTAATCTTGGAAATGAAACTGGTTCCAGCGGTGGCGGCATCGGGATTCGGTCCCGGCTTGAGGGCATTTGATGCCGTGGTCGGGAAGTCCGACGAAAATGTCTCTCCCGTCACATACACATTTCCGCCAGGATTCGCGCCAGTACCGGAATTGTCCAAAGCGATCCCGAGACCAAAATCGCCGCCAGTTCCTCCCAGATAAGTGGTGTAGAGCAATGCCGTACCGGTGGGATTTATCTCTGATACAAAAGCAACTCCGTTGGCATTCCCAGCACCGAAGCCGCCAGGAGTCGATGGGAAGGTCGTGGAATAAGTTGTTCCGGTGACAAATGCATCCCCCAGTGAGTCCACGGCAATCGCCGAACCAAGATCGAAGGGCGATGCGCTGCCGCCTAGATAAGTCGAGTAGTTCAGCACCGGGTCGATGATGAGAGGTGCGCTTCGATCATAATTCGCGACGGCAAAAGTAACCCGGCGGTCTCCGGCGAGTACGTACCTTCCCTGGATCTCATGTCGCTCACCTCTGACATTTTGGTAGATCACCGGCTTCTGGAGAGCCACTTGGCCCCCGGAAACGCTTAAAACTAAATCGCCGTTCGAATTGACCCGAAGTCTCTGCACGCCTTTCAGGCTCAGTTCGATGACTTTCGGATCGGCTCCTGGTGCCACCACAAAATCATATTCCAGTCGACGTTGATTGCCGTAGAAGATCAGGTCCACGCCAGGGTAAATCCCCGTATACTTCACCCTCGCATAGGACGGGACGTCTGTGCGCCAGTCCTTCGGACTATTTCCAACAAAATAGTTCACTTTCCCTGGCAGCAAATCGACCCCGGCGATTTGCGGTGCGGGATTGGCTCCCGCGAGGCCCATCCGTAGGACCGTCATTCTCCCGGCCCGGCGCGCCTTGCGCAAAGCTCGAAAATAGGCCATCCGGTGTAGCGCCGACAGATTTTTCGGCATCGATCGCTGCAAGGAAATGACTGCTTCTTGATGCGTCAAGAACAGTGCATATCCGGTTCCGTGGGACACGAAACGCACTTCTTGGGCGGTCTGGCCCAGGTTTTCTTCAAAGCTCAGAGGCAGCTTGCCGTACGCCTCGCTCCATTTAGGATTGCCGTTCGCCCGGGGAAGATTTGCTGTTGCGCTTGCTGTGACCGGGGGCAGTCCCACGCCGGTCGGAAACGTGCGCTTTCCTGTGCTTCGCAGAACGCCAAGGAACAGGAAACCTGCAACAAGAATGGTCACAGTAGCGAACTTCACAGCAGCAGCCAAAGAAACCCGCGTCTTCATGGTGGCAATCCTCCCAAATCTTTGAGTCTCTGCTTGTCCTCACACCCCGCCGGTCCAGGACGCACCCTCATCCTTCAATCCACATCCCCACTGCCCCAACCCGGAACAAACAAGACCATTCCGCACAAGAAATGAGATGGTTCTATTCGGAGAGGGGAAAAGCATTCGGTGCGCAGCCAGCATAGTGCCCCAAATCGGAACAGCATGTTCCATATCGGGAATCGCCCCGGTATCCTATCAGATATCTCGTACTTGTTCAGCTTGGAAATTGGCAAGAAACTCTATTCAATCACGGGCGAGCTGTTGTTGGCGGGAGGAGCAGCGCAAAATCATCGCGGATAACACGGCAGAGATCCTTTAGCCTGGTCGGGTCGCTATGAGGACAGATCCGGCGGATGGGAACTGTGGTGACCAATCGACCAAGAAACTCAAACTCTCGCGCCCGCATGTCCCGGTCGAGGATCTTGTTGGCGTAAGTGTCCGCTACGAGCGAAAGCAGGGCAGCCTGTGGCCGGATGGCCTCCACGAACGGCGCCGGACCGGGACGGCGCTCGCCCAGAATATAGATGGCTCCGAGCGGAAGAGGGCCGCTTTCAAAGCGTGTCTCCTGGCTCCCGAGGTCGAGGCGCCGCTTCTCCCAATTCGGGATGAATCGGGGAAGCGCCTCCGAAGAACCATAAAGCATTTTCACCGAATCGGGCCAAAGAGAAAGATGGGGATAGGCAGGCATGACGTGAAACGCGCCTTCTCGTTCTACGAGTGCGACAATGTCATCAGAAAGGACTCCATAACCCTGTCGCGCGAAGGCTGCTGCCGTTGTCGATTTTCCTGCGCCTTCTGAGCCGACGAAAGCTACACTGCGATCTCTGAAAGCCACTGCGCTGGCATGCAAACAGGTAACGCCACGCAGCCGCAGCAGGAATCCCAGGATCGGCCCAAAAAGATAGGAAGCAGTGTCTTCCAGAGACAACGTCCCAGGCCACACTGCCCAGAGTGTTTCTCGTTTGCGATCCAGCCAAAATTGCGTGCCATCGGAATAGGCGATGCGCAGAAATGCTCCCTGCGCTACTTGCCAGACTCGCAGACCCGGTTCACCAGTTTCAGCGGAATAAGAGCCCACGTACGCCAGCTCTTCCTGAGCAGACAAGTCTCCCCCCTCGGGATACGGCGAACTCCCCAGGTGGAGGTCAAGATCGGGGGAACTTGCCGTTGCAATAATCGGCACCACTCCGGGGAGAGCTAGGTTGGAGTGAAGGAGCAAGCCGAAAACGGAGTAATGGAGATTCAATGCAGGGGCGAATCCCTAACTCGCCTGTTGGGAATTGTGTCCGTTTGCTACTTTGCCGAACAATTTCTTCCACTTCCTGAGATTTTGAGAGGTTGTGCCTTGGATCAGGGTCTGATAACCGATTCTAGAAAGCAGTCTTATTGCGGGTTGCGTTCCCGCCCACACGATCCGCATGGCCTCTGGGTCCGACTCTCTTCGTGAGTTCCACTAGCGTCCCATAGACGGTCAAATGGGGTTCTGCATACGGCTTTTTCGGTCCCCGATTGCCGGGGGCTGCAGCCGCCTTGATGAGTTCCCGTCCCGTCCCACAAACGGTGAACTCGGGTTCTGCCTGTGGCTTTTTCGGCTCCCGTTTGACGAACTCACCCATTACCAGCCTCCGCCTGCTTGTTGTATCGAACTCTCTTCATAGACAGCAACCAGATGTTGAGGCAGTAGGGCCGTAGGCTGCCACCAATTTGCTGGGCGGTCATCTTACCATGCGGCGGTGCCAGCGCGGAACGTTGAATATAGCGGTCCGCGTCGGAGCTCCAGGGCATTTGTTTCAGCTGGGCTGCCCCCGTTCGCCGGAACTGCTCAGATGCCGGATCGCCCTGCAGCGGCGTCTTCGGACGCACGCGAACCGGCTCCGGTAGCCGCCCCACCATGGCCTCTCGCAGCAGCAACTTGTTAAAGCACCAGGGAAAAGGCGGCAGTGCCAAAAGGTAATTTACGATTCTTAAGTCTAGGAACGGGTAGCGCGTTTCCAGCGGGAAATGCGTCACGCCTGCGTTTTCCTGTTCAAACATACACGTCCAGTGGGGCAGGGCCATGGAGGCGTGGGCTCTAGGGCGAATTGGATGCTTGTAGGAACCCGCGGGATGCTCGCACCCGTCCTTCCACCGCGCTTTCAAGTTGGCGCGGCCTACGAACTCCGCCGGCAGCCACTCTGGGAACACCGGTGCATCGGCATCTCTGCCCAGGATTTTCCTAACACGTGCTTGGGCACCCCGCCATGGAAACGGCCGAACCCACAAAAAATTTGCCATCTCAGAAAACAGACGTTGCCATTCCCGGTTTCGCCACAACGCCTTCGCATACGGCCACATCTGAAAGTCCATCAGGTTGTCGCTGCCCTCGCCTGACAAGAGCACCCGGCAATCCAGGGAAATGATGCGGCAGGATTCCAGAAAGTTGGCGATCAGAGGGCTGTCGACCGGTTCCGGCCAGCGCAACTCCGGATCGTCCCAGCCATCGAAGAGCCCCGCCTGATCCATCGGCAGAAACTTGACCGGAATGCGCAGAAACTCCCCGACCGCGCGGGCTAAACGACCTTCCGCATCGGGAACCTGCGACTCATCAACGCACGTATAGCTTCTAATATCAGTGTCTTGAGCACGCTTTGCGGACACCTCCTTGGCCGCCGCCGCCACCGAGGAGGAATCCAGTCCGCCGCTCAAGAGGATTCCGACGCGGTCTGTGCGCAGGCGGTCCGCAACCGCGCTTTCAAAAAGCGCCTGAAAATGTTCGATGTATTCTTCGGGCCTAACATAACGAATATGTCCGTCGGTGGGTAGCGTCCAGAAGCGCTTGATTTGTAAACCATTCGTCGAAAGGGTCAGGGAATGAGCTGGCGGCAGGCGCTGAATATCACGGAAGCTCGTCGTTGCGTTATCGTAGTTCAATCCGAAGAGCAGGAAATCCCCGATGGCCGCTTCATTCAAGTCGTTCGGAACGCCCGGATGTAGCCGGATACAATTCAGCGTATTACTGAAAATAAAGAGGTCGCCCAGTTGCGCGTAGTAGAACGGCTTGATTCCGAAGTGATCGCGCGCGCAGAACAGTTGTTTCTTTTTCACGTCCCACAGCGCAAACGAGAAATCGCCACGCAAGTGATCGAGGCACTGGGCGCCCCAGGCCGCATAAGCATGCAAAAGCAATTCCGAGTCTGGCAGATTGCCCCGGACCGCCCGGCGGGAGCGCTGCAGTTCGGCGACGAGCTCTGCCCGGCTATCGAGTCGCGCGTCCGCGACAATCCAGTACCGCTCCTCCAGGCTGGCCGGCTGCCGCTCGTTCAGCGATTCGTGCGTGGTCCGCAGCAGCGCATGCGCCATTCCCGTCGAACCATTCATCCAGATGGCTTGCGCATCCGGACCGCGGTAGGCCAAGAAATCTGCGAACGACTGCAACAGCGCACGCTCAATCGGCTTACCGTTTGGATGAACAATACCCGCGATGCCGCTCAATCCGTTTGCCTCTCTGTCCAAGGGTTGCTACTTCGAATCTCACAACGAGGTGCTACGTGGCGTCATCCGCGCCCTGGGTGTGTTTCCCCGTTATCCGTAACTCGGTTTTGAATCGCTACTGGGCGGGAACCCCATTCTACTGGGGCGGCTCGGCAGCGGCAACCGCGTCATGCTCACAGAATCTCGCAATCTATCATCCGTGATGCTCGCACCGTCCCCTGCGCCGGCATGCAGACCTTCCAAGGAATCGAGCATGCCTCGCATTTAAGGCCGGGCAACGCCGGTAACCAGTGTCCGTTACCACATTTTTGCGAGAGGCGAACGAGTTTACTCTTGGAGGGAAAGGAATTTTTCTGGCGGAGGAGGAGGGATTCGAACCCCCGAGGCCCTTTCGAGCCCAACGGTTTTCAAGACCGCCGGTTTCAACCGCTCACCCACTCCTCCGCTTTTGATTATATCTTGCAACCACTCTTCGCGGGGTTCTCTCGAGAGACTGGCGGGCCGCGAAGTAACCGCGTCATATTTTGCCATGGGATCGCGCGGAGTCGTGATATTATGCGTTACAGTAAACGGTTTTTGTGCCATTTTTCATGCAATTCTTGGCATAGCGTTTCCATCAAGTAAAACCTGCCGGAGGCTAACGGGGAGCAAAGATGGCTCTTGACTCACGATGTGAATCCCTGAAACGGGCTTCGGCTACGGGCCTTGCCATGTCCGCCAATCATCATGTTGGCGCCCTCCCTCCGAGAGCAAACAGACAGGGGGAATGGCCGTTCCCCGTTCAGACATGCAACCGCCTGGGCATGAAAGGATCTAGTCCAAGATGAGAACCCGGCTTTACGTTTCAGTTTTGCTCTTCGCTTGCTTCTTAGGCATGGCTCGTGGGGCCGGCGTCGCTTCGCCTGCCACGTACAACGACGCAACCGGCCTTGCAAAACTTGCCACGCAAGCACCCGCTGCGGCCAAGTCACCAGACGCAAATTCCATCCTTGCTGCTACCCCCCCGCTGGGCTGGAATAGTTGGGATGGCTATGGCACGACAATCAACGAAGAGCAGGTGAAGGCCAACGCCGCCTGGTTCGCGGAGCATCTGAAACCTTTCGGTTGGGAATATATCGTTGTTGATATGGAGTGGTTCGTCACCAACCCCACGCCGGAAGGCAATTCGAAAAACTCCCTCTACGCGCTCGATGCCAATGGCCGGTACATTCCCGCGGAAAACCGTTTTCCCTCTTCGACAGGAGGAAAAGGTTTCAAGCCCATCGGCGACTACATTCATTCGCTCGGCCTGAAGTTCGGTATCCACATCTTGCGGGGAATCCCAAAGAAGGCGGTTGAATCGAACGCCCCCATCGCAAGCACTTCATTCCACGCATCCGAGGCGGCAGACACAGGGGAAATCTGTCCTTGGAACCCAGACAATTTCGGCGCGGACGCCACAAAGCCTGCCGCACAGGCCTACTACGATTCCATCGCCTCTCTCTACGCCACTTGGGGAGTCGATTTGATCAAGGTCGATTGCATCAGCAGCCGTCCGTACCGCGGGGACGAAATTCGCATGTTGAGTGCCGCGCTCGCAAAAACAGGGCGCCCCATCGTGCTGAGCCTCTCGCCCGGACCAGCCCCGATCGAAAAAGCGGAAGAGATGCGCAAGTATGCCCAAATGTGGCGCATCTCCGACGATATCTGGGATTTGTGGCACAGCGATGTGCAGTACCCTCAGGGCCTCGGCGATCAATTTCAAAATGTCCTGAAATGGGCGGGACTCTCGCAACCCGGCCATTGGCCCGATGCGGACATGCTGCCTCTTGGCTATCTTGGCCCCGCTCCCGGCTGGGGCCAACCACGCCAGTCACGGCTGAGTCACGATGAACAGCGCACCCTCATGACTTTGTGGTCCATTTTCCGTTCGCCTTTGATGATTGGCGGGGAGCTGCCCAAAGCGGATGCCTGGACCGTTTCCTTGCTCACGAACCCGGAAGTCCTCGCGGTGGATCAGCATTCTTCCGAAAATCATCCCGTGATTGCCACCGATGCGGCCGTCATTTGGCTTGCCGAGCCTTCCTCGCATGACGGCTATTACCTTGCCGCATTCAATCGCGGGGAATCCGCGCTGGATCTCCATTACTCCTGGAAAGAACTCGGTCTCAAGGACAGCGAGTACGTACTGAGAGATCTTTGGGAGCGGAAGGATCTGCCTTCCGCGAAATCTTTTGCTGTTAATCTGCCGGCTCACGCCAGCGTGCTTTACAAGCTGAGGCCGCTCGCGTACCCCGGCGCAATAATGTGATGACCTTTGCTTGGCAGTACACGGCGCGCGGCTTTTTCGCCGCAAAAACGTGCCATGAAAAACATTGGACTGTGGCGAGTATGAGAGAGAAATCATGCCTGCCACGATGAAGAGTATCGCGCGAGACCTGGGCGTCTCGTCGTCACCGTCTCGAAAGTTCTGCACAATCATGCGGACATCAGCCCCGAAACGCGAAAACGCGTTCTGCAGCGCATGAAGGAAGTCAATTATCAGCCAAATCTCTCCGCCCGCGCGCTTTCTACCGGTCGCACCAGCCTCGTCGGCCTGATTGTGCCGGACCTCGTTCATCCCTTCTTCGCCCAGGTCGCCAAGGGGATTTCGGCGCGCCTTGGTGCGCAGGGGTACAGCCTGATCATCGCGTCTTCCGAGGAAGATCCTCAACTGGAACGCCGCGAAGTGGATCAAATGATGGCCCGCAGCGTGGATGCCCTGATTCTGGCGTCCACGGAATCCGATTCCGCCAGCCTGGTGAAGCTGACGGATCGCGGCGTTCCGTTCGTTCTGCTCGATCGGAAGATTCCGGGCTTCCCGGCGCATTTCGTTGGAATTGATGACGTGAAGGCGGGCTCGCTGGCGACCAAACATCTGATTGATATCGGCTGCAAAACGATTGCCCATATCGCCGGTTCCGAGGTCAGCACCGCGATTGATCGCCAGGCTGGCTACGCGGCGACACTCGCGAAACATGGTTTGAGCCTTCCCGAAGGTTACATCGTCAGGCATGGAAGCGGCGACGACGCGGGAGACAAAAGCGGCTACGGTGCCATGAAGCAGCTTTTGCAGTTGCATCCTCGGCCCGACGGCGTGTTTTGCTGCAACGACCCATTGGCCATGGGGGCTTTCCGCGCCATCCTCGAGGCTGGATTGGAAGTGCCCAACGACATTGCCGTAGTGGGCTGCGGAAACGTCCACTATGACGATCTTCTTCGCGTTCCTCTCACCAGCCTCGATCAGGATGCTGCCGGCCTCGGAGAAAGCGTCGCCCGCCTTGCCTTGAACGTGATCAAGAAGAAAAGCGGCAGTACGCCCACGAACGTTCTCCTCCCCGCACGATTGGTGGTGCGAGCCTCCACACAGAAACGGGGTACTGGCTGAACGCTGGAAGAAGAGCTGCACCACTCAGGCGCCGAGGGAAGGGTAAAGTCTCCGATGTTTTGCAGTGGAAAATCGTTTACTGTATCGGATAAATTAAAGCAGTGATGCTTCTCTCTTCGCTGCACGAAAGGTCTCCCTTTCCCCATGGAACTCTCTCCGTTTAGCCTCGCTGACAAAACTGCGGTCGTACTCGGCGGCACCAGTGGATTGGGCCGCACGCTGGCTCTGGGACTGGCGGACGCCGGCGCGGATGTCGTTGTTTCGGCGCGCCGCCAGGAACTCGTCGATGCGACGGCTTCGGAAATCGAAGCCAAGGGCCAAAAGACACTCCGAGTGGTGTCTGACGTGCGCGACAAAGCAGTCGCTTGTCCGTCTCCGCGACGCCGTTTTGAGCGCTTTCGGCAAAGTGGACATTCTCGTGAACGCCGCCGGCATCACCCGCAAACTTCCCACCCTGGAAATGTCGGAGGACGACTGGAATGCCATCCTGGACACCAATCTTACCGGGACGGTGCGGGGCTGCCAGGTTTTCGGCGAGCCAATGCTGAAGCGTGGTTACGGCCGTGTGATCAACATCGCTTCTCTTGGAACGCTTCTCGGTCTTTACGAGGTGGCCGCCTACTGCGCCAGCAAAGCGGGTGTCGGCTCGCTCACAAAATCGCTTGGCCGTGGAATGGTCGCGGCATGGCGTCCTTGTCAACGCGATTATTCCGGGCGTCTTCCGTACGGATTTGAACGCCGCGCTGCTGGACGGAACCGCGCGCGGACGCGAATTCCTGATGCGCACGCCCATGGGCCGTTACGGCAAAGCCGAGGAACTCGTGGGCGCCGCCGTGTTTCTTGCCTCGGACGCCTGCGCCTTTGTTACTGGGCAGCTTATCGCTGTGGATGGCGGCATCCTCGCCAGCGGTGTGAACCAATGAGCACGCCCGGCGGCGAACTGGCCACCGCCATTTCCAAGCCGCCGCGGGGGACGCCAGCCGGTGCCGCTTCCGTGTTCCATATCGACTGGCCTTCCGGGAAGCCTGAAAACAATGCTTGAGCGAATTGATGCCCACCATCACCTCTGGCGTTACGCAAAAGAAGAGTACGGCTGGATATCTGACGACATGGGCGTGCTCGCACGGGATTTTCTTCCCGAAGATCTGCGGCGAGAGCTTTTGGCTTCTGGAATTCATGGCAGCATCGCTGTTCAGGCAAGGCAGACTCTTGAGGAGACATCCTGGCTTCTGCGCCTCGCCGATGAGAATGACTTTATTCGTGGAGTCGTGGGTTGGGCGCCCTTAGCTAGCCCGGAGTTCGCGGCGGTCCTCGATCGCCTGCAGGAGTCTGAAAAACTGAAGGGCCTCCGCCACATGATTCAGGATGAACCCGACGATGACTTCATGCATCGGCCCGAGTTCAACGCGGGTGTTGCGCTGCTCAAGCAATACGGCCTTGTCTACGACATTCTTATCTTTGAGCGTCATCTTCCGGCAGCCATCTCCTTCGTGGATCGTCATCCTGCGCAGGCATTCGTTTTGGATCATATTGCCAAGCCGCGCATTCGTGACCGCGAACTCGAACCCTGGCGGACGAACATTCGCGAGCTTGCGCGCCGGGAAAATGTTTATTGCAAGGTGTCCGGCATGGTAACGGAGGCGAACTGGAGGAACTGGCGCCCAGCGGACCTGCAACCCTATTTCGATGTCGTCCTGCAAGCCTTCGGTCCCAAACGTTTGATGGCCGGTTCGGATTGGCCCGTCTGCCTTCTGGCGACGACCTATCAAGCCTGGTTTTCCACGGTAGAGGATTTCATACGTCCCCTCTCCCTTGCGGAGCGCGAAATGATTCTTGGCGGTGTGGCAAGTGATGTGTACTCCCTGGCGCGCGGAAGTTCCGCAATCGGGAAAGGATAGGCGATGGCCAAACATCAAGTGGAGAGTGCCCCCGGCGCAACGGCATCGCCTGCCAGGCATTCATTGTTTCCTGCAGGGCAGATCGTTCCCTTCATCCTCGTCACCGCACTTTTCTTCCTCTGGGGAATCCCCAACAACCTGAACGACGTCCTCATCCGGCAGTTTATGAAGTCCTTCGAGATTTCCCGTTTTCAGGCCGGCCTCATGCAATCCGCCTTCTATCTGGGGTATTTCCTTCTGGCGATTCCCGCGGCCCTCATGATGAAGCGCGCGGGCTACAAAGCGGGATTCGTAGTGGGCTTGCTGCTTTATGCCGCCGGCGCATTCTTGTTCTGGCCGGCCGCTCTGACGGGCAGTTACGCTTTTTTCTTTTTCGCGCTCTTTGTCATTGCCAGCGGGCTTTCCTTTTTGGAGACGGCTTCCAATCCCTTTATCGCCCAACTCGGCGATCCGGACAGTTCGGAGCGCCGTCTGAATTTCTCGCAGGCGTTCAATCCTTTCGGCGCAATCTCGGGGGCTCTGATCGGCACGGTCTTCATCTTTTCCGGTGTCGAGCTGAATCCACAGGAAATTGCGGCGCGCCAGGCGGCGCATACTTATCAGGCGTATCTTCGCTTTGAAACGTTGCGCGTTGTTCGTCCTTATCTGGTAATCGGTATCGTCGCCGTGGTTTGGGCTTTGCTCATCATCCGGACAAAGTTTCCCGTGATTACCAGTGAAGACGAGGCCGACCACAGTGAGCATGGCAGCTTTCGCCAATTGCTCAGCCAAAGGCATTTTCTCCTTGCCGTCATCGCGCAGTTCTTTTATGTGGGAGCCCAGGTCGGCACGTGGAGCTATTTCATTTCCTACGTTCAGGATTACGCGCACATGCCTGAAAAGATCGCCGGCTATCTGCTCGTTGGCACGCTCGCAGCCTTCGGCGTGGGCCGTTTCGGCTCTGCGTACTTAATGCGCTTCATCTCACCGGGCCGTCTGATGGGCGCCTTCGCCGCGGCGAATATTGTCCTGGTCTCCGTCGCAGTCCTCCACCCGAGTTGGATCGGCATCTGGTGCATCTTTCTCACCAGCTTCTTCATGTCGCTCATGTTCCCCACAATTTTCGCCCTCGGCCTGAAAGGTCTCGGCCCAAACACGAAAATCGGCGGTTCCTTTCTGGTCATGGCGATTGTCGGCGGCGCGGTTCTCACTCCGGTCATGGGCCTGATCTCGGAGAAGTTCCACAGTTTGGCTTTGGCCTACTCAATTCCGCTGATCGCTTACATCTATATTTGTGCTTATTCGTTTTTGGGCTCGCGGCGAGTGGATATCTCCGCAACCGTTACCGAACTCGGGAGGTAAAGCTGTGCAATCTCCATTTAGTTTATCCACCAGAGAGACTACTGGCGCCCGAGGAGGGCAAATGAAACCAAGTCGATTGCGAAATAACGTCTGGCGAACTCTTGGCTCCGCGGCGTGCTTGGGTCTTCTGCTTCTCGGCCCGGCTCGCGTCTTGCGCAAGACTCTTCCTCAAGTACAAAGCCGACTGCGTCTCAATCCCCGCAGGAAATGGATCAAGCCTGGCAGAAGGCCAGCGCCAAATACGATGCCGCGCGTAAAGCTCTGCTGACCAGCGTAGACCGGACCGCGAACGCCGGCCCTTATCGTCCCGATTGGGAATCACTTCGCCACTACGAAACTCCGGACTGGTACAAGGACGCCAAGTTTGGCATCTTCATTCACTGGGGCGTCTATTCGGTCCCGGCTTTTGGCAACGAATGGTATCCGCGCAATATGTATCAGGAAGGCTCCGACGAATACAAACACCACATCGCCACCTATGGCCCTCCCTCGAAGTTTGGTTACAAAGACTTCATTCCGCGTTTCAAGGCCGAGCATTTCGATCCCGTCCAGTGGGCTGAGCTCTTTAAGGCCTCAGGCGCCAGGTACGTCGTTCCAGTCTTTGAACACCACGATGGTTTCGCCATGTACGACAGCGGCCTCTCCGATTGGACCGCCGTAAAAATGGGCCCGCACCGCGACCTCTATAGCGAACTCGCAAAAGCCCTGCGTGAACGGGGCCTCCGCTTGGGCGCTTCCTCCCACCGCATCGAACACAATTTCTTCCTCGAGGGCGGCCGGAAGATCGATTCGGACGTGAATGATCCCAGGTACCTCGCATTCTACGGTCCCGCGCACACCTGGTTGGACGGAAAGAAGACCCTGCTCCAGGATTGGACCTATCTGAGCAACGAATACCTCGATGATTGGCTCGCGCGCGATGCGGAAATTGTGGAGAAGTACGAGCCGGACATTATGTACTTCGATTGGTGGATCGGGCAGCCCAATGCCCGCAGGCATGTTGCGAAGTTCGCCGCTTTCTACTACAACCACGCCGCAAGTCAGGGCAAAGTGCCCGTCATCAATTACAAGGACAGCGCCATCGAGGAACACTCCGCCGTCCTGGATATTGAACGCGGCCAGCTATCGGGCATTCGCCCGCTTTATTGGCAGACGGACACCTCCATCAGCAACAAATCCTGGGGCTACATCGAGAACGACAATTTCAAATCAGCCGAAACAGTGGTTCACCAGCTCGTTGACATCGTCAGCAAGAATGGCAATCTCCTCGTCAACGTTGGCCCGCGTTCAGACGGCACTATCCCCGAGGAAGTCCAAACGATCCTCCGCGACATCGGTTCCTGGCTCAAGGTCAACGGAGAAGCCATCTATGGCACTCGTGCCTGGACCAAGTTCGGCGAAGGCCCCACGGCAATCGTCGAGGGCGCTTTTCACGATACAGACACGAAATCTTTCACCGCTCAGGATTTCCGCTTCACCACGAAGGGCAATTCTCTGTACGCCATCGAATTGGCTTGGCCCGACTCCGGCGAAGCCGTCATTCACTCTCTGAACGAGGCCGCGCTCTCCGGCCAAAACATTGTTTCTATCTCTCTCTTGGGTCAGGGATCTCCGCTGACGTACCAACTCAAGCCTGACGGCTTGCACATTCAGTTGCCGCCGCAGAAAGCAGGTAACTACGCCTACTCGTTCAAAATCGAATTCCAGAAGCCGCCCGTCGTGCGCGTCCCCTAGGACCGATGAAAGCAAGAATGCCCAACTCGTTCAACCGGCTCCGCAGGTCGGGAAGATTGATTTTTTGAACGAAGTGCGTTACAGTAAACGACCTGTATCGGTATCTGGAGGATCCACATGTCTCATGACGATCTCGTGCTTGTGACCGGCGCCGGTGGTTTTATCGGCGGCAATCTCGTTGCTTCCCTGCGGGCGCAGGGCTACAAGCGTATTCGCGCCGTTGACATCAAGCCCTTGCCTCATTGGTACCAGCGATTCGCGGACGTTGAGAATCTCTCTTTGGATCTGAACGACAAGCAAAATTGCGAGACGTCGGCCAAGGGCGCCCGTGATATTTACAATCTGGCCGCCAACATGGGCGGCATGGGATTCATCGAGAAAAACAAAGCCCTTTGTATGCTCTCGGTGCTGATCAACACGCACATGCTTCAAGCGGCCCTGAAGTATGGCGTGGCTCGCTACTTCTACTCATCGTCGGCCTGCGTCTACAACGGTGACAAGCAAACGAGCTTTGAAGCGCCCCCGCTGAAGGAAGCAGATGCCTATCCGGCGCTGGCCGAAGACGGCTACGGCTGGGAAAAGTTGTTTTCCGAGCGCATGTGCCGTCATTTCCGCGAGGACTTCGGCCTCTACACGCGAGTGGCGCGCTTCCACAATGTCTACGGCCCCTGGGGAACGTGGTTTGGTGGGCGAGAGAAAGCCCCGGCTGCCATCTGCCGGAAGGTCATTGAAGCCAAATTGACCAAAAAGCACGAAATCGAGATCTGGGGCACGGGAAACCAGACGCGCAGCTTCATGTACATCGATGATTGTTTAGTGGGCATCCAGAAGATCATGGATTCGGCAATTCTGGAACCCATCAACCTGGGTTCGAGTGAGGCCGTCAGCATCAACCGGTTGGCAGATCTTGTGGAAGGGATTGCCGGCATCCACTTGGAGCGCAAACACGACCTGAACGCACCGCTGGGCGTAAATGGACGCAACAGCGACAACACCCTGATCAAGAAATACCTGAACTGGGAGCCCAGCATCCCTTTGCAGGCTGGCCTGGAAAAGACCTACGCCTGGATTTACGACCAGTATCTTGCTCGCGAAAAGGGTGCGGCGGGCGTCGTCCAGGAATTCACCAACACGTAATCCCGATCTCGGACCAGAGCGTGACGTTCATGCCGAACATGACGGGAAAGTGGGACTATCTGATCGTTACGGCCGCGAATGATCAGCAAGCCAAAGCTTACGACCATCAGATTCAGCGGCGTCAGGAAGCCGGCGAAATTCCCCAGGTTCGCCATTGTCTTGTAATTCCCGATATCGATGGCAAGCGCATTGGAAGCGGGGGAAGCACACTCCATTCGCTGGCCTGCGTCTTGCATCGCGAGCGGCCCGGCGTTGGTCCAGCCAGTTTCGAGGAAGCCGAGGCGATTCTGAGTGGTCTCCGTATTCTGATTGTCCATGCCGGTGGCGACTCCCGCCGACTTCCGGCGTACTCCCATTGCGGCAAGATGTTCGTTCCTATCCCGGCGAAGGGCCAACCCTCGGTTGCTTCCACACTCTTTGACCGGCTGGTGCCGGCATTTCTCAAGCTTCCGGAAGCATCTCGGGGGCAAGTGGTGGTTGCCTCCGGCGACGCTCTGATTCTGTTCGACGTTTCAGCCGTGGAGCTTGCTCGCCCAGGGATCACGGCGCTGGGTTCCTTTGCTTCCTCGAAAGAAGCAGCCCATCACGGTGTTTTTTGCACCGGCAAAGATGGCTCGGTAAGGCGCTATTTGCAGAAGCCGTCGCCTGACGCGCAACTCGCTGCCGGGGCGGTCAACGCGCAGGGTGAATCCGTACTTGATCTTGGCGTGATGAGTTTTGACGCCGGCGCGGCTGTTCAGTTGATGCGTGCCTTTTTTGTAAAAGGTTCTCCGGAACATGGCGAGCCTGCTTTGGATTGGAAAACCGAGGTGCGTGCGGCAGCTTTATTCCCACGGTATCGACCTGTACCGGGAGATTTGTTGTGCGCTTGGGACAGAAACGACTTTCGAGCAGTATGCAGACAACCTGCGAGCAAGCGGCTCAACCGTTGATCGCCGGCTCCTCGCGGAGTGGTTCAGTTCTCCTGCGGCAAATCCCCCTACATCTGGAGATTCTTCCGCGATGCAAGTTCCTCCATTTCGGCACCACTCGCGAGTTGATTGCCAGCGGAATGGCTCTGCTTGCAGAGGACTCAGGCGAACCTGCGCCGACCTCCTTGATCCTTAATAGCGATATTCAATCCGAAATAACCGCGGATCACGCGTGGCTTGAAGGTTGTTCTGTTCGCGGCACCTTGACCCTCGAAGGCTTCAATGCCATCGTCGGTGTCGACGTCGTTGAACCCCTCAGCCTCCCCAAGGGTGCCTGCTTGGATATTTCTGCTGGTATCAGCCGCAAAGACCAAAATGTTTGGTTCCTCCGCTATTACGGCATCGATGATACGTTTAAACATGCAGCCGAAGACGGAGACACATTTTGCGGCCAGCCTCTTCAGAATTGGCTGGCCACAATCGGTGCGGCCGCTTCCGATATCTGGCCGTTCGAGGCGCCGCAGGGCGAGCGGACCCTGTGGAATGCTCGCGTGTTTCCGGCGTTGCGGCAGCACCAGGAATTCCGTGACTGGTTGTGGCTTTTGAATAGCAAGTCCGCAACCCCGGAACAAAAGAAGCGCTTCCTGGCCGCGGAGCGGTACAGTTCTTCTGAAATCGCGGGCCGGGTTGACCAAACCGAGTTTCAACTGCGGCGTTCGCGGATTCGATCGGCCCGGAGGTTGCAAGATGATCGCGGACACTCTCAGGCCCAGACTCGCGTGGTCGATGGTTGACAATAGTTGAAATGAACGCTGTTGCATGCTCTTGCAGGGATGGTGACTATGCTGAAAAATGGAATCCTCAATCCCGCCATTAATTCGTTGTTGAGCCGCGTCCGCCACACCAACACGCTGGTGATCGCGGACCGAGGTTTCCCCTTCTGGCCGCAAATCGAGACTGTCGATATTTCCCTCGTCGATGATCTTCCACGCGTTTTGGACGTTTTGCAGGCAATTCAAGCGAATTTCGTAATTGGGAAAATCGTGATGGCCGAAGAATTCCGCCGTGTCAACGATGTGCAGACGGTGCACAGCTTCGAGCAGTGTTTTGGCCAAATTCCGGTGACGTTTGAGCCGCACGTGCAATTCAAACAGCGCGTTCCCTTGGCCATCGGCTTAATCCGGACCGGGGACACCGTGCAATACGCAAACATGATTCTGGAGTCGGCGTGATTCTGCGGTTTGCAGATGAACGGGAATCAGGATGCCCCTGTGAAGTCATTTAACTTAACAACTGAGCGCCAAAGATGACCGACCCCATCGGAAGGATCCCCTATCGCATGGCGCTGGCTGGTGGCTGGATTGACCAGCCCTTCGTATCCAGGCTCAACCCTGACCCGCCGGGTTCCATGGTGGTCGTCGGACTGAAGCCCACTTTCCGCTTCATGGACCGTGCCGGGATGGCGACCAGCACGCGAAGAATCGCCGAAGAGCTTTGGCATGGGGCCTTGCCAGACAAAGACCCAATGGCGTTGGTGCGGGAACTCTATGAGACGGAAAACACCGGGAAGGCAAACCCGTCCGGTTCCCAGGACATGGCCGGTCTGATACTGCCCGGCATTAACAGGCTTGACTACGATTATGAGTTCGCCGGCGGGTTGTTTCCCGCGCACGTCGAATCCTGCAACGATCCTGAAGTTGGAGGCTGGCTGGAAGAAGTGATTCATCTTCTGCCGATCGCACAGCGTCCCGATGGCTATAGCCCCCTTGACGTGCAACATTTGAGCGCCGACTGGGTGCGTCGCCTGGGGGAATCCGGCAAGGCCTGCTTCGCTGCAATCCTGGCTAAAGATACTGCAAAGCTGGGTGCCTCCCTGAACGAAAGCATGAGGTGCTGGGAGGCGCTTCTTCCGCACACCGTCGCTCATCCGCTCATCACGGTAGACTTGCTTGGCTTGCTGGCTTATTACCAGGAACGCTACGCGGGCGCCATGTATTCGGGCTGTGGCGGCGGGTACCTCTACGTAGTCTCCGAAGAACCGGTGCCTGGTGCGATCAAGACGAAACTCAGGCTCGCAGCGAAGCACGAGCGGAATGGAAAGGCCGACGGCACTGCCCTAGGGTCCGCACGGACGCACTAATTTCACGGTTTCAACTGCTTGCCTGCTCCTCCGTTCCAATTCCGGCGTATTCTATGAATTACCGGCCAATTTGATTAAGGCTCCAGGCGTATCCGGAACGCCTTTGCGGGAATCCCAACAGGTGACGCCATGAGCAAATTCCCCACCTCACGTCGTGAATTCTTAAAGCTGGCTGGTGTTGCGGGCGCCGGGTTGCTCCGGCCAGGCAGTGCACTCCTGGGGCACGCAATCGTTGAAGGTGCGGAGTCGCAAGCTCCAGAGCGGCCGGCTGATTACACTCTCCGCATCGCCAACACTCCCATCGAACTGGCGCCCAACCGCATCGTGTCTGCAATTACCTACAACGGTCAATTCCCCGGCCCCTTGCTGCGTTTCAAGGAAGGGCAGCAGGCGGTGGTGGATATTTACAACGACACGGATGCCCCGGAGCAACTGCATTGGCACGGTCAGTTCCTCCCAACCGACGTAGATGGCTCGGCGGAAGAAGGCACGCCCTTCATTCCGGCGCATGGCAAACGTCGCATTGCGTTCACGCCGCGGCCCGCGGGTTTCCGTTTCTATCACACGCACAATCGCGCAGGAGCCGATCTTCACGCGGGGCAGTATAGCGGCCAAGTTGGACCGGTTTACATTGAGCCCAAGCGCGAGCCGGGGAATTACGACCGCGAGGTCTTCCTCGTCCTCAAGGAATTTGAGCCGTCGTTCAGTCAGGGCGGCGACATGGCCATGGATTTCCTCGCTCCCGCCACAAAGGTGAAGGAGCTGGAAACTTCCGGCGAGTCCGCGATGAAAGCGTCGCTCGCAAAAGGCATGCCGCATGGCTATGAAGTCGGCTACCGGTTTTTCACCATCAATGGACGAATGTCAGGCCACGGCGACCCGATTCGCGTGAAACACGGCGAGCGTGTGCTCTTCCACGTTCTGAATGGCAGCGCCACGGAAATTCGTAGCCTCGCGCTGCCCGGACACACCTTTCGGGTCGTGGCGCTCGACGGCAACCCGGCACCCACGCCTGCCGATGTTCCCGTTCTTTGGCTCGGGACTGCGGAGAGAGTCTCCGCCGTCGTCGAGATGAATCATCCGGGCGTGTGGGTGATGGGTGATCTTGCGGACGATGACCGCGCTCACGGCATGGGCATTGTGGTCGAATACGCTGGACACAAGGGCAAACCGATATGGACGCCACCGAAGCCGTTTCATTGGAACTATGCGCGTTTCGCGAAGCAGAATGCTGCCGCCTCTGAACCGGATGAACTGATTGAAATGACCTTTGCCAAACAAAACGCCGCGGCGCACGGCTTCAACCTGTGGTCCATTAACGACCAGGTGTTTTCCGAAGAGATGATGACCGCCGCCTATCATCTCCGACTTGGCCGGCGCTACCGCATCCGTATGCGCAACGCCAGCGACGATATTCATCCCATCCATCTTCATCGTCACTCCTTCGAACTCACCAAAATTGCAGGGAAACCCCTCGGCGGGGATAATGAAGGATGTCGTGATGGTCGGCGGATACCAGGAAGTGGAAATCAGCTTCACGGCGGATAATCCCGGACTTACGCTTTTTCATTGCCACCAGCAACTCCATATGGACTTTGGATTCATGACCCTGTTCGACTACCTCTGAGCAGGGGCGCGAGAAAAGAGACTTGGTGACTCTGCCGGGGGAATCCCTCTGCAACTTCGGATTTCAAGCTAAGATGTCAGTGGATTGCTACCTTGAAAACTCTCATTCAATCGCTTCTGCGGCCATTTGGGTTGCGCCTGAGCCGTCTGCGGAATGAACGCGGACCGGATTATGGCGCAAGTGTGCTCTTTTCCACTTTGCAGCGCTTCGGTTTCTCCCCTCGACTCGTGCTCGACATTGGCGCCAACCACGGCAATTGGACGCGTACGGCCCTCAAATACTTTCCCGAGGCTCAGTACGTGCTCATCGAGCCGCAGGACCAACTCAAGGTTTGCGTCCAGGATCTAATCGAGTCAGGGTGCAAGATTCGCTGGGTTAACGCAGGTGTGGCAGACCAGCCCGGGATCCTGCCTTTTTTTATTTCGGATCGCGATGACAGCAGCAGTTTTCTTTCCCGGGACGCTCAATCGCAGGCCAGGGTAGCTTCGGAGACGATGGTAGCCGTCGAAACCCTGGACACCCTTCTTTCCAAATATCATCTCCCTGTCCCAGACATGGTCAAGATTGACGCTGAAGGTTTCGATCTGAAGGCGATGCAGGGCGCTTCCAGTCTGATCGGCAAGACCGACGTGTTTCTCCTGGAAGCCGGTGTACTTTGCCCGTTTGAGAATTCCGTCACCCGCGTGGTCGGCGCGATGGCCGACTTCGGTTATCGCCTCGTGGATATTACCGAGCTGAACCGCAGCCCAAAGCACGGAGTCCTCTGGCTGACGGAGTTGGCATTTCTGCGCTCTTCAAGCCCTCTCCTCGCTTCCGTCACCTCTTACGAATAGGCCCAGCCCGGCAAGAGCGTTCTCACTAGAAGCCGAGTTCTTTCGCGGCTTCCTTGCCTTGGGGGTGCGTCGATTCCTAATGGAATTTTGGAGGAGTTGCAATTGCAGAAGTGTTCTGAAGCTCGATCTCTTTCAGCGCAGCCGTTGCAGCCTCAATGCGTCTGGCCGTCCTCGCCCGAATGCGGCAGCGCCCGCGTGTCAAAATCGATGCCCCAGAAGTGCGGCGCCGGCGTCAGGAATTCCACTCCCACCCGTTGGCCGCGCTCTCCGCTTCCTCCCAGGAACACAATCCGGCATTCCTGCTCCTCCTGGGTCAGCGGGTTGACCAGCACCAGAATCTCGTTGCTGTTTACCTCGTGCTGCAGCATCAGCAGTGCCCCGTGGGCGTTCACTACCAGCGTCTCGCAGATTTCGCGAAACTTCCGCCCGTCCTGGCTACGGCCCTGGGCCTGCACCTTCACCTTGTGGAAGACGCGCAGGCTGCGCCGCGACGTCGTATAGAGCGCTTCGTTCATGCGCCCATCATGGGGTCCGCCCAGGGTCTCGTCAATTGCCCTTCCGGACGGGTGTTTCTCAAGTGCCAATTCGCTTCCTGGGGACTGGCTTGTACCCCGTTCCTGCAAGCTTTAGAATAAAACTAGCGGCTCCGGCCTCTTGTCTCGAACCTCACTTGCATCCCGCTGCCGCGCTTTTCTTGGAAATTCTTAAGGAATTATCTTGGCAAGCGAATTTTTGTGCCCGGGGGATTTATGAGCCTTACTGAATTTATCGAAGGTCACCGCGACCAGCATCTCGCGGAACTCCTGGAATTCCTGCGCATTCCTTCCATTAGCGCCAAATCCGAAAACAAGCCCGATATCGAACGCGCCGCTCGCTGGGTTGCCGATCACCTGCGTGCTGCTGGCTTCAAAACCGTCGAAATCGTGCCCACCAATCTTCATCCGCTGGTTTACGCAGAATCCCTTGAAGCTCCCGGAAAGCCCACTGTCCTTTTCTACGGCCATTATGACGTGCAGCCCCCCGAGCCCCTCGATCTTTGGACCTCGCCCGCCTTCGAGCCCCAATCGCGCGATGGCTATCTCTATGGCCGTGGCACCGCCGACGACAAGGGCCAGGTACACATCCACCTGAAGGCCCTTGAATCCCTTCATCAACTGAACGGAAGATTCCCCGTAAACATCAAGGTGCTCATCGAGGGCGAAGAGGAGGTTGGCAGTGTCAGCCTTTGGGATTACGTCCAGAATCACAAGGAAAAGCTGAAGGCCGACGCGCTCCTTGTTTCCGATACCGCCATGCTCGGCAAGGGCGCGCCTTCCATCACTTACGGTCTCCGGGGCCTCAACTACTATCAGGTCGAGCTCACCGGTCCGGTCCGCGATCTGCACTCCGGTGTCTATGGCGGCGCGGTCCCCAACCCGCTGACCGTTCTCGCCGAACTCTTCGCCAAGCTCCACGACAAAAACTTCCGCGTCACCGTTCCCGGCTTCTACGACGACGTCGCCAAGGTTTCCGCTGCGGAGCGCAAAGCCCTGAACAAATTGCCCTGGAAGGCGAAGGATTTCGAGCGCGCCGTGGGGGCGCCCGCTTACGTCCGGCGAAAAGGGCTTCACCTCCGTCGAGCGCTTGTGGATTCGCCCAACGCTCGAATTGAATGGCATCTGGGGTGGCTACCAGGGTGAAGGCGCCAAGACCGTCATCCCCTCGAAAGCTTACGCCAAGTTTTCCACGCGGCTCGTTCCCAACCAGGATCCCAAGAAAATCGCCAAGCTCGTCGAGGCCCACGTTCGCAAGCTCTTGCCCAAGACCGTGCACTGCAAATTCGAGCTCCTGAGCTCCGGCAAGCCTTGGGTTGCCGCCTATCGCGCGCCGATTTTCCAGGTGGCCCAGGAGGCCCTGCAAAAGGGCTTCGGCAAGAAGGCCGTGTTCATCCGCGAGGGCGGTTCCATCCCTTTCGTCACGCAGATGCACGACACCTTTTAAGTTCCCTGTGTGCTGATTGGTTTCGGCTTGCCCGATGAAAACGCCCACGCGCCAGACGAACACATCCTTCTGGAGAACTACTTCGGCGGCATCAAGGCCATTGCCTACTTCTACGAGGGCCTGGCGTCCTTGTAGGCAGTTCCGGCCGCTGTCTCACAGAGTCGAGAGCTGTTCGCGGCGTCCCTTCGCATAGTCGCGCAACGCCACGTTTGCGCTCTCGATCGTCTTCAGCGCCTCCGCGACCTTCGCTATATCTTTTCCCCGCAGCACCACGTACAGCTCATCCTCACCCAGCTCCGTATACACGCGGTTTCCGATACATCCCAAACTGGTCATCGCCCCGTGCTGTATCGCAGCCGGCAGCGCCATGCACGTCGGCCGGCCCAGTGCGGGCGTGCCGCTGCCCACTCCTGCGCGGTTCGCGGCCTCTTGCAGCAGCATCGCCCCCGCTGGCTCGCACGCAAATAGCACCACATCCGGGGTCGCCGTAGCCTCTCCCAAAGGTGAATAGATCACCGCCTTGGGCCCTTTCGCTAGCCGTGGGATTTGCGGTATTTCTTCCGGCCGCACATATCCCAGCTCAAACATCATTTTCAGCGTCTGCTCCGTCTCTTTCTCGCGCTCCGGCGAAAGCGGGATGTTGTGGGTATAGGCGCCCACTGCGCAGTTAAAGTGATTCTCTGGAACGGTATAGAAGGTGCTCCCCTCCGCCGCCAGACGCCAGAAACTGCAACCCGAAGGTTCCGAGCCTTTGAACCTCTTGATCCCCGCGGGCTCCGCGTCCAGATAGGTGACCGCCACGGGCCGCCGCCCCAGTTTCGCGACCGCCGCGATTTCGCGTTCCACTTCCTGCCACCTTGGACTATCGCTCATCACCTTTTCTCCTTCATTAAGCGCAGTGCGCAAGGATAACATAACGCCCCTGGCCGCCAGTTTGGTTCTGAGCATTGTGCATTACCGCATGAACGCTGGGCGTTTTGCACATGCCCTTGAAAAAAGTGCGTTTTTCCAGCGATTTTTGCTGTTTTCCCCTTGCGTTCCCCTCTGCCCTTCGCTATAGTTCCTCTCGGCCCGAGTTTTTCCTTGATAAACAGGGGTTTTCCGCTCGCGGCTGGCCTCGATACGTTCGGGGTGGATAGACAATTCAGGAGGATAAGCAAACGAAATGGCAGCCAAGCCACTGAGCAAAACAAAGATTGTCGCGCACATTGCGGAAAAGGTCGGCACCGCCAAGAAGACCGTTGCTTCCTTTTTCGAAGAGCTCCACAAGCTCGCCGTTAAAGAGGCCAAGGGTAGCGCGGGCAAGTTCGTCATTCCCGGGATCGGCCGCGTTGTAAAGGCTCACCGCAAGGCGCGCCTCGGCCGCAACCCCCAGACCGGCGAGCAGATCAAGATCAAGGCCAAGACGGTTGTCCGTTTGCGCCCGGCGAAGGTGCTGAAGGATGCTGTTCTGAAGTAGCTGCTTTCTCCCGCTCGGGAGAATGTGAAATCGAAAACCCCCGGCAGCCTGCGCCCGCAGGTCACCGGGGGTTTTTCTTCACTTCCGAATATTCAAGAAATCGCGGTGCTTTCGTTCTTCACCGCCCCGCTTACAACGTTTTCACGTACGCGATCACATCCTTGATCTGCGATGCTTCCAGGCTATCCTTGAGTCCCGGCATCAATTGGTCGCCGTTTTCGATCCACGTCTTCAACGTCTCGTCCGTAATCTTGTTGCCATTCACGCTGAAAGTGCCGCGCTTGGAAATGCCCTTCAGGCCGGGTCCGATCTTCTTTTGATCGCTCGTGTCGTAGTGGCACACGGTACATTTCTGCTGGAAAACGGTTTTGCCGCGCGCCACGGCTGCGGCATTGTTGCCCGGTTTCCTGCCGGAGTCCTGCCCCAGCACGGCGCTTCCCGCCAACAGCGCCACGCACCCTGCCAAAACTGCCAAGCTCAATGAGAACTTCCTCACGGTTCCTCCTTGTCGCTCCGTTCAGGACTTCTCTATTCTCCACATTCCGGCGGCCAATTTCCACCCGCGACCCGTCAAAAGGGACAGTTTGCGGTTGTGCACAGCTAGCACCTTCGTACCTTTGACGTTCCTCCAAATCTCCCTTCACAATAGCCTTATGAGCCAGGAGACTTTGACCCGGGCGTGGGAGGTTCTCCAGGACGCCTACCAGGCCCAGATGGAAGGCGATTACGACCGCGCCGCGGAACTCTATCAGTCTTCGCTGGAGCTTCATCCCACGGCCGAAGCGCACACCTTTCTTGGCTGGACCTACCATTTCCAGGGCCGCCTTCTCGAGGCCATCTCCGAATGCAAGCGCGCCATCGAGCTGGATCCCGATTTCGGCAATCCCTATAACGATATTGGCGCTTACCTGATCGAGTTGGGGCAGTTCGATGAAGCCATTCCCTGGCTGCAGCAGGCCGTTGAAGCGCGCCGCTACGAACCGCGACACTTCCCGCACTACAACATGGGCCGCGCGTATCTCGGAAAAGAAATGTACGGCCGGGCCATGCGCTGCTTCCAGGAAGCCATCGACCTCGAACCTCGCTACACCCTCGCGCGCCAAGCCCTCGAATCCCTCCGCCGCATGGTCAACTAGTTCTCAGTGGTCAGTTTTCAGTTCGCAGTCAAACCCATCCCTGCGCAAGTCATCGTGAATTTGTAGTGGCCGCTTTCTGAAGCGGGCGCTTTTCTCTCGGGGGTTCTCTTGAGGCTCTCTTGCGTAGGTAAGGTTCGCCTTCCGAGGCAAACCGCTCTTGGGTTTCTCCCAGCCTTGTGGCACAGCCGCCACTGGCACGCTCGCGGGTCTGCCCTTTCTTTAGGAGGTCAAAGCTTCAGTTTATCCTGAGTTTCCAAGGGCTCTGAAATAGGGGCGACGCTTTCAATGGCTTCAGCTCTGGAGGAAACTGCTTCCCCTATGCTGACTCTCTCCCTGGTTTCACCACGCGGTCGTAAATCCACAGCAGCGCCGTCGTCGCCAATCCAATCCCCGTCAACGCCCACAAAAACCGCTCCGGCCGGTGCTGCACTTCGCCGAAATAATGCAGCAGCGCCCCGCCGATGCGCCCCGAAGCAAACGCCCCAATGCCCAGGGGCAAAAACGCAAATCCCATATACGTCCCCTGCTGCCCCGGCGGGGCCAGCCGCGAAATGTAATCGTAGTATCGCGGCTGCTGAATCAACTCTCCAACCGCGATCACCACCAAGGTGGCATAGACCGCGACGATGCTTGCATGCACCGCCAGAATCGCGAACGCCACCATCGCAATCAACGTCCCCAGCAGCACCGCGCGAAACGCCGCGATTTTCTGCGTCAGCACGCTGAACAACACCGTGAACGCAATCACCACCAGCGGCCCCGTCGAGAGCATTCTTTCTGTGTCCGCTTTCCCATCCACGTACTCGTGCACATAAATCGGCAGCGTGATGAATTCCTGCCAGTACACGATCCAGTAGCCCGAAAAAATCAGCAGGAAAATCATGAATTTCGGATTCTTCACCACTTGGGCGAAATTGCGAATCGTCACGCCCAGGCTTTCCGTGCGCGCGTCTCCGGACTTCCGCGGCTCGCGATAAAACAGCAGCACCGCAAAGAACATCACGAACACGCTCAACGACGCAACGCGAAAAACATTTTCAACGCTTAGATTCTTGTGTACCCAGGACGCCACAAACGGTCCCAGCGCCCCGCCAATATTCACCAGCGTGTAGTAGATGGAATAGCCAAGGGAACGCACGTTTTCATTCGACGCTCGCGCCGTCGTCCCCACCACCGAAGGTTTTACCAGCGCCACGCCCAAAGCCGGCAGCATCAACACAATGGTCACCAGCACTACGAGTGGCACGGCGCTGCGCACCGGCGCAAGCCACGGCGCTCCTAGCGAGCCCAGCAGGAAATATGATCCGGCAAGAATGAGGTACGCCAGCGAAAGCGCGCGCCGGAAACCCAGCCGGTCCGCAATCGCTCCCCCGAAGATCGCCAGAAACCATACCAGCCCGCCAAACAACCCTGAAAGATCCGCGGCCCGCTCCAGCGGAAAGCTCAGCGTTTCGTGCAGATACCGCGCCAGGGAGGCAAACGCCGCGTAATAGGAGAGCCGCTCAAACAGCTCGCTGATATTGGCCACCCAGAACGGCCGCTCAAACCCCGTTCGTACCTCCTCCAGCCGCTGCGCCAGGCTCATGCATCCTCCGTCGTCCGCAAGCCCGGAATGATAGCAGATAGCGGCCCGTGCCACGCGTCCTCGGCACACTTCCGCCAGAGCCTGAGGAAACAAACACAGAGACGTTTACATGTTGGATTTCAAACGCAGCCTGAGAAGCAAAGGCTTGGAATTTGCCGCGGCGCTAAACAGGGATCGGCTTCTGCAGCGCGCGGAGCCGTAGGCGGGTCAGCAGCGCCGCAAGTTGCGCGCGATCCTGCTGATGCACGGCCGTGAACCGCATCCCGAGTCCTTTGCCAGGCGTGGAATGTCGCACCGCCGCTTCCGCGCGTATCTGTCCTTCATCCACAAGAAAGTGGAGTTTGGCCATCAGCCCCTTGGCGAACCGGTGCGGCGTTTCCAGGAACAATCCACCCATGCCCACATTGCGCACGCGCGACACGTCCTTCCGGTGGCTGCATTCCCAGTACACCCACACATCCGTCGCGGCTTCCACGCGGCTGGTCAGCCTTCGCGATGGGGAGGAACCCATCCGGAAGAATTGCTCTTGCGGCGAATCGTCTGCCATCTTAAATCTCCCGGGCGCGGGGGAAGCATACTTGCAAAATGTTTTGCCAGTGTCAATACCTTGTTGCGGGAATTTGACGAAGACGCGCATTACGCGACGCTCCTGCTGCTTCCCCCGTCCAGTGGCGAGGAGCAGGTTAGTTTCCCCAACAAGGAGAACTCCGCAAATCATGTTTTTTCAGCGATTTGTCTTGAAATCTTCGGGCAACCGGCGAGAGGAGCTATTTCCTGGGTGAGCTGGTGGAGATGACTGTGCGGGCTTCGGGATGCTTCGGCGACCAATCCTCCGGAGGAAAGGCGACGCGCCAGAAAGTCGGGCAGGGAGAGGAAAACTCCAGTCCGATTTCCGCTCTACCGGAACGCACCGGGCCAAGGAACACCACCTGACATTCTTGTTCCTGCTTGGTGCCGTTGTGCTGCATGTGTACCGTGCTGCCGCTGGTGATACGCGCCTGCAGCAGTATCAAAGCTCCGTGCGCATTAATGGCCAGTGTGGAGGTTTCCTCTTCAAAAGAGGCGCCCTCCGCGCTCTCGCCGCGGATGCGAACACCGACCTGCATCAAGACTCGTTGGCTCCGGCGGCGTGGCCCCGCGTGACTCGGGGCATTCGGCGATTGGCCCATAAAACCTCGCATCTTTAAATATACCGCGTGGGAAATGAAAGTCGAGTGCCAAGGCAAACGCCGTATGCAAAAAGGCTACGCTGCATAGACAACGCGCTCACATACCAATGAGTGAATCCCATGTTTTTGCGCGCGTCTGACCACAGGGCGTGGGCAACTCCTCATGGGTTCCAGCCTTCTCGCACAGGTGCGGAACGCTTCGGTTGCCAGCCACAGGCGCGCCCTCAGCAACCAAGGGTGACGCTGTCCCGCCCGTTCAGGAGCGCTGATCGATGGGCGCGTAGGGCCGTGTATCGTGGCCGAGATAGATTTGCCGGGGCCGTGCAATCTTCTGTTCGGGGTCCAGCAGCATCTCTTCCCACTGCGCCAGCCAGCCAGACATGCGCGGAATGGCGAACAGCACCGGGAACATTGTCATGGGGAAGCCCATGGATTGGTAAATGAGCCCGGTATAAAAGTCCACGTTGGGATAGAGCTTGCGCTTCACGAAGTAATCGTCCTCAAGGGCAATACGCTCGCATTCCAAAGCAATCTCGAGCAGCGGATTCTTGCCCATCAGGTCGAAAACCTCATAGGCGATCTTCTTGATAATCCGGGCGCGCGGATCGTAGTTCTTATACACGCGATGGCCGAAACCCATCAGCCGCGTCTCACCGCTCTTCACCCGCTTGATGAACTCCGGAACCCTTTCGATCGTGCCAATCTCATTGAGCATCCGCAAAACTTCTTCATTCGCGCCGCCATGCAGCGGCCCGTAAAGAGCCGCAATCGCAGCCGCGGCCGCGCAGTATGGATCAACATGCGAGCTGCCCACGCCTCGGATGGTGTTCGTCGAGCAGTTCTGCTCGTGGTCCGCGTGCAGGATGAAAAGGATGTCCAGCGCATGCTCCAGCGTGGGATTCGGCCGGTAGCGCGTCTCGCTCGTCCGGAACAGCATGTTCAGGAAATTTCCGGGATAACTCAGTTCGTTGTCCGGGTACACGAACGGCATCCCCAGCGTATGCCGGTACGAAAACGCCGCGATCGTGGGCATCTTGCCGATCAGCCGGTACGTCTGCTTCTTGCGCGATTCCGCGTTAAACACGTCCTTCGCGTCGTGATAAAAGGTGGAGAGCGCCGCTATCGCCGAGACCAGCATCCCCATCGGATGCGCGTCGTAGTGAAACCCGTCCAGGAACTTCTTGATGCTTTCGTGAATGAACGTGTGATGTGTGACGTTATCGTGCCAATCTTTCAGCTGCGCCGCCGTCGGAAGCTCCCCGTGAAGCAGCAAATACGCGGTCTCCAGGTACGTGGACTTTTCCGCAAGCTCTTCGATGGGATACCCGCGGTACCGCAGAATCCCGGCGTCGCCGTCAATGTACGTGATGCGGCTGATGCACGAAGCCGTGTTGTTGTACGCCGGATCGTAGCTGATCATGCCGAAGTCGGCGGGATCCACTCTGAGCTGCCGAAGGTCCACGGCGCGAATCGTGCCGTGGGTAACAGGCACTTCGTAGGCTTTCCCGGTGCGATTATCGGTGATGGTGATCGTGTCGCGGCGCGTCGAGGAGGAGGCGTCCTCGGCCTTCGCTTGCGTTGCCGGCAAGGCAGAATCCATGAACCTGCACCTCATCGATTGCGGGGAGCGGCCGCCTAGGAATATCACTCTACACCAAAGCGCGCGCGGGAGGAAATGGAGCGAAAAGAGGGGCTAAGGACCTGAACGGAAAGGGAATAAGGGCGAATACGGCGTTGTACATACCATCCTCTTGACATTAGTCGTTATAACGCGTATTATTCCCCTGTCGTTGCCAGGAGGCCCCTATGATTCACATTCGCAAGAGCGATGCCCGCGGCCATGCCAACCACGGCTGGCTCGATTCGCGCTTTACCTTTTCCTTCGCCGAGTATTTCGACCCCGCGCATACGCAGTTTCGCACCCTGCGCGTCATGAACGATGACCGCGTCGCCGGCGGCGCGGGCTTTCCCACGCATCCGCACCGCGACATGGAAATCGTCACCTACGTCCTGGAAGGCGCGCTCCAGCACCGCGACAGTATGGGCAATGGCTCCGTGATCCGCCCCGGTGATGTGCAATATATGAGCGCGGGAACGGGCGTTTCGCACAGCGAGTTCAACGCTTCCGAAACGGAAACCGTGCACCTTTACCAGATCTGGATGTTCCCGGACCACAAGGGCCACAAGCCCGCGTACGGCCAGAAACACTTTGCGGAAGCGGACAAGCGCGGCAAGCTGCGCTTGGTGGTTTCGCCGGACGGCCGCGAAGGCTCGGTGAAGATCCGCCAGGATAACGAACTCTTCGCCACCGTGCTGGCGCCGGGCGAAACGGTCAAGCACGAGCTGAAACCGCAGCGCCACGCGTATGTGCAAGTCGCGCGCGGCAGCGTCACGCTGAATGGCCAGACGCTGGAAGCCGGAGACGGCGCGGCCATTTCCGAAGAGCATTCCATCGAATTAGCCGGTGTGCAGGACGCCGAAGTGCTCCTCTTCGATCTGGTTTAATTCGCGCGGTGCGCGCCGGAACGAGAAACGCGAAAATCGTCAAACGGGCGGGAGCAATCCCGCCCTTTTTGTTTTTGCGAATGTCGGGGTTCGCGCAACGGCTCGTGCCCTGCCCCTGAAGGTTCTTTTGTTTCTCTACAGGAGGCCGGGGCTTCAGCCCCGGCGTAAAGCGTCTTCCTTCGAGGGGCTTTAGCCCCTGAAGCCTGCCGAAGACTTTCAGCCTATTTCTGGAGCGGCACCCTACGCAGCTGCGCTCTTGGCCGACCCGCGCGACCACAACGTCACAGACAACAGAACGCCCAGCACCATCGACGCCACCAACACAATCACGGAAGCGCCAAGCGCCGGCTTCGCGGTCATCAGGTACACAATTCCCGCAGCCAGCAGCACGCGCACGCGAATCAGCGTCGGCAGCACCGCGCTCTGCAATTGCAGCAGAGCCTCCGGCGTAAGCGGCAGGTTCCCTTCCGGCAGCGCCCCGCGCATTGCCTGCACGCGCGGTAATATCAGCGCGAAGCCGATCAGCAGCGCCACCACGATCCCCGCCACGGAAACGATCAGCCAGTCTTGTTTCATCCCGCCGGTCAGCGCAGCCAGCCAGCCGCCGGAAAGGATCAGCACCGCCAGCGCCGCCCCGGTCACGGGAGGCGAAACGCGGTACACGCGCAGCCACGCGCGCGCCTGATCCGTGGTGCTGGAATGGTGCAGCAGCGCGCTCACGGTCCACTCCAGGCCGTAGCCGAGGAACAGCCCGAGGGCGCTGAGGATGTGCACGAACAGAACATTGGAGTAGAGGTTCATCATTCCTCCGATCGGCTAGCGGCGGCAAAACGCGCGCGGATGAAAATCCGCGCGCCGGGATTAAGCGCGGGTGCGCTGGAATTCGCGCATGAATTCCGTCAGGGCTTCGACGGCGTCGAGCCCCACGGCATTGTACAGCGAGATGCGCATGCCGCCCACCGAGCGATGTCCGGGCGTGCCGATCAGGCGCGCGGCGGTGGCGTCCTTGGCAAATTGTTTTTCGACGGCCTCATCGCCGCCCGCCACGCGGAACACCACGTTCATCAGCGAACGCGAAGCTTTCTCCACGGGGCAGCGGTAGAAGCCGTTGCTGTCCTCGATGGTGTGATAAAGAAGCTTGGCCTTGGCTTCGTTGCGTTTCTGCATCCCGGCCAGTCCGCCTTCGGCCGCGATCCATTCGGTCACCAGGCCCAGGACGTACACCGCGAACGTCGGCGGCGTGTGGTACAGCGATTTTTCCTTGATGTGCGTGCGGTACTGCAGCAGCGAAGGCAGATTCTTGTCCGCGCGCTCCGCCAGGTCCTTGCGCACGATGACCAGGGTCACGCCGCTGGGGCCAAGATTCTTCTGCGCCCCGGCGAAGATCAGCCCAAACTTGGAAACGTCCATGGGCCGCGAAGCGATGTCGCTGGACATGTCCGCCACCAGCGGCGCCGCCGTAGCGGGCAGCTCCGTGTACTGCGTGCCCTCGATGGTGTTGTTGCTGCAAATGTAAGTGTAGGAAGCGTCGGGCGAGAGCTTGATCTCTTCGCGCCGCGGCAGCCGCGCAAACTTCTCCGCTTCCGTGGACGCGGCGATATTGTGCAGCACGCCCTTCTTCAATTCGCCGATGGCCTTCGCCGTCCACGCGCCCGTGTGCAGCACATCCACCGGCTTGCCCGGCAGGCACAGGTTCATCGGCACCATGGTGAACTGCATGCTGCCCCCGCCTTGCACGAAGATCACCGCGTACTCTTCGGGGATGGCCAGGAGCCTGCGCAGGTTCTGCTCAGCGGCGTTGTTGATGGCCTCAAATTCCGCGGAACGGTGCGAAAGTTCCATCACAGACATGCCGGTGCCGCGATAGTCCAGCAACTCCTCGCGGATACGCTCCAGCACGGGCAGCGGCAAAGCGGCGGGCCCGGCGTTGAAATTGAAAGCGCGCTTGACGGCGCGTATAGGTGCAGTTGTGCTCATGGTTGGAATGGCCTTTCCATGAAAAATTTGCGGTGCTTCCGTGGGTGCGACCCCGCAGGACGCGCTCGGGGCAAGGGAGTGGACCGCCAGATAGCATAACAGATAACGGCAGTGGCGAGTGGCGAGCAGGGGCGGCGTCCCGAAGCGCGAAACTCGAAAAACGAAATTGAAAAACGGCTCCGGCGCGCGGTGGCCTACAGGGCGCAGAGACCCCCAATCTGTCGCCTGACCCACTTCCGTCATTCCGAGCGGAGTCCTCGCGCCGAGGAATCTCTCCGCAGTCTTTTCTTTTCCGCGCCGAACTGCGGTGGTCCTTTCCCGGAACGAGAATGTCGGCGCGCCGACATTTTCACTTCGGAGCGCCGCGAAAGGGGATGGCCACCTGAAGGTGGCCGCTACAAAGACAAGGAAAAACCGTGGCGCGCCTCTGGCGCTGAGACCGCGGGGCGGCCAGAAAGGCCATTCCCATTGACGGAAGATGATGCGGCATGTAGACTCGCGCCTGCCCTTCGGGGCCTAGACCTGGGCCAAACACAATCATCTTCAGAAAATTCAGGAGAATACATGAGAAAAGTTCTATGGGCCACTCTGTTTGTTGTGATGTTGCTGAGCGCGCTTCCTAGCTATGCGCAAAGTCCAAACTATGACGTCGGGCCGGTGTGGCGCGTCACCTACTACCACCTCAAGCCCGGTCAGGGCGACGCGTTCTGGAAAGATATTCGCGAGAACATGAAGCCGTTGTTTGAAGAGTACAAGAAGGCAGGGATGATCAGCGATTACAAAGTCTGGACGAACCTCACCACCGATCGCCCGGACGACTGGGACGTTGCCGTTGGTATTCTTTTTCCAAACTATGCTGCGCTCGACCAGGTGGACGCCAAAGCCGCGACCATCTCCACAAAGCATTACGGCTCACGAGAGGCCATGCTGGACGCGGCGAAGAAACGTAGTGAGATACGCGAAGTGGTGATGAGCAAGTTGGCGCGCGAAGTGATGCCAAAGTAAAAGTTGTATCCGTGTGGCAAGCAAACCGGCGTGGCCCCGAATGCTTTGAGAAAGAGCGTTCGGGGCTTGCTGTTTTATGGGTGCGGAGAGGAGTCTTCAGGGGCCGAAGCCCGCTTTGTCGGCGGCGGATTGTCGGACATGAATGTCCGACCTCCTGGGGAGGCAGAGAGATCCCTCCACTCCGCGGCCCGACGCGCCATAATTCGGCGCGCAAGAGAAAATCGGGCCGCTCCGGTCGGGATGACGAATCTTGGGGTGTGTTTACGGCACGACTGAAGTCGTGCCCTCCAAGAGCGAGAAGAGGCGTGCACACAGGCGCGGGAAACATTTTGAGAGGGGGATGCGTATTATTGAGGAGAGGCGCGCAGGGGTGTCTGCCGCGCCGAGGTCGAAGCGAAAGGGGTGCACTGTGCTGACCCTGCTTTTCCTGGTTATTCTGTATTTCCTGCCGACCATCATTGGGCGAGATAAGCGCGACGCCGCGGGAATCATCCTGCTCAACGTGTTCCTGGGATGGACGGTGATCGGCTGGGTGATTGCGCTGGTGTGGGCCTGCACGGCGGAGCCGTATAGTCCGTTGAGGCTGGTCGCGGTGCCGGCCGGCGGACGGTTCTGCTGCCAGTGCGGCACGTTTGCCTGTCCGGGCGCGCACTTCTGCACTGCGTGTGGCCGGACGGTTTGATACTCTGAGGTCATTGCAAGGCAGCTCGGAGAAGGAATCGAGCGGGCCAAGCGAAGAGTTTCCTGCGGAAAGCGCTTCGGACTTGAGCGAAAGTCCCAGGGTCTAAAGCCCGAATCCTTCGAGGATCTACGAAGTGAGCTGAAGCTCCCACCTCCAAAGAAGCATTCATGAGACGCTGTAGGACGATGACCGAATCCAACACACAAAATTTGCGCGACGAGTTTAACCGCTGGGCGGAAGCGGGGCGCGGCGACGGCATGGAAGAAGACCACCTGCCGATCACGCTGCCGGTGCTCGAGAAGATGCGGCTGGAGCCGGCGGACAACGTGCTCGACGTGGGCTGCGGCGCGGGCTGGCTTTCGCGGCGGCTCGCGCGGATGGTGCCGGAGGGGCGCGTCGTCGGAATGGATATTTCCGATGAGATGATCCGCGTGGCGCGGCGGGGCAGCGTGGAACACGACCACGTGCTGTACGTAACCGGCGAAGTGGGCGAGATTCCCTGGGAGCCGAACTTCTTCACGCACGCGATTTCGGTGGAGTCCGCGTATTACTGGCCCGAGCCCGGCAAGGGCGTGAAGGAGATGTTTCGCGTGCTGCGGCCCGGCGGCACGGCGTGGATTCTGATCAACTACTACCGCGATAACCCGCATTGCCACCAGTGGGGCCCGTTGCTGGCGGTGGCGACGAAGCTGCTTTCGGCGGAGGAGTGGAGCGGGCTGTTTGGCGAAGCCGGATTCGAGGAGATTGCGCACGAGCGCGTGGCCGATCCTTCGCCTTCACCCGAAACGTATACGGGCCGGTGGTTCCGCGACGCCGCGCAACTGAAGGCCTTCAAGGCCGAAGGGGCGTTGCTGGTTTACGGAAAGAAAAACTGAGGCGAGAAGCCCCTTTGCGTAGATGATTCGAGCGACCTTCCCGCGGACCTCAGGGGTTAAAACCCCGGAATTTGTGGAGCGTTTCGGCACGGCTGAAGCCGTGCCCTCCCAGGAGCCGCCTACGAGATGGCCCTAGAATTTGGCGGCCAACAAAAGCGCATTTGATATTGCCTCTTTCGCGCAAAACGCGCGGGCCATCACGCGCCGGTTGAAAACTCCCTGCTAAATTGGAAGGAAGCACGCTCCAGAGTAATCAGGTGAACTTGCGCGCGGACGGAGCTTCGCGCGGCGAACATTGCATGAGCGCCTTTGCCTCAAAATATCAAGTGCTGGTGGTTGACGATTCGCCGGTGTACCGGAAACTCGTCGAGCAGGTGCTGTGCGACGAGCCGTATTCGCTGCTGTTTGCGCGCAACGGCGAAGAAGCGCTGCGCATGTTCGAGGAGCACGCGCCGTGTATCGTGATTACGGACTGGATGATGCCCGATATTTCGGGGCCGGAATTGTGCCAGCGCATTCGCGCGGATAAGACGCAACCGTACACTTACGTGATCCTGATGACCAGCAAAACGGAAAAGGACAACGTGGTGAAAGGGCTGCAAGCGGGCGCGGACGATTACCTGACGAAGCCGTTCGATCCCGGGGAAATGCTGGCGCGGATCGGCGTGGGAAGACGGATCGTGGACCTGAACCGCGAGCTTGCGGCGAAGAACGAGAAGCTGGAACAGGCGGCGCGCACGGATCCCTTGACGGGTTTGCCGAACCGGCGGGCCATCGAGGACTGGGCGTCCAAGCAATTGCGCGGGGCGGCGCGGCACGGCTACTCGCTGTGGGTGGTGATCGGCGACATCGATAACTTCAAGAACATCAACGACACGTTCGGGCACGACGCGGGCGACGCGGTGCTGAAGACATTCGCGGAAGGATTGAAGAAGAACACGCGCGCTTCGGACATTTCCGGGCGCCTGGGCGGCGACGAGTTTCTGCTGGTGGTCACGCACGTGGATCCAGAAGATGTGCAAGCGACGGTGAACCGCTTCCGGGAACAGTTTGCGGCGCTGTCGTTTCCGCTGGCGGGGCAGAGCGTGGGAGTGACGGCGAGTTTTGGCGTGGCGGGATTTCAGGGCAAGGATGTGCAGGATTTTTCGGTGCTGGTGCGCCAGGCGGACCAGATGCTGTACGAGGCAAAACGCGCCGGGCGAAATCAGGTGCGCGTGGCACATCCGATGGACGTTAAAGCAGGGTAAGATTTGCGGCAAAGCAGGAGATGCAGGTGCGCGGATGTCATTTTTGAGCGAAAGTGTGGCGGTGATTACGGGCGCGGGTTCGGGGATGGGGCGCTGCCTGGCGCAACAATTGGGGGCGATGGGAGCATCACTGGCGTTATCGGACGTAGACGAGAAAGGGCTGGCGGAGACGGCGGCGCTGCTGGGCAACGCTCGCGGAAAGGTAACGCAGCACCGCGTGGACGTGAGCGATACGGCGAGCGTGAAGGCGTTCGCGGAGGAAGTGGAGGCGCAGCACGGGCGAGCGTCGGTGGTGTTCAACAATGCAGGAGTGGCGCTGCTGGGAAACTTCGAGGAGCTTTCGCTGGAAGATTTCCGCTGGCTGATGGACGTGAATTTCTGGGGCGTGATTCACGGCGTGCACTTTTTCCTGCCGCTGCTGAAGAAGGAGAAACGCGCGCACATCGTGAACACGTCCAGCCTGCTGGGATTTGTGGGCGCGATCGGGCAAAGCGCGTACTGCGCGAGCAAGTTCGCGGTACGGGGATTTACGGAATCGCTGCAGCACGAACTGGCCGGCACAAACGTTTTTGTGACCACCGTGCATCCGGGGTTTGTGCGGACAGCGATTGCGAATCAGGCGCGGCTGGGACAGAACGCGGGCGAGGGCCTGCGTCAGCAGAGTCTGAACCGGTTCCGTCGCATCACGCGAACGAGTCCGGAAGTGGCGGCGGCCAAGATACTGCGCGCCGTGGAGCGACGCCGCACGCGCGTGCTGATTGGCCCGGACGCGTATTTCGTGGAGATTTTGCAGCGGCTACGGCCCACAGGGTACTGGCCGACGCTTGCCAGACAATTTAAAGACCCATCGGCGAAGTGAGCCTACGATCGTGCGCCATGTTGCCCTCAGTGGTTGAAACCCCGGCCGCCTAAGTAGAAAAGATTTTTCAGCGGGCTGTTAGAGTGAAGCAGAGGAGCGGGTGGAGGCGGAGCGTTTCTTGGGAATGCCTTTGGGATGGCAATCGAGGCATTTGACGAAGTGAATGTTGTGAGGGCTCTTGGTAGAGGCAAAGGTGGTGTCCATTTTTTCGACATCGAGGCCGCAATTGGAGAGGCGCGGATGGCAGGTGGAGCAGGACGCGCGGGTGTGCTGGCCGTGTTTCTGATGACACGCTAAACAACTGAGACCTTCATGGACGCCGACGGGCGTGCGGTCGTCGCCAGAATGCACTTCCATGCTGGCGAGGGGCGCGTGGCACTGATAACAGAGAGACTGGCGGGGATCGGGGCTGATCTTCACAGGGCGGCCAGAATCAAACATCACAGGCAACGGTAAGAGAGCGACGGAGAAATTGGCGCGTTCGCGGCGATCGAAGAAGCCGAGGGAAGGTCGATAGAGTTCTTCGCGGCCGGCCGATTTGGCGTTGGAATCACTGTCGTCATCTTTGTAAAGCAGGTCGCCGCTGCGGTGCATGGCGTGGCACGTGAGGCAAGGGATGACTGGTTGATGAACGACGGAAGCTGGCAAGAGCTTCCAGGGACCTTCGATATTCAGCGGCGCGACGAGTTCGCGGATGCCGCCATCAAAAAACATGCCGTGGCAGCGAAGACAATCGTCCATCAAAAGGCGGCTGCGGTTGTGCTTTTGATCGAGGAAAACAGTTTCGTAGGTGATGCCGTGCGGGCCGTTCCGCCACTGCGCGGCTTCCTGCTGATGGCATTTCTGGCAGCGGCCGACCATAGCGTTGACATCCAAATTGCGGAGACGAATGGGATCACGGTAAGCACCGCGAATGTGCTGGACGAGGCGGCGAGCGTTGCCCAAGTGGAAGCCGGGATCAAATGTGAGAATCTCGCCATGGCACGCGCCGCATGCGACGGCGCGGTGACTCGAGGTTTGCCAGGAAGAGTGTTCCGAGCGGATTTCGTGACACCGGGCGCAGGATTCTCCGGCGGAATATTCATAGTATAGGCTGGCAGCGGGAATGCCGAGAACAATCAGAACGCCGATGGCGACAGCAAGAAGAGCCAGGCGGGAGCGGAGAAAAGCCATGGCTAGACTTTTCCTTTCCAGGATTGCACAAGGTGCGCGGAAGCGCGGTAAGCGTTGGCAAGAATGGTGAGGACGGGATTGAAACCGCCGTTGGTGATATGGACGCTGCCGTCAATCACGTACAGATTGTCGGTATCGTGGACGCGGCACCAGGAATCAACCACGGAGGTTTTGGGATCGCTGCCCATGCGGCAGGTCCCCGCCTGATGCTGGCCGCCGCTGATGCCGTTGCCAGGAACATTCGCCAGGTCTGGATGGCCCCGGCCTCCTTGAGCCAGGCCTCCGCCTTCGTGGCCATGACGCCAGCAATTTCCAAGGTGTGCGGGTGCTGGTAGCCGGAGAGCTGCGCCACCGGCATGCCCCAAAAATCCTTGACCGAGGGATCGAGTTGCACGCGGGAATCGAAGACCGGCATTTCCTGCGTGGGTCCCATGATTTTGATGGTGCGGCGATAAGCCTTGCGCATGAAATCCTTGTGGGCTTTGCCCCAACGAATGCCATTCGGCGGCATGTCCACGGCCTGGTAAGGCAGGCGAATGAATTCATTGGCGAGCATGGCGCCGCCGCGCAGACCAGGATTGCCGTGGTTGTAATCGCAGATGGCGATGTTGGCGCCGGGACCGACGTCGTCGTAAGTGTCGAAATCAAACAGGCCTGTTGCACCGGAATAGGCGTGGCCTTGAAGATTGCGGCCGACCCAATCGAAGCGGTTGCCCAGGCCGTTGGGGAAGAGTTTGCTTTTGGAATTGAGCAGGAGACGCGCGGATTCGATGGCGGCGCCGGACACGATGACGAGATCGGCAGGCTGCTCCTGAAGACGGTCGTGCGCGTCGAAATACGAAACACCGGTGATTTTGCCCTGATCGGTGGTGAGGATTTCCTTAACCATGCAGCCGAGCCGCAAATCGCAAAGGCCGGTGGCGAGGGCGCGAGGAATGACGGTATTGTGAGTGCCGCACTTGGCGTCCACTTCACAAACGAAACCCACGCACCAGCGGCAACGCATGCAGGGAGGGCGGCCGTTGTAAGGAACGCTGTTGCGGAGCATGGGCAGATCGAAAGGATGGAGGCCGAGTCGCAGCGCGGCGGGCTTGAGGATTTCATACTCGCGCGTGGGAGAGAGAGGCGGCATCGGGAGCGGCCTGGCGCGCGGACCTTTGAAGGGATCGTTGGTGACATCGCCGGACACGCCGATTTCATATTCGGCTTTTTCGTAGAACGGCGCGAGATCGTCGTAGCTGATGGGCCAATCGTCGAGGGTGCTGCCTTCTGGCGCGCCGTAGGTGGAGCGCATGCGGAAATCTTTCGGCTGGTAACGCCAGGCCATGGCGCCGTAGGTGAGCGTGCCGCCGCCGATGCAAGCGGCGTTGTTGCTGTAGCCGCCTTCGCTGGGAAGAACGACGTGGCGGTGGGCGTCGCGGTCCACGAAGACGCGGGGGTTGCGCTCGTCGTCGGGCCCGGAGTTGTTGCCAAGGATGGAGGTGCGCTGGTTGCGGAGATCATCCTTGCGGCAATCGTTGGCGGTGTACCGGCGGCCGCGCTCGAGGAGCGCAACACGAAGGCCCGCTTCGCAGAGTTCCTTGGCGACAACGCCGCCCCCGGCTCCCGCTCCGATCACGACGGCGTTCACGCGTGGCAAAGACATGGGGCGGCGTCAGCCTTTCCTGGGGAATTCGTAGTGGTCGCGGCCGCGGATGGGAATCACGGGAATACCGAGCATGCGCCAACTGACGGCATCGCGATTTCCGTTGTGGCGGGCATCGCCGTAGAAGCCTTGCATGGTGTGTGCGATGACCATGTCGAAGAAGGGCTGCAGTGAAGCGGGGAGTCGATTGAGGAAGGTGGTTTGCGTATCGAAAGGAAGATCAGCGAACGGCTGGCCATGTGCGGCACGGCATGCAGTATCGAGTGCCGCGACACCGCTGCGGTAGGCGGATTGGAGTTTGCGGAAGTGGCTGACGAGTTGGGAATCAATGTAGTAGATCGTGCCAGCCCACGCGGCACCGGGATCCTGATCGGCGGGAATAATCTGTTCGCAGAGAGCTTCGATGCTGTGCGCCTCGCCGGGGGTAAAGAAGCGCCACGGACCGGCGTGGCGACCGCAGGAGATCAACACGGAAGAAGCAGCAGCGGTGGCTGCGACTTGCAGGAAGCGGCGTCGCGTGAGGGCACTGCGTTTGGACATGGCCTGAACCTCAGGTGAAGCGCGCCGAGGCAGGGCACGCCTCACAGAAAGGCGCCCGAAGGTGATGGAACGGATCCAGAAGCCGGCAAATGAGAAAAAAACAAAAAGACAGGCCAACCGACGCCTGAGATCTTGCGGGAATCGTAGTGAAGAGCGGGCGGAGAAGATGTGACAGGAATCACGCGAATGGGGCAGCTTTGCACGCAAGAGAGGCCGGGAACGGGGCATCAAAGAGGCAAGAGGGCACCCTGGCAGCAGGGGGAGCGTAATCGATTGCGACAAGACTAAAGGGTGTTAGGCTTAAGCCGTAAGGGGTCGTCTGGAATCCGGTTTCCACTGCCGGCAGGACAGCCACGAGGTGAACAACCTGCAAGGTTGGGCTGCGCTTGCAGGACGCAAATGGAGGTGCCCATGACCTCAGCGACACGATTCACTGTCAGCCTGATTCTCGCCACGTTTTTTCTGATGCTCCGCACTTCGGCAGCGGGACAAGATCCGAAACCAAAACCTGAAAACACGATCAGCGTGCGCCTGGGTGATCCGGTGCCGGCACAGAAGTTTGCGAACCCGCCGAAGTTCTGGATCAGCGATGTGATCGACCGTTCCGGGAATCCACAGCCGATGCTGGTGCTGAAGGAGCGCGGCGGAATTTTTCTGGACCGGCAGCCCACGGCAATCGTCCGCGAGGCGCTGGAAGAGTCGTTGCGGGCAGCGAACCTGCTGGCCACGGATGCGAATTCGGCGGATCTGGTGCTGAAGGTTTACTTGTTCCAATTCGGACTGGCGCAAGGATCGCAGCTCGATTTTTTTGGCAAGGTGGAATTCACGGCGATGGTGAAGAATCTCAAAAGTGGAGAGTCGCAGGAAGTGAAGGCGGCAGGTACCTCGATCGCCAAAGCGGCGGTACTGAAGAAAAACATCCAGAAGAATGTGCAAGACGACGTGGAGGAGTCATTGAGGGATGCGGTGCGGAATTTTCTGCGCGGGCAGCAGTTGAAAGATGCGGTCGGAGCGCTGCGGAAGATGACGGACGCTGCGCCGGCGGCTACACCCAGTCCGTAAGCAGCCGCGCGAGGCGAAAGAGCTTCATCCATGGGCCACTGAAGAGTTCACGTGGATAAGGAGGGTACCCAATGCGAAACCGGATCGGTTTGCTGATGATTGCGTTGCTGCTGGCTTGTTCGGCCGCAGCGGCGAAAGAGAAAGATGGGACGCCGCAGTTCAAGACGGCGGAGGCCAAGCATTTTACGCAGGCGGAGGGTGTTGAGCTGTCACCGGCGTTTGGCGATTATTTTTATGCGGAACTCCGCGAGGAGCTGAAGAAAGCAAAGCTGGCAGGCGAAGTGATCGGGGAGGGAGAAACAGTGGACGACGCCGACGCGCCGCAATCCATCGTGATCACCGGAACATTCACGGAATACAAAAAAGGCAGCGTGGTGAAAAGCGCGCTGATTGGGTTTGGAGCGGGAATGCGCAGCCTGAAAATGGACGCGGATGTGTTGAGGAGGAGCGACAATCAACACCTGGGCGTAGTGCACCTCCGGGTGAAGATTGACCCGAGGTGGGACGAGAAGACCATGGCGAAATTTGCCGCGCAACAGATCGTTAAGGACATGAAAGGGGCGCTGAAAGCCCAGGCAAAGTAGAGCGGAGCGGGGTATGGAAGAGGATAGGGCACGGCGGGCCAGACGAAAAAATGCGGCAGGAGCGAGGCTGGTGGCGATATTTGTGCTGGCGGCGCTGGCGATGCTGTGGCCGAAGGCGCTGATGGCGGGATCGAAGGTGAAGCTGCGTGGGTACGTCACGGGCAGAGCAGTTGACGGTACGTTGTTGATCCTCGATGACCGGCTGGAAATAACGCCGGCGAGCCGCATACTGGGGCAGGATGCCACGGGCGAGCACCCCATGAAGGCGGAAGAAATCACCGTCGGCACGTTGGTTGACACCGAGGGGCAATGGCTGGACAAGCACAAATTCTTTGCGGAAAAGATCACCATTGATCTGCGGGAAAGCGGAAAGAAAATACACGGCAAGGCCTATTTGCAGGAGGAGCCGGCGGACGCGAGCAAGATCGCCGCGGGAGAGGCGGGCGAACTCAAGCTGGATGGTTACTGGCTGGAAGTGAGCCCCACCGCGAAGCGGGAGTGGGACCCGGACAAGGCGGCAGGAGCGAAAACGGCGGCAGTAAACGGAAAACTTGCGGCATGCCACGTCAATTACACAGGTATTCAAAGGAAAGACGGGAAGCTGGAAGCAGAGCAACTGGAGCTGGGACCGCCCGCCGCGGCAGATGCGTACAAAATGCCGCATGACCTGGAAGTGGCGCGGGCGAAAGATCCGCAGACGGGGATTGATATTCTGGAGTTCCGGGAGGGCAAAAAGGTACGCGGGCGATTGAAGCTGCTGGCCGAAAGGAGCGTGCAGGAGTATGTCTCGCACATGGGGGATTCGTTGTTGCCGGCAGGCGCGGAAGGCACGAGCCGGCCGATTGAGTTTCGGTTTTTCGTGATTGAAGATCCATCCATCAACGCAGCTTCCCTGCCGGACGGCACACTCTTGATCAACACGGGCCTGCTGGGGGTGGTGGAAAATGAGGCGCAACTTGCGTTTGTGCTGAGCCACGAAATGGCGCACGTGCTGCAGGCTCACTATAAACGGGAGATGGACGAGACGCGGGGTTCGCGCGTGGGATTGACGATTGCGGGAATCGCCGCCGGAGCGTTCATCGGCAACCTGGGGATCTTTATGGCGGAAGTGGGAATCGCTTCCGCGGTGAATGGCCACCAGCGGGAACTGGAAAACCAGGCCGACCGGCTGGGGCTGCAGAACATGATTGAGCACGGGTACGATCCGCGGGAGGCGCCGAATTTTTCGCGGATCATCATCGACCGATACGGGGATCGCAGCACCAGCAAGTTGTGGTCGAATCATGATTCGAGCCTGATCCGCGGCAGCTTCCTGACGATTCAGTTGATGCGGGAATATCCGGACAATTCATGGGGGGACATGAAAAAGACAACGAAGGCGTTCCAGACAATGAAGGAAGATCTGGGGCCGGTGAAGATTATGTGAGGGAACGCAGCGGGAGGTTGCGCGAATGGCCTTCCAATCAAAGAGCGCAAAAACTGGAACAATCCCATCCCTCCAAGTCTCTCCGACTCAGCAATTCTCGACAATTTTTCCCGGCAAGGGGCCCTAAAGTTTGCGGAGGGCTGGGGGAAGAATGCCAGCCAGGGAGTAGGAGCCCCCGCCGGTGATAAAAAGGCCGAGGGCGAGCAGGAATTCCGTAAGAGCGTACTCCATACCATTGGCCGCAAGGTTGAAGCCGTGGGGAAGATGGACCAGGAAGATCGCGCCGGCCATCACGATCATGATGCAGACAGCGCCGACGCGGACAAGGGCGCCCGTGAGCAAAGCGAGTCCACCCGCGAATTGCGCCAGACCTACAAGGAAACCGACGATTAACGGAGTGTGCATGAAGCCCGCGAAACCATGAATGCCGGGGCCCCCAAAGGCGCCAAAGAGGATGGCACTGCCGTGGTAGAGAAAGACAAGTGCGCCGGCGATGCGGAAGATGAGCAGGGCGAGATCGAGTTTACCGGGAGCCGCAGAAGACAATGTGGGCGAAGCCATCGGGATCTCCTTTCGATTGGCGAATTGCGGGAAATGTAACAAAGGGGCGAGGCAATAGCAATGCGGATTGGGAAACAACGCGAAAGAAACGGGAAAGAGAGAGTTTTTGACGGGGTGAGAAGCGGGGAGATATACTCCGCGATGAGAGGTTGAGAACGGAGAGGCCCGTGGGTGTTATAGACCAAAGGTTTGAGAAGAACGTCCTGATCACGTCGGTGGACTACGTCTTTAATTGGGCGAGAAAGAGTTCGCTGTGGCCGCTGACGTTTGGGTTGGCATGCTGCGCCATTGAGATGATTGCGTCGACGACGTCACGGTTTGACATGGCGCGCTTCGGGGCGGAGGTGTTCCGGCCATCACCGCGGCAGGCGGACTTGATGATTGTGTCGGGAACGGTAACGCTGAAGATGGCGCAGGTGATCCAGCGGGTGTGGCAGCAGATGCCGGACCCCAAGTGGTGCATCTCGATGGGCGCGTGCTCGAGCGTAGGCGGGCCGTTCAACGCGTATTCGGTGTTGCAGGGAGTGGACCGGATTGTGCCGGTGGATGTGTACGTGGTGGGATGTCCGCCGCGGCCGGAAGCACTGTTTTACGCGTTGTTGAAGCTGCAAGACAAAATCGATGATATGACTCTGGCGAAGAGGCCCACGGAAGTGCGGCTGCGGCCGGAGATGGTGGAGGATTTCAAGAAGAGCGTGATGGTGGCGCAGGTGCCGGAGCCGGCTGAGAAGTGAGCGGGGAGACGTTATTGGCGACCAGCGATCCGTAATCAGCGATCAGGAAGCAAGACCGGAGGATTAGGTACGTTGGCCAGCGGTCAGGGGAGCTTTGAAGAGTAGAGAGGGACGAGGCGGAGATGGGATTCGTGAGGACGGCAAAGGTGGCGGAGTTACCGGCGGGGACGGTGCGGGAATTCCACGTCGAAGGGAAAGCGATTGCGCTGGCGAATGTCGGCGGAAGGATTTATGCGATTAACAATACTTGCCTGCACCGCGGCGGGCCGCTGGGACAAGGAGTGCTGGAGGGCAAGGAACTGACCTGCCCATGGCACGGGTGGCAGTTTGACGTGACCAACGGAAAAGCGGTGCAGAATCCAGCAGTCGGCGTGGACTGCTACCGCACGGAAGTTCGCGGAGAAGACATCTTCGTTGAGGTGTAGTGGAGCAAAAGGGCGTGAGGGGGAGCAAGAAGGCTCCTCGATGGTCCTCCCCAGCTGCTAAATTTAAGAAAATAAAAGAGTTAGCGTCGACATCTTGGCCGAAATTCCAAGCCATTGGCGTTTTAGGTGTGAAAAATCCCTCTATCCCTCATATTTTGTTTGGTTTTCGCCCTGCACACGTGTATATTTCAGCCGAATCTGGTGCCGATGGCAACTGTAACTTCGCAGACCCGACAATACTGGATCTTCAGCGCCGACCCGCATCACTATCACTGGGACACGTTATTCGTTAAAGGCAAAGAGATGTGGCAGGGGGCGGAATCAAAGCCCGATGCGATACGTGCCCTGAAACACGTGAAGAAGGGGGACCGCGTGCTGTGCTACCACTCCACGCCGGAGCGCTCCTTGTATTCGATCGCGGAGGTTACGCGCGATCCCTATCCCGATCCGCACGATCCCAAGGGGAAAAACCTGGTGGCGGACTTGCGCGCGTACGAGAAGCTGCCGCGGCCGGTGACGCTGGCGGAAATGCGAGCGAACCCCGCAGTGAGGAAGATGAAGCTGCTGAAGAACGTGCGGCTGCTGATTTCGGCGATCAGTGACGACGAGTATCAGGAGTTGTTGAGGATGGCGGGAATCGTGGCCATGCCGGGAGTGCCGCTGCTGTAAAGCGTCGCGGCGGGGATGCCCACCGAAAAGTGACCTGTTCCAGAAACATTCAGAGCCCGAGTGCGTCTCCAGGCAAAGCATCGGGTGTGCGGAATTTCAGAAGAAAAGCTGTTCTTCGGGCTGCGCTAAAGAGACTTGGAAAATAGCCAGGTCATGAGCTCGGGATCGGCGTAGGCTTTGTCCCAGGAGTTGTGGCCGACCCCGGGGTACTCGGTGTAGCGAACGTCGGCGCCGGCAGCCTTGAGGGCTTCGACCATGTGGCGGGATTCGGAGACGGGAACGGCCGGATCCGCATCGCCGTGGAAGACCCAGATGGGGAGCTTCGTGCCGATTTTCTTTGCGGCTTCGAGATAGGGAATGCGGTCGGAGTCGGGATGTTTGCGGGAGTCATCGGGAGTAAGAATGCCGCCGCAGATGGGGACGACTGCGGCAAACTTGTGGGGATGATCCGCGGCGAGCGCCCAGCTACCGTAGCCGCCCATGGAAAGACCGGTGAGATAGGTGCGTTTGGGATCGCCTTTGAATTCCTTCGAAGTGGCGGCGAGAGCGGCAAGCGCGACCTCTTCCATATCCGGCTTATTCCAACTATGTTCCTTCAGGCACTGCGGCATGACAACGAGGGCAGGGAAACGCGAGCGGTCGTTGCGGATGGCCGTGGCGATGCCGACCTGGGTTTGTATGAGGCCATCGGTGCCGCGTTCGCCGGCGCCGTGAAGGAAGAGGATAATGGGCCACTTCTGATTGGGGGACCAGTTGTCCGGCACAAAGACCTGATACTTATAGGTGGCGCCACGAACGGCGAGGGTACGGTCCAGGAAACCGGTTTCGTGTTTGCGTGCGAAAGTGGGAGAGCCAAGAGCAAAAACAAGGGCGAGAAGCAAAAGAAAGCGGAAGCGAGAGATGGGCACAGGGACCTCCAAACTACGAAATGTATCACGATTGAATGGAGAGCGGAGAAAGACAGGCAGATAGCGCGGTGTGATAGTTTAAGTGATCGAGAGGTCGATGCCGGAACTTCCTGAAGTCGAAACCGTGGCGCGGGGCTTGCAGCGGCAAATCGCGGGCCGGCGAATCTTGAGCATCACGCTGGGGAAGACAGATTTTATTGATAATCCGGAGGAGATTGAAAAAGAATTGCCGGGACGCGCCATTCACGGCGTGGTGCGGTACGGCAAATTCCTGCTGCTGCGGCTGACGCCGAAGGAAGACGCAGAAGAAACGGACCGCGAATCCGCGCTGCTGGTCCACCTGGGGATGACCGGCATGTTGAGGCCGCAGCCCACGGGCGAGCCATACGCGAAGCACACGCACGTGGTGGCGCTGCTGGACGATGGGCGCGAATTGCGGTACACGGACCCGAGGCGATTTGGCAGGATGGCGTATTTTGCGGGCGAATCGTTGCAGGAGGAACTGCGGCGATTCGGCGCGGATCCGCTGGAAGCGGGGCTCGAGGAATTCACGTCGAAAATTCGTGGAAAGCGCGCGAGAATCAAGGCGCTGCTGCTGGATCAGAGCGTTTTGCGCGGCGTGGGAAACATTTACGCGGACGAGAGCTTGTGGAGAGCAAAGATTCACCCGAAGCGATTGGGAACGCGGTTGCGAAAGGAGCAGGTGAAAGAATTGTACCGCGCGCTGCAAGGCATCCTGGAGCGGGCGATTGTGATGCGGGGATCCTCGATCGCGGACTTTCTTGACGCGGAGGGCCAGCCGGGAGAATATCAGCGGCATCATCGGGCGTATGGAAGAGAGGGGAAACCTTGCTTCCGCTGCAGGACGCGGATCAAACGCTTGACCGTGGCGGGGCGCAGCAGCTATTTTTGCCCGCAATGCCAAAAGGCGCCGCGGGGCGGGAAAGAACATGGCAGAGAAACACGAAAGCACGTGGAAGGGCGTCTGAAGAAGAGATGAGAGCCGGATGCTGCTAAGAGTTTCGCGAATGAAAGGTTTGGGAGGATAGGGATGAGGATGAAGCGGAAGACGTTGGTTGTGGCGGGATTGCTGCTGGTGCTGGCCGGGATGAGGGTATGGACGGCTCGGGCGGCGGGGGACGACGCGAGTTCTTTGGCGGCGACGGACCAGCAGATCCTGAGCGAAATCAGGGATCACAGCGAAGTGATGGACAACCTGGAGTACCTGTCAGACCGCATCGGCCCGAGGTTGACGGGCACGCCACAACTGAAGCAGGCCAACGATTGGACCGTGGAGATGTTCCAGAAGTACGGGCTGACGAACGTACACCTGGAGGCGTACTCGATTCCGCATGCCTGGGTGCGCGGGACAGCGACGGCGCGGATCGTGGCGCCCACGGAGCATCCGCTGACGATCGCCGCCTCGGCATGGGCACCGGACACAAAAGGCAGAGTGCACGGTCCGGTGGTGTATTTCGATGCGAAGAAGCCGGAAGATTTCGCGAAATTTAAGGGGAAGCTGAGGGGAGCGATCGTAATTGCACAGGAACCACGGCCGCTTTCGCCGACGAAACCAATTGACCGGAACGCGGAAGTCTATCACCCCATGGAAGAACCTCCTGCGCCGGTGGGGCAGCCGATAGGACCCGACCCGTATGAAAAATACCTTGCCAACATCCGCGCGCAGATGAAGTTCCTGGTGGAAGAAGGGGCCGTTGCGGTGCTGCGAGATTCCAGCAAGCCGCACGGGCTGCTGAATATGACGAGCGGCACCACCGTGCCATTCGAGTTGGGGCCGCTGCCGTCGGCGTTTGTGACCGGGGAAGGCTACCGGATGATCTTTCGGATGCTGAAGAAGGGACCGGTGGAGGTAGAGCTGGATATCAAGAACACTTTGAGCAAAAACCCCGTGGAGGTTTACAACACGGTTGCGGAATTGAAGGGGACAGAGAGGCCGGATGAAGTGGTGATCCTCGGCGGGCACCTGGACTCCTGGGACTTGGGAACGGGCACGACCGACAACGGAACGGGGTCAATGGTCGTGCTGGAAGCGGCGCGCGCGCTGGCAAAACTCAATTTGAAACCGAAGCGCACGATCCGGTTTGTGTTGTTTACGGGGGAGGAGCAGGGACTGATCGGATCAAAGGAATACGTGAAGGCGCACAAGAACGAGTTGGACAAAATATCGGCCGCGTTGATTCACGACAGCGGAACGGGGCGGGTGCTGGCGCTGGGCTTGCATGACAACTACCAGGCGCGGGAAACCGTGGATCAGGAGATTGCGCCGCTGCACGATTTGAAACTGCTGGAAACGACCATGGCGCGGGAATACGGCACGGACAGCGCGTCGTTTGACGAGGTGGGAGTGCCGGGATTCTGGTGCGCACAGGACCTGGCGGAATATCCGCGGACACATCATAGCCAGTCGGACACATTCGACAAAGCGTGGAAAGACGACCTAATCCAAGGAGCGCAGGTGTTGGCCTCCTGGGCTTACAACACCGCGGAGTTGCCGGGGATGATGTCGCGGAGGCCCATGCCACCGCCCGCACTGGCAGAAGCGGCGAAAGCCGAAACGCCGAAGGAAGAGGTGGCGAAGACCGATCCCACGACGGAGATGGACAAGAAAATCGTGGAGCAGGTGAAAGCAGACAAGGAGCAACTTAAGTCCGACTTGACGTTCCTGACGTCGCAGATCGGGCCGAGACTTACAGGATCGCCGCAATTGGAGCGGGCGAATCATTGGACGGAGGAACAGTTCCGAGGGCTAGGGCTAGCGAATGTGCACCTGGAACCTTGGAGCATCGCGAACTCGTGGACACGGGGACCGGCAAGCGGGCGAGTGACGTCGCCAACACTGCACGAATTGACGATGGCGACATTTGGATGGTCGCCAAGCACAAACGGAACGGTGAAAGGTTTTTTGGTCGCGATTGAAGCGGAAAAACCGGAGGACCTGGAGAAGTACAAGGGAATGCTGGGCGGGAAGATTGTGCTGCTTGGAAAGCCGCGCGAAATGGAGCCGCCCCTTGACCCGATGCTGACGCCGTGGGGAGAAGGGACACTGCCGCTGATGCACGCGAAACAAGACAAGCCGGTGGATTTCCGGACGTCTATGGCGACGCGGAGAGCGGCGATTAAGTTGCTTCAGGATGAAAAGGCCCTGGCGCTACTGTTTGGTTCGGAGAAGATGTACGGGCTGCTGAACATGACGACGCTCAGCCGGGATTACCAGGCGGGGGCTTTGCCCGCGGCGTTTCTGGCGCGCGAGGACTACTTGCTGCTCTGGCAGTTGCAAGCGGCGGGGCCCGTGGAGATGGAATTGAACATCCAAGGCACGTTGAGCGGGAAATCCGTGGAGGTGTACAACACCGTGGCGGAAATCCGCGGAACGGAAAAGCCGGACGAAATGGTGATCCTGGGCGCGCATCTGGACTCGTGGGACTTGGGTACGGGAGCGACGGACGACGGCACAGGATCAGCGGCGGTGCTGGAGGCGGCGCGCGCGCTGCAGAAACTAGGAGTGAAGCCGAAGCGCACGATCCGGTTTGTGTTGTTCACCGGCGAGGAGCAGGGCTTGAACGGCTCACGGGCGTACGTGGCGGCGCACAAGGAGGAACTCCCGAAAGTTTCCGGGATGCTGGTGCACGACACGGGCACCGGAAAGGTGCTCACGATCGGATTGATGGGAAATTACAGTGTGAGAGAAACGATTGATCGCGTAATGTATCCTCTGGCGGAAACCGCGGGCTTAATGGAACCCACACTGCGGAGTGAGGGAGGACAAGACCACGTGCCGTTTGATGAGGCGGGGGTGCCGGGGTTCTGGTGTGTGCAGGATCCGGCGGACTACGATAAGACGCACCACTCCCAGGCGGATACGCTGGACCGCGTGAGGTGGGATGAATTGACGCAGGGCGCGGAAGTGCTGGCGGTGTTTGGCTATAACGTGGCGCAATTGCCGGAGTTGCTGCCGAGAAAGCCGGCGAAGCAGGAAGTGAAGAAGTAAGAGAGATAGATTTGAGGTAGAAACCTAGCCAACAAGGGTGCAGCAGTGCTGCACCCCTACGAGAGTAATATGCGCATGGTGGTGCAGAGGGTAAGCCGGGCGAAGGTGACCATGGAAGGCCGGGTTACCGGAGAAATTGGCGCGGGGCTGATGATCCTGCTGGGGGTGGGGAAAAAAGACACCTCGGCCGTCGCGGCGGCGATGGCGGAAAAAGCGAGCAACTTGCGGATCTTCGAAGACGAGCAGGGAAAGATGAACCGATCGCTGCTGGACGTGAAAGGCGAGGCGTTGGTGGTGTCGCAATTCACGCTTTACGGCGACGCGCGGGGACAGCGGCGGCCTAGTTTTATCTCGGCCGCACCGCCGGAGTTAGCCAAGAAATTGTACGAAGAGTTTTGCGAAGCGTTGCGGGGCCTGGGAGTGAACGTGGGGACGGGCATCTTTCAGGCAATGATGTCGGTGGAGCTGGTGAATGAAGGACCGGTCACAATCCTCATCGATTCAGACAAAGCGTTCTAGTATCCTAAATCAGAATTATTTTCAAAATATCGCAGCCCATCATGTCATCCCGAGGGCCACGCGCTGCGCAGGGCCTGAGCAACCTGCTTTTGTTTTCAACAGTCAGGAGAAAAGCAGATTCCTCGCTTCGCTCGGAATGACAATTTCTCTTTTTCGGCGAATTTATGAGTCAGGAAACTAGCAGCAACAGGAAGCTGGCCCGGGTCGGGGTGAAGTGGACTGCCGCAAAGGCCGTAGCGGCATTGAAGCGGCTGGGCGAAAAGAAAAACGTCGCAGGCATGGCGCGGTTCGGCATACGCGCCAAGAAAGTGTTTGGCGTATCCAAACCCAAGTTGGATGAGCTCACAAAAAAGATCGGCAAGAACCATCCGCTGGGGAAGGAATTGTGGGAAACGGGGATTCACGACGCGCGGCTTCTGGGTGTTCTGATCTCGGAGCCGGCGAAGGTCAGCGCAAAGCAGATGGACCGCTTGGTGAAGGACTTTGACAACTGGGACGTCTGCGACGGCAGCTGCTGCCACCTGTTTGTATTTGCGGCCCCGGCCTGGAAGAAGGCGTTCGAGTGGACGCGGAGAAAGAAGGAGTTTGAGAAGCGCGCGGGATTCGCCCTGGCGGCATTTTTGGCGGTGCACGACAAAGGCGCGGGAGACGCGATTTACAGGAAGTTCCTGCTGGCGATCGAACGTGAAGCCTGGGACGAACGGAATTTCGTGCGCAAGGCGGTGAACTGGGCTTTGCGTTGCATCGGGAAGCGGAACCTGCGGTTGAACCGCGCGGCAATCGCAAGTGCGGAGCGGATTCGCCGGCAAGACACGCGGGCGGCGCGTTGGATCGCGGCGGATGCCCTGAGGGAACTTCGAAGCGACGCGGTGCAGAGGCGATTGCACCCCAAGACCGCGTGAAGAACCATGTCGAGGCAAGAGAATACCGTGAAGATCAGGCGGGCCCGCCAAGACGATGCCGCGCGCATCGCGGAGTTGTCCGGCCAGCTCGGCTATCCCACCACTGCGCGCGAGATGGCCGTGCGGTTGAAATCGGCGCTGCGGGAGAAAAATGGGGCGTGCTTCGTGGTGGAGACGAGTGCGAATGGAGTGGTGGGTTGGGCGCACGTGAGCGTGACGCCGTTGTTGGAAGTGGAGCGGCGCGCCGAATTGAATGGGCTGGTGGTGGACGAAAGGGTCCGCAGCCGGGGAGCGGGTTGGAGCCTGCTGCAGGCAGCGGAAGAGTGGGCGAGGAAGAAGCGCTGCAAGGGGATGTCCGTAAGGTCGAACGTCCTCCGGGAACGCGCGCACGGATTTTACGAACGGCACGGCTACGAGCATTACAAAATGCAGAAGGCTTTCCGGAAGAAGCTCCAAGCGGAGCGTTGAAGTTGCGGAGGCAGTGGCTTGACTCTTCATTCCGAACGAAGCGAGGAATTTCTTTTCGGCGGAAACCCAAGAGAAGAGGGATTCCTCACTTCGCAGACTCCGTTCGGAATGACGGGATGCTACTTTTCCAGTAGCCCGTTCAGCGGTGCCCTTCCAAGCCGTCAGGTTCCACACCCTTAGCAACCCGCGATTCTCACCGGCAATACCACACAGAGAATCTCCATAGAAAGCCCGCCGCCTTACAAGACGAATCTGGGGTCAAGGAGGGTTGCGTTCAGGCCAAGCCAGGGTGAGGGAACGACTGGAAACATATATCGTGATACGATAGAATGAATCCATGGCGGCGAAGATCACAGACGGGGAATACCGGGCGCTGGCGGAGCTGCGCCACCGGATACGGCGATTTTTGCAGGAAGGCGATGCCAAGGCGTTGCAGGCGGGCCTCGAGCCGCAACAGTACCTTCTGCTGCTGGCGATCCGGGGGATGCCCGAGGGGCAGGAAGCCACGATCCGGCCGCTGGCGGAGCGGCTTTCACTCCGCCATCACAGCACAGTGGAACTGATCGACCGCATGGAAGCGCGGGGCTACGTGCGGCGGACACGAGACCGGGAAGACCGGCGGCAAGTGCTGGTGTCGCTGCAACCGCGCGGGGAGAAACTGCTGGAACAAGTGGTGGAGCAGCGCATCATCGAGCTGCGATCGAATGGCCGGGCATTGGTGGAGGCCATTGATGCGCTGCTGGAGGGCAAGCGAGCGGGGCGGAAGCGGCGAAGGGCGAAGAAATCAACCAGGCACAATTGAGGGCAAGGTGACGAGAGCAGTGGAAGCGGAATTGTCTCCCGGCAACGCACGACTGCGCCGACGCGAGCGCAATGAGGAACTGGGCGATTTCACCACGACACTGCGCGTGATTCCCATCTCGCTGCTGGCGATGGTGATTGGCGTGTTGTGCGCGTTTGTAGCGCTGGCGCTGCTGCGCCTGATCGGGCTGTTCACAAACCTGTTTTATTTTGGCCGCTGGAACACGGCGATGATTTCGCCGGCGGGCAATCATCTGGGCTTGTTCAGCGTGCTGGTGCCGATTGGCGGCGCGTTGATTATTGGATTGATGGCGCGATACGGCTCCGAGCGAATCCGCGGCCACGGCATTCCAGAGGCCATCGAGGCGATTCTGATTAACGGGAGCCGCGTGGAGCCGAAGGTGGCGCTGCTGAAGCCGCTGTCGTCGGCGATTTCGATCGGGTCGGGCGGACCATTCGGCGCGGAAGGCCCGATCATCATGACGGGCGGCGCGTTCGGGTCCATGATCGCGCAACTGTTTCACTTGACCAGCGCGGAACGCAAGACGCTGCTGGTGGCGGGAGCCGCGGGAGGAATGTCGGCAACATTTGCGTCGCCGGTGGCGGCCGTGCTGTTGGCGGTGGAGCTGCTGCTGTTCGAGTGGAAACCGCGGAGCTTGATTCCCGTGGCACTGGCGAGCGCGGTGGCGGCGGTGGCGCGGCGGTACATCCTGGGATTCGGGCCGCTGTTTCCAGTGCCGGAACACCCGTTGTTCATCGGTCCGAGGGGACTCCTGGGCTGCGCGCTCGTAGGGATTTTGGCCGGGGGATTGTCGGCGTTGCTGACAATTTCCGTGTACGCGGCGGAAGACGCATTCCAGCGGCTAAAAATCCACTGGATGTGGTGGCCGGCGATGGGCGGGCTGGCGATTGGCCTGGGAGGATTGATTTTTCCGCAGGCGCTGGGCGTGGGTTACGACACGATTGGCGCGTTGCTGCAGGGAAATGTGACGACGAGCGTCATCCTGGGCGTTCTGCTGGTGAAATGGTTTATTTGGGCGGTGTCGCTGGGCTCAGGCACTTCGGGCGGGGTGTTGGCGCCGCTGCTGATGATGGGCGGAGCGCTGGGCGGGCTGGAAGCCATGTTCCTGCCGAACGAGGGGGCGGGCTTTTGGCCGTTGATCAGTATGGGAGCGATTTTAGGCGGCACGATGAGGTCGCCGTTCACGAGCGTGGTGTTTGCGTTTGAGTTGACGCACGACGCCAACGTGTTCCTGCCGCTGCTGGTGGGGAGCGTGATTGCGCACGGATTCACGGTGCTGACGCTGCGGCGGTCTATCCTGACGGAGAAAGTGGCGCGGCGCGGCTACCACCTGAGCCGGGAATACGCCGTGGATCCGCTGGAGTTGTTGTACGTGCGTGAAGTGATGCGCACCGACATCGTGGCGCTGCAGGCCAGCAGCACGCTACGGGAGGCGCAGGCGACGCTGGCGGGCAATCACAGGCCGGGGCAGGAGTTGGTGCCGGTGGTGGATCCGGATGTGGTCTTGCGCGGGGTATTGACGCTGAGAGAATTGTGCGAGCCGAAGGAAGGCGGCGATGGTGTGCTTGAGCAGAAGGTCGGTGAGATGGTGAAAGCGGATCCCTTCGAGGCGTTTCCCGACGAGACGCTACGCGAGGTGGTGTACCGCATGGCGGAAGACGGCGTGACGCGGCTGCCGGTGGTGGAACGGGAAACGGGAAAGCTGCTGGGCATGGTCTCGCTGGATGATTTGCTGAAGGCGCGAACGCGGCACATGGAAGAGGAACGCCGCCGGGAACAGACGATCAAGTTCCGATTCCGGGCGGCGCGAAACGAGTCCGCTGAGGAAACACCAACGGCGGTTTGAGGCGCAGGCGATAAACGTCAGGCAGCATTCCTCAGGGGCTGAAGAGTCTGTGTGAGAACTCGTATTTTGCCACGACTGAATTGAAAGAGGTATTTCACTCTCTACAATATATTGTGGTCAAAGCATCGAAAAAGTGAGTCATCACACAGACTCTGAAGCCCACTGGTATGCAAGCACTTAATGTCGGAGCTAAAGCTCCCGACCCACTCAGACTGCGGAGTTTTTCCGCAAGCTGTGAAGCCATGCCCTGACGCTAGAAGCCGCCGCCGCCACCGCCGCCGAAGCCGCCACCCGAGAAGCCGCCACCGCCTCCAAAACCGGAGCCTCCCGAACTGCGCGGCGCGGAGGCCATGGCGGAACCGGCGACCGAAGACATCGAATTCAGGCTACTGACAAACATGTAAGGATAGAAGCCTGGGCCGAAGTTGCCCTGGTACCACTGCGGCGGCTGGGTGTAAATGTTTTTGAAGGCGTTGCTCCAATTTTTCTCCACGCCAAGGGCCATAGCAAAGGGCAGAAACTTCTCAAACATTTCCGGCGTTTTGACCATGCGATTGAAGCGGTCTGCTTCCACGTGATTCAAGAAATCCTCGAAGCCCAGAACGCCCTCTAGAGCGCGAGCGCCCGTTTGCGTGTGCGCGGGCATGAACCAGCCAAAGCCGCAGATAATGACGCCGGTGAGAATGCCGGCGACGATGAATGAGAGCGGGGCCATGCCCATATTGCGGGCGATGGCGCTGCCGCCCCAGACGAGAATCACACCAGCAACGACGCCGAAACCAAGATAGCCGGAACGAACGCTGTCTGGGCGGCGGTTGTAGTAACCATGCTCGACGAGAGAGTCGAAGAGGTCGTTCCGAATGCCGGGAAGGCTGGTGTAGAAGCGATTGTGCAGCTCGGAAAGGGAGACGGAATCGCCGGCATTGCCCCCAGAGAAAAGTCCGCTCAGAAGCGCCTGCTCGTGTGGTTGCAGCGTGCTCCATTCGGTTCGGGATTTCTTCAGGTGGAAGACGTATTCCTTGCTGTGGGTCAGGCCCAGCAAGTGGTCTTTCTGCTGCTCTTCGATGACCAGATAGCCGCGCACGGCGAGATCGACGATGGAGGCGGTGATGTCCCGCATATCCACGGAATTATCAACCAGCGTGCCGACTTCGCCCGGAGTGAGCTTATCGGGAGGCTCATATTGCGCGGCGATAGGTCGGAGGCGCGGATCGCGACCCTTGTTCCACCACAACCAGAACATCAGGACGAAGGCCACGATAGGCAGGAAGAGCGCCCAATTGCTGCGGAGATAAAGAGAAAGCTTGTCCGCGGCGGTGGGCTCGTGAACGGCGCCCTTGTCGAAAGCAACGGCGACGGTGAGGCCCTCGTGAATGCCCAGCGGCGCGGTGGTGGTCACGTCCACGCCGGTACCAGCGACTTCCGCGGCGGCCTCGCGCCCCTTCGAGCGAAATGAGCCGGTGAAGACGTTGGCGCGAATACCGGAGGCGCCGGGAGGAAGAACGATGTGCGCGCCGGCGGCGTCAATGGGGATCTCCCATTCATCTCCGGTCACATTCCAGTAGAACTCGTCGTATTCGTCGAAGAAGCGCAAAGCATCGCTCGACGACGTAGTCGATGATGACGGTTTGGGTGGAATTGTCGGCGTCGGGGATAAAGATTTTGAGTTTGCGGTTTTGGCGCTCGCGGCTGGACTCGAATTTCAGTTTATTGCCGTTGCCGTCGGTGATGCTCCTGACGTCGAGAAACAAGCTGTAGTTCAAGCCGCTCGGGCCGACATATTCGACAGGGATGGTGCGGTAGACGCCGTGCCAGGGACCACCCTTGAATTGGAAGGTGATGTTTTCGGTGACATCGACCTTGGCGTCCGGCGTGACGGTGATTTCCGCATCGAATTTCCGGATGCGAAGCTGCCTGCCCTGCGCGAATAAATGAGCAGGCACGAAAACGAAGAGCAGCAAAGCGAGCGCGCAAAGCCTGCGTAGGGAGATAGCACGCGTCATCATGTGTGAACTTTCCTAGTGCTCAGGCCGTTGGCGCGGCCGGATTGCCGAAACTGACCTTGGGCGCTTCGCGCTCGGCGGCGGCGGAGACTTCAAAGAACTCGCGCTGCTTGAGACTCATCATTCCCGCAATGATGTTGGTTGGAAACTGCAGGATCTTGGTGTTGAGATCGCGAACGACGGCATTGTAATAGCGGCGCGCGTTCTGGACGGTTTCTTCAATCTGCGAGAGCGAATTCTGGAGCGAGGTGAAGCTCTCAATGGCGCGGAGCTGCGGGTAAGCCTCGGCGAGAGCAAAAAGGCTTTTCAGCGCGCCGGTGAGCATGTTTTCCGCCGCGGCCTTATCGGCGGGGCCGGTGGCGGTCATGGCGCGATTGCGCGCGTTAACGACGGCTTCAAAGGTGCCCTTTTCGTGGGCGGCATAACCCTTCACGGTTTCGACGAGATTGGGGATGAGATCGTAGCGGCGCTTGAGCTGCACATCGATGTCCGCCCAAGCGTTGTCGCAGGTGACCTTCAGCCGGACGAGGCTGTTGTACATCGAGATGCCAAGGATCACCAGGAGAACGAGGATGCCCAGAACGATGAGACCAAACATAGGTCAACCTCTTTTCGAAAGAGATGGCAAAGCGGGAACAACCTCACTATAAGGGCACGGGGAAGCGGAGTAAAGGAGAGTTGCAGCGGGGAAGTGCAAAAGAGCAGCAGAATTAACGCCATGTTCATGAAGCGCAGGGATTTGCGCGCGGGTCGCCACGGCCGCTCAGTATCGCTGGCATATCGTTAGTAATTAATATATGCTCAGGCTGGAACGTCCCTCCAGGTCAAAGCATGCTCTTCAAGACAGTCAGCGCGTCGGTGTATGGGATTGACGCCTACCTCGTGGAAGTCGAGGTGGACGTGGGCTCGGCGCGCATGCAGGACTTCAACGTGGTGGGCCTGCCGGACAACGCGGTGAAGGAGAGCCGCGAGCGCATCAAGTCCGCGCTGCGGAATTGCGGGTACGAGTTTCCTTATGGGCAGGGCGTGACCATCAACCTGGCGCCGGCGGACCTGCGGAAAGAAGGATCGGCGTTTGATTTGCCGATGGCGCTGGGGCTGGCGGGCTGCCAGGGACAGTTTTTCGGAAAGACCCTGGACAAGATGATGTTCCTGGGCGAGTTGTCGCTGGACGGCAGCGTGCGATCGGTGCGCGGGAGCGCTTTCGGCGGCGATTACGGCGCGGGACAACGGGATGACGGCGGTGGCCGTGCCGGAAACGAACGCGCGGGAAGCGGCCGTGGTGGACGGGATTGACGTGTACGCGCTGAAGTCGCTGCCGCAAGCCGTGGACCTGGTGAATTCGCCGGAGTCGTTCAAGGCCGTAAAGGTGGATGCGCGGCAGATGCTGAACGAGGCGGCGCAGTATCCCGTGGACTTGCGGGATGTGCACGGGCAGCAGGCGGCCAAGCGAGCGCTGGAAGTGGCGTGCGCGGGCGGGCACAACATTTTGTTTATCGGGCCGCCGGGCGCGGGAAAGACGATGCTGGCCAAACGCATCCCGACGATCCTGCCGCCGATGTCGCTGGAAGAGGCGATCGAAACGACGCGGATTCACAGCGTGGCGGGAACGCTGGAAAACAGCCAGGGGCTGATCGGGACGCGGCCGTTCCGCTCGCCGCACCACACGATCAGCGATGCGGGGCTGATCGGGGGCGGCGCGATGCCGCGGCCGGGGGAAGTATCGCTCGGGCACAACGGGGTGCTGTTCCTGGACGAACTGCCGGAGTTCCAGCGCAATGTGCTGGAAGTGATGCGGCAGCCGCTGGAAGACGGCTCGGTAACGATCGCGCGGGCGGCGATATCGGTGACGTTTCCTTCGCGGTTCATGCTGGCGGCGGCGATGAATCCGTGCCCTTGCGGGTATTTTGGGGATCCCACGCGCGAATGCCACTGCACGCCGCCGATGATCCAGCGCTACGTCTCGAAGATTTCCGGGCCGCTGCTGGACCGCATTGACATTCACATCGAAGTGCCGGCGGTGAAGTACAAGGAATTGCGGGCGCCATCGTCTTCGGAGGATTCCGCCGCGGTGCGTGCGCGGGTGATTGCCGCTGGGGCGCGTCAACTGGAAAGATTCAAGGGAGAGAAGAAGACCTATTGCAACGCGCAGATGGCGCCGAAGATGATTCGCAAGCACTGCGCGATTTCGCCCGAGGGAGAAAAGCTGCTGGAGAATGCGGTGGTTAAGTTGGGGCTTTCCGCGCGGGCGCACGACCGCATCTTGAAGGTGTCGCGGACGATCGCGGATCTGGATGGGGCGGCAAACATCGAGGCGAAGCACCTCAGCGAGGCAATCCAGTACCGCACGCTGGACCGTAACTACTGGGCGTAGCAGCGCCGCTGCCCTGGAGAAGAAAAGTCAAAACTCGCACCCTTTGAAAAACCAAGTGCCAAAGGATGCGGCACCCAGGGCTTGCTCTACCCGTCAACCTGTTTGCCACCCGCCATGAAGTTGACTCTAAACCCGCACCTTTCAAAAACCAAATCCGAAAGGTGCGGCACCCAGTCAAAACCGTCTCACTGCTCAATCTGTGGCCCACCCGTCTGAGGTTCCCTAGGGAATAGGAATCTCCTATTACCTGGGACAGACGAATACCAAACAGACCTCTCCTTCCACACATTGCCGATAATCATCTTGTCTTCGATCGATACAAAAACGACGACATAGTCAACTTCCTCTAAACTTTCATAGCCTCTCAGCGTACTGCCTCTCAGAGTACCGGCAACGTCTTCAAGCAGGAGCGCGGTTTTGAAACGCTGCTCCTTGTACTTCGTCAGTTTAGGAACCTTAGTTTCTACTGCCCGCCTAAGTCTTTCGCTTTGTAGAGCTTTCTGGTCCTCTGGTTCTTGAGGCATGCACCAGACGTTTCCATTCAAATGCGCGTGGTCTCCACTACATATGAGCGTTATCTTGTGCCCTTCGTATTCACTCTGTATGTAACTGTCCACCTGTAGCAGCTTCGGGGCGGTCTCCGCTACCCGGGAAGAGAGATCGCTGACAAACTGCTCCCTCCTTTTCCCCACAAGGGAATCCACTATTATTGGAGGAGCAGCAAGAAAATAATAACGATCAGGCGGAATTCGCTGTCTACAGCCAGCATTGACCGAACAGACGATATCGCGCCACCTTTTCACATACTTAATCTCCTCATTGAAAGATTCAACTCTGGTATGCTCAACCGCAATCCTGCCATTTTCATTGCTGCTGGAGAACAGAAGGAAGTCAACGTCAGGAGTGCGTCGATTTACCTCATCAGGCGATTCAGACTTCACGTATTCTATGTCCGTGAGCGACCTCAGAATAGTAATAAAAGCGTCGCGTGCGTTCAGTTCATTCGGTCTCTTCTCGTTCGGTTTCTTCATCAGCTTGACCGGAATTTCCATTTTGCTTTCCTGGGGACGATAGTACACCGCCAGTTGCCGCCTACCGCCACTTCCGTCATTGTGGCTTCGCCCGATGCGCCTCCAACCACTCCCGCGCCCAAACGAACTCCTCTGGTAAATCCCAGGTATACGCCACAGCCCAAGCCCGGGCCCGCATATCCGCGGTACGTAAGACGCTGGATCCTCAATTAGCGGGTTGACCAGCCAGCCGCCGTCGGCTAGAGGCCACTCCCCAAGCAGCTCGTGCATCCGATACACTATTGCCTCTGGAAAGTGCTCTTTGAGAACGGCGCGAGCCTGGCAGACGTGGCAGTAACCTTTTCCGGCTGGTTTGCCGACGAGTTCCGGCTCCATAGTGGCATCGATGATGATGGCATTGGGATCGCAACGGCATTTCTGAAAAGCCATGTCGAGCAGCACGTTGCGAACATCAAGGAGTTTTTTATCCCTCCACAGTATTCCCTTTACCAAAGATGCCATCATCAAACCTAGCACCAAGGTTTCAACGATCAGTACGGAGATTGCGCCGAACGCGTCCGCGTTCGCGCTCGCGCTCGCCATGGCGAAGAGAGCTGCAAACACCAGAGTTGCGACGGCAATGACAAGGTACTCCTGAGAGGTGCTCCCATCCGGCTGCAGCCAGCGCGACTGCACCCACGACCTTACGCGCGCCACCACTCCTTTTCTGTCTTTGGAGTTCACATGCTGCCTCCCTTGATCTTTTGTGCTGGCGCTACCTCGCTCTGGCAACAGGAGACAAAATCCTTTCCTGGATTGCGACCTTAATCCAGAGCAGGCGGGTGGAGCAGAGAATTGTCATGATTCATGGGGCACGGGGCGAGTATATCATTCACGCACTACCCTTTGTAGCTAGCGGATGTACACGTGGGTGCCGCACCTAGGGATTGCTCTACGCGTAAACCTGTTCGCCACTCGCCACTCCCCCAAAGGCTCCATTGACTTGGGTTTAGGCGGTGTGTTACGAGTAAGTACGCTTTTTTTCGCGCAGAGAGCGGCCGCAGAACCGACCGGGAATGGCGCCAGACACCAAACACCTGGAAGTCACCTTGGACACCCACGTCGAGAGCGTAAATCTCGCAGAGGAAATGTGTCTGCGGGTGGCGGAGGCAGCGGGTTTCGCTGAGGACGAGTGTTACCGGATCGGGATGTCCGTGCGGGAAGGCGTCATCAACGCCTTTCACTATGGGAACCAGGAAAAGCCCGACAAGAAGATCCATTTGGGGATCGACCTCACCGGCGAGAAGATGGTCATCCATGTGATGGATGAAGGAAAGGGCTTCCGGCTGGCGGATGTGCCGGACCCGCTGGCGGAGGAAAATCTGTTGAGCACGTCGGGGCGCGGGATATTCTTGATGCGCTCCTTCATGGATGAGTTCGACGTCGTGCCGGGACGCACGGGGGGCGCGGAGATTATCATGTCAAAGAAGTTGCCGCTGCCAGAAAGCGCATCGGGCAACGGCGACCGCAGGCCGTCAAATTCGGATGCCACACCACATCAGGAAGCGTAGGAACGATTATGCCAGCCTTATATGCCACCACTCGCGAAGTTGGAGTCATCACCCTCATCGACCTTAGCGGACGCATCGCCCTGGGCGAGGGCAGCGCGCTGCTTCGCAAGACCATTCGCGATCTGCTCGACAACGGAAACAACAAAATCCTGTTGAATCTGGGCGACGTCAACTATATCGACAGTTCAGGCATCGGCGAGCTCGTCAGCGGGTTTACCGCGGTGCGCAGCCGCGGGGGAGAGTTGAAGTTGCTGCACCTGACAAAGAAGGTGCACGACCTCTTGCAGATCACCAAGTTGTTCACCGTGTTTGATGTCTACACGGATGAACCGACGGCGGTTCGCAGCTTTCAGTAAGATCCTTCGCTCGCAGGGAGATGTCCCCCTAATCTGGTCCTAGAACCAGATGCGTCAAATTCAGCAGAGTCTGGAAATTCACTCAACCGTGATGCGGACAGCCAGGAATTCCACCGAACGGACGGTGGAAAGTCTTTTCCTGTCATTCAACCATTGACAATTCATTCACTTACAGCGGGCCACCCCCGGAGTGACGACCGGCAGGGACTCGGGCGCCGATGCACCGCTGGACCGTGACGTGCAACTGTTGACGTATATACTCGCGTATTGTCGGCAGTACTAGGCCCTTTCGGTCCAGTTCCCTCTGCCGACTCACTTTCCCGTGACGGCATTCTGGTTCCGCGCCGTCAGCATCGTTTGGGGGGATCGCTAATGGCTGTCTTCGTCGGCTTGGATGTCGGAAGTGTCAGCGCCAAGCTCGCAGCAGTGTGGGTGCCGGGCGACACTGCCAGCGGCACGCCTGCCCACAGAAACGGGCATTTTCTCAGGGCCAGTCATGAAGCGGAGCAACTCTGCGGCGCGCCCGTGCTGCTCTCGGGGTACCGCCGTACGTACGGAAATCCCATCCAAACAGTCAAGGATCTTCTCGCCGAATTTCATGCTTTGCTGCCGGACGAAGAAATTCGCGGCATGCGTGTGACCGGTTCCGGCGGGCGGCTTGTAGCGGAAGCGTTGGACGCCAACACCGAAAACGAATTCAAGGCCATAGCCTGCGCGGTCGGCCAACTCTATCCGGAGGTCCGAACAGTTTTCGAGATTGGCGGCGAAAGCTCGAAATACCTGCGGCTGGCCGAAGACGGCAACCCGCAGCACGCCACGGGATCCAACGCGCACACCTATGCGACAGGTATTACGGACTATTCCACCAGCGGGGAATGCGCGGCGGGAACGGGGTCGTTTCTGGACCAGCAGGCTTCGCGTCTGAAATATCGCGTGGAAGAAATAGGAGACGTGGTCGCGCAGGCGAAATGTGCGGCGCGCATCGCAGGGCGCTGCTCCGTTTTCGCGAAGTCCGACATGATTCACGCGCAGCAGAAAGGCTACTCGACGGAGGAAGTGCTGAAGGGGCTGTGCGAAGCGGTGTCGCGCAATTTCAAGAGCAACATCGTCCGCGGGAAGGCGGTGAAACCGCGGGTCGCGCTGATTGGAGCGGTGTCGCAAAATCGCGGCGTGGTGCAGGCGCTTGCAGAAGCGTTTCGTCTGGGACCGGATGGGTTGTTCGTGCCGGAAGAATATGCCTGGATAGGCGCACTGGGTTGCGCGCTGCTGGAGCGCAACCAGCAAAACGATCGAGCGCGCAGGAAAAGCAATGGCCACTTCCGGCCGCATCTGCAGCTTGCCGGGGAGAAGGAACGCGACCTGCCGCCGTTGTCCCTTGCGAACGTGCTCTTGCTGCGCGATCATCCCGACGCTTCGCGTACGGAAGCCCTTCCGCAAGACGGCGAGCAGACTTCCGCGTTCCTGGGAATCGATGTGGGATCCGTCAGCACCAATCTGGCGCTGCTCGATGAAGGAGGGCGCCTGCTGCACGGTATCTACCTGCGAACGTCCGGCCGGCCGATTGAAGTGGTTCAGGAAGGCCTGCAGGAAATCGATCGCCTGTTCCGGGACCGGATTGTGGTGCGAGGCGTGGGCACCACGGGTTCGGGGCGCGAGCTCATCGGCGAATTGGTTGGCGCGGACACGATCAACGACGAAATCACGGCGCACAAAACCGGCGCGATCTACGTGCACGAGAAACTTGTGAAGAACCGCGCTGGCTCAGCGTTGGAAGACGGTGAGGAGCCGGGCGAGGTTGATACGATCTTTGAAATCGGCGGCCAGGATTCGAAGTTCATTTCCATTGACCATGGCGTGGTTGTGGATTTCGCCATGAACGAAGCCTGTGCCGCGGGCACGGGTTCCTTCCTTGAAGAACAAGCCGAACGCATGGACATCCAGATCAAGGATGAATTCGCGGAGAAGGCCATGGCTTCGACGGCCCCGGCGCGTCTCGGAGAGCGCTGCACCGTGTTCATGGAGCGCGACGTCACCGGTTGGATGTCGCGCGGCAGCCGGGTAGGTGATCTCGCGGCCGGCCTGGCTTATTCGGTGGCCATGAACTATCTGAACCGCGTTGTCCGGGACCGCAAGATCGGCAAGGTGATCTATTTTCAGGGCGGCACGGCATACAACGATGCGGTAGCGGCGGCGTTTTCGCAGTTGCTGGGGAAACGCATCATCGTGCCCCCGCACAACGGGATCATCGGAGCCATCGGCATGGCCCTGATCGCGCAGCAAGTGATTCGTGCGAAAGAACGCGTGCACGAGCACCTGCACGTGGGAGCCTTCGCGGCGGCGGCAGCATCGGCAAGCGCGTCCGTGGGCACACTAACGTTGACGAAACCCACCGAATCGATTTCGACGTTTCGTGGATTTGATTTAAACCGCGCCAGTTTCGAGACGCGCGAGTTTGTGTGCAAAGCCTGCTCCAACTATTGCGACATGAAGGAGATTACCGTCGAGGGGCGGAAGACCTACTGGGGCGACAAGTGCTCCGACAAATTCCGCAAACGCGCGCGCACCGAACGGCGGCCGGTGATCGACGACCTGATGGCGCTGTACGACCGGTTGCTGCGCGAGGGCTATCGCGAGCCGGCGGCCGGCGAGGCGAATGGCAGACCCCGGGTGGGCGTCCCACAAGCGATGTATTTTCACGACCGCTTTCCTTTCTGGCAAGCCTACCTCAAGGGGATTGGCGTCGAGGTGGTACTTTCCGGCGTGACGGATTCGCGCATTGCCACGCGCGGCGCGGAACTCAGCATTGCGGAACCGTGTTTTCCCGTGCAGATCGCGCATGGGCACGTGCACTCTTTGCTGCACGGCACGCAGGAGCGCCCGGCGGTGGATTTTGTACTCCTGCCGAACGTGATGGACATGGAGGCGCCGGATTCCTCAGTCGCTTCGCACCTTTGCCCCTGGAGCCAGACGCTGCCCTACGTGGTGCGTTCCGCGCCGGAATTCGAGGGCTTCGCGGAGCGATTTCTTGCGCCCACGCTCTATTTTCGAGCCGGCCGCAAACACGTGAAACGCCAGCTCGCGCAGTGCTTCGAGCGTCTCGGTGTCAGCCGGCGGCAGAGTGACGGCGCAGCCGAAGCGGCTTACCACGCACAAGCCCGCTTCACCGAGAGGCTGATCGAGGAGGGCCACAAGGCGCGCGCCACGCTACGCGCCACAGGCGAGCCTGCGGTCCTGCTGATCGGGCGCGCCTACAACATTTATGACCGCAACGGAAATTGCGATATTCCGAGGAAATTGCGGGATCTTTACGGTGTGAATGTCCTGCCGCTCGATTTTCTGCCGCTGGATGAGCACGCTGCGGACGATCTCCACCCCAACATGTTCTGGCATTCCGGGCGGCGCATCCTGGAGGCGGGGCGCTTCGCCAGCGAGAATCCGCAGATGCACATCATTTACATCACAAACTTCAAGTGCGGGCCGGACTCCTTTATCAAACACTACCTGCGGGACGTGGCCAAGGTGCCGATCCTGGTGCTTCAGTTTGACGGCCACGGCAACGACGCCGGGTATCTGACGCGATGCGAAGCGTATCTCGACAGCAAGGGGCTCCTGCGATGCACGAACACCCAGTAGAAAATTCGCGGACGATTTCGCGCTCGCATCCGCTCTTCGGAAAGAAGACCTATGTGCCGCGGATGGTGGAAGGCACGGCGCGGGCGCTGGCGGCGGTGCTGCGCTCGCTGGGTGTCGATGCGGAAGTCACGCCGCACTCAAATGCGCGGACGCTGGATATGGGAGCAAAGTTCTCGAGCGGGGATGAGTGCTACCCGCTGAAGGTAACGCTGGGAGATTTCCTACAGATTGCGGAACAGCCGGGGTTCGATCCAAAAAAGAGCGCGTTCTTCATGGTCACGGGGCACGGGCCGTGCCGCTTCGGGCAATATGCCCCGTTTCTGAAGGGCGTCCTGACGCAGATCGGTTATTCCGATGTGACGATCTTTCAGCCCAGCACGGAGAAAGGCTACAGCGACTTCGGAGAGTCTTCGACGCTGTTTACGCGGGGAGTGTGGCGCGCGGTTGTCGCGGCCGATATTTTGCTGAAGCTCCTCCTGAAGTCGCGGCCGTATGAAGTCACGCCGGGATCGGCGGATGCCGCCTTCGAGGAGAGCCTTCGGGCCCTTTGCAGAGTTTTAGAAATTACCTACGCCAGTTTTGGCAAGCAAATGGAGGCGCTTTGCCGGTGCCTCTTGGAGGCGCGCGCGAGATTCCGTAAATTGCCCGTGGAATTTGACGGCAGCAAACCGCTGATCGGAGTTGTGGGCGAAATCTTTTGCCGCTTGAACGAATTCAGCAATAACGAACTTGTCCGGCGCCTGGAAGTTGCAGGCGCGGAAGTATGGATGAACGACTTTTCCGAATGGATCTGGTACACGAACGCCGACCAGCACCGCCGATTACAGATCTTTGGCCGGCGCTTTTCCATGGAAGCAGCCGAGGCGCACATCCGTAATTACGTACAGCGCAAAGACGAGCACATCTTGCTGGCGATGTTCAAGGAAGATTTCCGCGGGTACGAAGAGCCGCATGAGATTCAGGTGGTGCTGGATGGCGCGGAGCCCTACCTGCCGGCCCTGGGCGCAAACGGCGAAATGGTCGTAAATGTGGGCAAGGCCGTCTATTTCGCGCACAAGGGGCTGGATGGTGTTATTGATATCAGCCCGTTTACCTGCATGAATGGCATTGTTGGCGAAGCGGTCTATCCGCGCATCAGCCGGGACCACGCCGGCATCCCCATCCGCAATTTCTATTTTGACGGCACGAATTCTGACCTGGACCGCGACATCGGCATCTTCCTCGAACTTGCCCGCTCCTATCAGCGCCGCAAACCCTGGCGCCGGGAGATGCCCGCCATCGCCAAGGCCGCGACCCCCTGAATTATTTGCCGCGCCCTTCAAACCGATCATCCGCTTGAGGCACAATCAGAAGCATGGCCTCTGCCGCGGATACCACTGGGATCACAAAACGCGCCGTAGAGTTGGGATTCGATCTCTGTGGCGTGGTGCGCGTAGAGGCGTTTCCCGAACTGGCGCATTTCGAGGAATGGCTTGTGCGGGGTTACGCCGGGGAGATGAGCTACCTGGAAGATCCGCGCCGGCGGAATCCCGCGCTCGTTCAGGAAAACATGCGAAGCGCGATTGTCTGCGCGCTGAATTACAACACCGACCTTCCCTATTCGGTGGACGCCGCGGCCGCCGAGTCCCGCGAGCCGCGCGGATGGATATCGCGGTACGCCTGGGGGCGCGACTACCACGAAGTGGTTTGGGAAAAGCTCAACGCATTGACCGCTTCTCTCCGCGAAAGAATTCGAGAGCCGTTTGCCGCGCGCGTCTACGCCGACACCGGGCCGGTGGCCGAGCGAATTTTTGCCAAGCACGCAGGGCTGGGCTGGCTTGGCAAGAATACGCTGTTGCTGAATGAATCGCTGGGCTCGTGGTTTTTTCTCGGCGTGATTCTGACTTCGCTGGACTTGACGCCGTCGCGGACTCCGGCGGAAGCGCCGCCTGCCGATCTTTGCGGGAATTGCCGGCAATGTCTGGACGCATGCCCGACGGAAGCGCTGGTAGAGCCTTACGTGCTGGATGCGCGGCGCTGCATTTCGTATCTGACCGTCGAATTGCGGGGAAATATTCCGGAAGAATTTCGCGAAGCGATGGGCAGGCACGTGTACGGCTGCGATATTTGCCAGGATGTTTGCCCGTTCAACCGCAAGGCGCCCGCGACGCATTTGGCGGAATTCCAGCCGCGCGGGGGAAACGCAGCAACACCGAGAGAGCGTGGGCGTCCCATACTTCCGTTCGGGGGTGAGTCGCTTTTCGAGCCGCGTCTGGAATGGCTGGCGGGAATGAGCGAGGAGGGGTTTCGCGAGGTCTTCCACGGGAGCGCCATGAAACGCGCCAAGTGGAAAGGGCTGGTGCGCAATGCGTGCATTGCGTTGGGGAACAGCAAGCTTGCGCCAGATGCACCCGAACGCGGCCGCGTCCTTGCGGTGTTGCAGCGGTTGGCGGGGGCAGCGGAACCCGCGATCGCGGAATCTGCCCGATGGGCCTTGAGACGCATCCAATAAAGTGCAATGCCAGGGTCAAGGTACGGCCGGCGGGATGGCTCTACTCGGTTGAGCCGCGACTCCTGGGGCGCTATAATCCCCCGCGCAAGCCAAAGCGCCCACCAAGGCTTAGGAGTTCCCATGGATCGCCGCAAGTTTCTCGTTAGTAGTGGCATTGTCGGTGCTGGCCTGCTCGGGGCGGGCAAGGCGGCACCAGGTCTGTTGCAAGCAGAAACCAGGTCGGATTTCAATCTCAATCTGAATGTGGAGGACAAACCCGTGGCATTCACAGTGCCCCCTTTGCCGTACTCGTTTGACGCACTCGAACCCTACATTGACGCCAAGACGATGCAAATCCATCATGACAAGCATCACGGCGCCTATGTCACCAATCTGAATAAGGCGCTGGAAGGCCATGCGGACTTGCAGGCGAAGTCCATCGATGACCTGCTCAAGGGCCTGGATACCGTTCCGGAGAATATTCGCAATGCCGTCCGCAACAATGGCGGCGGCCACTGGAACCATTCGCTCTTCTGGCAATTGATGAAGAAGGGCGGAGGCGGCGAGCCCAAGGGCGATCTGGGCGCAGCCATCACCGCGGGCTTCGGTTCCTTCGCCGGGTTTAAGGATAAGTTCAAGGCCGCGGGCATGGGGCGATTCGGCTCCGGATGGGCCTGGCTGCTGGTGAAAGATGGCAAGCTGGCCATCGATTCCACGCCGAACCAGGACACGCAGTATTTCACTGGAGGTAAGGCGGTGCTGGGCATTGACGTCTGGGAGCACGCTTATTACCTGAAGTATCAGAATCTGCGCGGCGATTACATTGACGCCTGGTGGAATGTGGTGAACTGGGACAAGGCCGCGGAACTCTATAGCGCAGCCCGCAAGTAGCTGCGAAAGCGAGGAATAATCAGCCGCCGCCGGGACGACTCTGGCTTCTTGGGGATCGGGGCGCTCGCCGTTGCGCCTCACTTCGCTCCTTGGGACGTCAGGACACTGCATGTCCGACCCCTTATGCGGACGGAGAGGAATCCCGACAGGCCGCGGGAGCTCGGACGCGGCGGATTTGCGTATATTTCCATCTATGTGGGGAGTTGGTGTACGATATCGGGCGCGCCGAAGGAGGGACTTATGGCCGTCACTTTTACGCTGAATGGAAAATCGACCACTGTCAATGTGGATCCCCAGATGCCGCTTCTGTGGGTGCTGCGGGACACGCTGAATATGACCGGGACGAAATTCGGATGCGGCATGGCGCTGTGCGGCGCTTGCACGGTGCATATCAACGGCGAAGCTGCGCGCTCGTGCATCACGGCCGTCTCCAGCGTGGAGGGGAAAAAGATCACCACGATCGAAGGCCTCTCCGCCGACGGTTCCCACCCCGTGCAGAAAGCGTGGATCGAAGAAGATGTGCCGCAATGCGGGTACTGCCAATCGGGGCAGATCATGTCTGCGGTGGCACTGCTGGCCAAGAAACCAAGCCCCACGGAAGCGGACATTGACGACGCCATGAACGGCAATCTGTGCCGCTGCGGCACGTATCAGCGCATTCGCAAAGCGATTCACCGCGCTGCGGGTATGCCGGCCGGCAGCTAAGTTTCCCGTTACATCACGCTTTCACGCCCACGCCTAGAATCGAGGTCCCCATGGCAACTGCAACTTCCCTGGATCGCCGCGAGTTTCTGCGGAAAAGTGCCAGCAGCGGCGCGGCACTGGTCATCGGCTTGTACCTGCCGGGCAAATATGAAGCATTGGCCGGAGTGCCGCCCAAGAATCCCGCGGCGATCAATGCGTGGGTGCAGATTGCGGCGGACGATCATGTCACGCTGCTCATCGATAAGTCGGAAATGGGCCAGGGGATTTCCACAGCGCTGGCCATGATTCTTGCGGAAGAGCTTGATTTGGATTGGAAGAAGATCCGCACGGAGTTTGCGCCGGCTGCGCCCGTGTATTTCAATCCCGTGTTTGGCTTGCAGGGGACCGGCGGAAGTTGCAGCGTGCGCGGGTCGTGGGAACCTTTGGCGAAGGCGGGAGCGGCGGCGCGCGAGATGCTGGTGGCCGCGGCGGCGAAGCGCTGGGGCGTGGAGACGTCCGCCTGCCGCACGGAAAACAGTGCGGTGGTGAATTCTGCGACGGGCAAGCGGCTGGGCTATGGTGCGTTGGTGGAAGAAGCGGCGAAGCTGCCCGTGCCGGTGAGTCCCAAGCGGAAGGATGCGAAGAACTACAAATATATCGGCAAGGCTACGAAGCGGATCGATTCCCTGGAAAAGTCAACGGGCAAGGCGGAGTTTGGGATTGACGTGAGGCTGCCGGGGATGCTGCACGCCGCGGTGGCGCGGTGTCCGGTGTTTGGCGGCACGGTGAAGAGCTTCGACGCGGAAAAGGCGAAGGCCGTTGGCGGGGTAAAACAGGTGGTGCAGATTTCGAGCGGCGTCGCGGTGGTGGCGGAGAATACGTGGTCCGCGATGGAAGGGCGCAATGCGCTGGCACTCACCTGGGATGAAGGACCCAATGCGAAGAATTCCAGCGAGGCGATTCGCAAGCTCTATCACGAGCGGGCCGAGCAAACCGGTGCGATCGCGCGGAAGGACGGCGACGCGGACGCAGCGCTAGCCAGCGCTTCGAAGAAAGTGGAGGCCGTCTACGAGGTGCCCTTCCTGGCGCACGCCACCATGGAGCCGATCAATTGCACCGCGGATGTGCGCGCCGATGGCTGCGACATCTATGCGCCAACGCAGTTTCAGACTTTTTCGCAAATGACGGGAGCCAAGCTCACCGGGTTGAAGCCGGAGCAGGTGCGCATTCACACGACCTATCTGGGCGGAGGATTCGGGCGGCGCGCGGAACAGGATTTTATTGTGGAGGCCGTGGAACTTTCCAAGGCCATGAAGGCGCCGGTGCAAGTGACGTGGTCGCGCGAAGACGACATGCGACACGATTTCTACCGCCCGGCGGTGTTGGTGAAGATGAACGCAGGGGTGGACGATGCGGGGGGCGTAGTGGCATGGAAGAGCCGCATTGTCGGGCCCTCGATCATGTCGCGGTTCTTTCCTGGTTCTGTGAAGAACGGAATTGATGATTCGTCCACGGAAGGGATCGCCACGCTGAAATATGCGGTGCCGAATTTCCTGGTGGAATATCTTCTGACGGAGCCGGGCGTGCCGGTGGGATTCTGGCGTTCCGTGGGCAATTCGCATAACGGGTACATCGCCGAATGCTTTGTGGACGAAATGGCCAAGGCCGCGGGGAAGGACCCAGTGGAGTTCCGGCGGAAGCTGCTGGCGAAGGATGCGCGGCAGCGCGGCGTGGTGGAACTGGCGGCGGAGAAAGCCGGGTGGAGCAAGCCGCTGCCCGAGGGGCGCTATCGCGGGATTGCGGTGGTGGAGTCGTTTGGGAGCTACGTGGCGCAGGTGGCGGAGATCAGCATTGACCGCAAGGCGCACACGCTGAAGGTGCATCGCGTGGTGGCGGCGGTGGATTGCGGGCGGCACGTGAATCCGGAAACGATCCGCGCGCAGATTGAGGGCTCGGTCGTCTATGGGCTTAGCGCGGCTTTGAAGGGCGAGATCACCATCGCCAATGGCCGCGTGGAGCAATCGAATTTCAACGACTACGACCTGGTACACATCAACGAAGCACCTCTTGTTGAGGTGCATATCGTGGACAGCCAGGACGGGCCCGGCGGAATTGGCGAACCGGGCACGCCGCCGATTGCGCCAGCGGTTTGCAATGCTATTTTCGCCGCAACCGGAAAGCCTGTGCGGCGGTTGCCGATACGGGCCGAAGATCTGGCATAGAAATCGGCTAATAACTGAGAGCAGTAGAGAAAATCCCGAGAGAGGTCTTCTTCAGGGGCTAAAGCCCAGGAGTGGCACGGCTTTACGCCGGGGCTGAAGCCCCGGCCTCCTAAAGAAAAAACCCTTCACACAGCTTGGGAGGGCATGCCATTCCAAAAGGAGTTTTTGAGACAGTTGCTGGCCGCAAGGGCTTATTTAGGGACAGAATAGGGCGTGGCTTCCATTGCGTTGGTTCTTGCCGGGCTTACCCTCCTCATCTGGATTGTGCTCACGTTTTTTCGCGGGGCGTTCTGGTTGCTCCGGGCGTTTGACGACGACATCGCGCCGCACCCATCGCCGCCAGCCTGGCCGCGCGTGGTCTGTGTTATGCCCGCACGCAATGAGGCGGAGACGATTGCGCGTGCGGTGGCGTCCCTTGCGCGGCAGGAGTATCCCGGCGAGTTGCGCATCCTGATTGTGGATGATCACAGCGAGGATGCGACGTCTGATCTGGCGAGAACCGCCGCGCAGGAAGCGGGCGCTGCGGAACGCGTGAGGATCGTGCGCGCGGAGGCACTGCAGAGCGGATGGACCGGAAAGCTTTGGGCTTTGCAGCAAGGAATTGCGAGTTGCGAAGGGGATGCGCCGGAGTATTTCTGGTTCACCGATGCGGACATCGTGCATGCGCCGGACACTTTGGCGCGGTTGGTGTCGCGGGCGGAGCAGCAGCGGTTGGACCTTGTGTCGCTGATGGTGCTGCTGCAGGCGAAATCGTTTGCGGAACGTTTGCTGATTCCTCCCTTCCTGTACTTTTTCCTGAAGCTTTATCCGCCGAGGTGGATTGCGGACACGAAGGCGCGGATGGCGGGCGCGGCGGGCGGGTGCATCCTGCTGCGGCGAACGGCTCTGGAGCGCATCGGCGGATTTGCGGCGATTCGCGGGGAAGTGATTGACGATTGTGCGCTGGCGCGCGCGGTGAAACGCAGCGGCGGCGCGATCTGGATGGGACTTACGCGGAAGAGCGTGAGCCTGCGCGCTTATCAGACGTTTGGCGAAATTCGCGACTTGATTGCGCGGACGGCGTTCACGCAGCTCAAGTACTCGTCTCTGCTGCTGCTCGGTACGCTTGCAGGAATGTTGCTGACGTATCTTGCGCCGGTGGTTTTGGCGTTTTACCCGCAAACTGTGGTGTGGTGGCTAGGCCTGGTGGCGTGGCTACTGATGGCGGTGACGTACCTGCCCACAGTGCGGTTTTACGGGCTCTCGCCGCTGTGGGCACCTTTTCTTCCCGTAGCCGCCGCGTTCTATAGCTACGCGACGTGGCTTTCCGCGGTGCGCTATTGGCTTGGTCGAGGAGGGCAATGGAAGGGCCGCGCGCAAGCCGCCAAAGCGGCGCACTCGCAGAATTAGCGTCGCCCTGTGTCAGACTAGATTGTTGGTCTTTCCACACACCATTCGGCTTTATTGGATTCGCACTGATTTCGTGGAACCAGGGTCAAGCACGCGAATATCGGGCAGTACGTATGCGGCGATGTCTATGAGGTGGTTCAGGCAAATCAACTTGAAATGCTGGATTGGCTCGACGTGAGCGCCGGTGTCTCGCGCGAGATGCTCAAGGAAGTGTGATTTGGTGTAAACCCGGAGCAGTTTGCCTGTGTACACTTCATCGTCATAGCGACCACAAGAGCCGACGCATTCTTCGGTAACCAAATACGCGATGTAGTACTTCCAGGAGAGCTCGAAACTTTTGCAGCTTGCAGTAGATTCGATTGGCCAGGAGTTCTTGAGGATCTCCGCCAATTCGGGGAGGTCGTGTTGGACTGGGCTTGGCGCGGGGCGGTTGTCTACTGCTTCATCTACAATAATCCGAAGCGAATTGTCCCTTGGCTCTGAAAGTTCTCGAAGATACAAATACTTAACAGAGCTTAGCGAGTCAAGTTCTGTGCAATCTGACATTTGTACCCCCGCGAATCCTTGTAGAGAGGACTAACCGCAACCGCTGCGACCATTCAGAAAAGCAATGGTAGCCGCCAAGTACATGATTCCCCAATATCAAATCTGCTCCAAAACCTAGAACGAGAATCCACCGGACACTGACCTGCCCCAGAATCACGGATATTGGTGATGGGCATCACAATTTGGTATAGTGGGGGCGTTGGAAGAGGGCTGTATCCCGAATGTCAGGGAACGGCACCGGAGGCCGACATGAGTACGATCCCGACTGGGGGCGACGGGAAAGTGACCGTGCCCGATTTGCTGCAGCGGAAGACCGACGCTGCGGTTTCCCCAAACAAAAAGAAGATCACCTGCCTGACGGCATACGACTATCCGACGGCGCGCCTGCTGGACGAAGCCGGGGTGGACGTGGTGCTGGTGGGCGATTCCGTGGCCATGGTGGCGCTGGGGTACGACAGCACGTTGCCGCTCACGCTGGAGGAGGCGCTGCATCACACGAAGGCGGTGCGGCGAGGGGTGCAACGGGCGCTGGTGGTGGCGGACATGCCGTACGGCTCGTACCACGGCGACTTGAATGAGGCGCTGCGGAACGCCATACGCTTCGTGAAGGAGGCGGGCGCGGAGGCGGTGAAGATCGAAGGCGGCGAGCGGAGGCTGGAGCTGATTTCGCGGCTGACGGAGGCGGAAATTCCCGTAATGGGCCACGTCGGGCTGACGCCGCAATCGGTGAACGCCCTGGGCGGCTATCGCGTACAGGGGAAAACGCCGGGCGGGGCGGAACAGGTTTTGCGCGATGCGCGGGCGGTGGAGGCTGCCGGGGCATTCGCCATTGTGCTGGAGGCTTTGCCGCGGGAGCTGGCGGCGGAGATCACGCGCAGTGCGCGGATTCCCACGATCGGAATTGGCGCGGGGCCGGATTGCGACGGGCAGATCCTGGTGCTGCACGACATGCTGGGGCTGACATTCCGCGAGCCGCCGAAATTTGCGCGGCAGTATGCCAACGTGGGAGCAACGATCTTAGAGGCGGTCAAAGAGTATTGCGCGGACGTGCAGAGCGGGAGCTTCCCCTCGGATGCGGAGTCGTATCATGCGCCAGGCAGCGTGAAAGGACGCAAGACGATGCCGATCTCGCGGTGAAACATGCGGTGGAACATGAGGTTTATGCCTGAATTCCGAAGTTAAAGAGGGATTTCTCCACTCCGGGACGGCCAAAACCGCCGTCCCTCCGGTCGAAATGACAAATTTCTGGTGGTGGATGACGTGGAAAAAGCCCAACTTCGGGGAAGTTGAATCGGCGCGCAAGAATCGCTTGAAACAAAAGAAGCTGGACTCGCCAGTAATTGGTCAACTTCGGGATTCAGGTTAGGAAAGAGCTGCGGGGCGCAGAGATTCTGCGCCCTTCTTTTTTGGGGAGCGGTGAATGGAAACGATTCGCACCATTGCGCTGGATGAAGGAAAAAGCGAAGGAAGCGCGCCTGGAACAGCGCGTGATCGGGTTTGTGCCGACCATGGGGGCGTTGCACACCGGACACATGGCGCTGGTGGAGCGGGCAAAGAAAGAGTGCTCGCCGGTTTACGCGTCCATATTTTTGAATCCGAAACAGTTTGGGCCGAAGGAGGATTTGTCCAAATACCCGCGGCCGATTGAGGCCGACACGGCGAAATTGGAAGCCGCAGAGGTTGACGGATTGTTTCTGCCCGATGCGGCGGAGATGTACCCGCCGGGGTTCTCGACGTACGTGCACGTGGAAGGGTTGAGCGAGCGGCTGGAGGGCAAATCGCGCCCGGGGCATTTTCGCGGTGTGACCACGGTCGTGCTGAAACTGCTGGAGATTGTGCAGCCGCACTTTGCGTATTTTGGGCGCAAGGATGCGCAGCAGGCGCGCATGGTGCAGCAAATGGTGCGGGATTTGAATGTGGACACGGAGATCGTGCTCTGCCCGATCGTGCGCGAGGCGGACGGGCTGGCGATGTCCTCGCGGAATTTGTATTTGAACGCGGAAGAGAAGAAGGCGGCGACGGTGCTGTCGCGCGCGCTACGGGCGGCGGCGCGTGAAGTGGGTTCGGGGGTGCGCGATGCGCTGCAATTGCAGCAGGTCGTGCACAAGGTGCTGGCGGGCGAGCCGCGCGCGCGGGTGGACTACGCGGAGATTGTGGATGCGGAGACGTTTGAGCCGGTGGTGCGCGTGGGGCGGCGGAGTTATGCGGTGGTAGCCGTTTTCATTGGGAAGACACGGTTGATTGACAATTTGCTGATTGAGGCGGAGGAAGAAGAATTGCGGGCGGAGTTGTGAGGGGGGGAAGAGAAGAGGTTGAAAAGTTGAAAGTTGAAAACTGGAAGAAACAGGTACGTGGGATTCAGCCGAGGGCGGGAAGAAGATTACACAGAGGTCGCGGAGGACGCAGAGTTCACAGAGAAGAGGGGAGAAGAGCAACCAAAGAACATAGTCGGGAAAGATGTTGCCACGATCCCTCCGCTCCGGCCCGCAAACTACGCGGGCCTCCGGTCGGGATGACGATGAGTCACACGTTGGAGAGGTGGGAGAGGGTTTCGGCGGCGTGGCCTTTGGCTTTGACTTCGTCCCAGATTTGCTCGATTTTGCCGGTGGGGCCAATTAAGAAGGTGCTGCGAACGATGCCCTTGAAGGAGCGGCCCATGAATTTTTTCATGCGCCAGACGCCGTAGGATTCAATCATCTTGTGGGTGGGATCGCCGAGCAAGGGAAAATTAAGCTTCTGCTTGGCCTTGAAATTCTTCAGGGATTTTTCCGGATCGGCGCTGACGCCGAGAATCACAACATCTTCCTTATCAAATTTGGGTTTGAGGTCGCGAAATTCGCAGGCTTCGATGGTGCAGCCGGGCGTGCTGGCTTTGGGGTAGAAGTAGAGCAGGACGCGCTGGCCTTTGAAGTCCTTCAGCGAAACTTCTTTGCCTTCGTCGGATAGCAGAGTGAAATCGGGGGCTTTGTCGCCGATTTTGAGCATGGGGATTCTCCTGGAAAGATTATGGGGGAAAGCGGGGCGGAGGCAAAGCTGGTCGAGCGGAAGAGAAGAGGGACGTTTCATACAGAGGGCACCCTTCGCGAGAAGCGCTCAGGGCAGGCAGAGGGAAGAACACAAAAAGCACAGAGAAGAGAAAGGCAAGAGCACAGCCGGGAATGATATCGCCACGATCCCTCCGCTCCGGCGCGCAAACGGCGCGCGCCTCCGGTCGGGATGACAGTTTTGGGACGGCAGCGGGGAGCCGCCGCGAAAACAGCAAACTGGTGTGGCTTGGGCGTTGCCGAGATGGGGTCGAGCAGTGCTCGACCCCTACGAGGAATCAGGAGAGGAGCTTGCGGAGGATGTCGTTTACGGATTGGGGATTGGCCTGGCCTTTGGTGAGGCGCATGACCTGGCCGACGAAGAATTTGAAGACGCCTTCGTTGCCGGATTTGAACTTGGCGACGTTGTCGGGATTTTTGGCGATGATGTCAAGGGCCGCAGCTTCGATAGCCGCGTCGCTCACTTGAGCGCCTAGCCCTTCCGCGGCGACGATGTCGGCGGCAGAGCGGCCAGTTTCAAACATCGTGGCGAAAACTTTCTTTCCTACCGCCGCGGTGATTTTCCCGGATTCGACCTGGGAAACGAGCTCGGCGAGAGCAGCGGGGGCGACGGAGCTTGCGCTAATTTCCTTGGCGGAATCGTGCAAGCGGCGGAGAAGTTCGGTCTGCATCCAGTTGGCGGCGGCTTTTCCCGGAGCGCCGGCTTTCACAACAGATTCAAAGTAGGCGGCGAGGGCTTGCGTGTCGGTGAGCACTTCGGCGTCGTAGGGGGTGATGCCGAAGGAAGAGACGAAGCGGGCGCGCTTGGCGAAAGGAAGTTCGGGAAGCGTGGAGCGAACTTCGTCGCGCCAGGCGGAGCTGACGTGCACGGGGAGCAGGTCCGGCTCCGGGAAATAGCGGTAGTCGTGGGCCTTTTCCTTGGAGCGCATGGAATCCGTGCGGCCCTCGTGCTGATTCCAGAGGCGCGTTTCCTGAGAGATGCTACCGCCGGATTCGAGGACGTCGATGTGGCGCTCGATTTCGTATTCGAGGGCTTTGGCAAGGTAGCGGAAGGAGTTGAGATTCTTGACTTCCACCTTGGTGCCGAAGTCCTTGGCGCCGCGCAGGCGCACGCTGACGTTGGCGTCGCAGCGGAGCGAGCCTTCTTCCATGTTGCAGTCGCTCACGCCGGTGTAGAGAAGGATTTGGCGAAGCGTGGTGAGGTAGGCGTAGGCCTCGTCGGGAGAGCGCATGTCCGGCTCGGAAACGATTTCGCCGAGGGGCGTGCCACAGCGATTGAGGTCTACGTAGGTTTTGTCGGCAGATTGCGCCAAGCCTTCGTGGAGGGATTTGCCAGCATCCTCCTCGAGATGGAGGCGCGTGATGCCGATGCGCTTCGTCTTGCCGCCGTGTTCAATTTCCAGCCAGCCGCCGGAAGCGAGTGGGAGTTCGTATTGCGAGATTTGGTAGCCCTTGGGCAGGTCGGGATAGAAGTAATTTTTGCGGGCGAAGCGGGAATGCTCGTGGACAGTGCAATTGAGCGCCAGAGCCGCACGTATGCCCATTTCGACGACGCGCCTGTTGAGGACAGGCAGCGTGCCCGGGAGTCCGAGGCAGACGGGACATGTATTGGAATTGGGCTGATCGCCAAAACGCGTGGAGCATCCGCAGAAGATTTTTGTTTTGGTAAGGAGCTGGGCGTGGACTTCCAGACCGATGACCGCCTCGTACTTGGCGAGGAGTTCGGGCGACATTGCGGATTCGGTGGCGAATTTCGTCATGGTGAAAGAAAAAGTATAGCAGAGGGGCGCGGGAGGATGCGCCCCCAGGTGTCAGTTATGGCCGGCGAACTGGTATCGGAGGCCGAAGCGGTAATCGCGGCCCAAGGCGGGATAGCCGAGAGCGTCCTGATATTGTTTGTCGAAAAGGTTGGTGGCGCGGGCGGTGAAAGCGAGGCTGCGCGTTACATTGTAGCTGGCCGCCAAATCGACCCGGGTATAGCCAGGATTGCGCGTATATCCGAGGCCCAGGAAATCGCTGTCCGTGCGTTGCCCGGTGAAGTAGCCGGCGAGGGTAGCGTTGAAGCGGCGGAATGCGCCGGTAAATGTGATGGAACCAGAATTGAGCGGGCGCCGCGCCAATCGATTGCCGGGAATGAAGACTTGGATCGAAGGCGTTTGGGGACCGGAGGATCAGGCTGTCGTCGTACGTGTAATTGCCGGTAACAAAGAGCCATTTTGTGGGGCGGGCCTCGATGGCGATGTTCGTGCCGCGGGCGCGGGCCAAATCGGTATTGAAAAAGGTGCCAAAGCCGAAGGAGCAGCCAGACGGAGGCGTGAGGGGACACGGTCCTCCCGGAAAGCAGAACGTAAAGCTGACGATGTCGTAAAAGCGGTTCGAGAAATAGTCAGCAGATACTTTGATGCGGTCGTTGGCCAGCTTCTGGTCAATCCCGGTGGTCCAATTCTTACTGGCCTCCGGTTTGAGGGAAGGGTTGCCGGGATCGCACGAGTCCGTGCCATAACTCTGATCGAAACGGGGCTCCTTGATTCCCTCACCATAAAAAACGCGGTAACGCGTGTCGCCCCAAAATCCCTTTCCATAGCGAAGCGCCAGGGAAGCCCCGGCGCGGGGCACGACGCGAGTGCCAAAGTTGCCGTTGTCTTCCGCGCGTACGCCGAGGTCGAGAGAGAGACGCGGGTGGGGGAGATAGCGGAAGTCGAGAAAGCCGCCTTGATTGTTACGGCGGACGTGGGGTTGCTCAAGAAAACTGATGGAGCCATTTTCGACTTCATATTGGTAGCCGGCGGTAGCCGCGAAATCCCGGCGGATATAGGTTGTTTGGGCGGAGAAACCCGCGCGGTTGTAGTTGTAGATGTCGTCGTAGGTGTAATCACAAAATTGCGTGGTTGCAACGGCGTCAGGATTGGTTTGAGGGCAAAAAGAATCGGAGCCGCCGATATAAAAGCTTTGTTCCGGGTTGAAGCTGTGTTGATGAGTGTGGGATTCGGAACCTGCGAGCTGGTAGTGCCAGTGATCTCCCGAGACGAACTCCCACTGCGCGCTGGCACTGAATAGCTTCTGGTCGTATTGCTGGTGGAGGCTGGGCGGTTCGAATACGGTCTGGCCGGGGATGCCTGCATCACTCGTGTTGTTGCGAAGAGTCAGGCGAAGATGGTTCGTGTCGCTGAAGGCGTAACCAAAATTTCCCGTTGCGGCGCGGTTCAGGAAACCATCATTGGGACCCTGGCCATCGGTCTGAAGATAGGATGCGGCTCCCGAATAATCAAAGGCGCCTAGCAAGCCGCTGATTTGGCCACCGCCGCGGCCATTGGCGTAGCTGCCGCCTTCCCCAAAGAGAGTGGCCGAGGGGATGCGCGTAGAGCCGCGATGAGAAAAGAGCTGGACTACGCCGGAGACGGAGTCCGTGCCGTAAAGGGCGGATTCCGCACCGCGGACAATCTCCACCTTGTCCACATTATCCAGAGTCAGGAGAGAAAAATCGACAGCGCCACCGGGAGGATTGATGGGCGCGCCGTCTACCAGCACCTTGGTGAAATTGGAATTCCCGCCATCCAGGAAGAGCGAAGCGGTTCCGCCATTGGCGCCGGTGTGGACAAAAGTGACTCCCGGAGAGAATTGCAGAAGGTCGGGGATTGAAACGGACTGGCGCTGATCGATGACCTCGCGAGTGATCGTATCGGTGGGCGCGGTGGATTGCGGGCGCAGAACCGGCTCGGCTTCGGCAGTGACTACGACACTGGAGGATAGGCGTTCCAATTCAAGGCGTAGATCGAGAGAGCGAGATTCGCCAGGAGAAAGATCCCAAGTGAACTCACGAGGGGCGAAGGAGTCACAGGAGAAATGGACGACGTAGCGGCCCGGGGGAAGCGAAAGGTGATACGCACCATCGGCGGTGGAAGTGGCGGACGAGAGCTGGGCGTCTGCTTTACCTTCTAACCGAACGGCGACCCGTACACCACCTATGCCCGCACCGGAAGGATCGGTAAGCCTGCCGCTGACATGAGCATCGGGGAACTGCGATTGCGAATGGGCGGGGATGGCGAAAATGAGAAAGACCAAGGCGAGAACTGTAGAAGTTCTCTCATAGATGTTTCGATATCTCTCACCTCTTACCTCAGGGGTTAAAACCCCCAACGTTTGGGAGCGATTCGGCACGGCTGAAGCCGTGCCCTCCCGAGAATTGCTTACGGAATGGCTTGCACGAAGAATGCTTAGGATTTTCATGAATTCCTCCGCTCCCTCACGCGGGGAGTGTAAAGGTAGGCCTGCGCATTCAGAACTGCGCGGGCTGCAGACTTCGCCGGTCTCCTGGCTTGGCGGGGAGTCGCGCTAGATGGAGGAAACTCTGATTCGCTAAAATTCAGAGTCCGCATCTGGCGCGCTCGCGGCCTTCCCGCAGCGAGTTGGGCTGCAGTGGCCGGCGAGCGGAATACCCGCCTTACAGTCGCGCGGCGGCGACGGCATTGCACCGTCTTCCCGAGCACGAAGTCCGCGGTGATTGTGGAGGGGCGGAGCCCACTGTGGGTTACGAGTGTCGGCAGCTCGAAGCCGCCGGGTTGAGGTGGACGCGGGATGAAGCTAAGTGTTTGAAAAAAGCGTGACGCGCGGCCGGCCGGAGGAGGTCATATCCACGGAAAGCGGCGCCTGAAAAACCTGTTCGAGCAATTCGCGCTGGAATACGCTGGCAGGCGGGCCTACGCGAAGGCATTTCCCTTTCTGCAGCAGGACGACTTGATCGGCGTATTCCCCGGCGAGATTCAGTTCGTGAGTGACGACCACGACGGTGTAGCGGTTTTCCGCGGCCAAGCGGCGGAGATTGTGAAGCAGGTCCACCTGCGCGCCAATGTCCAGATGAAGTGTGGGCTCGTCCAGCAACAGGAGAAGCGGCTGCTGGGCGAGGGCGCGAGCGAGAATCACGCGCTGCTTTTCGCCACCGGAGATTTTGTCCATCCAGCGGTCGCTGAGATGGTTCGCACCCACCTGGGTAAGAGCGTTCGTGGCGACGATCACGTCATCTTCGGTATCAAAGCGCAGGCCCGAGCCGTAGGGATGGCGTCCCTGAAGGACAAATTCCCACGCGCGCGAGGGAAAGAGGAGACGGCTTTCCTGTTGCACCAGGGCGATGCGCTGGGCGCGCGTCCTAGGAGGAAGCGAATGCGTGACGAAGCCATTGAGGAAAATGCGGCCGGAAAGCGGCTGCAGCGCGCCTGAAATCAACTTGAGTAGGGTGGATTTCCCGCTGGCATTTGGTCCGAGGATGGCCACGACCTCGCCGGGCTTGGCGTGGAAGCTGAGGGCTTCGAGAGTGAAGAGCGGCGCTTGAGAGGGGTTGGGCGCGTAGGCGTAGCTGACTTGCTCGACGCTGAGGCGCACGTCCGAGGAGAAACGCGGTTGCTCCGAAGAGGGCAAGGGGTTTCGGGCGGCGCTGCTCATGTGAGCCTCCGGCGAAGCAGATAGATGAATAGCGGAGCGCCGGCCATGGCGGTCATCGCGCCGACAGGGAGTTCCGAAGGGGCAACAAGGGTGCGCGCGAGCGTATCGGCGATGACAATGGCGATGGCCCCGCCCAGCGCGGAGGCGGGGAGGAGCATGCGGTGGTCCGCGCCAAAAATCAGGCGCATGACGTGGGGCACGAGGAGGCCAACGTAGCCGATGGCTCCACTGACCGACACGGCGAGGCCGGTGAGTATGGAGGCGGCGAGATACACCACAATGCGTACACGGGGAACATCTACGCCGAGGTGCATGGCTTCTTTTTCGCCGGCGAGAAGGAGATTGAGGTCGGAAGAAGTGGTGTAGATAGCCCCGGCGGCGGCCAGGAATCCAAAGGAAAGAAGGTAAAGCAAGCTGCGGGGCTGCGGCGTGGAGAGATCGCCCATCAGCCAGAAGACCGTGCCGCGAAGATTGCTGCCGGCGAGCGTGTTCATGAGGAACATGATGATGGCGGAAAGAAAGGAGGCGGTGATGATGCCGCCGAGAAGAAGAGTGCTGCTGTCGATTTGGCCATCGCGGCGGCCAAGGAGATAGACGGCCGCAATGGTAACGGCCGCGCCGAGGAAAGCTCCGAACGGAGTGATGAGCCCGGCGACTTCCGGCGACAACGCCAGATGATTCTCGATAATGAGGGCCACGATCGCGCCGACAGCGGCACCGGAAGAGACTCCCAGGACATACGGATCTGCAAGTGGATTGCGCAAGAGGGCTTGAAAGCTGGCGCCTGCCACTGAGAGGGACGCTCCGACGACGATACCTAGAAGGATGCGCGGCAGGCGAATGTCCACGACGATCATGCCGTAGTCGGTGGAGATGGCGCTGCGCTGGCCGAGCAGCACGCTAATGAGGTCGCGTCCCAAGCCATAGAGAGAGACCTGAACGGCGCCCATCTTCAGGGCAACGACAACGACAACGAACAGAATAGCTGCGAGGATGCCGCAGCGGAACAGGAGACGTCCGAGGGTTAGTGGGCGCATGAGGACTCCAAAGAAGACGAGCAGAACATGAGCTTGAAGGAGAAGAGCGCCGGCCCGGGAGGCGAAGATGGCGCCGGGTTCGAGGGGACCGGTTCTTCGTCCGGAACCGGCGCAACCTGGAACGCTTCGGGATGCAATTGCCGGGCGAGTTCTTCAATCGCGGAAACGATGCGCGGCGCAGGGCGATTGACGGCATCGCTGATTACGGCGTAGCGGCGATTGCGCACGGCATCGAGGATGCGCCATCCGGGACGAGCGGCGAGAGCGTCGAAATCGCGCGCAGCGGACTCCGAGTGCGAGGAAGCGAAGACCAGATAATCCGGCTGAAGGCGCACGACCTCTTCGAGGCTCATCTGCGGCCAATCTTGCGACGATTCGACAATGGAGGCTGCGCCGGCTTTGCGGAGTACGTCGGCGATGAAGGTATGCTGACCGGCGGAAATGAGCGGCTCGGTCCAAACGATGAAGAGGACGCGCCGCGGCGGAACGGGGGCGAGCTTGGACTGGAGAGCGGCGAGCCTGCTCTGGAGTTCGTCGCCAAGAGACTTGCCCGCCTCCGACGCGCCCAGGACATCGGCCAGCTTTTGGGTGGAAGAAATAATCTCAGCGACCGAATGGGGATCCGTGGTGGCATAGCTGGGTATACCGAGGGTATCGAGGGCGCGAACGGTGTCGAGGCGGTTGATGCTCTTTGTGGCCAAGACCAGGTCCGGATGCAGCGAGGCAATTTCTTCGAGATTGGGATTGATGATTCCGCCGACCTTGGGTTTCTTCTGGGCCTCGACGGGATAGTCGCAAAAGTCGGTGTCGCCCACGAGGCGATCCTGCAAGCCGAGGGCGTAAATCGTTTCCGTGAGGCTGGGGGCGAGCGAAACGATGCGCGAGGGAGAAATGGTGACGCGCACGGTGCGGCCCATCTCATCCACGACTTCGCGCGAGGGGGGTTGCGAAGGCAGTCGAGGAGAAGTGGCCTGTGCGGACGCATCGAACGCGCCGAGCGAAAGAAAGGCGAGCAACAGGACCGCCGGTCGTGACATGAAGATGGAATTGACGCGCTGCACGAATCTCCCCTGACGAGAGTCTCGCGAGACCGCACAATAAAAAAGCCCCACGAGAATTGGGGCTAGAGAGCCGGTGTTCTCTCTCGCGAAGAACACGCAACCTCTTCAGCTTGGGAGGGTAGCCTGGCTAACGGCATTGCTGCCGATCACAGTGGCGGGACCACGGCCGATTCTCACGGCACTTCCCCACTTCCCGAGCCTGCAAGTTGTGAAAACAGTTTACGGTGCGAGCGCGGGAGTGTCAATGGAAGTGGCGGAATTTTCTTGTAAGGAAATCAGCGGTTTTTCCAGTTGGGTTTGCGCTTTTCGACCAGGGCGCGCAGGCCTTCCTGGGAATCTTCCAGGCGGTACAGTTCATTCAGGAAAATATCCATGGACTGTTTCAGGCCGTCGCGCAGCGAGAGTCCCATACCGCTGAGAATCGCGCGTTTGGCCATGGTGAGAACGGGACCGGAGTGGCTGGTGATGTGCTCGATCAGGTCATTCACCGTGGCTTCGAGCTTCGACTCGGGAACGAGCCGGTTGATCAAACCCAGCTCCAGGGCGCGCTCCGCCGTGACCGGTTCGCCGAGGAGCACGAGTTCGAGAGCGATTTTCGGGCCGACGAGAAACGGGAGAATCGTGGAGGCCAGCGGGGGGAAAACGCCAATGGTAATTTCCGGCTGGGCGAAACGCGCCTTGGGCGTGGCGATAACGAGGTCGCCGAAAGCCGCCAGCTCCGCACCGCCGCCGATCGCCGGGCCGTTCACCACACAGAGAACCGGCTTGGACGTTTCGAGAATGCCCGCAAAGACGGAGTGAAATGCGTCGAGCATCTGGAAGACGCGTTCCGAAGTGTATTCGCCTATATCAATGCCGCCGCAAAAGACGCTGCAGGCCGAATCGAGGACGATGAGTTTAACCTCTTCGCGATCGGCTATGGACGCGATGCCATCTGCCATCTCGCGAAGCATTTCTTCGTTGAGCAGATTGTGCTCCGGGCGATTCAGGGTCAACCGGGCCACGCCGGAATCGAGGCGAAGCTGGACAAACTGAAATTCCTGGGGTGTGCGGCGCTTGGGTTCTGTTCGAACCTCGACACTAGGGCGGCGTTCCACGATAGGGTTCTCCTTCCGGGGCGCCCCGGATCCGGGGCCGAATTTGATGCTAGCACGACGTGCAGGATGGAGCAGGTCGCGTTGGAGAGGGGGTGCGCAATGAGTCTGCTGGTAATCCGGCCAGTGGGATCAAAGGTTGCCGTTTTCGCCTTGATGAGAGCTCTTAGCGGAGCTACGGGCAAATTTTTTCTAGTTAGCTATGTCTTTCAATTTGTATCGCGCCCGATTCGCTGTTGTCCCTGTCTTTTCTGTGTGGTGGCTGCTCGTGCTGTTTGTCGGAGTTGCCTGGAACCCGGAACAGGTCGCTGCTCTCTTGCCTATTTATTGTGGGTGAGCTTTGCAGCGGCGCTGAATTACACTATCTGGAGGATGAACCCTCCCGTGTCCAAAAGCATAAGCGAGCTGCCCGTGGCATTTGCCTCGCGATTTGCGAGCCAGCCGGATGCTGAAGGATTTCCTGGCAGCACTGCCTGGGTGGAAAGCTCTCCGCAGCGTTTTGAGCACGACTGGAAAGGTGAAAACGCCGACCCGGCGAGGTCGACCGAAGTGCGACTGCTTTGGACGCCGGATACTTTGTATGTGCGCTTTCTGGCGAACTATAGAAACATTACAGTTTTCCAGGACGCGCGGGAAGACGGGTGGCGCGACGAACTGTGGAAGCGCGATGTCGCGGAAGTCTTCCTGCAGCCGGAATCGCGCGACCCGTGGAAATATAAGGAATTTGAGATCAGCCCAAACGGGCAGTGGATCGATCTGGATATTGCCAGCGGCGGGAAGGAGGAGCTGCGAAGCAAGCTGCGCCGCCGCGTGGTGCAGGATGCACTGGCAAAAACATGGACGGCCGAGCTGGCAATTCCGATGCGAAGCCTAACACCGAAGTTTGATGCGAAGCACAACTGGCGGATGAACTTTTTCCGCGTTGAAGGGGAAAGTGAGCCGAGATTTTATTCGGCGTGGAGCCCTACCTACTCACAAGAAGCGAACTTTCACGTTCCGGGGGCGTTCGGCAAGTTAGCGTTCCGCGAATAGAAAAATTCCGGTCTGCAATCCAGCGAGGCATTTCTGTTAAGCTCGCAGGGGATTCTGATGCGAACCGGACCGTATTGCGTGCGCCGTCAATTTTCCCCACGTTTTGGGGTGTGCTCAGTTATCCTGTTGATTTTTGTATTGAGTGGCCTTCCTGCCGCTGCGCAAAATGCCAACAATCCCAGTTCACCGTCCGTAAAAAAGATCGAGCCGCCAAACTGGTGGGTGGGACTGACTCCCGATGTAATGCTTTTGCTTTCTGGCAAAAATCTCGAAGCGACACACGTCCGCTGCAACTTGCCGGAAGTTGTCGTGAACCAAACACAATCCACCGCGAACGGTGACTACCTATTTGTCTGGCTGAAATTCGGCGCGCGCTTGAAATCCGGGACAGCCGTCTGCCGGATTGCTACCCCCATGGGTGAAGCCACATTCGAGCTGCCCATCGCCGCGCGAAAGCAAATTTTGGGCAGGAATCAGGGCCTCTCGCTCGACGACGTCCTGTACTTGATAGTGCCGGACCGCTTTGCAGACGGAGATCCCACAAATGACGAGCCGGTAGCGTCCCCGAACTCACCTGAGCGTTCCAGAACGCGCGGGTATCACGGCGGCGATTTGCGCGGGATTCGCGATCACCTGGGGTACCTGAAGGAGCTTGACGTGACGGCGCTGGAGCTCACATCAATCGTGAAGAATGGAGCCTCCGAGGATTTTCACGGTTATGACGCAGTCGATCTGTATACGGTCGATGCGCACCTCGGAACATTGCAGGATTACCAGGAACTTGTGCAGGCCGCGCACAAAGACCACATGAAAGTCTTTTTCGAGGCAGCCCCTAATCATGTGGGCGTGTCGCACCCCTGGGTCAGTGATCCGCCAATGCCCGACTGGTTCCACGGAAAGGCAACAGAGCATCTGAGCTCGTTTTCACCGTTGAAAGGAAGCTTCTATGGAGACCATGAAAAAAAGGAAACCAGCACCGATTTGCTGGAGGCGCTGGAGGATCCGCATGCTCCGCCGCAGTTTCGGAAGAAAATGACAGAAGGCTGGTTCCCGGGAGCCTTGCCTGACTTAAACACTGAAAATCCCCTGGTGGTGCAATATCTTTTGCAGAACTGCATCTGGTGGGCGGAAAGTTCGGGTCTGGACGGCTACCGGGTTGATACCGTCCCTTATGTTTCCCGCGAATTCTGGCGGGAGTGGCATCAGGGATTGCGCCGGATTTACCCGCGGCTGTCAACGATTGGCGAGGTGTTTCATCGCGATCCTGAAGTGACATCTTTCTTTGCGGGCGGGCGCGCGGGCTGGGATGGCGTCGATACGGAGTTCACGACGGTGTTTGATTTTCCGTTGTATTTCACCCTCCGTGATGTGCTTTTGCGCGGTACTCCTACGGGACGCATCGTCGACATTTTGCGGCAAGACTCGTTGTATCCGCACCCAGAATATCTGGCGCCCTTTTTCGGGAATCACGAGGTCACTCGCTTTGCTGGAGAAAACGGCGCCACGCCGGCGAAGTTACGACTGGCCTTCGGGTTGACGCTTACACTGCGGGGAATTCCGGAACTCTACTACGGCGACGAAATCGGCTTGACAGGAGGCGGCGATTCCGGCATTCGCCGCGATTTCCCCGGAGGCTGGCCGGGGGACGCGCAAAACGCGTTCACGCGTGAAGGACGAACGCGCGATCAGAAGGAACTTTTGGGATATTTGCAGAGCCTGCTCCGCGTGCGGCACGAGCATGCCGCCCTGCGCAGCGGAAAGCTCTGGCACCTGGCTTCGGATGATTCGTGCTATGTCTTCATGCGGGAAACGGAGGAAGAAAAACTGGTGGTTGTCTTCCACAATGGAACCACGAACCGCGAAATGAAGATCTCCTTGCGTGATACCCCGGCGGAGGAAGCTTCGGACATTTCATTGCTGATTGGCGATGCTCAGGCGGAGCTTTCCGGCCGCGAGCTTCGCCTGCAACTACCCGCGCAGAGCCTGACTATATTTGAACTGCACTGAATTGCAGCAGCGAGAGAAGCCGCTGGATTCCCGCCTGCGACGCGGGGCCCACCGCTCCCTGGGGAGAAAAGGTGTCCATAGGGGCATCCCGAAGGCGGTGTCTTTCATAAGCGTGAAATGGCCCAGGCTTTGACCAACAAGAAACAACTCCTCCCCGATATGCCCGTTCCTCGCGTATAGTTATCCCTCTGGAGAGACTGCCTTCTTTCCGCCGCTTCGCCTTCCAGGGCGCCGTGAGGGTGGAGCGAATGCCAACTGGAGATACCAATGAAGAAACTCTTTGTGTTGCTCGCGCTTTTGGGGACAACCGCCATGGCAACCGAAAAAACGATCTACGATTTCACTTTGAATTCCATCGAGGGCCAGCCAACGCCGCTTTCCGCCTTTAAGGGGAAAATCGTGTTGCTGGTGAATGTGGCCAGCCGCTGCGGTTACACGCCGCAATATACCGCGCTGGAATCCATTTACGAAAAATACAAGGGCCGCGGCTTTGTGATCGTGGGGATACCGGCGAATAACTTCGGCGGCCAGGAGCCCGGCTCCAATCAGGAAATCAAGACCTTCTGTACCGCGAAATACCACGTGACGTTTCCCATGATGGCTAAGGTTTCCGTGAAAGGCGACGACATCACGCCGCTCTATCAGTTCCTTACCGACAAAACCGCGCACCCTGATACCGGCGGCGAAATCGGCTGGAATTTCACGAAGTTCCTGGTAGGACCGGACGGAAAAGTGCTTGCGCGGTTTGACTCCAAGGTGGAACCCGATTCGGCGCAAGTCACTTCGGCAATTGAGAAGGCACTGGCTGCCAACATACAGTAGGCGCGCGCGCGAATCAGGGTGCGGAATCGCGGCCCGCCCCAAATGACAATGGTCGATGTTGTTATGGAGTGTTTGGATCAACCGGTGACGATACTTTGCAGAGCGGCCTTGTTCTTGATGATCAGGGTTGATCCCATCACCTGGAGGAGTTGTTTCCTTCGAAAATCGGCCAGCAGGCGGGTCACGGTCTCACGGGAAGAACCAATCATCTGGGCGATCTCTTCATGGGTCAGCGTCAGCTTCAGGCGGATCTGCCCTTTTTCTTCCGGATAATTCGCTGCCCATTCCAAGAGGAACCGCGCCAGCTTTTCTCCGGCGGAATGAGAGAGGCCGATGGTGCGCATCTCGGAAACGGCCGCGTGGTAGGTTTCGCCCAACTGTTGCGCAACACGGAGAGCGGCTTCGCCGTTGTCTTTCAGGAAAGCCAGGAAGTCATTTCTGGCGATGAAATTCGACTGTGCCGGTTCCACCACATCGGCTGTGAGCTCGTAACATGTGCCGGTGACAGTGGCCGGTAACCCCAGCACTTCTCCCGGCTCCGAGATACGCAGGATTAGCGTTTTTCCGTCCGCGGAAGAGGTCGAAAGCTTCACGCGCCCGCTGCAAAGAATGAAGACACCCCGCGCCGGCTGGCCTTCCACAAAGAGCGTGGCTCCCTTAGGATAGGAAGCGGAAGAAGTAATTGCAGACAAAGCCTTTACCGTCTGCTCCGGCAGGTTACAAAACAGCCGTTCTTCCCGGTGAGGGCAAGAGAGACAGTTCTCGATAATCTCCAAGCCATAAGGGGTGCGCATATTTGTGCCGTCTGGGAGTATACCGCCTTCCAGCTTGGTTACAAACTGAAAGCGATTGGGATTGCGGCGCCATCCAGTAAGCATGAAATCACTGGCCTCTGTGACGTTATACCGTGGGGAGGGTAGAGCACCCGTGATGAATGTCACGGAACGGCGTGATATTCGTCACTGCCTTTTCGCCGGCTCTTGTGCAATTTGTAATCTGGGGCACTTTAGATGCAGGACAAGCAAAACGTCTTGCAGATCCTCGCAGCAGAGCTCGCCTTCCTCGAAAGGGGCGGCTACCGAAGAGTCCCGCGCTATCCCTGGCGTCCCAATTTTGTCTTTGAAGATTCCCCAACGTGCATCAATTTTGCGGATCGCGGCCAGCAGCGGCCCTGCACGGACTGCCCGCTGATTCAATTTGTTCCGGAGAATCGGCGCGACGCCCAGTTTCCATGCCGGCACATCCCTCTCACCGCGCGAGGCGAGACGGTCAATTCCTTCTATGAATGGGGCACCGAGGAGGAGTTGGAGACTGCGCTCAGGGAATGGCTGCTGGAATCAATTAAGGAACTGGAAAGCGGCAAGAAAGCAGAGGTTCGAGCCGCCTGAGCACCGCCGGACAACATCCCCGACTTTCGTTTTCCACCGCAATTCGCTGCTGCACTCGGGAAGGGAGAGGAATCCCAGGCAAGGCGGCGAAGTGTCTTAGCCCCTGGACTGCACCCGACTCTCAATCGAGGTAATGTTTTTCAGAAGTTGCTGCCAGGCGCGCTGCGGCATCCTCGGGAGTGATGTCACGCTGTGGTGTAGCCAAAAGTTCGTAACCGACCATGAATTTCTGGACAGTGGCCGAGCGCAGCAGTGGCGGGAAAAAGTGGATATGAAAATGCCAGGCAGCACCCTCAGCGCTGCCCGACGGACGCTGGTGCAAACCCATCGAGTAGGGAAACGATGTCTCGAACAAGTTGTCAAATCGAATCGTCTGGCGCTTCAGGATATCTCCCAGCAGACTCTTTTCTTCGGAGGTAAGCTGCAACAGAGACGAGACGTGCCTCTTGCTGACGATTAGCGTCTCAAACGGCCACACCGCCCAGAATGGTACGACCGCCAGAAAGCCATCGTTTTCGCAGACAATGCGCTCCTTGTGTTCCAGCTCCAGGCGGAGGTAGTCACAGAGAAGGCAACGCTTTTTCTCCGTCTGGTAAGCCGCAAAGGATTCAAGTTCTTTCTGGGGAAGGTTGGGAAGAGAAGCGCTGGCCCAGATCTGACAGTGCGGGTGCGGGTTGCTGGCACCCATGAGCGCACCACGGTTCTCGAAAATCTGAACGTAGCGGACCCACGAAATACTTTGGAGTGACACCATCTCCTGTGCCCACACGTCGACCACGGCACGCAATTCTTGAGCGGACATTCGTGGCAGAGTAAGGTCGTGGCGGGGCGAGAAGCACACCACCCTGCAAGTTCCCGCCTCGGGTACTGCGGTGAGCAAGGAATTGGGGTCAGCGGTGCGGCCGGATTGTACTTCCGGGAGCAGCGCCGGATAGTCGTTGTCGAAGACAAAAGTGCGATTGTAGTCCGGATTGCGCACCCCACCCGCGCGCGCATTGCCCGGACAAAGATAGCAATCGGGGTCGTATTGCAGGGCGGAAGGTTGAGCGGCCTTCTCGACCTTTCCGAGCCACGGCCGCTGGGTGCGATGTGGGGATACGAGCACCCATTCCCGGGTCAACGGATTCAACCGGCGGTGAGGCTTCTTCCAAAAGTCGTCCGTCACCATCATGCAAACTCGCTATTCCGCAGAACCGTTTCGTCAGCTTGGAAAAACAATCTAGCGGAAACCACCGGGCACCGGTACCACAGCTTCGGCGCCTTCGGCCGCCTCAAGGCTGTAAATGTCGGGTTTCAGGCCGGTTCGTTTTTGATATTCCCGCTCAACCGCAGTGACAAATGGTTCCACGGCAGCATGCTCAACCAGATTGACGGTGCAACCGCCAAATCCCCCTCCCGTCATCCGCGCTCCGAGAACGCCCTTCTGAGAAGCGGCGATCTCGACCATGAGATCGAGTTCGCGGCAGCTCACTTCATAGTCATCACGCAGGCTGGCATGCGAATCCGCCATAAGCCTGGCAATGGTGAGCAAGTCGCCCTTCTCAAACGCGGCGGCCGCGTGCAGGACCCGTTCATTTTCCGTCACCACATGACGGCAGCGTTGATAGATTTTGCCGGGCAGGAGCCGACGATGCTGCTCCAACTGCGCCGACGTGACATCCCTGAGGGCGATGATCGCGGGAAATGCTGTCTTCAAGAGGCGAACACCCTCTTCACATTCGGCGCGGCGGTTGTTGTACTCGTTGGCGGCCAGATTATGTTTGACCATGGTATTGCAGACCACCAATGCGGCATCCCCCGTAAGTGGGATGGCTCGCGCGTGCAGCGAACGACAGTCCAGCAACAGTGCGTGTTCGGCCTTGCCGTGGCAACTGATAAATTGATCCATGATACCGCAGCGCGCCCCCACAAAGGCGTTCTCTGCCCGCTGGCAAAGCAGGGCCACTTTCGTGCGGTCCAGCTGGATCCCCGCAACCTCCAGGAGAGCCAACGCGGTGGCCACTTCGATCGAGGCGGACGAGCTTAGGCCGGACCCCATGGGGACATCGCCCGCGATATAGAGGTCACAGCCTCTCAGGCGGTGGCCGGCCTGCTCCAGCGACCATGCCACACCGACGGGGTAAGCTGCCGAGGGTTTCTTCACCCACGCAGCGATGGCATCGAGATCGACTTCAACTTGTTCCGAGTAATTCTCCGCATAGATGACGAGCTTGCGATCTCCACGGGGCACAACGCCTACCCAGCAGGAGAGATCAACGGCCGCAGGCAACACGAAACCATCGTTGTAGTCCGTGTGCTCGCCTATCAAGTTGACGCGGCCGGGGGCACGGTAGATTTCCGGTTTTTTGCCAAAATGGGCCGTGAATTTCTGGGCAATTTCACCGGGTGTGTGTGATCGTGGGTTCGGCATGGTCATTCAAGCTCAATTTGATACCTAGGTGCATCTTACTGTTACTTTCGCTGCATTCAAAAGCTAAAAACCATTGGTGTGCGACAGAAGCACACGCGGGGAGCGAAATTCTTGCCATCGACGACCTGTCCGTCCGAGACTGAGGGCCAACTGCATCCAAACAAGTGACTTAGCGAGCGGGCTTCTGTCCGTAGTATGCCGCATTTCCATGCTTGCGGAAGAAATGTTTTTCGTGGAGCGCCTTTTCGATGGGTCGGGCATTGTGGTTCGCGGCGAGCGTCTGCAATGCCATGGCGGCAATCTCCTCCACGAGGACGGCGTTGTGCGCCGCCTCTGCCGGTGTCGCACCCCAGCAAAATGGCGCGTGTCCCGCCACCAGCACACCGGGCGTTTGCAGGGGATCGTGCTTTCCGATACATCGCACAATCGCCAGCCCGGTGTTGAGTTCATAATCCTTGCGAATCTCCGCGGGCTTCATGGGCTTCGTCACCGGAATTGGGCCATGAAAATAGTCGGCGTGTGTCGTCCCAAAGCATGGAATCGCCCGCCGCGCTTGCGCCCAGGAAGTTGCTGCACGCGAATGTGTGTGGGCCACACCTCCGATGCTCGGAAACGCCTTGTACAACACGAGGTGGGTGGGCAAATCGGAGGACGGCCGGAGGGTTCCCTCCACAGTATTCCCCAGCAGATCCACGACCACGAGATCTTCCGGCTTCATCGTTTCGTAAGGAACGCCGCTCGGTTTGATTACCACCAATCCCTGCTCGCGAGAAATCCCGCTGGCATTTCCGAATGTGTACAGCACCAGCCCCCGGCGGACAAGTTCAAGATTGGCTTCCAGCACTTCTTCACGCAGATTCTTCAGGCTCATGCATTCCCTCGTGCCGCAGCGGCGATGTGGCGCAAGCTCGGCAGAGTGCGCCCAACTGCAACTGGGGCGCTATCGTTTTTCCCGAACCCAAAATACAAATCACGATACAGCCCATACAATTCTTCGTAAACCCTGGCTGCTTTCGCGTCTGGCTCGACGACACGGAACTTGGGGCAGAGGGCTTCCTGCGCTTTCTCAATCGTGGGAAAAGCGCCGGCGGCGAGTGCGGCAAAGATGGCCGAACCGAGGCTGGTCACCTCAGACTGAGGTATCAGCACCGGCTTGTTCAACACGTTGGCGTACACGCGGTTCAGCACTTCATTCTTTTGCGGAATGCCGCCCGCATTGACGACGCGATGGATAGGCACACCGTGGCGCTCCATGCGTTCGAGAATAACGCGGGTGTGGAACGCGGTGCCCTCAATCGCGGCAAAGAGTTCGTCCTGGGCCGAATGGGTCAGGTTCCAGCCGAACGTCACGCCGCCGAGCTCGGGATTCACCAGGACTGTGCGGTCGCCGTTATCCCAGGTCAGGCGTAGCAACCCGGTCTGGCCGGGCCGAAAATCTTCGAGTCCCTGCGAAAGTTCGGAGACAGATTTTCCGGCGCGCCGGGCAATGGCGTCGAAAATATCTCCAGTGGCCGAAAGGCCCGCCTCAACACCGGTCTTTTGGGGATGCACCGAACCCGGCACGACGCCGCAGACTCCAGGTATGAGCCGGGTATCATCGCTCATGGCGATGATGCAGGTGGAAGTGCCGACGACGTTTACGACGTCGCCGGTGCGCGCGCCCGCGCCGATGGCATCCCAGTGCGCGTCAAAAGCTCCGACCGGAATGGGGATGCCCGCCTGCAGTCCAAGTTTTGCGGCCCATGCGGCGCTGAGCCCCCCGGCGAGGCTGTCGCTGGTCTGGTAACGTCCGTTCAGCTTGGCGCGCACGCCCTTCAGCAAAGGATCCACGGCCACGAGAAATTCTTCCGGCGGCAATCCACCCCACGAAGCATTCCACAGCCACTTGTGCCCCATGGCGCAGACCGATCGCGGGGCCGCGGCCACATCGGAGATTCCGCAAAGAACCGCCGCGACCATGTCGCAATGCTCGAAGGCGCTGACGAACTTGCCGCGCTTTTCGGGATTGTGACGCAGCCAGTGAAGGAGTTTGGAAAAACCCCACTCCGAAGAGTACGTTCCGCCACACCAGTTGATCGCCTCCAGGCCAGTGCGGCGGGCCGTCTCCGTAATCAGCGCAGCCTCACGCCAGCCCCGGTGGTCGCACCACAGGTAGTATTCGTTGAGAGGTTCGAGTCTTTCTCCAACCGGAATGACGCTCGATCCGGTGGTATCGATTGCCAGCGCGGCAACCTGATCGCCAGGAACTTTCGCTGCCGCCAGGGCGCGCTGCATCGCTTCGGCCAGCGCCCGCATGTGATCTTCGTGGCTCTGCGTCGCGTAGTCGGGATCTTCCTTCTTACGATGCAGAGGATACTCCGCGGTGCCGGAGCCGAGGCGGCCTCTTGCCGTATCTACCAGCGTGACGCGCACACTGAGCGTTCCAAAATCCACTCCTGCCACAACTGTCATGTGCGAACTTCTCTCTCCGATTCGGGGGCGTTGTTACGCCGTATGGGCGTACATTTCCCAGCCGAAATAGCGAATGGCAGCTTCGTGGACCATCGGGGCGACACTGGAAAAGTTCGCGGCGACGTGGTGCTCGAAGCCGTTCTCGCAAATATAGCGCAACAGCTTCTGTAAGCCCGGAATCTCCACGACACCCGCGCCGCCGAAGGTTTCCAGGGGATCGTCCGTAAAGCGTCCGCTGCCGGAATAGCCGCGGATTTTGCCGTTCGCGTCGTCGGTCGAAAACCGCGCGAAGCTCATGGCCCCGGCTTTGACGCGGCCGACGCAAGTCCCGAAGGTATTTTCCTTGCCGACGGTCCCGGCGATAATCTCTTGGAAATCCATCTTTACATCCTTGAAAAAGTGCTTCGGCAGATTGCTGCAATGGAAGCAAACCGCCTTGTTGGGATCACTGCCGTAGTTATTGTTCCAATCGAGCAGGGCGCTGGGCGTCTCCGAGGCAAGTTGCAGGGCGTGCATGCCCAGCACGCCGCAAACGTCCACTTCGCAGGCGCTGGAGAGCAGCGAATCGCTCATCATGCTCATCAGCGTGCACGGCACGATGCCCAGGTTCTCCTCGAGCGAGGTCCAGCACTGCACCGCGCTGATCTGCACGTCCACGGCCTTCATCCACTGATCGACAACCGCTCCCAGCTTCGCCATTTTCATTAGGGCCGACCTGTGGAATGTCTTTCGTGGTGACATAGCGCTGAATCGCCTGCAGCTTCTGGACGGCCGCATCATCCGTATCCTTCATACGGCCGATGCGTCCCAGCACTTCGGAAAGATCCAGCGTCTCGACGGAGATGCCGCTGGCTTCCAGGAGTTTTTCACTGTAGCGCACGGTGTTGAACGCGGTTGGCCGCGCGCCGATGGCTCCGATGCGCAGGTTCCGCAGACCCTTCACGATGCGGCAGACTCCGGCGAACCATTCCAGGTCCTTCGCGAATTCCGTGGAATCCGGGCTTTCGGTGTGCAGCGTGGTCAGCGAATATGGAATGTTGTACTGGCGCAGATTGTTGCACGCGGACATCTTGCCGCAGAAGCTGTCGCGGCGGTGCGTGATGCCCATCTTCGCGGGCGTGTCCGGAGTAGCCTGCACCAGCACCGGAACGTCTAAGCGCGCCAGCCGCAGCGTGTCGACGATGGCGCGCTCTTCTCCGAAATTGGGCAGGGTGACGATCACGCCGTCGATCTGCTCGCCCTTCGAGCGGAACAATGCCGCGCAACGCTTCGCTTCCTCGCGCGTTTCCACCGCGCCGTACTTGCTCTCCTCCGTCGTCAACGTCACGACATCGATCCCGGCTTTCTGCAACGCCTGAATCATTTCTTCCCGGCCGGTTTTGGCCAGGTGATCGGGGAAGAATCCGCGATTCCCCACGATCATTCCCATGGTCATCTTTTTCTTGTTGGACATTGTTCGCTCCGTGAATTTCTGTTCCCGCTACACACGCCCTTTTCCCGGCGCGAAGTAATAACAGTATCCGGCGCCCAGCAGCGCCAGAAGTGCACCCCACCAGACGCTGGCGTGCCACTGAAAAAGCACGACCGGCTTCTCCGGGATGTGAAAAAGCTCGTAGATGTCCCGATCCGAAAATGAGCAAACCATTCACGAGCAGGGAAATGCCGATAAAAAACCAAATGGAAATCGAGCCGCCAGCTTTCATTGTTCCTCACCAGAAAATAATATTCAGGGCCACGAATATGACCCCCACTACGACGGCCCAGAAAACCGGCCGGTGGAAAATCGAAGCGTGCTCTTCGTGAGGGATGGCCGTAAGCCCGTAGACCAAGCCGGTCAGCTCCGCGTCCGGCTTGGGCCTCGTGGCCAGGCTGACGGCGACGGTCACAAAAGCACAGATGAGACAAGACCAGAGCGCACGGTACATGTTTTCCGCCATGTCGCGCGCGTACGGCGATAGCGCCACAATGCGAATGGCCGAGGGATCCAGCTTCACCCAGGCCCACATGCCGACCGAGGAACCTGTGCCGGCCAGCAACCCCCAGAAGCCTCCCGCGGGCGAGGCGCGCTTCCAAAGCATGCCGAGAATCACGGTGGCGAAGAGCGGGGCGATGAAGAAGCTGAACAGCGCCTGGACGTAGTCCATGATGCTCTTGAAGTGAATCACCAGGTAAGCTGTGCCGATGGAAATGATCACGCCGCTCAAGGTGGACCAACGGCCCATGCTGACGTAGTGCCGGTCGGAAGCATTTTTCTTGATGAGGGCGCGATAAATGTCATAAGTCCAGACGGTGGTGAAGGCGCTGACGTTGCCGGCCATGCCGGACATGAAGCCCGCAATGAGCGCGGTGATGCCGAGTCCGAGCAAGCCGGGCCCGCAGTATCGCGCCAGCATGAGCGGGAGCACTTCGTTATAGCTGTGGCCGCCCGTCGCGACCGCCTGGGCTTCCGGCATGAGCTTCATCGGGAGAAGCGCAAGTCCCAATAATCCTGGAAGAATGACGATGAACGGCACGAACATCTTGAAGGCCGCGCCGATAATCGGAGCCATTTTCGCGGCGCGCAAATCCTTGGCCGCCAGAACGCGTTGCACCACAAGAAAGTCGGTGGTCCAATAGCCCGTGGAGATGACCGCGGCGAGGCCAAAGACGATGCCGGTCCAGTGGATGCCCATGGGGTTGTCTTTGAAATGCCCCATGGTGCTCCACATGTGCGTGTATTCCGCGGAGGCGTTTACCGCGATGCGCGCTTTCAGGCCCGTCCAGCCGCCCGCCTCAATCAGGCCGAGGATCGGGATCAACAGGGCGCCGGCCCAGATCAGGATGAACTGCAGAACTTCGTTAAATATGGCGGAGCGCAAACCGCCGAGAGAGACGTAGATCGCCACAGTGAGCGAAGAAACCCAGATGCTGACGTTGATATTCCAGCCCAGGATAATCTTCAGCACCAGGGCCATCGAATACATGTTGATGCCGCTCATCAGCACGGTCATGAACGCAAAGCAGACGGAGGAAAGCGCGCGGCTGGGTTCACCGAAACGCAACTTCAGGTAGCCGGGAACCGAATGCGTCTTGGAGATGTAGTAGAACGGCATCATCACCAGCGCGAGAAACAGCATCGCCGGGATCGCACCAATCCAATACCAGTGCGCGGCCAGAATGCCGTATTGATAGGACGCACCGGCCCAGCCCATCAATTCGAGCGAACCCAGATTGGCGGAAAGGAAACTCAGCCCCGCGATCCACGCGGTCATCTCTCTTCCGGCCATGAAGAAGTCTTCGCCGGTGTTGGCCCGCTCCTTCAGGTAAAACCCGATCGCCAGCACCAACACGAAGTAAAAGACGATGATCACCAGATCAACGGTGGATAGATGCACTAAGCGAGGAACGACAAGAAAAGCCAAGGCGGGTGTCATGGGGTCCTAGCGTGTCTCCAGTCCGGGATTAAGAAAACGTTTTCCCTGGAGTTTAATGTCTACGGACGAACTTCCTGCCAAAATTGAGGATTCACCGGGTTCGGCACTCCAATCGCGCTGCCCTACATCGTAGAATGAAAATGCCCGCCGGTCGAGCGTCAAACTCATTTGCTGTGATTCGTCCGTCAGGGGATGCACCTTCGCGAAGCCTGTCCAAGCGTTTTTCCCTGCCGACCTGCGAACCATGGAGTGTCCTCTAGTTTTCTTCCACAATCGCTGCATCCCAGGCTTTCAAGGACAGCGCTTGCCCGTGGCTTATATTCGTGTGAGAGAGCAGCTCCGTGCCCCCGGCATAGGAATAATTCAGCGTCTGCGGCGAGCTGGAATAATTCAGGTAGAAGTGAAGCGTCTTGCCATTGCGATTCTGGCCATGCTTCACGCGCACGCTCGCCGGGAGATCCTGGTCCGCGCCGGTCAGCCCAGCTTCCTTCAACACACCGAGCAACACGGCCCGCTGTAACTTGTCGCTCAGAAACGTGCCCTCGTAAGTGAGCGTGCCCTTCCCAAACTGATTCTGCGTGATCGCAGGATACTTTCCGAAGAACGGATGGTCATAGAACGCGAGGCCTTTTGCCGTGTCGGGAACAATCATTTCCGCCCATTCAGAGACTTGGTTATCCGCTTCCGCCTGGAGCGGGTCGCCTTTCAGCGCCAGCGGTTGCTTCAGAGAAGAGAACTCCTGGTAGTGAAAGCCCGCCGCGGCGCGCAACGGCCCCGGCATGGTTTCCCAGCGGACTGTCGAGTACTCGTTGCAGAATCCACTTTTGAAGGCCATCACCACGCGCCCGCCATTTTTCACGTAGTCCGCCAACCGCGCCAAAAGTGCGTCGCTCGCCACATACAATGGCGGCACCACCACAACCTTGTATTCCGACAAGTCTGTGGTTTCCGGAAAGACAAAATCCACACCGACGTTGGCCCGGTAAAGCACTCCGTACATCTGCCAGAGGAGCGTTTTGTAGTCCACCCGATCGCTAAACTTCATGAACTGGACCCCGTAGTATGAATCCAGACTGTACAGAATCGCTACTCGATTCTTCCTATGAAGGTCCACAATCTCTGGCCCGATCCTACGCAACTCCTGCGCGGTGCGGGCGACCTCATCATAAGGGCGCCCAGGCTGCAGGTCGTGGCCGAGAACACCTTTCCAATAGGTCTCTTGCCCGTAGTGGAGCGAATGCCAATGCCAGTACTCCACCATGTTGGCCCCGGACGAAACGTGGGTATAGACATCGAGGCGCAACTGGCCGTCATAGGGGGGAAACTGTCCCTTGGAATCCCAGCCGATGGCTTCCGCGTTCGTTTCTGTGATCAGGTAATTGGTGCGTTTCAGGGAGCGGGTGTAATCACCCATCAATGAAGAGGATTCACCATCAAAATCGTCCTGCGTGCTGTGATAGGGATTCGCTGCGGCGATGTCCAGACTTCGCGCGACGTCGATTTCGCTGACTTCCGGCCGTGGCGGACCTGCGAAGTCGTGCGTCACGAACTGATCGGGCCTTTTGTATTCGTTCACAATGCGCGATTGCCACGCCAGAAAATCAGTAGTCTCCCACTGCGAATACCGCTCCCACTCGAGCTTCCAACCGGGATTGCGGATACCCTCGCGCGAAGGAAGCTCGCTCCAGTCATTCAAGCGCTGCCCCCAGTAGTTCAATCCCCAGACGCGGTTCAGTTCCTCCGTGGTCTTAAACTTCGCTTTCAGGTAATTGCGAAATCCTTCCTGGACATCCTTGTTGGCCGCGCCGGCTGAGGAGGTTTCGTTGTCAATTTGATAGCCGATGATGGCGGGATTATCCTTGTAATGTTCGGCGATTTTGCGGATGACGCGCTCGCAATAAAAGCGGTAGGTCGGATTCATCAGGTCGATGTTCTGACGCATGCCGTAATAGATGTACTGCCCGTCCAGGCGCGTCACGACAATTTCCGGATGTTCCTTGTATAGCCAGGCAGGAATGGAATACGTCGGGGTTCCCATGATGATCCGGATTCCCGCGGCGTGCAGCTTCTCCACCACGCGGTCCATCCAGGCGTACTCGAATCTGCCGTCTTCCGGCTCCCATAATCCCCAGGTAGATTCCCCGATGCGGACCACGCTGATGCCTGCCTTCTTCATCAGCGCGATGTCCTCGTCCGAGCGCTCGTAGGGCATGTATTCGGGGTAGTACGCCGCGCCGTAGAGCACCGTGTCCATCTGGTCCGGGCGAAATTGTTCCTTGGTTGCGGGCTTGGACTGTGCGGCGACGTTGCTCGCCGCCAGCAACAGGATGAACAGCGCGAGCGCGAACTTAAAATTATCCCAGATCAACCGCTTCGCACAATTATTGTCCATACGTGAGAGACTCCTCGCCGATCCTATTCCGTGACGGAACCAGACCATCCTCAACTCATTGACGACGATTCATGCAGCGCCAATTTCGTGTGCAACACGTACTCTGTTCCACTCGGACTGAGCTTCTCCTTCATTACCGCGCGGAAAAGCGGTAAATCGTTTGGGACTGGAAGGATTGTCCGGGGCGCAAGACCGTCGAGGGGAATCCCGGATGATTGGGAGAATCGGGATAGTGCTGCGTTTCCAGGCAAAATGCTTCGCGCTTGCCGTAGGCAACTCCGTTCTTACCCTTGAAGGTGCCATCCAGAAAATTGCCGGTGTAGAACTGGATCGCGGGCTCCGTGGTCCACACTTCCATGACACGCCCCGTATCCGGCTCGTACATCTCCGCCGCCTGCCTGAGCTTGGCCCCTTGCTCGTCGATCACGAAGTTGTGGTCGTATCCGTGAGCCAGACGGATCAGCTCGTCGTCCGAGTTAATTCGGTCGCCAACCGTTGTGGGCTTCCGGAAGTCCAACGGCGTCCCCGCAACGGAGCGTATCTCTCCAGTGGGAATCAGATGAGCGTCTCCAGGCGTGAATCGCGAGGCAAAGAGCTTCAACTGGTGAGCGAGCACGGTGCCGCGTCCTGCCCCGGCCATATTGAAGTACGCATGATTGGTGAGATTGAGGACGGTGGGCCTGTCGGTAGTGGCTTGATACTCGATTTTCAAGTCCGCGCCAACCACAGTGTAGCGCACTGTCACAGAGAGGTTTCCCGGATACCCTTCCTCGCCATCCTTGCTTAGATACCGGAAGGCAACGCCATTCGCGATCGGCTCTGACTGCCACACGACATTGTGAAACCCTCCTGGCCCTCCGTGGAGCGAGTTGTCGCCATCATTTTTCGGCAGGGAGTAGCTGTTTCCATCGAGCGAGAATTTCCCGTGCGCGATCCGGTTCGCATAGCGCCCAATCAGGGCGCCAAAGAAAATTGGCCCCTTGGAGCGATGGTTCGCGACGTGACTGGAGAGATCCTGCGGCCCAATGACGATGTCTTCCCAATTGCCGCTACGGTCCGGGACGCGTAACACAATGATTGCAGCGCCGTAAGAGCTGACCTGGACCTCCAGCTTCTCGGATTTCAGCGTGTAAAGATCCACTTCCTGGCCTTCCGGCAGTTTGCCAAAACTCTGTTTGCTCACGTTTTTTCCTATTGGTGGCCGCCGCAAGAGCGAAGAAGTTTCGCGGAGTCACGGGGATGGGTCTCGTGTGCGGTTAGAGCACACGACGTGATTGTATGACCTTGCCGCGACAGAGACAACCCACCCAGGGTCAACCAAGCGCGGGACGCAATCTGGGGTAGAATCCGAGTGACCATCGACACCCTTGTGTGTGCCCCGGCCAAATGCTTGCCTGTAGTGAATTGCCGCCAGGAAAACTCCGGCGAGGAGGTACTGCCTTGCGTACTATTTATCTTGCATTTGCAGTCTGCTGTTTAATGGCAACGCCAATTCATCCCCAGGAGCCGTCCGTGTCTGACATCGCCACGATTCAAAAAGCGCCCGACTGGATGAAAGGCTCCGCCACAAAGCTCGAAGCAGAGCTTACCGCCAAATATGGCAAGCCGGAGCAACCGCGAATCCAGAGGGGACTTCTTCAGATGTCCGAATACTGGCGCGTGCAGGATGGCGATGCCGCCGCGTTCGAGGAATTTGTGCGCACGAATTTCGCCGGCGATGCAGCAACGCTCGACGCCATGTTCCACCGCTACGAGCGCCTCCTTGAGCAGTTGTCAGGCCATATGCATGAGATTAACCGGGAATTTCGCCAGCAGGCCGACCTGGACCTTGGTCCCATGCTTCCGTTTGACGGCATCTTCGCGGCCTACGATCCTGCGGCGCATGTGCTCGACGATTTTTTCGTGAACAAGGGCGCCTTCGTTGTGCTTTTGAATTTCCCTCTGACCACCCTCGAGGAACGCCTCACGCAGGGACCAAAGTGGACGCGCCGCCAGTGGGCCGAAGTGCGGCTGGCGCAAGACTTCTCCAAGCGCATTCCCGCTGACGTCAACCTCGCCATTGCGCAAGCGGGCAGCGATACCGCCGAGTACATCGCGCAATACAACATCTGGATGCATCATCTGCTCGATCAAAATGGCGAGCGGCCATTTCCGCCGAAGCTTCGACTTCTGAGCCACTGGAATCTGCGCGACGAGATTAAGGCCGACTACGCGGATACCCAGAATGGCCTTCGCAAGCAGCGCATGATCCAGCAGGTGATGGAGCACATCGTCCGCCAGACGATTCCGCAGGTGGTCGTCAACAATCCCAATGTGGACTGGAATCCGCGCACGAATGAGGTCAAGCCCGCCGCGGAGAAGGACTCCGATTCTCCCGCACCCGCAGGATTGCCGGTGAGCAATGCACCCGAACCGGACACGCGTTATGCGATGCTCCTGAAGGCATTCACCGCCGAACAGAAGGCAGACCCCTATTCGCCGACCGCTCCCACATTCATTGCGCGGCGTTTTGACGAAGAACGCGAGATCCCGGAAAAGCGCGTCGAAGCAATGTTTGAGCAGGTCCTGGCGTCGCCGCTTGTACCGAAAGTGGCAAAGCTCATCCAGTCGCGCCTGGGCCGCCCGCTGGAGCCATTCGACATCTGGTATGACGGTTTCCGCCCGCGCGGCGCTTACACCGAAGCGCAGCTTGACGCCATCGTGGCGAAAAAATATCCGACGGCGGAGGCTTATCAGAAGGACATTCCCAATCTGCTGGTCAAGCTGGGCTTCACTCCCGAAAAAGCCCAGTTTCTGGCGAACAACATCATTGTGGACCCGGCGAGAGGTTCGGGCCACGCCATGGGCGCGGAGATGCGAAGTGAAAAAGCGCACCTGCGCACGCGCGTAGAGAAGACCGGGATGAACTACAAGGGCTACAACATTGCGATCCACGAGATGGGTCACAATGTGGAGCAGACTTTCTCTCTAAACGAGATTGACTATACTTTGCTCAAGGGCGTGCCCAATAACGCTTTCACGGAAGCCTTGGCCTTTGTTTTTCAGGGGCGCGATCTGGAGCTCCTCGGCCTCGCCGCACCCGATGCCAGAAGCGACGCGCTGAAGACTCTGAACGATTTTTGGGGCACCTACGAAATCAGCGGGGTCGGTCTGGTGGACATGGGCGTGTGGCACTGGATGTACGATCATCCCAAAGCCACGCCCGCGCAACTCCAGGCCGCCACGGTGGAAATCGCCCAGAACATCTGGAACCGCTACTATGCCCCGGTGTTCGGCAAAAAAGACGTTGTGCTACTGGGCATCTACTCGCACATGATCGATTCGTTTCTTTATCTGCCGGACTATTCCATGGGGCACATGATTGCCTACCAAATCGAAGAACAGATGAAGAAAGCGGGAAATACCGGCCCCGAATTCGAGCGCATGGCAAAGATGGGCGATGTCACGCCGGACCTGTGGATGGAGAATGCCACGGGAAAGCCCGTCGGACCGGAGCCGCTTCTGGCGGCCACGGAAAAAGCCCTGGCACTCGTAAGTTCGCAGCCCTAGCCTGATCCGGAAGCGTTCCGGGAAAATTGGTAGAAGCTGCTCAGCGCGTGATGCCCATCTGGTAGGCCAGCACGATCTGTGTGACGACGTATTGATAGTGGGCGTCAGTGTCCTGCAACTCGGCGTCGGTCTCCTGCAATTCCGCCTGGCTGAATTCCACGATTGAGCTCAACCCAAGTTTGTATCGCGCGCCGGCAAGTTCCAGGGCCAAGGCAGCTTGCTCCCGGAGTTGCTTCGTCACCGACAAGCGCTCGTATGCTTTTTGAGTATCGAGCCAGCCATTGCGAACGTCGCGGGCCACATTGTCCTGTAAATCCTGAAGCTTTTTGCGCTTCATTTCCGTTTCCAGGTCGGCGCTCTTGGCGCGAGCGTTGAACAGAAATCCGTTGAACACGGGAATGTTAATGTTAACGCCCACGGCGCCATACCAGTTGGAAATGTGGTCGTCGCGAACCGGCGCTGAGCCAACAACGCCATTGGCGCTTATCGTCGGCCACCACAGGTCGTGTTCCGCTTTGCTGAACTTGCTCGCGGCAGTCACATCATTCTCCAGCGCTCTCACCTCCGGGCGCTGATTCAATGCCTCTTGAATGAGTGGAGCTGGATCGGCGGCCGGAGGCACTGCTTGGGTCAAGGGCTCCACGACAGCAAAATCCTGGCGGTCGGGAAACGCCAGAATTGCCGAGAGCGTGGAAAGTGACGCCTCATAGTTGTTCTGCGATTCCAACAGCAGGAGTCTTGCCCGCGCGAGATCCACCTTGCTAAAGCTCAGGTCGATTTCCGATCGCAATTTCGCATTGGTCAAGGCCTGGATTTGATCCACCAGGTCCTGCCGGGCTTTGACCGTTTCCTCCGCCACCTGGAGCAGCGCTTTCGTCTCCAGGGTGTTGTAAAACGCTTCGTCCACGGCCAGGACAATTTGCTGTTGCGTGGCGACGGCATTTTCATCCTGCGCCTTTGCTGCGAAAACCGAACCGGAAACCAGGTTCTGCGTCCTTCCGAAATCGGTGATCAATTGACTCACCGAAGCCCCGGCCGCTGCTCTTGGATACACCGTCGGATTTGTCAGATACCCAGCGGCAATTCGGCTGCCCGGATCAGAATCCACGGCCGTCACACTCAGACCCACCTGTGGCAGCATAGCCGAGCGAACCTCGCGCACGAATTCACGGGCTTCCAGTGCCTGCAGCCTTCCCACGGTGATTTGCGGATTCTTTTGCAGCGCGATCGCTTCCGCTTCCTGGAGTGTCAAAGGTTTACCGCCGGAATGTGATGATGAGCCCACGGTTGCTGGGTCTGCGCCGGTGCCGCTTGGGCGGCAGCTATTCCCGTACACAATCCCAGCAACAGGACGAGCATGGATACTCTCTGCTTCAAGCTCGCACCTCCGCCACTTCTTCCTTGCGATGCACCAACAGATATGCTGCGGGTACAAGGTAAACCGTCACCACAACCGACACCAGCAGTCCGCCGATGATGGCTCTGGCCAAGGGCGCGTAGGCCTCGCTGCCAGCTTCGATACCCAACGCCAAGGGGATCAATCCCAGTAGCGTGGCCAGCGAGGTCATCAATACAGGGCGTAACCTCTGACGCGAAGCGGTTGCCACTGCTTCCTCCACGGATTTCCCTTCCTTTTGCAGGTGGCGCGCAAACTCCACAATCAAAATACTGTTGGACACTACAATTCCGACCATCATGACCAGGCCCATGAGTGACATAACGTTGAGGGTGGTATTCGTCACCAAAAGGAATAGGAGCACTCCCGCAAGTCCGGGTGGAACCGCCAGCAGAATGATGAATGGATCGGTCCAGGAAGCGAATTGCGCAACCAGAATCAGGTACACCAGCACGACCGACAAAATCAGCCCGATACCAAAACTCCGAAAGGAGGCGCGCATACCCTGCACCGATCCACGGAGATTCACGCGCACGCCCTCGGGGAGTCGCGTCTTGCGGATAATCCCTTCGATCTGGCTGGTGATCGTTCCAAGATCTTCTTTTTTCGGTGCGACGTATACGTCCATCACGCGAGCCAATTGGTAGTGATCCACTTCCGTCGGAGCGGAGATGTGATCCATGGTCACAACAGAATCCAGGAAAGTCGGCTGTAGAATCTTCGGGCCGCGCAAAGGAATCTGGCGGAGATCCGCCGTCGTTTTCACGGTCTCTTCGGGATATTGCACAGTCAGCAGATAGGGGTTGCCACTCTTGGGGTCCACCCAGTAGTTCGGCGCAATCATGGCGTTTGAGGTGAGCGCAGTGATCACGTTGTCAACGACTTCGCGTTGCGAAAGCCCGAGTTGCGCGGCCTTTTCGCGATCCACGTTTAGTTGCAGCGCCGGATAATCCACGTCCTGCGGTATCAGCACGTCACTCACGCCGGACAGCTGCCTTGTCTCCGAGGCGATTCTGGAGGCAACCGCGTGTGCCGCGTCCATATCGCTTCCGCTGACCTGGATGTCGATCGGCGCGGGCAATCCCAAGTTCAGCACGGCATCCACAAGCCCGCCCGACTGGAAATACGCCGTGAGCTGCGGGAGCTGCTGCTGAATCTGCTCTCGAACCCTCCTCATGTACTCGTAGCTTCCGACTTTGTGTCCCTCCCTGAGGCTCGCCTGGACGAACGCGGTGTGCGGCGCCGAGTTCGAGGTGTAAATGACCGAGAAGTCGGGAGTGATGCCAATGTTGGAAACCACCATTTGCAGCTCGCTCTTCGAAATGACTTCGCGAATGATCTGCTCGACTTGTTTCACGTATTCTTCGGTCAACTCGACGCGAGTGCCGGAGGGAGCTTTCAGGTTGATGACAAACTGTCCTGCGTCCGTTCTGGGAAAGAAAGAAACACCGAGCAGTGGGTAGAGAGACAGGCAGAGGAGGGAAACGCCGGCAAGGCCTGCCACGGCAGCGACTGGCCGTAAAAGAGTTCTCGCCAGACTTTTGTCGTAGCTCACCAGCATGCTTCCAAACAAGTGGTCAAAGCGCCCCACTATCCGGCCGAGTGCGGATGTCGTGCTGCCTGCGAGCTCTTCATCCGCCTCGTGCTTGTGCATGAGCTTCGCACAGTACAACGGCACCACGGTCATCGCCACCATGTAAGAAGCAAAAAGCGCAAAGACCACCGAGGAAGCCAGAGCGATAAAGAGGAATCGGCTGACACCGTAGAGAAACACAACAGGAAAGAACACGATGCCGGTCGCAAGTGTCGCTGCAAGCACCGCCAGCGCCACTTCATTGCCGCCCTTTTCGGCGGCCACTTCCGGCGCTTCCCCCAGTTCGAGGTGCCGGAAAATGTTCTCCAGAACGATCACGGAATTGTCGATCAATCGCGAGAACACCAGCGCAAGCCCTCCTAACACCATGGTGTTCACGGTTCCGCCGCCGGCGTTGATAGCCAGAAACGCGGCCAGAGCCGAAAGCGGAATAGACAAGAACACGGCAGCGGTCGCTCGGACGCTCCCGAGAAACAACAGAACCATCAATCCTGTGAGCACCAGTCCGATGGAACCTTCAATAATTAGGTTCTTGATAGCCGTTTTCACGAAGACGGACTGGTCGAACACGACCCGAGTGACTAACTGCTTCGGAACATCTACCAGTTGCTTCAAGGCATCGCGAATTCCGTTGACGACCGCGATGGTGTTCGTGTCTCCACCCTGCTTGAGAATGGGCAAATAGACAGACGGCTGGCCATCCACCCGCACGATGTTGGTTTGGATTGCCTGGGCGTCCACAGCCTTCCCGACATCCGCCACCATTACGGAGGAGTGGCCGATGGTTTTGAGAGGCATGGTAGTGATCGAGTTGGCATCGGGGGCCTGCGCGTTTGAATACAGGTTGTAATCGAAAGGCCCGATTTTTACGTCGCCGGCGGGCAAGATGAGATCGCTCTCGTTGATCTGCCGGACCACGTCCATCGGGCTCAACTGGTGCGCCTGCAATTTCAACGGGTCCACATACACCATGATCTGCCGGTACTTCCCGCCGAATGGCTGCGGCACCGAAGCCCCAGGCACGTTGGCAATCTGGTTTCTCACGTTGTACTGCCCAAGGTCGTGGAGTTCCGTCTCGTCGAGTCCCTGGCCTTTGAGAGTGACCAGACAGACCGGCAAACTGGATGCATCGAACTTCAGCACGACCGGCGGCAGGGTGCCTTGCGGCAAGCGGCGCAATTGGGCCATCGCCAGGTTAGCAATAATGCTGACGTCGGAATCCGCGTCCGTTCCGGGCTGAAAATAAATTTTGACGAGGCTCACGCCCGGCAGGGAACGTGATTCGATGTGGTCCACACCGCTCGCTAATGTGAAGAAGCGTTCAAACGGGTTGGTGATGCTCGCTTCGATCTGCTGCGGAGGCATGCCGGAATAAAACGTCGCTACCACCACCACGGGAATGTTGATGGGAGGAAACAAGTCCACCGGCATGCGCACGAGCGTCACTGTGCCGACGATCGTGATCATCAGGCAGCAGACGATGATGAAATAGGGATTGCGAATGGAAAAGCCGGCCATTAGCTTGCCCCTCCCTTTTCCGCCTCGGGGAGTTTCACTTCCTTTGGGAAGACCTTTTGGCCGTCGCGGAACTGGCTCCGGTTACCGATGACGACGCGCTCGTTTTCGTTCAATCCCGAGAGCACTTCGACGCGCGTTTTTCCCTGGAGTCCAAGCTTGACGTGACGCTGCTGCACAGTGTTTTGCGCATTTACCGCCAGTACCGTGGCATCGCCCTCGCTCTGCGTTACCGCCTCCATCGGAACTACCAGCACATTCTTGTGTTCGGCCAGTTGCAGCACGGTCTCCGTATACATCCCCGGCAAAAGTTTCTCGTCGCGATTTTCAAAATCGATCTCCGTCTCCATCGTTCGCGTTTGACTATCCAGCGAGCTGGCAAACCGCGATACCTTGCCAATAATGTCCTCGTTCAGCGCCTGCACGCGCACCTTCACCGGATCGCCGAGATGAATCTGCGCGGCAATCGATTCCGGAACCGGAAGTACCAGCCGCAACACCGAAACTTGCGCCAGGCGGACGACCGGCTCCGATTGCGTGCTCGAGGATGTCCCTGCGGCAATCAGCGAGCCTGTATCCGCGTACCTGATGGTCACGACCCCCGCGAAGGGCGCGGTGATTCTGGTGTAGTCGGACAAGGCGGAGTACTGTTTTTGAGTTGCCTGCGCCACTTCCAGAGCTTGCTGTGCCGCGTCCAGTGCCGCCTGCGCGCTTGACACCTGCGCTTCTGCTTCGAGATCTTTCGCTTGTGCGTCGTCCACTTCTTGCTGCGCTACCAAACCCGCTCGCTGCTGTGCAGCCTGGTTCAAGCGCGCAAACATGGCGTGCGCCGCCGCATGTGCTGACAAGACACGCGCCACGTCACCATGTGCCCGGCGAATCTCTTCTCTCGAGCGTCGCACCGCGGCATCTGCGCCAGCCAATTGTGCCTCGAGTTCGGGCACTTCTAAAATCGCCAGAGTCTGCCCTTCTTTTACATGAGACCCGAGGTCGACATAAATTGTCTTGATGTAACCGGCCACTTTCGCATGGAGATCCACGTCCTGAAAGGGCTTGAACGCCCCCGCGATCGTGAGGGTGTTTTCAATCGTGCTGCGTTGCACCGGCGCGACCGCGGCGATCACCTCGCCGGACACACCCGTGGCCGGATCGCCATCGTTCGCCTCTGTCCGGGAATGACCAAGCCATCGCCAGACCCCCATAAGCGCGATTAGCGCGGCAACAACTCCCAAAACGATCTTTGTTTTTCGTGTCATGCGTGTTCCTTAATTTTCTGGGGAGTCACCAGTCCGCCTGGCTCTCGTGCATCCAGAGATATTGAAATCCGCCCGAGCCCTAATACGCTGTCAGCAACTTACTTGGCCTGTGAATTGTTGGGAATAAAACGGGAGGAACTATGCCGATGGCGGCGGACGGAACCACAAATTCGAGGGAAAATCCGGAGTGATTACGCGATCCCGAGTGAGATCGGTTGCCAGCAGAATCTCCTGGCCACGCGGTATTGCTATGATCTCCCCGGTACGATCTGCTGGCACGGCTTGTTTGGCCACATCGCTTGAGACCGGCGAGAATGGCTGCAATTCGGCTGACCCGACCGAGGCCCGGTTCCGGGACAGGTGGTGCATCGATAGCCCGGCAGGGGAATAAATCAGGGATAGAAATGGATTGTAAAGGAGCAGCCCTGCCAGCACCAGACAGACTATTGCCGACAGACGAGTCGAGCGGACTCGCGGCTCAGGTGCTTTCCGCCTGGCTGTCAATACACCCATCAACATAGACTAGTAAGAGGCGCATTTTTGGTCAAGGGATGTCCCGCCAGGTTTTCCCTCAAGAGTCAATTACTACTCCGAGCGGTAAGTAGTGAACAATGTCAAGCGGCGGCGTAGGCGACATGTTTCTCGTGGAAAAAGCGCCGGACCTTGGCGGGCAGTTTCTGGGCGCTGCGCAGATGAGCGCGCAACGATTTCATCATGTGCGTTTGGTCTTTGGGACGCTGGCGGCCGGCGTGCGATTTGACGTCCTGGTTCAACAACTCGTCGGGGTTCAGTTCGGGACTGTACCCGGGCAGAAAGAACAGCGCGATGCGCTGCTGTTGTGCGGCCAGCCAGCGCTGCGCCATTTTCCCGTGATGGACCGGATGACCATCCACGATCAAGTACACCTTCCCTTTCACCGAACGCAACAGGCGGCGCAGGAACGCCAGCAGCACCGGCTGCGTGAAGCGTTTTTTGAACACCATGAAGCGCAGCGTTCCCCGATTGGTGATGGTCGAAATCATACTGCAGCCGAAGCGCTGGCCCGTTCCTGGAATCACCGGCGTGTGTCCGCGCTTGCTGTAACTGCGTCCGCTCTGGTGGTCGGAACGCAGGCCCATCTCATCGCCCCAATGGATTTCGGCCTTCTCCCGCTTGGCTTTTGCGCGAATCGCAGGGTAGACCTCTTTCAGCCAGCGCTCCACCGCGGCGGGGTTGCGCTCGTAGGCGCGCCGCACGGGTTTCTGCGGCGTCAGGCCCCAATGCCGCAGATAACGTCCCGCCGTCCACACCGACACGCGCAGGCTGAACCGCTCGGCCAGCAATTGGCACACTGCCTGCCGCGTCCACAACGCGAACGGCAACTGCAGTTGATCCGGACAACGCTGGGAGATCAGCTTCACCACCGTTGCGGCCTGGTGCCCGGCCAGCCGCGAACGTTTGGGCCGGCCCAACGGGTGAGCCCGCAACGCTCGCGCGCCGCCCGCGCCATACGCCTTGACCCACCCATAAACCGCCGTGCGTGACACGCGAAAAACGCGCACCGCCTGGGACGGCCGCATGCCTTGCTCGACGACCGCATGGACCACGCGCCGCCGCAAATCTTCCTTGGCCTCGGGTGAAAGCATCCGAGCATCATACCGGTTTCCACTCATGCCTCGTTAGATGCGGCAATTCCGACAAACGTTCACTACTTTATGCTTCGATTATTAACAGCCGTGTGACTAACTTAATCAGAACTTGCCGGAGTTGGCCCTAATCGAAGGAAATCAGTAAGTTGCTACTAAACCTGATGAATCACTTTCTCCTTCTTTGTTCACCTTTCTTTCGCATATTGCCACCATTCACCACCATTAGTATTACGTTTTTATGACGGTTGGTTGGCAAGCTTCCCAGATCGCCGTTTCTGGATCGTGACCTCCGGATTGACTTCCGCGCACCCTACCACCGATCCGCGACAAGCCGATTTAGAAGGGCAGTGAGAAAGGGGCCGTGGGCGGAAAACCTACGATTCTGAGTTGCCATAGGATCTTTGCATGAGATTGGGCCGAGAACACGGAGGAACTGGGCCGGGAAGAACGCACTTCCACCGACGATTCAGGGTTATAGGCTTTCGGGATTCCGATGGACGAGGAACTCCTGATCGCGCGCGATACCGTACGATATAGCCCAGGTTGAGCCTCATCCGTCCTGATTTTGAGACTCACCCCACCCCTCGAATTGGCGGGGCCTGGATACACGGCCAGCATCCGTGATCTTTCTGATTGGAAACGCTGGGCCCCCAACGCTGCCGACGTTCTAATTCACCGTAAGAGTCAGGGCCTTGCTGTGACTGACGCCGTTGGCGGTTCCGGTAATCGTGACCGTGTACGTTCCCTTTGGCGTTCCGGGATCGTGATGACTCGAGCTGTTACATCCAGTGAGCAGCGCCCCGGCCAGCAGCATTGCACACACGGAAGAGTAGGCAAACCAGCGCCGGCGCTGCGCGGCCGTAGCCTTGAAGTAGGCCGCAAGCAATAGGAGTATCCATACAAGAGTGAACGGCAAGCCATAGTGGAAGCGACTCGATGGACGCGTATTCCGCACGCCCCCGAATGGAAAGGCCATTGTCGGCGCCGTGGTCGTGATTTTGATCGTAACCGTCGCGGGTGCGCCGTTGGGAGTCACCGATGCCGCGGAGGGCGCGCAAGTGGCTTCCGAAGGTGCACCTGTGCAAGTGATGGCCACGGCGGCGTTGAATCCGCCGGAGGGGGTCACCTGCAGACTGTAGTTGGCGGGCATTCCCTGGCTCACCGCAACGGAATCGGAGCCGCCGGTGGCGATGTCAATCGAAAAGTCCGTGCCCGTGCCGGTCAACGCGGCCGTGTGCGGACTGCCAGCCGCGTTATCGGTGATGGAGACGGAGGCCGCCCGCGCGCCGGTGGCCGTCGGAGCAAAGGTGACATTAATGGCGCATTTTGCGCCGGCAGCGACCGAGGTTCCGCACGTATTCGTCTGCGAGAAATCGCCGGCGTTCGCGCCCGTGATGCTGATCGCGGTGATGCTCAAGGTCGCGTTGCCGCTGTTGGTCAGATTGAGTGCCTGCGCGGAGCTGCTGGAGCCGACACCTTGCGCACTGAACGTCAGGCTGGTGGGAGAGAGGGAGACGACCGGCGCGGAGGCGACTCCCGTGCCGCTGAGGCCGACGCTTTGCGGGCTGCCTGCCGCGTTGTCCGTAAACTGCAAGGAAGCGCTTTCGCCGCCGACGATGCTGGGCGTGAACGTGACGCTGACGGAGCAGGTGGCGTTGGGCGCAACGTTAGCGGCGTTGCACGTGTTGGCGCTGATGCTGAAGTCCGCCGCATTGGTGCCGCCGATGGCGATGGCCGTGAAGGTGAGGTTGACGTTGCCAGTGTTGGTGATGGTAACGCTCATGGCGGCAGTCTTTGCACCCTGGGGCTGGCTCCCAAAGGGCAGGCTCGCGGGCGAAGGGGAAAAGACAGGCGCGGCTGCCACACCGGTGCCGGTCAGGGTGACGCTCTGCGGGCTGTTCGCGGCGTTATCGGTGAAAGCAATTGAGGCGCTTTCGCTGCCGACGATGCTGGGGGTAAAGGTGACGCTGACCGAGCACGTGGCGTTGGGATCGACGCTGGCGGTGCTGCAGGTATTAGCGCTGATGGCAAAATCCGCCGCCTTGGCGCCGGTGAGCGCGATCGCCGTAAAGGTAAGGTTGGCGGTACCTGGGTTGGTGATCGTCACGCTCGCCGCGGAACTCTTGGTTCCATCGGGCTGACTGGCGAAGGCAATTGTGGCGACGGAGGGCGAGAAGGCCGGCGCGGGTGCGACGCCGGTGCCCGTCAGTCCAACACTCTGCGGACTGCCGGCGGCGTTGTCGGCAAATTGCAAGGAAGCGCTTTCGGCACCCGTGGTGCTGGGCGTGAAGGTGACGCTGACCGAGCAGGTGGCGCTGGCGGCAACGGAAGCGCCGTTGCAGGTGTCGGCGCCGATGGCGAAATCGGCGGCGTTCGTGCCGCTAAGCGCGACTCCGGTAAATGTGAGATTGGCGTTGCCGATATTCGTGATAGTGACGCTCATCGCCGAGCTCTTGACCCCTTGCGTCTGGTTGCCGAAGGCAATTGTCGCGGGGGATGCAGAGAATGCAGGCGCGGGGACCGGGGGACTGGCGAGGAACGCGTAGGCGGTGATTGTGCCGATCAACGGGCTGCTCTTTCCGGTAGCGTCGCTGGTGGTCTCGGTGGAGGTGGCATCTTGGCCATCTGTAGCATAGGCATAAAGAATGTGAAAACCTCCCTGAAGGGAAGAGGTGGTGCCACTGAAGCTACCGCCGCCGTTATCGGTCGCGGAGGTCCAGGGTCCCTGCCAGGTGTCCACCTGGAAGTAGACGGCATTGGGAGTCGGAGCGTTGGGAGCGAAGGTGCTAGCGGCAGTGAAAGTCAAGTTGGCGGTTGAGCTGCTCGTCGTGTTCCCCGCGAGAGGGGTGATCGCGGTAGTCAGCGGAATCGTTTGCGCTTGCTGCTCGGTGAGAACAGTTACGTTGTTGTCGAAGATGTTGGTCACGTAAATCTCGTTCGTCAAGGGGTTCACGGCCACGCCACCGGGGTGCGTTCCCGTTGCAACCGTTGTTGCATTGTTCGTGGTCCCGTCAATCACGGTCATATTGCTGCTACCCTGATTGACCACGTAAATCTTGTTGCTGACCTCGTTCACGGCCAGCGATACGGGTGTTGTCCCTGCCGCCACGGTCGCCGTGGCGTTCGTGGCGCCATTAATCACGGTCACGTTATTGCTCCCCTGATTGATCACGTAAATCTGGTCCGAGAACGGATTCACGGCGAGCGATACGGGCGTTGTCCCGGCCGCCACCGTGGAGGTCGCGTTCGTGGCGCCGTTAATTACGGTTACGTTGTCGCTGGTGGTGTTCGCCACGTATATTTTGTTCGTCACGGGGTTCACGGCCAAGCCTTGGGGTCCGGTCCCCGCTGCCACCGTGGAGGTCGCGTTCGTGGCGCCGTCAATCACGGTTACGTTGTTGCTGTTCTGATTGACCACGTAAATCTGGTTGGTGACCGGATTTACGGCGACCGATATGGGTTTTGTCCCGGCCGCGACGGTGGTGGTCGTGAGGCTGGCCCCGTCAATTACCGTCACGTTATTGCTGCCGCTATTTGCCACGTAAATCTTGTTCGTCACGGGGTTCACGGCCAACGCTTGAGGTGCCGTCCCGGCGGCCACCGTGGAAGTCGCGTTCGTCGCGCCGTCAAATACGGTTACGTTGTTGCTGCCGCTACTGGCTATGTAAATCGTGTTCGTGAATGCGTTCACGGCCAGCGCCGTCGCCTGTACTCCAAGCACCACCGTGTTTGACGAGTTCGTGGCCCCATCGATCACCGTCAGGCCGCTGAAGCCGATACTGGGTTTATCGATCACGTAAATCGTGTTCGTTCCCGGGTTCACCGCCACGGGATCTGGGTCTTGCACGCCAACTCCTACGGTGGAGGTCGTGTTCGTGGCGCCGTCGATCACCGTCACGTTGTTACTGTTGTAATTGGCCACATAAACTTTATTGGTGACCGGGTTAACGCCAATGCCGGCGGGGGCAGTTCCCGCCGTCAGTGTCTTCGTTGTGTTCGTGGCGCCGTCAATGACCGTGATGCTGTTGCTCTGCTGGTCGCCCACGTAGATCGTGTTTGTCGTTGGGTTCACGGCAATGGCAATCGGATTGACCCCAACCCCCACCGTGGCGGTAACCGTGTTCGTGGCCCCATCTATTACGGACACGTTCTGATTCCCCGCATTGATTACATAAATTTTATTGGTCACGGCGTTGACCACAATGGAATCGGTATTGGGCCCGACGCCCACGTTGGTGGTAATCGAGTTCGTTGAGCCGTCAATTACGGACACCGTGCTGTTCTCATTCGAGACGTAGATCAGGTTTGTGACCGGGTTCACGGCCACCGCCGAACGGGTTGTGCCGGAGCCGATGGTGGTGGTTGCGTTCGAGGCGCCGTCAATCACCGTTATGTTGTTGCTGGCGACATTGGCCACATAAATCTGGTTGGTAACCGGGTTCACCGCCAGCGCCGTGGGGCTTGTGCCGGCCGCGACCGTTGTGGTCGTATTTGTCGCGCCGTCGATCACCGTCACGTTGTTGCTGCTGTAATTGGCCACGTAGATTTTGTCGGTGACGGGGTTAACGGCGACGCAATAGGGATTTGATCCAACCGTCACGCTGGTGGTGTTGTTCGTGGAGCCGTCAATCACGGTTACGGTGCCGGCACCCTGATTGGCGACGTAGATTTTGTTCGTCAGGGTGTTGACGGCCATCGCATTGGCCCCTTTTCCCGCCGTCACGGTGGAAGTCGTGTTCGTGGTGCCGTCAATCACGGTCACGTTTTGACTGCCGCTATTGGCCACGTAAATCATGTTCGTCACCGGGTTTACGGCCACGGAATTGGGGTTCGTTCCAGCTGTAACCGTGCCGCTGACGGTTTGCGCCCGCAGCGGCGCGGCCCCCGGAGTGATTCCTCCGACTACCGCCAGGCTGCTTACCATCCAGAATTTGCGTACGTTCATCACACCCCTCCTGGTCAATTGTTTGCTCTCAGCGACAGCGCCGAATGTTAATTCCTGGTGACATGGACACTTACGTACTAGCCCCACCCGCTACTTGGCTTTTGCTTTGCACGGCCCTCGGGGATATACTCGTGCGCCTTGCCGCAGGGCAACGGACAGAATCGGACAAACCCCGGGCGTTATCGGGCACCATGGGCTAACTGTTGGTTTTTGGGCAGGGAAGCATGGAGCAAGTACCGAAAGACAGTCCTGACCGCCGGCTGGACTCTTGGAAAGAGATCGCCGCTTTCTTCGGCCGAGACGAGAGGACCGTTCGCCGCTGGGAGAAAGAGCTTGCACTGCCCGTGCATCGAATTCCCGGCGCCGCGAAAGGGCGGGTGTTCGCCTATCAAGCCGAGCTCCAACAATGGCTTCTGACTTCGCAGGCCGTGGACTCCAACAGCCCGGCCTTGGCGGCAGATCCTCCGCCGGTGTCATTGATCCAGCCGGTCCGGCGATCCGTCTTTCTACCCTTTTACAAGTGGCTGGTGTTAGCGGTCATTTGCGCGGCACTCGCGGCAGCCGTCTTCGCCTATCGAAGCGGCTTTCGTTTTCCGGTGCTTGCTTCGGGAAAGCTCCGTGCGACGTTGGAGAAGACTGGTACTGCTGGTCCCGGAACTTCCCAAGCGGAAGACCTCTACCTGCTCGGCCGCTACTACTGGAACAAGCGAACGCCGGAAGATCTCCATCGCGCGGTGGACTATTTCACCCAGGCCATCGTTCATGACCCCAATTACGCCCGGCCTTATGTGGGACTCGCCGATTGCTACAATTTGCTCCGTGAATACAGCGCCATGCCCGCGAACGAGGCCTATCCCCGGGCGCTGGCGGCAGCCACCAAAGCGGTGGAGCTGGACCCCTATTCCGCGGAAGCGCACACCTCCCTGGCGTTCGTTACCTATTTTTGGAGCTGGGACGCACTGGCCGCCGAACGCGAGTTTCAGCAAGCGCTGGCGCTGAATCCCAATGACGCGCGCGCCCACCACTGGTTCGCGAGCTTTCTCTTTGCTTCGGGTCGCTATGCGGAAGCGTTGGATCAGATCGAGGCGGCCAGGCGCATCGATCCCTCCTCGGTTGCGATTCTGGCAGACAAGGGGCTGATTTTGAGCCACGCCGGCCAGAAGGAGGCGGCCAAGATTCTGCTGAAACAGACTGAACTGGCTGAGCCTTCCTTCGCTTCACCACACCGCTACATGTCCGAGATTTATTTTGATGAGCAGGACTATCCGAAGTATCTCTCCGAGTGGGAAAGGACGGCTCTCCTGACGCACGACCAACAGGACCTCGCGGTGGCTCAGGCAGCGGAAAAGGGATTCTCGGAAGGTGGTTCGAAAGGCATGCTGGAGGCCACGCTGCAAGTGCAGAACAGTTTCTATAAAGACGGGTCGGTGCCTGCGTATTCCCTGGCCTTGACGTACGCCCGCCTGGGCAGAAAGCAGGACGCCTTGCGGTACTTGAAGATTGCTTGCGACACTCGGGAAAGCGCGGTGCTCGCCCTTCCGAATCAACCAAACTTCGACGGCCTGCATGATGAGCCCAGGTATAAAGAACTGGTGGCACGCGTGCGCCCGGCAGGTTCACCGGCCTCGCCGGCAATCGATACTGTCCAGGAGCAGTACTAACGCTCCGGCAGAGTGGCCGCATTGTACGACGTGATGACCCGCAAACTCCGAACGGCTTCGCGAAAACCGTTAACCAAACTGCAGTCCCTTCACGGCGACCACTCCTGCAAAGCGGATACGACCGCCTGAATAGCAAATCAGCATTCCCGTAAGTTCAAATAGGCGCGCGCTGGGGATGAGCACGCCCGTTCCGCGAATCGAGCCAGAAGTCCCGATAGGGGAAGTCTCAACACCAGCGCTTGGAGTGCGCCGTAGTTCTGTCAAAGCCATGCAAGATTCGGGTCACTGCTCAGGAAGTGGCCTCAACGTCACTTTGCGAATAGACGAGTATTCGGTTTCAAACCGAAAGCTACACTTCTTTCGTTCAGCTCTCCCTGCCGGAAATGTCAGCCTGCGCCACCAACAAGAATGATTGTGCGACTCCGGATTCCGAAAGGACTATTACATTTTTGGGACAGCTCTTGTTGATCTTGGACGGGCGCCCGAAAAGAGCTTTTGGTTCAGCAACTTGGACACCTTTAATTTCAGTGCGCATACGCAAGCATTCGGGCAACAACCGAATGCTCTACTTGAACTCTGCAATTGCTTGAGATCAAAGAAGTTTGGCTCCCCGGGCTAGATTCGAACTAGCAACCCTTCGGTTAACAGCCGAATGCTCTACCATTGAGCTACCGGGGAACCGCGAAGGAAGGATTTCGTTTCTACTTTAGCAGTCTAACGAACACAGAAGAGCAGTGTCAATGCAACCCGACACACCACAATTCTCGTTCTACTTTATTAAGCGGCTCACAAAACCCGCTCAGAAGTGGAAGACGACGCCGGCGACGCCCTGGAAGTTGTTCTGGTGTTCGCTGAAGAAGTTGTTGAACACGTAATCGCCTTCGGCGCGTAGCGAGAGCCGCGCATTTACCCGGAAGTCCACGCCCCCGCCAGCCTGCACCATGAACGCGTTCTTGCTGCTGTCCGCCGTCTGCGGCTGCAGGTGCCCGCCACCCACCAGCACGTGGCCCCAAGGCTCCCAACGCTCCCGCCGCGAGCCGATGCGTACGCCCCCGCCACCGCCAAAATACTTTACATGCTCCCGGTCGTAGATCTCCGGCGCAAAGCCCGTCACCAGGTTCCCCTCCAGCGCAAACCAGTCGTTCGTGAAGTACGTCAGCGTCGTGTTCAGCCCCACCAGGCTCGCATCGATGCGCGACGACTGGAACCGGAAAAACTCCACACCCACGCCCAGTTGCCACCGGTAATCGTCCCGGGCACCAAACACAAACTTCGGCCGGGGCGTCGCCGCCGCGGGTTCCGCGGGCGCCGCGCTCGCTGCTGGAATCGCCGGCGTGGCCAGCGCAAAGCTCCGCGCCTCTTCGCCCGACGCATACAAGTTCACTTGCGCCGCCGAATTCGCAGCAAAGCCGGCCGCCACATTCGTCGTGTCCTTGGCCGAGGCTACCCCCAAACTCGCTTCCTGCGCCCCAGCGACCCACGCCACCATCAGCAGCACCAACACTCCCAGCAATCCCTTTCTCATACTCATTCCCCTCTGCCTCTTTGGCTAGTGTCTCAACGGGAAACCGGGCAAATGTTTTGACTCCCCAAGCTCTGCACAGTTTTCCGTGAGCACGCAACGAAACGGATGCGAATAATTTGCAGCCGTCGCGCTATCAGAACAAATCCTTAATGGCGACACGACCCCCTCGGCCTTGACACATTTCCAAACCCAGCCTACACTATGTAGTTTTTAGGTGGCCCCCGGGAGCCATCTAGGGGAAGGACAACATGGATAAGAAGCATCTGGAGTACTACAAAAAGAAATTACTGACACGGCGCGATGAACTGGTGAAGACCATTGTGCGCACCGAAGAGGAAGGCCGCCAGGCTGACGACGACCCCACCGTCGACCTCGCGGACAAGGCCGCAAACTCCTATACCAAGGAATTCCTCTTCGGTCAGACCAACACCGACCGCACCATCCTGAATATGATTGACGAGGCCCTGAAACGCATCCGCAACGACGAGTACGGCACTTGCGCCAATTGCCAGGAGGAGTTGCAACAGAAGCGCCTGGAGGCAGTGCCGTGGGCGAAACACTGCCTTTCCTGCGCGGAGAAAATGGAACAGGGCGCGTTGTAGTTCCTCACCCGCTTCGATTACCTAATCAGCAGCTAACTGAAGTAGAATAAACCCAGCGAGGATGGGTGTCGCTGCGCTATGTTGCTTCGCGCATCTCGGCTGCCGTTGGCGCGTTGGCTGGAGAGCTGCACCGGTGCCCTGACCAGCGTGGTGTTCCCGGCTGGCTGCCTGCTCTGCGAGGTGCTCCTGACGCACCCCCACCGGATACCGCTCTGTGAAACGTGCTTGGCCTCTTTCCAGCGGATAGCGCCGCCAATCTGCCGCATCTGCGGCCAGCCTTTGCAGGTTGCAGCTGAACCCGGTGAAGGCGAACCAGTTTGCCGGGATTGCGTGGTGGGGAAATTCGGATTTCAGATTGCGCGGAGCTTTGGCGTGTATGAAGCCACCCTGGCCCGTGCCATCGTCCTCCTCAAGTACGAGCGCATTGAGCCGCTAGGCTCGTTCTTCGCCATGCGTCTGCTGGAGTTGGTCCGGAGCGACCCGCGCCTCCTGTCTGCTGACATCGTCGTCCCAGTCCCCCTGCACCGCCAGAGACAAAGGGACCGCGGCTACAACCAGGTGGAACTCTTCGCGCGCCCCTTGGCCCGCCGCCTCCACTTGCCCTACCGCCCCATTCTCCTGATGCGCTGCCGGCCCCGTCCGGAGAAGCACCTGCTCAGTCAGGAGGAGCGTTGGGAAGCGGTACGTGGTGCCTTTGTCATCCGCCGGGGCGGCCGGGTTGACAATTTGCGGGTCTTGTTGCTAGATGATGTAATGACAACGGGAGCGACGCTTGATGCGTGTGCTCGCGCGCTAGGCGCAGCTGGAGCCCGCTCGGTACTGGGACTAACCATTGGCCGCGCCGCACGGCCCGTTTTTCCCGTCAGTGGAGCGTAATACCTAAAGGGTGCGCGATGAGCGCAAGAAGGCCAGAGGCGATCGATCCCCGGGGGAGACTTTCCCTCGAAGCGGGCGGCTCGCTTGTGCCCAACCCGTCGATAAACGCTTCCAACCGCTTCCTTCCTCCACCCCTCGGCCGTCGTGCTTCCATGATGCAGGAGCCCGTGCTGGTGCTGAATGCTACCTACGAGCCGATCAATGTCACTGCCGTGCGTCGGGCCATGGTGCTGCTGCTAAAGGGCGTAGCGCAGGCCGAGGAAGTGCACAGTGCGGAAGTCCATTCCGCAGCGCATGCCCATAAGGTTCCTTCGGTGATTCGCCTGCTGGCCTATCGCCATATTCCGCAGCAGAGCCGCGCGCTCTCCCGCAAGAACATTCTCTTGCGCGACCGCAACACTTGCCAGTTTTGTGGCCGTATATTTCCCAGTGCCGAACTCACGCTGGATCATGTCCTGCCGCGTTCCCGGGGCGGGCGCTCCTCTTGGGAGAACCTGGTGGCTTGCTGCTACCACTGCAACAACACCAAGGGCGATCGCACGCCGGAAGAGGCGGGGCTGAAACTGGCGCGGCGTCCACGCCCCTTTACCCTGCACACTTCGCGACAACTGATGAGGCTGATTGGCCACCGCGACGAACGTTGGCGTAAGTATTTGTTTTATTAGGATTTATTTGCCTTTTGCCAACTGCGCGGTTGTTTTTCATCCCCTCATGCAGATTTGGGAAACCTTTTGGCCCGGAACGCATCTAAATCAGTAATACCACTTCGAGGACACACCCCGGGAAGCAGTTAGGGCAACCCCCTAGCTGCTTCTCTCCTTTTTAGCCCACTTTTTTCAGGGGGAATTGCAGCGGCAGGCCGTCAAACTCTGCCGCCGATTGTCTACTTCGTTTTGGACCTGAAGGTGAGGCGTTACGCGATGCCCGCTGGGGGGCTCCGGAAAGCTTTCGAGCGCAGATGCCTCATCGGGAAACTCGGGGAAGACCTGGTAGAGTTGAGTGATTTTCAGAATCTCCTCCACCTTCGGCGCCAGGCCCACCACTTTCATCGCCCCGCCCTTCTTAACGACCGTGAGGTAATTGCGCACCAATTCGCCAATTCCAGAACTGTCCAAGTATTCCAAGCCGCTCAAATTCAGAACAATGTTGGTTTTCCCGTTCTTGAGGAGCCCCAAGATGGCGTCACGGAAGGCGCCGGCTTCGAACGAAGTTAGCCGCCCGCTCACTTTCACGAGGGATGCAGCGTCTGCCTGCCGGATGATTATGGAAAAACTCAAGTGATTTTTCCTGGGCGATGGGTTGGCCCTTATTTTACCGTGCGGCCCCAGGAAGGCAAGCGCTTCCCACAGGTTCGCCGAAATCCATTGCCGTGCCGCTTATTGCCGCATCACGACCCGCAGGCCCCGTCGCCAGCTCTCCACCAGGCCCACGCGGATTGTTTCCATTTCTGGCTTGAGATAGCGCAACAGCACGTCCGTGCTGGGGTGGAACCGCAACGCCGGTGCCACCAGATACACCACCGGCGGATCGGGGTGCAACTCAATCCCGGGAAAATAGCCGTAGCGAGCGAGGTCACCCTGCGCCTGTAGCCGGCAAATCCGTGACCAGTATTCCCCCGCCTGCAGTGGCAGATCCGGATTTTCCACCGTCTTCAATTCCACAATGGCCAGCCGATGCGCGCGCGTGACGCACAGCAAATCCAAAATTCCGCGTTGTCCGGCCGTTTGCGCAAACACCTGCTCGTACACATGCGCGGGATCAAGCGCCAGGTCGATTTGGCTGACGTCGCGCATCACCAACATCTGCATCCAGCGTTCGGCCTGCGCGCGATAGAGCGGGTGGCGCGTGTCGCTCGCCAGCGGATGGCGGAAGTTCTGCAGATTCAGAACGAGCTGCTTCAGTGCGATTTCGTTCCGCGCGTTCAGTTCGTCCCAGTGCCCGTCCATGCCGAAGGTGACGCACCCTTCCGACCAACGCGCAAACGCCAACCCCCGGAAACGTAAAACCACTTCGCGCAACTGCGGGACGGCGTGCGCCCTGATGGCGTCAGGCTCCAGCGCCTGGAGCGGCGCGAGCGCCGCGGCAGCACGGTCCAGAAGAAGTTGCGACTCGCGGCGCGGCACCAGCCACGCGTTGATGTTCCCATCCGCGCAAGGATCGACGCGCTCCAAGGTCTCCCGCTGCGCGTCCCGTTCATAGACTTGCACGGCCAAACGTGGGTCGATGGCATGAATGCGCGCTGCAAGCACCGCAGCTTTGCCCTTCGGTACTATCAGCCGCAGTCCGGAAAGGTTGCCGCGCCCGCCGCTCTGCCGGGTGCGGTCGAGCCACAACAGACCGTAGGTGAGGCTGCTCTCAAGGGCATCCGGCGTTTCCTCGTCGGGAACGGCAAGGAATGCATAATGCGCCATCCCTTTCCGGGAGATTCCCCGCGCATAGACCCGCGAGAGGGAATGCTCCAAGTCCGCCGCGATGGAAACTCTTTCAAGCGTTTCATCGGGAAACCGCTCCACCAGGATGCGCCGGAGTCGCTCGCAGAATTCTTCGCGAGATAGCTCTTTGGCGTCGGGTTCGCGGTCCAGCCGAATCATCTCCAGCCGCTGCGGCTTTGTGCGGCCGAAACACTCGACCGCCAGAAGAACGCGTCCGTCCGATTGTTCCGTGATGGCCAGCACGCGCCGTGTCACATTGCAGTTCTCCGACCACAAGTGCAGCAGGGGCTTCGCCGGTGCGCCCCGCACTTCCCAGGAAAGCGGCGTCGCCGCGGGGACCCGGCCACCGTTCTCCCGGATTTCAATCGTGCCGTCTGCAGTCAGCTGCCGCAGGCAGGCGCGCAGTTCCTCCGCGAGTTCCATGCCTGCATATTAATCTAACTATGTGGTTAACGAACAACTATTTCTTCTGAGAGATCTGCAAATAGGAAGCGTGCACATAGGGTTGCTGCATGTTCCAGGAGGAGGGCACATGGTCAAACGAAATCTCAAACGGACGGCGCCCACCCGGGGATAGCGCCGCCGACGGGGCGCCGAGTACACGGCGCGTTTCCCGGAGCGCGATCTGATCCATGGAATCGGCGAACTCCACGGTGAGCGAAAGCAATTGAATTCTCTCCGGGCCATCGTTGACAACTTCCCCTGAAAGAATAGTCACTTCCTGATGGATGAAGTTTTCCGCCCGGCTCAGGGCGATCTTTTCGATGCGGATATTCTTGAGGTAGGCCTGCTCCGCCGGCGCCATCTTCAGGCCTACCGTAGCCTGATAGGTCGCCGGTCTGCGCAACGACACATGGAACAGAAACCACAAGCTCAGCAGGATCGAGAGCGCGACCACGCCGCCAATGATCAGCGTGACCGGCGAGGGCTTCTCGACTTTCTCCGGCTTCTCGGGATCGTGCAGTGCGCTTTGCATCGATTGCATCTCTCAAATTCTACGCGAGTGCCATCCCTGGTTCAGCGGCCGAGGCTCAAGCGATGCGCTAGCGGTTCCGGCAAGCGCGCGCTTCGCATGCGCTCCTGGACCTTCTCGACATCATAGGGCACACGCCAGAACTCTACCACTTGATGCTCCAGGTCGGCGATTGCAAAACCCGCGCGCGGATCGGAGTCGCGCGGCTGCCCAACCGATCCGGGGTTCAAAAGGTAGCGCTTCTGTTCTTCAACGCGCAGCGCACAGCGCATCTCATTGGTGCGCGGGTGCACCTGCAAAACTTCCAATTGCGAATCCTGGTAGGCGAAGCCTCCCTGGTGGTGCGTGTGGCCATAGAAAGTGATCGGCAAAGAGGAATCCAACAAGCCTTCCAGCGCCTGCGACGGCGTGAACACGTACTCATCTTCATCCTGGAACGCGCCATGTACCAGCACCACTCCATCGACTTCCAGCGGGCCCTGTGGCAACGCGGCGAGCCAATCCATGTTTTCGTTGGAGAGCTGCGCGCGCGTCCAGTTGACGGCCATTTTGGCTACCGGATTAAAGTCCTCCGTGGACATGAGATCCGCGACTGCTTTGTCATGATTGCCGCGAATCGTGGCCGCGCCGAGCTCGCGAATGCGCGTGGTGACTTCGTTTGGATCCGGCCCGTAGCCGACTACGTCGCCCAGGCATACCACATGCTCCCAGCTCCCTTTCGCCGCGTCGAGGGAGGCTTCCAGTGCCGTTAGATTCGCGTGGAGATCGCTGAGAACTAAGAGTCGCATCCGGCCTGTCCGAACCGTGCCCACGAGTATAGATGAAGCCGGGGGGCCAAGCGCAAGGCTATGTGAACACTCTTTAACACCGGTGGTGTCTCCTCGTGTGGTTAAAAATGTAACAAGAAAATGCAACGGGCCACGAAACATTTGCCCGGCGGAGTTCGTCTATATATGTGCGGCCGATGTTCGGGCTGTTCGGGACGAAACGAGATTAGATAAAAGCACCCCGCGGTGGCAGCCGCGGGGTCATTGACACACAGTTATTCCGGATCGTAAACCAGGAAGAAAAGGTGTCTCCATCGCGAGGCTACCCTTTCCTCTGCCTGCGTGTCAACTCTCCCGTCCTCGGACGACCTTTCGGCCGACTCGCTCCGTTGAAAGGATATGACCGCATGAGTAACAATTCCTTGTTTCGCAGTTTGATTCTGGTCTCGGCCCTCGCGATTTCGGTTCCTGCGTTCGCCAAGCCCGTGGTCAAAGATTTTCCCATCACGCGCACCATCCACGTCGGCAAAACCACTATTCAGTCTGGCGATTACCGCATCCTGATTGACGGCAATCACCTCACCATCCAAAAAGGCAAGAACATCGTGGCGGAGTCCGAAGGCCGCTGGGAAGAGCGGGACGCGAAAGTACCCTACGACGAAATCGTCTCTACAGCCGATGGCAGCATGTTGGAGCTGCGTTTTGGAGGGAAAAAGAGCGTTTTCGTTTTGGCACAGTAGCGGGTAAACACGTGACATTTATCCTCAACTTACCGGGGAAGCTGTACCCGTCTTCAGCTTCCCTCTTCTTCCGGGCCACTCAGGAGCTCTTGAAGTGGCAGACTCCTGTTGTCGCCGCGAGTGAACTGCTCGCCGCGCTCGCGTTGATAGTGCGCGCCCGCTTGCTGCAACCTGGAAAGCAATCCGCTCTCCCCTAGCGAATCAACATGCAGTCCCCATAGCTGTAGAACCGGTAGTGCTCCTCGACCGCATGCCGGTAGGCCGCTAGGATGGATTCGCGCCCCGCAAATGCGGCAACCAGTGCCAGCAGTGTCGACTTTGGCAGGTGGAAATTCGTCAGCAGACAGTCGACCACGCGAAATTTGTGTCCGGGGAAGATGAACAGGCTGGCTTCGGCTCTCCCCGCTGGAAAACGCCAGGCGTCGCCCTGCGTCGCCGCTTTAGCCGCCGCATCCTCCAGAGCGCGCACGACGGTTGTGCCCACCGCCAGCACCGGCCGGCCCTCTTCCTTCGCGCAAAAAATCTTCTCCGTCGCCTCCTCGCGGATTTCATACGCCTCGGAATGAATCTTGTGCTCCTCGAGCATCTCCGTGTGGATCGGCTGAAAAGTGCCGAGCCCCACGTCCAGGGTAATTGCGCATGTCTCGCAACCGCGGTTTCGTATTTGCTGGAGAATCGCCGGCGTGAAGTGCAAGCCTGCAGTCGGCGCAGCCACCGCGCCGGGTTTCTGCGCATAAACTGTCTGATAGCGCTCGCGGTCCGACGCTTCGTCAGGCCGGTCAATGTACGGCGGCAGAGGCACATGTCCCAACCGCTCGATGTTCGCCTCCACGCTTTGATCGTTGTGCGACCGAAAACGGACTGTTCGCAAACCCAATTCGCCCCGCCCCAGAATTTCTGCCTCCAGCTCACCACCGCCGAAAAGGACGCGCTCTCCCACTCCCATTTTTCGGCCTGGACGCACGAGGGCTTCCCAAATCTCGAACTCCACTTTTCTGGTGAGGAAAACTTCCACTGTGCCCGTCAGGTGTTCCCTCGCGGTTTTACGCGAAGGTGATTGCGCATGAACGCCCGCGCGTTTCCCAAGCAAACGGGCCGGCAGCACGCGGGTGTTGTTCAGCACCACCAGCTCATCGCCACGGAGCAAGGCCGGCAATTCCACAAACGCCCGGTCCTCCCATGCGCCGCTTTGGCGATCGAGCAGCAGCATCCGGGAGGCTTCGCGAAGCGCTGCGGGGCGCTGCGCGATCAACTCACTCGGTAACTGATAGTCAAAAGCGTCGACTCGCATCAATCCGAACTATAACAAAACGACGAAAATGCGGCGCCAGTTATCCCCGGGGAAGTTCGCCGCTGGCAACAATGCAATGAGATGGATCAGTGGTATGGGACCCATCTAACTTATTGTATGCACAAACTTTATCATAGTCCGTAGAGATGAAAGATAATACTTGACATTATGTGACTCATATTTTATCATGCGTATGAAATCAACTGTGGAGGTCGCTCAACATGAGAGCTACTTTAAGCCGTTTTGAACCTTTCCGCGGGGTTACGACCCTGCAAGACCAGATCAATCGCCTCCTCAACGGGGCTTTTGATCGCGCTTCGGACGAGGCCAACTTGACAACCTGGGCGCCGGCGGTAGACATCTACGAGACCGAGCACGAACTCGTCGTCAAGGCGGATATTCCGGAGATCAAGCCGGAAGAACTCGACATTCGTGTCGAGAACAACATCCTCACCATTCGCGGTGAACGCAAGTTCGAGAAGAACGTCAACGAGGACAACTATCTGCGTGTGGAGCGGTCGTATGGCTCCTTTAGCCGCAGCTTCTCCCTGGCCAACACCGTGAATGCCGAAGCGATCAAGGCCGACTACAAGAATGGCGTGCTGACGCTGAGCATTCCGAAGCGCGAGGAAGCCAAGCCGAAGCAGATCAAGGTCAATGTGGAAGCACCCGCCGCGGCTGCTGCCGCGGGCCGCTAAGGCGCGAATCATTCGAAACGGCGAAGTCGTCGTGAGATAGCATAGGGGCTGGCCATCGCGCCAGCCCCTTTTCTTCTGCAAGACACGGAAGCGAGGAATCATGCTGCGTTTTGACAAAATGACCGTGAAAGCCCAAGAGGCGCTGCAAGCGGCGCGGGACGTCGCTGCACGCCACGAAAACCAGTCCATCGAGCCAGTCCACCTTCTCGCCGCTCTGATTCAGCAACCCGACGGCGTTGTGCCGCCGCTGCTCGCCCGCCTGGGCATTCGCGCCGAACTGATCGATCAGGACATCGAACGCGAAATCGCGCGCTTGCCCAAAGTTCAGGGTTTTGCGGAGCAGAATATGGGGCGGGCGCTCAATGATGTTTTGGAGCGCGCATTCGACGAAGCCGACAAATTTAAGGATGAGTATGTTTCCACCGAGCACTTTTTCCTAGCCATCGCCGGCCAGGACCGTGATCCCGCCGGCCAGTTGCTGAAGAAAAATGGCGCGTCGCACGAGGCCATTCTGCAGGCCCTTGCCGGTGTGCGCGGGAGCCAGCGCGTCACGTCGCAGAACCCGGAAGCGACGTATGCGGCGCTTGAGAAATACGCGCGCGACCTCACCGAACTGGCCCGGCGCTCCAAGCTTGACCCCGTGATCGGGCGCGATGAGGAAATTCGCCGCGTGATGCAGATTCTGGCGCGCCGCACAAAGAACAATCCCGTGTTGATCGGGGAACCTGGCGTCGGCAAGACCGCCATCGTGGAAGGCCTGGCGCAACGCATTGTTTCCGGCGACGTTCCGGATGTTCTGAAAACCAAGCGGCTGGTGGCGCTGGACCTGGCGGCCATGGTTGCCGGCGCGAAGTATCGCGGTGAATTTGAAGATCGCTTGAAAGCGGTTCTGAAGGAAATCTCCGAAGCCGAAGGCCAGATCATCCTGTTCATTGACGAGCTGCATACGCTCGTCGGCGCCGGGGCCGCCGAAGGCGCCATGGACGCTTCCAACATGCTGAAGCCCGCGCTGGCGCGCGGCGAATTGCGCGCCATCGGCGCCACCACCATCAACGAATACAAAAAGTACATCGAGAAGGATCCGGCACTGGAGCGCCGCTTTCAGCCGGTGCTCGTCTCCGAGCCATCGGTTGAAGACACCATTGCGATTCTGCGCGGCCTCAAGGACCGCTACGAAGTTCATCACGGCGTGCGCATCAAGGACGCCGCCATCCTGGCTGCCGCCACTCTTTCGCACCGCTACATCTCCGATCGCTTCCTGCCAGACAAGGCCATCGACCTGATCGATGAAGCCGCCGCCAGCCTGCGCATGCAGATTGATTCCTTGCCCACGGAGATTGACGAAATCGAGCGCCGCATCCTGCAACTCGAAATCGAGCGCCAGGCGCTGCTGAAGGAAACCGACGCGCATTCCGTGGAGCGCCGCAAGCACATCGAAAAGGAATTGGCCAAGTTGCGCGAGGATTCCAGCGCGCGCAAAGCCCGTTGGCAAGCCGAGAAGGCGGAAATCGCCAAAATTCGCAAGCTGAAGGCGCAGATCGACCAGCTCAAAGCCGAAGAGCAGCGATTCGAGCGCGCCGGTGAACTCGCGAAAGTCGCCGAAATCCGCTACGGCAAGATCGCCCAAGCGGAGCGCGAGTTGAAGGAAGCCCAGGAGCGCTTTGATGCGGTTCAAAAAAACACGCGCATGCTGAAGGAAGAAGTTGATGAAGAGGATATCGCCAAGCTGGTGAGCAAGTGGACAGGCATTCCCGTGGGACGCTTGCTCGAAGGCGAAGCGCAGAAGCTTGTGCACATGGAAGAGCGCCTGCGCCAGCGGGTTGTCGGCCAGGAAGATGCTCTATCCCGCGTGGCCAATGCAGTGCGCCGCAGCCGCGCCGGTCTTTCGGACGCCAAGCGGCCCATCGGCTCCTTCATCTTTCTCGGCCCGACCGGCGTCGGCAAAACCGAACTGGCCCGCGCGCTTGCCGAATTTCTGTTTGACGATGAAAAACTGATGATCCGTATCGACATGTCCGAGTACATGGAGAAGCACAGTGTCTCGCGGCTCATCGGAGCGCCGCCGGGCTACGTCGGTTACGAAGAGGGCGGGCAGCTCACCGAACAGGTTCGCCGCCACCCCTATTCCGTCATCCTGTTCGACGAAATCGAAAAGGCCCACCCGGACGTCTTCAACGTGCTGCTGCAGATTCTTGAGGACGGGCGTTTGACCGACGGCAAGGGCCGCACCGTGGATTTCCGCAACACCGTCCTGGTGATGACCAGCAACGTCGGTTCAACCGCGATCTTTGAACTCTCCGGAAAAGATCCCGAGCGCGCCCGCAAACAGGCAATGGAAGCCTTGCGCACAACGTTCCGCCCAGAGTTCATCAACCGCATTGACGAAATCGTGATCTTCAACCCGCTCGGCAAGGAGCAACTCGAACGCATTGTGGTGCTACTACTGAAGAACGTCGAGAAGCTGCTTGCGGAACGCCAGATCACGCTCGACTTGACGCGTCCCGCGATTGAGTTGCTGCTTCACGAGGGCTTCGATCCGGCCTACGGCGCGCGGCCGCTGCGGCGTACCATTCAGCGCCTCGTTCAGGATCCTTTGGCGATGCAGATACTGGAAGGCACCGTCCTGCCTGGCGATCGTGTGCGCGTCGATCGCGATGGCCAGAAGGATGCCATGCGCTTTGAACGCGTGGCCGCCAAGCCACCTGCCGCGGCAGCCAGAAAATGAACGTGGATATCAGCTTCTCGCCGCGAGCCCGAGTCGCCTTGACGCTCTCCAGGGCGCACTCTAGACTATTTTTTCTGCCGGGCAAATTGAGGTGTCGCCAGGAAGGCTAATTTCATGAAAGTTCTGCGTACCGGGATTCTTCTGATTCTTCTCAGTGTGCTGCTGGTCCTTGTAGGCGGCGCTCTTGGCGGGCGCGGAGGCATGCAAATCGCCCTGGCCATCGCCATTCTGATGAACGGCGTCTCCTATTTCTTCTCCGATAAAATCGCCCTGAAATCCAGCGGCGCGCAGCCGGTAACCCGCGAGCAGCTTCCGCGCTTATACCAGGTGATGGAGCACCTCGCCGCCAAATCGAACATTCCTGTGCCGAAACTCTATGTGGTTCCCGACATAGCGCCGAATGCCTTTGCCACGGGGCGCAATCCGAATCATGCCTCGGTTGCGGTCACGCAGGGTTTGCTGCAAATCATGAACGACGACGAACTGGAAGGCGTCATCGCTCACGAGCTTTCTCACGTGCGCAATTACGACATCCTGACCAGCTCCATCGCGGCCACCATCGCCGGTGCGGTCACCTATATGGCTCAAATGGGCAGGTGGGCCATGATCTTCGGAGGCTACGGTGGCAATCGAGATGATGACCGCGGCGGTGGCGGCTTGTCGGCCCTGCTTATGATCTTCCTTGCACCCTTCGCCGCGCTGCTGCTGCAACTCTTTCTGTCCCGGACTCGGGAGTATGCCGCGGACGAAACCGGTGCGCGCATGGTCGGACAACCCTATGGACTGATCAGCGCCCTCGAGAAACTAGGGACGTATAACCGGCGCATCCCCACGTCGGCCATTTCCCCCAGCACTTCTTCACTGTGCATCGTGAAGCCGATGTTCGGCGGGGGCACGTTGGCCTCGCTGTTCAGTACCCATCCCCCGCTGGAAGACCGCATCGCCGCATTGCGCCAGATGGTGAACACACCCTTGCGCTGATACACGTCAAGTGCAAGGCATGTTCGTCCTGCGGTAAAGATTTCCGGTTTAAGGAATCACAGATTCCCGGAGCTGTCGCTCTCTTGTTCCTAACATATACAGAATCAATAAGTTAGTTAATCCAAAGGAAGCCTTAGGATTTGGCTCCACAAATGCATTAATTCGAGTCACCAGCTATGGTCTCCTTGGCGAGACCTGAGGGATACAGGGTATGAGCTGTCGAGACACTATCCATTTGATTTGTATGTATTTAGAGGGGAAACTCTCCCCGGGCGTCCAGGTTGAAATCGAGCGTCATTTGCATTCTTGCCCCGACTGTCGGCTGGTTCTCGACGCTGCCACCACGACTCTGGATCGCTACTTCGGGCCCAGCAAGCTCACCCCGGACTCCCAAGCCGCTTGAGCGTTTTCCACTAACTCTTTTTTTCATAATTATTTAGGAGCCCTCTCGGGGTCTGTCTGCAGGACTTTCCTCTCTTCCACTGCTCGCGGATTCTTTCCATTTCAGCTTTGTGAAAAAGCTGCAAAATTTACGTTCGCAGAAGGGCACAGGTAATCTTTACTGATACTAGTACTTTCTGAGCCAGTCCCATCCTGTTTCTCTTCTTCCTTTAAACCTTTCGCCGTCATGGTCTTAAAGGTACCGTGACCCGGTGCTCTACTTTGGCTCCGCGAGTGCCCGCTTTCCATTGCAAAGGGCGGCAACGCCAAAAGGAGACGAAGTCCATGAGCGAGTTCCAGGAGACAAACGTACAGAGCACGGCAACCACACCCCGCTGGGTGGGCCTTGCCATCGCGGCCCTCGGCGGACTTTCCCTGATCGGCATCGGAGTAGGCTGGAGCGCATTGAACCACTCCAAATCCCTTGAGCAGTCAGCCCAAGCTTCCCTAAAGCAGCAAGATGCGCTGGGCCAGCGCCTGGCCAAATCCGAGGATCAGAATCAGCAGTTGCAGAGCGACCTCAAGGTCGTCACGGACAAGCTGAACCTCACGCAGGACCAGCTGATCAGCGCGCGCAAGCAGTCGAAGGCTGCGGTCGCCGCTTATGACAAGAAGCTGACGGGCCTGGCATCGAACGTCAACACGCAACTCGCCACCAAAGCCAGCGCCGAAGATGTCACCAAGTTGAATGGCGACGTCACCGGTGTGAAGAGTGACCTCGACGTCACCAAGGCCAAGCTGGAACGCTCCATGGGCGACATGAACGTGATGAGCGGTCTAATTGCCCGGAATCACGACGACGTGGAAGAACTGAAGCGCCGTGGCGATCGCAACTACTTTGAATTCACGGTAGCCAAGGCCAAGACGCCGCAGCGCGTTGGCCCCGTCCAGATGGCCCTGAACAAGACCGACCCCAAAAAATCCAAGTACACCATGACCGTCCTCGCCGATGATAGGTCCATCGAGAAGAAGGACAAGACCGCTGGCGAGCCTGTGCAGTTCTACGTGAAGGGCAGTACGCACATGTCTCCCTATGAGATCGTCGTATTCGAGGTCAGCAAGAACCAGATCACTGGGTATCTTTCTACGCCCAAGTCGGCAGGCGCTACGGCCGCCAGCAATACTGCCGCCCAATAACCGGCTGCGGCTTGTCTTGCTCGACGCAAGCCCATTGCCTTGTGAGCGATACAAAAGGGAGGATCCGGAGAATCCTCCCTTTCTCTTTGACTGCATGAACGTGCTGGCACGGCCCGCGTCCAATCAATTAGCTGCCTCTGGACAGCGTTCCGGCGGTGTGCCACTCTATACGCCTTCGGCTGGGAGTGTTTTGAAGCAACATCCTATGAGGGGGAGGAAAGATGAGAACGAAATTTCTGGCAGGATTGGTACTCGCTCTTTGTGCGGCAGCGCTGACTCTTGCGGCCGACGGGAGCTGGACCGGCTATATCTCCGATAGCATGTGCGGGGCAAAAGGCGCCAATGAAAAGCACGCCGATTGCGCCGCCAAGTGCGTGAAGGAGCACGGGGCGAAATATGTCTTTGTCGACGATGCCGATAAGAAGGTCTACGCCATCGATGCCCAGGACAAGGTCGCCGCTCATGCCGGCCATCACGTCACCGTGAAGGGTTCGGTCGACGGTGACAACCTGAAGCTCACCAGCATCGAGATGGCCAAGTAAAGCTCTCGATCTGAGCTGTGCCCTTTGAACAGGCAGGAGTTCACTCCTGCCTGTTTTCTTTTTGCACTCCTGCCAATTTCCGCTACGATGATCCTTCGCCCATGTCCACGACTCTTCTCCACGTCGGCCGCGCCTTCACTCCCTCGACAGAACTCCCTGATGCTGGAATCCTCATTCGCGACGGCGTCATCGAGGCCGTCGGTCCGCGTAGTGGCATCTCCCTTCCCGCCGGTGCGAACGAGATCAGCGCCACAGACAGGAGTGCGGCTCCCGGCTTTCTGGACGTCCATATCCACGGCGCCGGCGGCCACGACGTCATGGAAGGCACCGAAGACGCCCTTAAGGCCGTCTCCAAAACCATCGCCGCACGCGGTACCACCTCTTATGTTGCGACGACGGTCACAGCCCGCGCCGAGGATATCTGCAGGAGTGCCGAGGGCATCTCCCGTTACATCGCGTTGCAATACCAGGCCACTGATTCCCGCGCGGAAGTCCTGGGCATCCACTTCGAAGGGCCATTCCTCAGCCCTGTTCGCCGCGGCGTACAGCCCGCGGAATGGCTGAGGCTGCCGTCCGCGGATTTATTGGAAAGATTTATTGCCGCGGCTGGCGGCCATGCCTTGATTCTTACCATCGCGCCTGAACTCCTCGGCGCTTTGCTTTGTATTGATGCTGCGCGAAAAGCCGGGCTGATCGTTGGGATGGGCCACACCGACGCTACCTACGAACAAGCGCGCGCCGCCATCAATCGAGGTGCACGCCACGCCGTTCACGTCTACAACGCGATGCGCCCGTTTACTCACCGCGATTCCGGCGTGATTGGCGCTGTGCTCACTTCACCCGGCGTCACCGCGGAGTTAATCGCCGATGGCGTGCACGTGGATGACACGGCCATGCGGCTTCTCCTCCAGGCAAAAGGCGCAGGAGGCGTCATCCTTATCAGCGACGGCATTTCCGCCACCGGCATGCCGGACGGGAAATATATGCTGGGATCATTTGAGGTGACCGTAAGCGACGGCGTCTGCCGCAATGCCGAGGGCAAGCTCGCCGGCAGCACGCTGACTCTGGATCGCGCTTTGCGCAACGTCGTCGGCCTGGGCGCCTCTCTCGGCGATGCCTTGCGCATGCTCACGCTGAATCCTGCCACGCTGCTGGGTATCGAGTACAAAAAGGGTTCCCTACGCGCGGGAGCCGACGCCGATATCGTCCTCCTTGATGACGCCCTCAACGTCACGCAGGTTTGGACGCGCGGGCGAACGAACTAACTCCCTTCGCCGGTAATTTCCTGCAACAGGGGACGTTTTACGGGCGCAGCGAAGGCGGGTTTCCGTCCTTGAAAAGGCGTTTTTCTGGAAAAATCCAGCGCGATCCTATGCGAAACCTAGGAATTCAGGGGGATCTTCAATTCATTGGCGAGTTGCTGCGCATTGAACGGGCTGCACGCGAAATAGCGTTCGCCCACTTTCAACGTCGGCACTTTTCGCTGGCCGCCGTTTGCCCGGATCGCGATCTCTTCGCCATCGGGGTCCTCTTCGATGTTTACTTCCTCGAAGCAGACGCCCCGTTCTTTCAAGAAAGCCTTCGCGCGACGGCAATCCGGGCACCATGCGGAGCCGTATATCGTGATCGGTTCCATGACAATTTCCTCAGCCAATGGGATAACGCAGAGGTGAAAGGTAACAACCCAGGGCGAGGCCCTGCCGGGTTCCTGGCTCAGGATGTGGCCACTGGAGCGCCGCGGTACTTCCTCACAATCTGGATGCGGATGACCGCCCGCTGCAATGCCACTGCAGCGCGGTCCCAATCGATATTCGTATCGCTGGATGCCAGCCGCTTCTCCGCGCGCGCCAGTGCTGCTTCCGCCCGGTTGACGTCGATCTCTTCCGCGCGTTCCGCGGTTTCCGCCAGCACGGTAACGCGGTCCGGCAAGACTTCCGCGAAGCCGCGAATTACCGAAAGCGGAGTGGGCCGGTTCGACGTCGCTGTGCGATAGGTCAGCTCGCCAATCCCCAGCTCCGTCATCAGCGGCGCGTGCCCCGGCAACACCCCAAGCTCGCCGTTCAGCCCGGGAATGGTCACCTCGAGCACCGTTTCCCGCAGCAGTTGCCGCTCCGGCGTCACTACAATCAGTTCTATCGCATCAGGCAGCATCTTCTTCCTTCTTAAACGCCCGCCTTCATCTTCTCGGCCTTTTCCAGCACTTCCTCGATCGTGCCGACCATGTAGAACGCCTGTTCCGGAATATCGTCATACTTGCCTTCGACGATCTCCTTGAAGCTGCGCACGGTGTCTTCGATCTTGACGTACTTGCCTTCGAGCCCGGTAAACTGCGCGGCCACGAACATGGGCTGCGAGAGGAATTTCTCGATGCGCCTGGCCCGCGCCACGGAGAGCTTGTCCTCGTCGGAAAGTTCTTCGATACCCAGAATCGCGATGATATCCTGCAAATCCTTGTAGCGCTGCAGAACCGACTTCACCGAACGCGCCACCGCGTAATGCTCTTGCCCCACCACGCGCGGGTCGAGAATGCGCGAACTGCTGGCCAGCGGGTCGACCGCCGGATATATGCCGCGCTCCACAATCTGCCGGCTCAGGTTCGTCGTTGCATCCAGGTGCGTGAAGGTCGCTGCGGGCGCCGGGTCGGTATAGTCGTCCGCAGGCACATAGATCGCCTGCACCGATGTGATCGAGCCCGTCTTCGTGGACGTAATGCGCTCCTGCAATTCGCCGATTTCCGTATTCAGGTTGGGTTGGTATCCCACCGCGGAAGGCATGCGGCCCAGCAGCGCGGAGACTTCCGATCCCGCTTGCACAAAGCGGAAAATATTGTCGATGAAGAGCAGCACGTCCAGGTGCTCCTCGTCGCGAAAATATTCCGCCACCGTCAATCCTGTCAGGCCGACACGCAGGCGCGCCCGGGGGGTTCCGTCATCTGCCCGTAAATCAGGGCCGCGCGCGACTTTTCCGGATTGCCCGGCACCACCACGCCGGACTCCTGGAATTCCAGGTACAGGTCGTTTCCTTCGCGCGTCCGTTCGCCCACGCCGGCAAATACCGATACGCCGCCGTGCTTCATGGCCACGTTGTGAATCAGTTCTTGAATCAGAACGGTTTTGCCGACGCCTGCGCCGCCAAACAATCCGATCTTGCCGCCCTTCAAGAACGGCTGGATCAGGTCCACCACCTTGATCCCCGTCTCGAACATTTCGAGCGCCGTGGACTGGTCCTCGAGCGACGGTGACGGCCGGTGAATGGGATAAAACTTCTCCGCCTTGACCGGGCCCAAATTGTCCACCGGCTTGCCCAGCACGTTCAGCACGCGTCCCAGTGTGGCTCGCCCCACGGGCACTTCAATTGGTTTCCCGGTGTCATAGGCCTTCATACCGCGCACCATGCCCTCGGTCGGCTCCATCGCCACCGCGCGCACGCGCCCTTCGCCCAGGTGCTGCTGCACCTCCGCGGTCACGTCCAGCGGCTCGGGAATGTTGAAACCTTCGCTGGTGATGCGCACCGCGTTGTAGATCGCCGGCAGGTGTCCGGCCTCATACTGGATATCCAGCACAGGCCCGATGATCTGCACCACACGTCCCACCGCTGCGTATTGCTCCGCCATCTTCGGCTCCTGTAATTCCGTAACGTGACTCGTAACTATGCCGTGCTGGATGCCCCGCTCACAATCTCAATGATCTCCTTCGTGATGGCCGCTTGCCGCACTTTGTTCATGTGCAGAGTGAGGGCTTCAATCACGTCGCCGGCATTCTGGGTCGCCGCTTCCATGGCCGTCATGCGCGCGGCATGCTCCGCGGCAGAGGATTCCAGCATGGCACGCAAAACCTGTGTTTCCACATACCGCGGCAGGAGCCGGCTCAAGATCTGGTCCTCCGGCTGTTCGTAGATGTAATCGATCTGCGCGCACTCGGCTTCCGTCG
>CAWADS010000047.1:0-44556 GCA_963780785.1 Candidatus Acidiferrales bacterium
TCCAGCTCCCGCTCACATTGCCGCCCAATCAACTTTTGACGGTTTCCGTCGCCCACACCGAAGGCAAAAATCTTTGTGCTTTGCCGCTCGAGCCGGTCCTTGCGGCTTCGGCAGCGGGCTGACGCAATCTCATGCGCATACTTGGCATTTCCACCATCGGCCGGGGCTCCGCGGTCGCGCTTCTTGACGAAAAATCCATTCTCTTCGCCATCGAAGAAGAAAAGCTCAATCGCCAGCAGGACGCGCTCGAAATTCCGCGCCTCGCCCTGGCTCGCTGCCTGCACGAAAATCAATTGAAGCTGGCGGACTGCCGCGCCATCGCTCTCGCCGATCGCAGCGCGCCGCTCGGCCATTCGCGCTCCCGCCGCAAACGCGCCCCGCGCTCCCCCTTCGAGGACCTTCTCCAGCCGCTTCTCCGCGGCGGCCCGCGGCTCTCGCGCTTCGATCATCATCTTTGCCACGCGGCCAGCGCCTACTACACCTCGGGTTTCGATCGCGCCCTCATCCTCACTCTCGATCAGGGCGCCCATGCGCAGTCGGGTCTCGTGGCCCTCGGCGACGGCGATCAAATTGAGCCGCTCCATCCCCTGAAATTTCCCGATTCCCTTGGCTGGTTCTATTCACGCGTCACGGAGCTTGCGGGTCTGCGCTCGCGCCGCGATGAACACAAGCTGCAATGGCTCAGCAAGGATGGCGAGCCGGAATTTCTCCCCGCCTTCCGCAAGCTCTTCACCTGGAAGCCCACCGGCGCACCCGTGCTAAACCGCCGCTACTTTGCCACGGGCCCCGACCACCGAGGGATTTTTTCGCCGCAGTTTTATCGCGAACTTGGGCTTTCTTCGCGCAGCCATCCGCCGGGCCCCATCGTGCGCGCCAATCTCGCCCGCAGCGCCCAGGATTTTCTCGAGGAGGTCGTCCTGCAACTTGCCACGAATTTCGCGGAACGCACCAATGCCCGCTCGCTCTGCCTGGCCGGCGGCATCTTCTTGAATGTTCTTCTGGTCCACGCCCTGGAAGCCCGCGGTCCGTTCGAGCGCGTCTACGTGCAACCCGTCTCCGGCAATGCCGGCACGGCCCTCGGCGCCGCGTATCTTTCCCGCAAGAAGATCACCGGGCACTCCGGCCGCGCGCCGCTATCGAGCCTCGCGGTGGGCCTGCACGCCAGCCCCCAGGAAATGAAAACCGTTCTCGACAACTGCAAAATCGTCTATCGCTATCTTCCCGGTGAAGAACAAACCGTCGAGGAAACCGCACGCCTGCTTTTGCGCGACAAAATCGTCGCCTGGTGCCAGGGCCGCACGGAATTCGGCCATCGCGCCCTGGGAAACCGCAGCCTGCTGGCCTCGCCTTTTTCCGAATACGTCATCGAAAACGTCAACGAATACGTCAAGCATCGCGAGGAATTCCATCCCTTCGCGCTTTCCGTTCCCGCCGAGCGCGCCGCCGAGTATTTCGACGCTTCGGCGAATTGCCGCTTCATGACTTCACTGGCCACGCTTACCAATCCGATCGGCGGCCTCGAACGCTTCGCCTTCCACGGAAACCTGGTGCGCGTGCACACCGTCGAACAGCACGCCAATCCCATCTTCTGGAAGCTGCTGCACAAGTACGGCGAATCCGCGCCCGCGCCCATCCTCGTCAACACCTCGTTCAACCTTTTCGGCGAGCCCCTGGTTACCGATCCCCGCGGCGCCGTCCGCAGCTTCTATTGCGCCGGCATCGACGCCCTCGCCCTCGGCCCTTTTCTGCTGGTGAAATAGCCGCGCGAGTTTGCTCGCAGTTATTGAATTGTCTTTTAAGTACCCGGGCGCCGGATGGCACTAGTTATTCCCTCAGCCAACTACCCTTCGAAGATCACCTGCGCGAACGCCTGCTCTGCCGTGTGCGTGATGCTTACAGCGATATTCTTCACGCCCAGAGCCTCGGCAATTTTCTTTGCCTCGCCCTTCAACGCCAAAGTGGGCCGTCCGCCCTTCTGCCGCACCACTTCCACGTCCACCCAGCGCACTCCGCGGCTCCAGCCCGTCCCCAGCGCCTTCATCGCCGCCTCTTTCACGGCGAAGCGTCCCGCATACCGCTCGTACTTGTTCTTAAATCGCTCGCAATACGCCACTTCATCCGGCGTATACACACGCCGCAGAAATCTCTCCCTTTGCGCCTCAATCACTTCCTGGATGCGTTTCACTTCCGCCACATCAATGCCCAGTCCAACGATCATTCTGCTGCCCATCCTTGACCCGATTATACTGTCAGGACCATGCCGCGACGGAAAACATCCGCGAAAAAGCCCTTAATTCACAAACTAGCTAGACAGCGCCCGCTGCGTCTCTCGCCGCCCTGGGTTTTGCGCAGTTCCCGCAGCCTGCAAATCTTGCAGCTCACGCCGTTCCGCAAACTCCCCTGGCTGGTCCACGGCTTCAGCACGCGGCCAGGCGGCGTCAGTCAACTAGATGGCCGGAAAGTCCTGAACCTCGGTTTCATGGAATGGGACACGCACGAAAACATCGCCGAAAATCGCCGCCTCCTGCAAACCGCACTCGACGCTGAAGATTTCGCGCTCTCGCCGCTGAAGCAAATCCATTCCGACGCGATCCGCCTGTTCTCCGCCGCGCCCGCTCTCGCGTGTAAGGGCGACGCCTCCGTCACGAATCGCCCGGGCCTGCTCCTCGCCGTGCAAACCGCCGATTGCGTCCCGATCCTTCTCGTCGATCCCAAAAAGCGCGCCGTCGCCGCAATTCATGCGGGTTGGAAGGGTACGCTCGCCCGCATCGCCGAAAAGGCCGTTGGCCGGATACGCCTCGAATTTGGCAGCAAGCCTGCCGATTTGTTTGCCGCTCTCGGCCCCTCCATCGGCCCCTGCTGCTATGAAGTGGGCGCGGATTTTGTTACCAAATTCACTGCGCAATTCGCGGACGCCTCCGAGTATTTCGATGAACCGCGAACGGGCGATGAACCCAATCCGCTGCAGTGGCTCAGCATGGCGCCCCCGGGCCACCAGCCCCCGCCGCGCAATGTCCACCTCGATCTACCCAAAGCCAACCGCGCGCAACTCCTCGCCGCCGGCCTGCGCCCGCAAAACATTTTCTCCAGCGGCCTTTGCACCGCTTGCCGCACCGATCTTTTCTTCAGCCATCGCCGCGAAGGCGCCCTCTCCGGCCGTCTGCTGTCGGTAATTGGAATGCGCGGGTAAGAAACGGGGCCTGCTTCAAGGAAGGACGGCAAGCGGGAAATGCTGGATCTCTTTCAGCGCCAACTGCCCGCACGCGGCCATCACATCCCGCCCGCGCGAATAGCGCACAAACGCCGGCACGCCGCGCTCCGTCAGGATCCACCGGAATTCCTCGATCCTTTCCGCGCTCGATTCCTTGTACGGTAATTCCCCGGGATTCCACGGGATTAAATTCACCTTCACGCTCTTCAGCGGCGCCAGCAATCGCACCACGCGCCGCGCATCTTCCGCCGCATCGTTCAAGCCGCCCAGCATCACGTATTCAAACGTCAAATGCTCCCAATTGCGCAGCCGATATTGCCGGCACGCCTCCATCAGCACTTTCAGCGGATACTTGCGGTTGATGGGCATCAACGCGTCGCGCTGCTCATCGTTCGACGCATTCAGCGAAACTGCCAGCTTCGGCCGCACTTCTTCTTTCGCCAGCCGCTCCATTCCCGGCACGATGCCGCTCGTCGAGAGCGTCACGTGTTTCGGCGACAATCCCACGCCGTCTTTATCCAGCAAAATCCGCAGCGCCGCCATCACCTTCTCAAAATTCAGCAGCGGCTCCCCCTGCCCCATCAGCACCACATTCGTCCGCCCCGGCAATCCATCCGCCTCGGCATCCTTCGTCCCGCTGCCCGCCGTCGCTCCGGAAGTCCTTTCCGGAGCCTCGCCCATTTCCTTCAGCGGCACCAGCACCTGCCCCACCATCTCTCCCGCCGTCAAATTCCGAATCAATCCCAGCTGCGCCGTCAGGCAAAACTGGCAATCCACGGCGCAACCCGCCTGCGTCGAAATGCAAATCGTCTGCCGCCCCTCGCTCGGCATGAACACCGCTTCCACCGCCGCCGGGTTCCGCAGCGCCCTCCGCGTTGCTTTCTTCTCTGCGTTCTCTCCGTCTTCCGTGTTTTCTGCGAGGTTTCCTTCTCGCTCTTCTCCGATGCCGAACAAATACCGCACCGACCCATCCTTTGAAAAATACCTCTGCCGCACCATCGGCAAAGTGATGGTGGCCTCGCGCGCCAGCTTTTCCCGCAGCGGCCCCGGCAAGTTCGTCATCTCCGCAGCGTCGAACTTCCACTCTGCATACAGGGCGTGATAAATCTGTCCGCCGCGATAGTCGGGCTCCCCGAGGCTCTTGCAGTACGCCCGCAATTCTTCCAGCGATTTTCCCAGCAATTCCATCCGCGCCCAGCCCTTCCGCTCTTATTCTCTCACTATCGGAAGCAAATCTGCCGGCCACCCCGGCCCTCCTGCGCCGTCCGCCCACACCCAACGTAACCCTATGCAAATATTATATTTATCCGCCTTCCGCCCGCATGTCTTACTCGCCACTCGCCTCTCTCCGCTCCGTGTGACACAATACTTTCATGGTCTCCAACGTCCGCGACATCCAGCGCCACGTTCTTCCCAACGGCCTCATTGTGATTACCGAGACCATGCAGCACGTCCGCTCCGTCTCCGTCGGCATCTGGGTCCGCAATGGCTCGCGCCGCGAAGTCCCGGCCGAAAACGGACTGGCCCATTTCCTGGAGCACATGGTCTTCAAGGGCACCGACCGCCGTTCCGCCGAAGACATCGCCCGCGAAATGGATTCCGTCGGCGGCATGCTGGACGCTTTCACCTCCAAGGAACAGATCTGCTTCAACGCCAAGGTGCTTGACGAGCACCTGCCCATCGCCTTCGACGTTCTCGCCGACCTGGTCCTGCGCCCCAAGCTCGATTCCGACGACGTCAACAAGGAGCGCCAGGTTGTTCTCGAAGAGATCAAGATGGACCTGGACAATCCCGAGTACCTGCTCCACGACATTTTCACCCGCGGCTTCTGGCCGGAACATGCGCTCGGCCGCCCCATCCTCGGCACTCCGGAAACCGTGCGCAATTTTGACCGCGAAGCCCTGTGCCGCCGCTTCCAGAACTGGTTCGCGCCAGACCACATCATCGTCACCGCGGCCGGCAACATCACCCATCCGCAGGTTCTCGAACTGGTTGAAAAGGAATTTGGCCATTTGCAGGCCATCGGTTCGCCGCGGGAAACTCCCGCGCCTTCCACCAGCGCTCCCATCCATCTGGAAACCAAGCGCGATCTGGAGCAGGTCCATCTGTGCATCGGCGTGCCTTCGCTGCCGCTGGCCCACGAGCGCCGTTTTGGCGTGGCCGTGTTGAATAATCTTCTGGGCGGCGGCATGTCCTCGCGCCTGTTTCAAAGCATCCGCGAAAAGCAGGGCCTGGCCTACGCCGTCTTCAGCGAAATCACGCCGTATTCCGATGCCGGGATGCTGACCGTTTATGCGGGCACGGCCAAGGAAACCATCGACAAGGTTCTCGACATGACCGTTGCGGAGTTCCGCGCGATGAAGGAATCGCCGGTCTCCGACGAAGAGCTGCTCCGCGCCAAGAACCATCTCAAAGGTTCGCTGATGCTCTCGCTGGAATCCACCAGTTCGCGGATGTCCAATCTGGCGCGCCAGGAACTCTATTTCCGGCGCTTCTATTCGCTCGACGAAATTCTCGCGTCCATCGAAGCGGTCACGCGCGACGAAGTGCAGTCCCTCGCCCGTGAATTTTTCCAGCCCGAGCGCATCGCCGTCACTGTCCTCGGCCCGCTCAACGGCTTTTCCATCGACCGCGCTCGCCTCGCCTGCTAATCGCCTCGTCTGCCCGTGCGATCAATTCACTTGGATGGCGCCGCAGCATTTCTTGTATTTCTTCCCGGAACCGCAATAGCACGGGTCATTTCGCCCGATTTTTCCTGCCTTCTGCTCCTGTAGCCCAAACAGTGCTTGTTCTCTTCGGGTGGCGGCATTGCGTTCCCGGTGCGGCGCGAAATACTGGTACATTTCCGTGACCATCACGGAAACCCCTGTCAGTAGTTTCTCTCTCTGCTCATCTGTCATCGGCTCTGGATAGGTACGCAGTTCGGGGTCGGGATCGTCTTCATGCACCAGTGCAAAGATGGGCACGAACCACCCAACCTTATCCTCATTGTCGAGAATTTCTTTCCACAATTCCTTGCGCATATCCGCCCCGCGCAGAAACCCCAGGGCCCAGTTGTTCCCGTACGATTTCCCGTCGTCATCTTCCAGCAGCAAAGGCATAAAGAAATCCCCGAACGAAACGCATCTCCAACCGCGTTCCAGTGATGCGTGATCAGGCTGAAAAACAGTTGCGCCGCCTCCAGACTTGGGGAAGAGCTCTTCGTTCTCCAGGGCGTCCTCGGAACCAAGAATCACCGGCAAATATTCGCTCGGCAGCACCAACTCCGGACAGCAATGCAGCGCCGCAAAGAACCCGTCCAGTTCTTCCAGGTCCATCGCGCCGTCATCCCAGAGTTGGTCCAGGAATTCGCCCAGCACTTCCAGTTTCGAGTCCCAGAAGCGGTCCAGGCTCTCCGGCTTGTCGTCCAGTTCATCCATGGCCGCCGATTTTATCTCTTTGTGGCGCCGTTATCGTCAAGGATTTTTTCCTTTGCGCATTGACGCGATTCTCCCGCTCTGCCATCATCTTCCAAGTTTCGCATTTCGTTTTTCGCGTTTCGGCTTTCGTTGTTCGGGGAGCATCTCCATCGGCTTGCGCGTTTCCATTCTCGCGTCCGGCAGTTCGGGCAACATCACGCTGCTCGAGACCGAACGCACCCGCCTCCTTGTGGACGCCGGCCTGGGCAAGCGCGAAACTCTGGCGCGCCTGGCCGCCATCGAAAAAGATCTCGACCGCCTCGATGGCATCCTGATCACCCACGAACACACCGACCACTGCGGCGGCCTCCCGCAAGCCCTGGGCCTATGGAAAGCCCCGCTTTACGTCACGGAGCTGACCCTGGGCGCGATGCGGCGCATTCTTCCGGACACCTTCGGCAAGCGACTCAATCGTGTCGAGTCCATCCAGGCGGGCCAGACCTTTTCCGTGGGCGATATCGAAGTCCACGCTTTTAGCATTCCCCACGATGCGGTCGATCCTGTGGCGTTCACGTTTCGGACGAACGGCACCAAGGTGGCCATCTGCACCGATCTTGGTTACATGCCCAATCATGTCAAGGTACATCTGCGCGAGACCGACTGCCTGATCCTCGAATCCAATCACGACCTCGACATGCTCAAAGTTGGCCCCTATCCCTGGGTCGTCAAGCAGCGCGTGCTCTCTCGGACCGGCCACTTGTCCAACCACGCCGTCAGCGAATATCTTGCCGACCCCGAGGGTTTCGACTCCCGCGCGCGCTATCTCGTCCTCGCCCACATGTCGGAAGAAAATAACAATCCGTACACAGCAACCATCTCCGCCACGGAGGCGCTCAGCCGGCGTCCCGCCGAAGCCGCTTTCAGCGGCGAGCTTCTCCTGGCCTCGCAGCACGTCCCACTAAGGCCTCTCGACCTCTGATGTTTTGGTGACGCTTCTTGGCTCGCTTCCCCTGCAAACGCGACCGCGAATTCCCGATGCCATGTATCGATTGTTCCACGCAGCTATTCGTTGACACTCAGCCCCTTTTTCCCGTACCGTGGAAAGGCTTGATAGAGGTGCGGCGGCCATGAGTAGTCACGCGGGTTTCCCCGAATCAGCTTGGGGCACGCGGGCGAAAGGGGCCCTTCGTTGTAGCCGCCGAAATCGCTGTTGTTGCTGAGGCAGCAGCGGTTGGGGACCCGGTCTAAGGCCAGGTCACTGTCATCCGGAAATCGGGTGGAGCGCTATCGAGAGGCGGCAGCCCGAGCACATCCTCGTGCTTTCTTCCTTTCTTTTCGCTCCTTCCAGATAAAATCAGGTACGCATGGATCTGTTCGCATTGACGCGGGCGCTTGTTGATCTGGATTCGACCACCGGCCAGGAAAAGGCGGTGGCCGAGTATCTCTTCGCGCATCTTTCATCACTGGCCGCGCGTTACAGCACCCAGGTCGAGCGCCAACCGGCGGCGCCCGATCGCGACAATCTCTTCGTCGCTTTCGGCGAGCCCGTCGTCACGCTTTCGACGCACATGGACACGGTCCCGCCGTTCTTTCCCTCCCGCGAAGACGCCACGCATATCCACGGCCGCGGCTCGTGCGACGCCAAGGGCATCATCGCCGCGATGATCGCGGCCGCCGAATCGCTGCTGGACGGCGGCACGCGCAACTTTGCGCTTCTTTTTGTCGTCGGCGAGGAGCGCAACAGCATTGGCGCCAAAACCGCCGCCGCTGCTCCACGCGGTTCGCGGTTCCTCATCAATGGCGAGCCCACGGAAAATCGCCTCGCCCTTGGGTGCAAAGGCGCTCTTCGTTACGAACTTTCCGCGCGCGGCAAGCTCGCTCATTCCGCTTATCCGGAGCTGGGCCATTCCGCCATTCATGCGCTGCTCGACGCCTTGCGCGATATCCGCGCGATCCCTTTGCCCAGCGATCCCATTCTTGGGCAGGCCACTCTCAACGTCGGCACACTTTCCGGCGGGCGCGCTCCCAACGTGGTCGCGGACGAGGCCCGCGCCGAAATCATGTTCCGTCTGGTGGGCGAACCCAGCGCCATCCGCGCGGAAGTGACTCTCGCGGCGGCAGCGCACAAGATCGAAGCCCGCGAAGTTTTGTATTTCCCCGCGGTTCACATGGTCCCTCTCGATGGCCTGCCCACCACGGTTGTGGCCTTCACTACCGACATTCCCTCGTTCAACGGCACCTGGGGCCAGCCCTTTCTCATCGGCCCCGGCAGCATTCACGTGGCGCACACCGCGGAGGAGCGCATCTCCAAAACCGAATTGACCGCCGCCGTGGAGATTTACATGCGCCTGGTTCGCCAACTTCTCGCTACGGGAGGCGCACCCTCATGAGCACGCCACTCGCAATCGTAGGCACCGGCAAAATGGGCAGCCTCGTCGAGCAACTCGCCCCTGAACACGGCTTCGAGGTGCGCGCGCACTTTGACATCGAGAACATCGCCGCGCTTTCCCGCGAGTCGCTGAACGGCGCAGGGATCGCCATCGAATTCACCGCTCCGGCCGCCGCGCCCGAAAACCTTCGCCGCCTCGCCGCGTTCGGCGTGAGGACCGTTTGTGGCACGACCGGCTGGTACGACCATCTCCCGCAAGTCCGCAACACCGTGGCGGCTTTGGACACAGCGCTGGTATACGGGCCGAACTTCTCCATCGGCGTAAATCTATTCATCGAGACTGTCGCGCACGCCGCGGCTCTCTTCGCGCAGCACCCCGAATACGAAGCCTGGGGCTGGGAGATTCATCATTCCGCCAAGAAGGACGCGCCCTCCGGCACGCTGAAGAAACTCGCCGAGGAGATACGAGGTGCGGGATTCACCGGCTCGCTCACCCTCAGCGCCAATCGCGCCGGCGCGCACACCGGCACGCACGAAATCGGTTTCGATTCCCCGGCCGACACCATCACGCTGCGCCACACCGCGCGCAGCCGCGAGGGATTCGCCCGCGGCGCGCTCCTTGCGGCGCGCTGGATTGCGGGGAAGAAGGGCGTCTTCGAGTTTCGCGAAATCCTGAATGAGTTGGGCAGTGCAGGTGGAGCGTCGGCGGCGCCTTGATCGCGTCGCGGTGCCTGCGTCTTTGTGGAAGTGCTTTTCGAGAAGTCGCGAAAGTTTGAACTAGACCTGGAGGAAGAAACAATGTTTACCGGAACTGGCACCGCGCTCGTCACTCCCTTTCGCCGCGATGGTTCGCTGGACGAGCCCACGCTGCGGGTGCTGGTCAAGCGCCAGATAACCGCGGGCATCAATTTTCTGGTGCCCTGCGGCACCACGGGGGAAAGCCCGACACTTACCCATCAGGAGCATTTGCGCGTCGTCGAGATTGCCGTGGAACTTGCGAAGGGCAAGGTGCCCGTGCTCGCCGGAGCCGGCGGCTACAATACCGCGGAAGTGATCACCCTTGCGCGCGAACTCGCGGACCTCGGGGCCAACGGCATCCTTTCCGTCACGCCCTATTACAACAAACCCACGCAGGAAGGCCTGTACCAGCATTTCAAGGCTATCGCCGAAGCCATCAGCCTGCCCATCATTCTGTACAGCGTGCAAGGCCGCACCGGGGTCAACATCGAACCCGCTACGGTTGGGCGCCTTTCCAAAATCGAGAACATCATCGGCATCAAGGAAGCCTCCGGCAACATCTCGCAAATGTCCGCGATCCTGAATACCGTGCCCGAAGATTTTCTGGTGCTCTCGGGCGATGACGCCGTCACACTTCCGCTGATCGCGCTGGGCGGGCGCGGCGTTATTTCCGTGGCCTCCAACGAAATACCCGCGGAGATGGCCGCTCTTGCGAGCATTGCGCTGGCCGGCGATTTCGCGGGCGCCCGCAAAATCCACCGGCATTTCCTGCCGCTCATGGAAATCAATTTTGTCGAGTCCAATCCTATTCCCGTGAAAACGGCGCTGGCCGAAATGCGTTTATTGGAGCCGGTGTGGCGCTTGCCTCTGGTTGCGCCGAAGCCGGAAAATCGCGCGCGCATTCGCGCGGTTTTGGAATCCCTAAATCTCATCGGGCAAATTCATGTTGCAGCCACAAATTGAAGCGCTCTTCGATGCGCCGCCTGCCGCGTATGCGGCGGAGCATTTCGCGTTGTTCGACGCCTTCAAGGCAGGCCTGAATCGCGGTGAAATTCGCGCCGCCGAACCAGACCCGGCCTCGCCGAGTGGCTGGCGCGTCAATCCCTGGGTGAAGAAGGGCATTCTCCTCGGTTTTCGCATGGGCGCGATTGTGGACATGTCCATTGATGCGCACCGCCAGCCGTTCTTCGATAAGTCCACGTATCCCGTGCACGCCATTTCCGCCGCGGACGGCGTGCGCATCGTTCCCGGCGGCTCCAGCATTCGCGATGGCGCGTACATCGCGCGCGGCGTCATCTGCATGCCGCCGATGTTCGTGAACGTGGGCGCTTACGTCGGCGAGAACACGCTGATCGATTCGCATGCCCTGGTGGGATCCTGCGCGCAGGTGGGCCGCAACTGTCACATCTCCGCCGCCGCGCAAATTGGCGGGGTGCTCGAGCCCATCGGCGCGCTGCCGGTGATCATCGAAGACGACGTTCTTGTCGGGGGAAATTGCGGCGTGTACGAAGGCACCGTCGTGAAGCGCCGCGCCGTGCTCGGCACGGGCACGATGCTCAACCGCTCGATTCCCGTTTACGATCTGGTGCGCGACGCCATCTATTCCGCGAAGGACGATCAGCCGCTGGTCATTCCCGAGGACGCCGTTGTCGTGCCCGGTTCCCGCGCCATCACGCATCCCGCCGCCACCAAGTGGGGCCTCTCGTTGCAAGCCGCCGTCATCGTCAAATACCGCGACGCCAAAACCGGCTCTCGCATCCAGCTCGAAGACTTATTGCGCTGACCACGCCGAACGACACAGCTCAGCAGATTTTTCTTTGGCTCTGTGCCGCCACCAACTATCGCGCCAGAATTTTCTCAAAGAATTGCAGTGCTCGCGGGTCGTTCGATTGACCCAGCCAGAACATCGCTTGCTTGCGAACTTCGGGATTTTTATTCGTCTCCGCCACCTGGATCAGCTTCGGCACACCCTCTTCACGGGGCATCTGGCTGAGAGCAAACACGGCCTTCTTCTTCACTTCCGTATCCGGATCATTCTCGATCGCCCCGGTGATCGCGCCTGCGGCTCTCGCTCCGGCTTTTTGCGCCAGCCAGAATAACGCTTGGCCGCGCACATGCGGATCGCGGTCATCGTGAGCCATGCGTATCATCTCGTCCACCGCTTGAGGTTCCGGGCTCACGGACAATGCAAAGGCCACCTGTGCTCGAACGTCCCCGCTGGGATCGCTCTTGGCCATTTTCTCGAGCAGCGGCAATCCCGCTTTGCCTCTGGCCGCACCGAGCCAGAACGAGGCCTTTTTTCTCAGCTCGCTGGGCTGTTCCGGCGCTGTGAAGGAGGCCATCGCGCGGTCCGCCGGCGCACCGGCATGCATGGCGATGGCCGCAAGCGCTTGCCCGCCAAGCCCCTGATCTCCATCACGCTCGAACGCTTGCGGATGCACGTAGTTCATCAGCAGGGCCACGCTCTCTTCCGAGTTCGCGCCCGTCAGCCACACGAATCGCAAGCCTCCGGCGTCGAGAGTGCAATCACCGGACGCCATCCGGATACGCATCACTTGTTTCTTGTCGGCGCGCAGAAGCACAACAAGCTTTCCGCTGCCTTCCAGGCTGACGGTTCCCTTTTGGCGCCGCGCCCCAGACCAATTGTTGCGCTCATTTTCCAGCGTACAAGTTCCGCAGCCCCATCCGCCATCGTCACCGCGATCTCCGCAACAAATCGACCGTTCGCCTGCAACTTTTTCGACGCTGTAGCCGATCCACAACGGTTCCGCGCTTTCCTGCAAGAGCCGTTGCGCAGTGGCATTCAGGCTTTCCGCAACAGGGCGCGTTTCCAGCTTGGCGTTTGTCACGGGCGGTTCGTCGGCCATCGCCGAACCCACCGTCAACGCGAGGGACATGCAGGCAACCAAAACCATGAACTCTGCCAGTACATGAAGCTTCGATCGGATCATTGTTCGCGTCACCGGCCACTTCACTTCTGCAAAAGTTCCATCAAGAAGTCATTGGCTTCCTTCGAGCCCATCAGCGACAGCTTCTCCACGGCCTTCTTTTTCAATTCGGGATCCTTCTCGCTTTTGGCAATGGCTACCAATCCGCTCGCCTCTCCGCTCATGAAGTAAGCATTCAGGACCTCTTCCTTGACCGAGAGGTCCGTTTCCTTCGTGTAGATCGCCTGTAGGACTTGCGCCTTTGCGCCCATCATTCCCAGGTTGCGGATCGCCGCGCGTCGCAGCTCGGCGTTTTTCTCCGACTCCGCGATTTGCTGCAAGGCTTGCTCATCTCCCGATAGGAACAGCGCCTGCAGGATCTCTTTCCTCGCTTCGGTGGAAGCAGCGGCCGGGTAAAGGGCCAGCAATTCGCTCTGCCCTCCGGTCATTCCCAGGGTACGGATAGCCTCACGCTTCAGGTCTTCGTTTTGTTCACTCTTCGCCAGAGCCGTCAGGCGCGCGGTGTCCCCCGTGATGAGGTAACTGCGGATGACCGCGCGTTTCACGGCAGTGTCGCTGCTGCTCGCATACACCTCAGCCAGGGTCTGCGCCGCTCGCGAACCTCCGAAGGTCGCCAGATATTGAATGGCCCGGCGTTGCAGATCAGGATTGCTTTGCGCCTTGGCAATGCGCGCGAGGATCTCTTCCGCCTGGGGCGTTCCGCTCTGCGCCAGCACGAAGAGCGCCTTCGACTTTTCCTTGGGGGACGCGGTCCCGTTCAGCGTTTTTTCCAAGATCGGGAGGGCCCTCTGCGGGTCGCTGTTCATGATGCCCTGAAGCGCCAGCATCTTGAGTTCTGCGTCGCCCTGCGCCTCTGGGTTTGATTTTGCGCCGGTGGTGGAATGCACCTCGATCTCGAGAGCTTCGGCATCTTTCTTCCAGCGGCTCTGCGCAAAGCGTTTCTTCAGGTCCGCGATGCTAGCGAGGGCCGCATCTTTTTTTCCTTGGCGGTTTTGCGCGTAAGCCTTCCAGTAGAGTGCCGCGTCCGTTTGCGGCCCGTTCATCTTTTCCAGTTCGTTGAACTTCTGCTCCGCTTCTTTGTAATTGTCGTCGTCCAGCGCCTCGCGCCCGTCGTCGTAGAGTTCCTCGAGGCGATCGGCGCGTTCCTGCTCGCGATCGCGTTTTTCCTGTTCACGCTCCAGGCGCTCCTCCTCACGGTCGCGCTTGGCCTGCTCCGCGTCGGACCGAGCCTGCTGACTGTCCTCATCGTCTGCGTCCATCGTCGCAGCACTCTGGTGCTGCTCCGGCGGCGCCTGCAGCGCCGTAGAAGCGCGCAGCCCTGCCGGCAGCGCCAGCAACCCCGCAATCAGCCACACCAGATGATGTTCTTTCACTCCGATTCCGGTTCTCATGCTTTGTTCCTCTCTCCTGGCCGCGCGTTGCCACGTTCAGGCGTTGCGGCGTTCTTTCTTTTTTGTTCGTCGAGCCCTTGGCGGACCACGCGCACCTTGAACAGAATGCCCTGCGCTTCGATGCGTTTCCGGATGGCATCGAATTGCGCCGGGGTCACTTCGTCAGGACTGTTGGCCACGTCCAGCAATACCCGCTCCAGCTCATCCAGCGTGCCGGCCATCGCCACGTCGCCGCTCTCGCGGGCGGTTTCGCGGTACAAACGGTTTTCTTCCACCAGGTCCTCGGCGCGCCGTTGTTCCGTGGAAATGTCGATCAACTTGTGCCCCTGTGCCGGCGGCATGTTTGCCAATTCCACTAGCACCATCTCCGAACGTCCCAGGTGTTCGCCGACGGCCACCACTAGCACGCGCTCGCGGACCTTCGCAGCGTCCGTGACCTGCACGGCCGGCGGCGCAGGCTTCCACCCTCGGCCCACGTAGAACGCAACGATCACCAGCGCCGCCACGGCTCCCACTGCCGCGAGGCGTCCTGGAACAAACCAGCCGCCTACGGCAAACCCTTGGGTAACGCGCCTCCACCAGCCCGGCCTTTTCACTGGCAAACGCGGCGCAATCTGCTGCCAGACGCGTTGCCCGAAGTCTTCCCCGGGATCGGGCAAAGGCATGGCATCGAGCGCTGCGAACACGGCCTCAATACGCTCCAGTTCGGCGCGGCATTCCGCGCATTCCTGCAGATGCGCCGCAGACGCCTCGCGCCCTTTTGTTTCTCCATCGTGGTAAGCAACCAACTCTTCTTCCGTCAGGTGTTTCATAATTTCGTTCCTAGGGCTCCGGCCGCGCGGCGGGGTTCGACGTACTGCTCGAGGGCGCACCGCAATTTCTGGACGGCGCGAAAAACGGTGTTCTTCGTGGCGTTGGAGCTCGACTTCAGCACCGCCGCGATTTCCTCAATCGCGCAGCCCTCCCAATGCCGCATCACGATGGCCGTGCGCTCCGCCGGGGTAAGGTCTTCGAGCGCCCGTTGCATTCTGGCGGCGAGTTCCACGCTTCCCGCGAGCCGCTCCGGCGAAGGCCGCGGATCGCGCACCTGGCTGATGGGATCCACTTCGATGCCGTCCTCCAAGGGATTGCTCACGGCGGCGCGCCTGGCATCTTCGCTTTTGCGCTGCCTCATGCGGTCAATCGCATAGTTCGCGGCGATGCGGTATACCCACGTCCCGAAATTCGCGTTGCCCGCAAACTGCTCCAGCTTTTGGTAGGCGCGCAAGAACGCCTCCTGCACAATTTCTTCGGCGTCGTGGGCATTGCCGGACATCCGGTAAGCCAGTTGGTAGACGCGGCGGCTGTGGCGCTCGACGAGGACACGATAGGCCTCCCGCTCGCCCGCCAGCGTGCGCTCGACGGCGATCGCGTCGCTGATGCCCTCAGCCCTGGCTGGTTCGCTGCCCATTGCCATTCTCACGATTAGACAGGTTTCACCCGGCGCGGTTAGGTCCCTGGAGGGCGCGTTCCGGGTCGCCCGCACCCCCCGAAATACCGTATCATTACATTGGGTTTGTCTTGGAGAGGCGCTCGTGATTCCACGCTATACGCGAGAAGAGATGGGGCGGGTCTGGAGCGACGCCAACCGCTACCAGAAGTGGCTGGACGTTGAGCTGGCCGCCGCCGACACGCTGGCTGAAGCGGGGCTCGTACCGAAGGAGGCTGCCGCTACCATGCGCGCGCGCGCCAAGGTGGACGCGGCGCGCATCAACGAACTGGAAGTGCGCGTCAAGCATGACGTGATCGCCTTCACCATGGCCGTGAGCGAGTCCATTGGCGATCCGGTGGCCGCGCGCTGGCTGCATTACGGCATGACCTCCAACGATGTGGTGGACACGGCGCAGGCGCTGCTGATTCGCGACGCTTCGCGCATCATCGAGCGCGACCTCGTGCTCTTTGCCGAAGTCCTCGACGTGCGCGCCCACGAATTCCAGCACACGCCGCAGATCGGCCGCACGCACGGCGTGCATGCGGAGCCCATCACCTTTGGCTTGAAAATCGCCAACTGGTTCGCGGAGAATCAGCGCAACATTTCCCGTTTCCGGGAAGCCTCGCGCGGCATGGAGCATGGAAAAATTTCGGGTGCGGTGGGCAACGCTTCGCACCTGGGCCCGGAAATCGAGGAGAAGATTTGCAAGAGACTGGGTCTGGAAGTGACGCGCATCGCCACGCAGGTGATTCAGCGCGACCGCCACGCCCATTACATGAGCTCACTGGCCCTGATTGCCGCGACGCTCGAAAAGATTGCCATGGAAATTCGCCACTTGCAGCGCACCGAGGTCCGCGAGGCGGAAGAATTTTTCGGCGGCGAGCAGCGGGGAAGTTCCGCGATGCCGCACAAGCGCAATCCGGTCGCCTGCGAGCAGATGTGCGGGCTGGCGCGGCTGGTGCGCAGCAACATGCTGGCGGCGTTTGAAAATGTGGCGTTGTGGCACGAGCGAGATATTTCGCACAGCAGCGTCGAGCGCATCATCCTGCCCGATTCGACGATTTTGGTGGACTACATGCTCGCCAAGATGACCGCGATCGTCAGCCAGATGCGCGTCTTCCCGCAACGCATGCTGCGCAATCTGGAATCCACGCACGGACTGGTCTTCTCTGGCCAGTTGCTGCAGGACCTGGTGGAGAAAGGCATGCCGCGCGACGACGCCTACAAAGCCGTGCAGGAAAATGCCATGGCCGCGTGGGAATCGGAGACCAGCTTCCGCGACAGCGTGGCGCGGGATGCGCGCATCACTAAATACCTCAACCCCGCCGAACTGGAGCACACCTTCGACCTGCAGCGGCAATTGCGGTATGTGGACAATCTGTTCGAGCGCGTCTTTGGCGCGCATCCTGCCGGCGAAAAGGGAATTGCCAACAAAGCCTGAGTCCCACGTGAAATTAATCCCTCAGCGGTTTGCGACGCGACTGAACAGTTTGCGGAAAAAACACCACTCCGTCATTCCGAACGGAGTCTGCGCAGTGAGGTACGATTTTCCATCGCACGTTCTTTGTGCGATGAATCCCTCTTTTCCTGGGTTTCCGCCAAAGAGAGATTCCTCGCTTCGCTCGGAATGACGTCACGAAGGCGAACCCAAGAGCACAGTCAGGAATGACTGTGCCACACAAGGCAAAAACAAAAGAGCTCCCGGCTGGCCGGGAGCTCTTCGTTTTGCCTCTTCTGAACCGCAAGCAAGCCGGCTCAGCTGCGGAGGCGGAAACTATTCAACGCGCTGGACGTAGCGCGCTTCGGAGGTGTCTACGCGAATCCTATCACCTTCATTGACAAAAGGGGGCACGTTCACGATGAGCCCGGTTTCCAGGGTTGCGGGCTTCATCACCGCGCTGGCCGTAGCTTTCTGCAGCGTGGGCTCGGTCTGGATAACCTTCATGTCCATGGTATCCGGCAGGTCCACGCCGATGGCCTTGTCGTCGTGGAACTCGATTTTCACGATGGTGTTGGGAATCAGGTAGTTCACCGTCTCGCCGAGCTCGTCCTTGGTCATCTGCATCTGCTCGTAGGTCTTCGTGTTCATGAAGTGGAAATCGTCGCCCTCCTTGTAGAGATACTCGAATTCGACTTCGTCCAGGATGGCGCGATCCACGAACTCTTCCGCACGGAAGCGGTACTCGATAATGGCGCCGGTGCGCAGGTTCTTCATGCGCGTCTGCATGGAGCCGCGCTTGTTGCCGGGGGTGCGGTGCTCGGTGGTGAACACGGTAAAAAGGTCGCCCTCATGCTGGATCACCATGCCGGGGCGAAGCTGTGTGGCTTTGACGCTGCTCATAAGTGAATGCGGCACCGGAGCGCCGGCGCCGGAAACTCCTGTTCAAGTTAGGGACATTTCGGACTTTCCAAACGGCTCCCCGAAGGAACGGCGCGTGGAATGACACGTGGTACGCAGGGGAGAATAGCGGTCCCTGCGCAGAAAACCAGTATAAACGGGGCCGCGCGATGCGGTCAATGCGCACTCGGGATGGGGGATAAGGGAGGGGAAAACTGCCCTCTTTTGCACAAAAGTGGTGCAGTGCTCGCACAGGAACCTACATTACTGGTAGCCGCGTTTACCAGGGCTTTGAGAAAAAAGAAGGATCGTCTTACTGCATATCGACAACCGTTACCTCGCCTCCGTCCAGAATCGCAAGGCGATGGCCGTCAGGGCTGAGAGAAAAATCGAAATCACGTTTGTAGGTTGTGCTCACTGGGACAGAAGCGAGTTCATGCCCACTCTCGTCGTAAACCACGATGCGGCGAGCGACCAACTTTCCCGAAATGTCGAAAAAACGCGACCCGCCCCGCCACGTGTCTACGGTAAATGCAAAGCGGTCACCGCGTTCGTCGGATGTTGCCCAAAAACCGATATAATACTGGGGAACTTCATTCTTCTCACTCATCGTGTGCTGAAACCTAACCTGACCGTCCCGTCCAACCAGCTTTACCACACCTCGTCGGTCTTTATCTGAGTCAAGCTGAAGAAACGCGTCATCATTGAGCGGGAAGAAACCGCCTCCACCGGTCCATGACAATTCCTGGAAATTATTCACGTCGCAAAAAGGGAAGCGGACCGTTCGATTGTCGTCTCGGTCATAGTTCGGCCAGTATGCGAATTTGTCTGTGATCTTTTCCGCGTAGAACGCCATGCGAGAACAGGTCTGTACGACCAATGGAAAAGAGGAAGATGTGTCCAGGACGGTGTAGGTCAAATGATCAAAATCAAAAGGTTCCTTGGATGTTCTGAGAATTATCGTGCGGCGACTGAAAGAGAAGCCGACGTAGCAATCACTTGGACAAGGTGCCAGAGGCCGCCAGGCCACAACCTCATCGGCAGTTTTGATTGCTGCCGGGAATACCTGGATTAAGTCGTTGGCACGCGCGAGAATCTGGTCGTTGGCACCCAAGTACAGCCCATTCGTGAAATTGTCTTTTGTCGGGAGGACGAGCGAAAGGTCGATTTTTCCTGCTGGCGTAATTCGCAAGATATGAAATGACAGCCCGGGATGCGCACGGCTGGCCAAGTTGTAATTCTCACGTGCGCTGAAGCCCACTAACACACGGTTATGGTGGTCAATCGAGATTAAATGGCTGGGTGTGCCAGGGTGTTCGCCGTGCTGCCCAGGCTGTCTTTGAGGAAGTGGCTGCCAACCGTAGCCCTCAAGCTTGAATTTTACAATCTTTGCAGTTTGAAATTGAGTATAAACAGACGAACACGTTCCGAAGAGCAGTATGCTGAATATCACGAGATTTCTTTGCCAAGTCCAGTGCATGCCTCAACTGTACATCCGGGGATTGCTGGAAGCGACAGGATAGCTCCCGACTATTCAGCTTCCCGGTAACTTGCACACTGGGTCCAACGGCCTTCCTAGTGAGTGAAAAGGTCTCGGACAACTTTATCCTCTGCAGAAACTCAAGTGAGATTAGGAAGACTTTACACGAGGGTCTTGCCGAAGGTTCAGACACCACCGCATGTGCCGCGATCCGTTATTCGGACTCGGCGGCCCGCTGCTTGGCGGCATCGGCCATGATTTTCTCGATTTCGGCGGAATCACGCGGCAGTTTCTGGCTGAGGAGTTCGTGGCCGGACTCGGTGACCAGGACGTCGTCCTCGATGCGCACGCCGAGATTCTCCTCGGGGATATAAATTCCGGGTTCCATGGTGACGACCATGCCCGGCGCCAGGGGTTTGCAACCCTCCAGGCCCGGATCGTGCACATTCAGCCCGATCGAATGGCCCAGTCCATGAATGAAATATTGCCCCAGCGGCTTGCCGTGCAGGTCCTTGCCGTGCGTGTTGATGTAGTTATAGGCGATGGCGAACAGTGCGTCTTTTTTGTCGCGCTTTTCGCGGCAGCCGATGACCGCGCCCGGCCGGACCGCCTCAATCGCGGCATCCTGAGCGCCTAGCACGATGTCATAAATTTCGCGCTGCCGCGGGGTGAAGTTGCCGTTCGCGGGCAAGGTGCGCGTGATGTCCGCGGCATAGCCGGAGTATTGCGCGGCCACGTCGAGCACCACGATGTCGCCATCTTCGATCTTGCGGGAGAGCTTGTTGTAGTGCAGCGCCGTGGAGTTGGGTCCCGCGCCGACGATGGGCGCGTACGCTTCGTCTTCCGCTCCGCCCATGGCGTGGACGTAGTCCATCTTGGCCGCGACCTGATACTCGAACAAGCCCGGCCGCATCATTTTCATGGCCGCGAAGTGGGCATCGAGGGAGAGACTGATCGCCTGGCGCAGCAAAGCAATTTCCGTGGGCGATTTGACGGCGCGGAGGTCGGTGATATTGGTGCGAATATCTTTTATGCTCGCCTGGGGCGCCGCCAGTTTCAGCCAATCCACCGTTTCCTTTTCGTGGGGATAGCCGCCCTGTTCACGCTGGTAAGGAAGCACCGTGTAGAACGAGGGATAAATCTTGGCGAGGCGTTCCACCGTGGCGCGCAATTCCGGCATCTCTTTGACCAGCGCAAAACCCGTGCGCGACTCGATCCCCGGATCGCTGGGCGACAGTCGCACGCCAATCCACTTCTCTCTCTCTGGATTCTTGGGTGGAAGGAAGAAGATTTCGCGCGGCCCTTCCCAGTCGTCTTTCTTTGCCTTGCTGCCCGCCGGCGGCAGGAGGAGCACCGCGGCCTCTGGTTCGTTGTGGCCGGTTAGGTAATAGAAATTTTCTTCCTGCGCGAAGATGTAGGTTTGCGCGTCCTCTTCGCGCCCGGTTAAGCCGAGCAGCACGATGGGGCCGTCGATGTTGGAAACGAGCTTCGCGCGGCGCTCGGCGTAGACGGAGTTGGGCTCGCGCTCGCGGCGCTGTTGCCCCATAGCGGGAGGCAGCGCGCAAAACACCAGCAGGAGCATCGCGGCGACGCGCCAGGCCCAGACTCGGCCTCTCACGCACACCAAATTCATCGGGAAACGACAAGACACACCACTCATTCGGCCACCTCAGAATCCCCCAGGGCAATGGAGGGAATAGGAAATTGTAGCCGAAAAGAGTGCGGCCTGGGAAACCCGAAGCCGCGACGGTAGAATTTCAGTTTCCGGCAAACGTCTATCAGGCATGTGTCTCAAACTCGCCTCGGCCGCGCAATGCAATCGCTCAAGGAACGGTCCAGGCGACGAGGCTGCTATTCCCACGATTCTCTTCCACGTGGACGAGCACTTCCCAATTGACTCGAAACCTTGGGAAATGTTCTTCTGCGTCAGACCAATTCTTGAGCCGGGTACCATAAAGAGACAGGCGCCGGTCCGTTCGTAGGCGGCCGGAGTCGCCGGCGATGGAACGAGGGGAAACGGCCCCAAAAGAGGCGATCGGGAGCATAATGGCTGGCGGCTGGGAAGCGAAGATGGGAATCCTGGTTTACCTCATATGCCATTCTGATCGGAAGCTATCGCCCACGGGGTTTTGCGCATCGAACAAACGGAGGCAAATGCTTTTGCTGCCTGGGCCAATCGAATGCCGCATGATCCAGACAGAGTCTGCGAACGGGAATGAACCGTATGCAACACACTTTCCCCACGAATAAATGGACAGGCGACAAGACGATGAGAGTCCAAATCGCGGCATGTTTGTTGTGCCTGATGATTGTTGTTGGAACTGTCGACTCGCTACCCGATCCACCAGCCGTTCAGCCGCAGAGAAGCCAGAGCAATCTAGTTTCTCCGCATGACTGCCATGGAGCTGTTGAAGCGGCGAACCAGGCATCGGATTGCCTGACCTGCCCTCCTCTTTTTCAGGCCAGCTTGTTTTCGTTTGGCCGGATTTTCGAAGGTAGAGGACCTTCCTACGACCCTACCTTTGTACGTCAAGCGACAGACACCTCTCCTCCTTGTTTTTCCTAAAGGCGACTTTCCCCAGCTCACGAAAAACCAAAGCGACCGATATTGCATCGAAACGGAATCCGTGCCCCGCAGTTCTTCTCGCGAGGCAGGCAACCAAGCGAGGCATTCCCAGACCGGACATCTTTCGTCCGGTCGGAAAAGGGCTATTCCCGGTGCACACTTATCAAATTGTTCAAGCATGGGGCAAGATCCTCAAGGGTGAGCACCCCTCCCTTTCGATAGAAATCACGCGTGAATGCCCCTTGAAATGTCCGGGTTGTTACGCGTATGACGGCGCGCATCTAGGCGGCGGACAGACGTTGCGCGACCTGAACGATCGAAGAGGCCAATCCCTGGTGGAAGGGGTCCTTGAGGTCGTTGATCGGCTGAAGCCTTTGCACTTGTCGATCGTCGGAGGCGACCCGCTGGTCCGCTATCGCGAACTGGAGTTGCTGATTCCCGCCCTGTTGGCGCGCGGAATCCACGTGCAGATTGTGACCAGCGCCTTCCGAACCATGGGTCCGACCTGGGCCAGCCTGGCGCGACTGCACATAGTCGTGTCCATCGACGGGCTGCAACCGGAACACGATCTCCGGCGAGCACCAGCAACGTATGACCGTATTCTGAGAAACATCGTGGGGCAGAGGATCACCATTCACTGCACGGTTACAGGTCAAATGATGAAGCGGCCAGGATACTTGGGGGAATTCCTGGAATTTTGGACGCCGCGCCCCGAGATCAAGAAGGTATGGTTCAGCCTGTTCACTCCTCAGGTTGGAGATCAAATGCCGGAAATCCTGAGTTCTGAAGAGCGGGCGCGGGCCATTGTGGAAATGACGCAACTGCTAAAGAAATATCCCAAACTGGACATGCCAGAGCCGGTGATTCGGCAGTTTGCCTCGCCGCCACACAGCCCCCAAGATTGCGTTTTCGCACTTACGACCCAGACCTTGTCGGCAGACCTGGTGACCAAGGTCACTCCATGCCAGTTTGGAGGGAATCCTGATTGCGCCTCCTGCGGATGCATGGCATCCATGGGTTTGGCCTCCGTGGCTGCGTACAAACTGGGAGGAATACTTTCCGTCGGGACCATTTTCAAAGCCTCCATCAAAATCGGCCGGAATCGCGCGAAGTCCAGGGAGAAGTATCAGGCCAAGGACGCCCTGCGAATACTGCCGGGAAAAGAAGGACGGTGCGGCCATCAGGAACATACGGGGGAATTAGTTCGTGAAGAATGAAGCCAGACCCAGACGTTTGCGCACTCGGCATGAGCGGAACCCTTCATCTGCTGCATGGAAGTCGGCTAACTCCCGGTTGGTGGTGCCGGCGATATCGGAAAGTGATCCAGTACAGTTGCGCCAGAGGGAGGCAAAGAGCGAAAGCAAGGGTGAGACGACAAGGTGGAGGGCTGAACGATTTGACAGTAGCGCTCTGGGCAACCGCGCGGCATTGCGGCATGGAACCGGGCTAGGATAGAAGGATAGGAAAGCTCCGGCCAGGGAGGGACATTGGAACGCGAACGTCGTCGCACGCCGAGGTACGTCTTTTTCGCCAGCGCCGAACTCTTTGAAGAGAAATCGGAAGTGCGCATCGCTTCGCGGGTCAGCGAATTGAGCCTGCACGGTTGTTACCTGGACATGATGAATCCCTTCCCGAAGGACACCATCGTGCTCTTAAAGATTTGGGCCGACGAGAAGGCCTTCCAGACGAAAGGCAGGATCATCTACTCGCAGCCCAACATGGGCGCCGGCGTCGTCTTCCTGGATGTCCAACCCGAACCTCTGACGATTCTGCAACACTGGCTCGAAGTCGCGGCCACGAAGCAGTAGCCGCCGCTCAGAGAACCCAACCTCATCCTGATCCCCGGAGTCGAGGAGAGATTCATCGCACAAAAAGCGTGCGATGGAAAACCGTACCTCCGCTCCGGGGCGGCCAAACCTGACGCCCCTCCGGTCGGAATGACAGATTTTAGGAGTGGACCGCGCAGCCGAGAATGGCTGTGGCGGGGAAACGGGCTCAGGAATGCGCGGGAAGTACGGAGTGCAGGACGGCGAAGTAGTGGCAGGTGCTGCCGCCAAGGACGAAGAGGTGCCAGATGGCGTGGGCATAGGGGATGCGCTTGGAGGCGTAGAAAATGATCCCTGCGGTGTAGAGCAACCCACCGGCCAGCAGCAAAACCAATGTCAGTGGGGTGATGTGCGCAAACACGGGTTTGGCCGCAATAACCACCAGCCATCCCATGCCGACGTAAACCGCCGTCGAGAGAAAGCCGAAGCGCTCGACAAACCAGAATTTGAAGACGATGCCGGCGGCTGCGAGTCCCCAGACCACGCCGAAGAGCGACCAGCCCCACGCGCCGCGCAGATTCACCAGCAGAAAGGGAGTGTAGGTTCCCGCAATCAGCAGGTAGATCGCGGAGTGATCGAAAATGCGCAAGGCGCGCTTGAAGCGAGGTGAAGGAACGGCATGGTACAGCGTGGAAGCGGCGTAAAGGCAAACCAGCGTGCTGCCGTAGATCGCGCAGGCTACGATGTGCCACGGCGTGCCGCGCAGCGCCGCCAGCACCAGCAAAACCACGAAGCCCACGATGCTCAACGCGAGGCCCAGGCCGTGTGTGACGGCGTTTGCCAACTCTTCGATCGTGATGTGCCGGCGCAGCCTGCGAACAAAAAGATTCATACCTATTAGAGTGCGCGCATGAGGGAAGCGTGACAAGTGCGGAATGTGATGCAAGCGGCAAGTGCGCTATTTTCCATGATGGCCCTGCCGCGTACGGAGAGACCTTCACACAGATGTGATCGATTTTCGGCGGGCGGCTACTGTTTGTAGCGCTCCTTGTAGTAGTCGATCTGCTGCTGTAGCTCTTCCTTGGATAGCCCGGCGGTCCATTTGTGGAAATCGGACTTCATTACGTCGGCGGTGACGCCCGGCATCAGCTGTTCGGCCTCGGGAATGAATTCCGTGTAAAAGGTTTTCGCGACTTCGTAGAAGCCGTGCCACTGCGTGTAATCCGGGCCCATCATGGCCGTGCCCATGCGCGCGCGGCGGCCCTGGTGGTGCCACAGTTCGTAGTAGGTCCATTCGATCTTTTCGTCGAAGGGCGTGGGCGTAAGTTTTTTCGCGGCGTACAGCTTGTCCATGATGGACTTGGCGGGCTTGGCGAATTTTTCGTTGTAGAGGTCGATGGTGGCCTCGTACTGCGCGTAAAAATTGTTGATCCAGCCGGTGGCGTGGCAATTGGAACAGACATCCTGCATGGAAATGCGGCGGCGCTCCCAATTATCGAGCTTGATGGAGATGGCCGGGCGCAGCGTGATGCTGATGCGGTCGCCCACGTCGTGCGTGACGCCCTGATTCGGCGTGGCGGACATGTGGCAAGTGGCGCAGGTGGGCGCGGCGGAATAGTCCTTGCCGACGATCCAGGATTTGGAGTCGAGATTCATCTTGGCGATGTTGGCGCGGAACTGGATGCCGTGCTTGGACTCGTTGTAAATCTCGATTTGCGGATGATCGGGGCCGAGGTGGCATTTGCCGCAGTTTTCCGGCTGCCGCGCCAGCGCGGAGCTGAAGGAATGCCGCCCGTGGCACGCGGCGCAGGTGCCTTTGCTGCCGTCGGGATTCACGCGGCCGATGCCGCTGTTGGGCCAGGTGACGGGATCGAAGCGGCCGTCACCGAGATACTTCACTTCGCTGCCATGGCACTGGCGGCAGCCGTTGTTTGCCGCGGGCCCTCCTTCCACAATTTCGCCGAGCATGTTGTCCAGCGAGCCGATGAATTGCGCCGCGGCGGCGTGATGGCTCTTTTCAAACTGCTTGACTTCGGCGGCGTGGCAGCGCGCGCAATAGTTCGGCGTCACGATGACGGCGATTTTGTAGCCGTAGTGCTCGAACGTCGCGGGGTCCTTGGCGTCCGCCTGATGGCAGGAATAGCAGTCGACGCCCTTTTTGGCGTGCGCGCTCGATTGCCACTGCTCCACGACGCCGGGAGTGGAAGAGGCGTGGCATTCGATGCAGGCTTTGCCGGCTTCGGAGATTTGCGGCGTTTGCGCGTGGAGGAATGAGGCCGCGAGGAAAATCAGGAGGATGGAGAAGAAGATGGATGCGCATGAACCCTCCATGAAAAAGTTTCGTTTGGATGGGAGCACCGAAGCGGATTGTATATCCATGCGGAGCGCGCGGTGGAGGGCTAAATCGGATTGTGAGCGGGGCGCGGGCTAGAAGCCCGGGGCGCCGGTGGAGGCGGGGCGCATCTCCGGGGCGTTGACGCCGAAGCGCAGATGCGCGAACCAGGATTGGCTGAGAGACATGAAGCCGGTGTAGAGATAGCCCCAGACAAACAGCAGCAGAAACGGCACGGTGGCGTAATTTTCGTTGCGAATGGCGTAGGCCACGGTGAAGGCGAAATACAGGCCGAGGGCGACCTCAAAATAGGGCATCCAGCCGGCCTTGTTCCTATACTTTTTCGCGGCAAAGGTGCCGCTTTTGCCTTCAATCTTGAATTTCGGCGTGCGCGCAAAATCCGATTTCTTTCCGACGAGGGCCTCGAGCACCGCCTGGGCGTTGCGCACGCTGATGCCGATGCCGGTGGCCATCACAAAGGGCATGTACAAAAATGTTTTCAGCCACGCCTTAGGGTGCAATTCCTTTTGCGCCGCGAGATAAAAACTGGAGATGGAGCAGGTGGAGGCAAGGAACAACGGCAGATCGATCACCAGCATCTGAAACCAGCCTTGATAGAAGCGCACGATCATGGCGGGCAAAAGCATCGTGGAGAGCAGAACCATCAGCGGGTAAGAAATGTTGGCGGTCAGATGGAAAAACGCTTCGGATTTTACGTGGAAGGGCGCGTCCGAGCGGAGCACCCTGGGCAGGATTTTTTTCGCGGTTTGGATCAGGCCCTTGGCCCAGCGCGCCTGCTGCGCTTTGAAGCCGTTCATGTCCACGGGAAGTTCGGAAGCGCATTCGATGTCCGGCAGGTAAAGAAATTTCCAGCCTTTCAACTGCGCGCGGTAGGAGAGATCGGTGTCCTCGGTCAAGGTGTCGTGTTCCCAACCGCCGGCGGCTTCGATGGCCGCGCGGCGCCAGACGCCGGCGGTGCCGTTGAAATTGAAGAAGGTGCCGCGGCGCGAGCGCCCGCCGTGTTCGATGACGAAGTGGCCATCCAGGAGAATCGTCTCGACGCGGGTGAGGAGGGAATAATCGGAGTTGAGATAGGTCCAGCGCGTTTGCACCATGCCGATGTTTTCGCCGCCGCCGGGCGCCAGGAAATACGGGATGGTGCGGCGCAGGAAATCGGCCGTGGGGATGAAGTCCGCGTCGAAAATGGCGACAAACTCGCCCCGCGATGTTTTCAGGCCGTTTTCCAGCGCTCCGGCTTTGAAGCCTTCGCGGTTGGTGCGGTGAATGTAGACGATCGGCAGGCCCGCGGCGGCGTGGCGATCCACGCAGGCACGCGCGACCTCACGAGTTTCGTCGGTGGAGTCGTCGAGCACCTGGATGTCCAGCAACTCGCGCGGATACTCGAACTGGGAAACGGCGTCGACCAGGCGCTCGATGACGTAGCGCTCATTGAAGATGGGAAGCTGTATGGTAACCTTGGGCCAGTTTTCCACGCGCGGCGGAATTGCCGGAATGTTTTTGCGGTAGACGTAGTAATCGTAGATCAAGGCGTAGCGGTGCAGGCCGTAGAACGCCAGGACGAACAGCACGATGAAGTAGGGAATCATCATCGCCAGATCGAAGGCGTTGGCGTTGTACACCCCGGTGAAGGTGCGGTCCGTGATTTTGTGCCAGTAGTGGCTCAGCGGACCTTGCTGCAACGCGGCGAATAGAAATGGAGCGAAAGTTCAACAAAATCCGTGTCTCTCCAAATGCCTTCTGAAAAACAAGCGAACCGCCGGCAAGTGCTCTGGCTGCTGGGGGCAGGTGTGCTGCTGGAAGCGTTCTACCTGCGGATGCACAGCCTCTACTACCTGAAAAACCACGCGATTGCGTTCATCGAACTGGCGCTGGCCGCGGGAGTAGTCTACTTGATTGCGCTGTACGGAATCGAGCGCACGCGGTCCTCGCGCACAGCCACCATTCTACTGATTTTTGCGGCGATTGCATTTCGCGCGCCCCTCTGGCCGATGCAGCCGACGCTTTCCGACGATTTGCAGCGGTACCGCTGGGACGGCAAAGTGCAAGCGCATGGCTTGAATCCTTATTCCACCGTGCCGAAAGATCCGCGCATGGCTTGCGCTGTGGGACAAATACTACGAGGTTATGCCGGCGCGCGAAATGCCTTCGATCTATCCCCCCGGTTCGCAGTGGGTTTTTCGCGCGACGTGGAAGCTGTTTCCCGGGCCAACGGCATTCAAGGTTCCTTTCGCCACGGCGGATGTGCTGGCGCTGTTGCTGCTGGCGTGGATGTTCCGCAGGGAACCCGATCGCAATTTTCGCGTGGCGGTGTATGCGTGGAATCCACTGGTGATCGTGGAATTTGCCGGGAGCGGCCACAACGATGCGCTGGCGATTCTGGGGATCGTGTGCGGGCTGGCGCTGGTGAAAAATTGGAAAGTGCTGGCCAATGTGCCCATCGCTTTCGCGGCGATGGCCAAAGCGTTTCCGGCATTGCTGATTCCGGTGTGGATCCGCAAAGCAGGATGGCCGGAAAAGCGCGCGGGTTGGTGGGCCGCGGCCGTGGCGGGCGGGACGATGCTCGCGTTGCTCGCGCCGTATTGGGATGCGCTGGGGATGTTTCACGCCAACATGACCTATTACGAAGCGACCTGGAAGAATTACCACGGCAGTTTGTACACGGTGATCGATTGGCTCGCCGGCGGAAAGGCAAGAATCGCGCCATACGCCGGAATCGGCGCCTGCTGGGGACTGTCACTTTGGCTGGCGTGGAAACGCGCGGAGCCCGCGCGCGCCGCGTATCTGCTGATCGGGACGATCCTGGCATTCAGCGCGAACGGATATTCGTGGTACTTCACGTGGATCGTGCCGATGCTGTGCTTCTACCCCAATCCGGCGTGGCTGCTGCTGACGGTGCTGCAATTCCTTTCCTACAACGTGCTGATCGGTTATGGAATCCTGGGCGTGTTTAGGTTTGACCCGTTCCTGCAGGCTTTGGTCTACGTACCCTTTTACGCGCTGCTCATCGGACAATTTCTCTACGGCTGGTGGAAACGCAAAGTCAGCGCTGCCTAAGGACGCATGGAAGAGCGGGGAACATTGCCGGAGATTGCGCGCGAGTTTCTGCGCCTGGGTTTCGTGGCCTACGGCGGCGCCGCCGCGCACATCGCGATGATGGAAGAGCGGTTCGTGCGCCAACGCGCGTGGGTGACGCGGGAACGATTTGTGGATCTGGTCGGCGCCGTGAATCTGTTGCCGGGGCCCACCTCGACGGAACTCGCCATCTATCTGGGAGAAATTCGCGGAGGAGTGCCGGGGCTGATCACGGCGGGTGCGTGCTTCATCCTGCCGGCGGCGGTGCTGGTGGTTGCGCTGGCGTGGGCGTATCTGCGGTTTGGCGCGGTGCCGCAGATGGCGGGCTTGCTGTTTGGGATCAAGCCTGTGGTTGTCGCGTTGATGGCGCAGGCCATCTGGAACCTAGCGCGCACGGCGGTAAAAAGTGCGGCGCTGGCGATATTGGCGGTCTGTGTCGTCGCACTCGCCGCTTGGGGCGTCCACGCGCTGCTGTTGCTGATCGGCGCGGGAATTTTGTGGATGATCATTGCGCGCGGGAAGGAGTCTCGCGAAAACCAGAGCGGCGGTTGTTGGCATGGTTGGCACTGGCGCCGCTGGTGCGGGCGGTGCGATTGGCGCGGTGCCCGTGTTTCTCTATTTCCTGAAAATCGGCGCGGTGCTGTTTGGCAGCGGCTACGTGCTGCTGGCGGTGCTGCGCGCAGATCTTGTGGCGAAGCTGCACTGGTTGAGCGACGCGCAGTTGCTGGATGCCATCGCCGTGAGCCAGGCCACGCCAGGCCCCTTTTTCACGGTAGCGACTTTCATTGGTTACATTTTGGCGGGGTGGAGGGGCGCAGCGCTGGCGACATTGGGAATGTTTTTGCCCGCGTTTGTGTACGTCGGTGCAACCGCGGGTTTTCTGCCTAAACTGCGCAAATCGCCGGTGGCCAGTGCGTTTCTGGATGGCGTAAACGCCGCGGCAGTTGCATTGATGGCGTTTGTGGGCTGGCAATTTGCGCGCGCTTCGCTCATGAATGTGCCGGGTGCGGTTTTGGCTATCGCAAGCGCGGTGCTTGTTTTTCGTTACAAAATAAATTCCGCGTGGCTGGTGCTCGGCGGCGCGATCGCGGGAATTCTCCTTCACGCCCTCGGCATCATTTGATGAAGCCGACGATCAGGGAATGAGCGCGATCTTGCCGAAGGCGCCGGGGGCTAGGACGTCGATGTGGGCTTGCGGCGCGTCTTTTAAGCGGGAGTTCCTTCCCCACGATCGGGCGCAGCGTGCCGTTTTCGAGGCCGGCGGCGATGGCGGCGTGAATTTCGGCGGACTCCGTTTCCGTGGCCGCCCACAACGTGAAGCCGCGAACGGAAGCGCGCCGCGCCATCAATTCGCGAGGATTGATGGTGATTTCGCCGCGATTGCCGATGACGATGACGCGCCCGCGGATCGCCAGCAGCTTCAGATCGGTGGCCAGATTCACGTTGGCCAGCATCTCAAGGACAAGATCGATGCCGCGACCACCGGTGGCTTTCAGGATTTCTTCGGAATAGCCCGCTTTGTTGTGGTCGAAGACGTGATGCGCGCCTTCTTTTTTCGCCAGTTCGAGGCCGCGCGAAGTTCCTGCCGTGCCAATCACGGTCAAGCCCAAAGCGCGCGCCCACTGCACCGCAGCGATGCCCACGCCGCCGCTGGCGCCGTGGACCAGCAGTGTTTCGCCGGCGCGCGCATCGGCGTGGTGGCGCAATGCCGTGTAGGCGGTGCCGTAGGGCACCCACAGCCCCGCGCCTTGCGAGAACGAGATTTTCTCGGGCAGCGGATAGACCTGGTTCTCGCGCGCCAAGGCATATTCGGCGTAAGCGCCGGTGAGCGTGGTTGCCGTGTAGACGCGGTCGCCCGGCTTTACTTTGGCGACGCCCTCGCCGACGGCCTCGATCGTGCCCGCCGCGTCGGAGCCGGGCGTATAGGGCAGCGCGGGTTTCACCGGGTACGCGCCGTTGCGCATGTAGGTGTCGTACGGATTGACGCCCGCCGCACGCACACGCACGAGCACTTCGCCCGGCCCGGGCTTGGGGGTGGGCACTTCATGAACCGCAAGGACTTCGGGGCCGCCGAATTGGTAAACCTGAATCGCTTTCATACGTTATCTCCCGTCTGCGAATCATAAATCCAAGATTAGATGTTTCCGCTGCAAATCTTGCGACAACAAAATGCGAAGAAAATCGTCCCGGCAAGAGGGCGGGCAAGCCGCCGCACTTCAGACTAGAAATGGTCGTCGTGCACCAGCGATGCAGCTTCCATCTCGATCGTGCCGGAGGTTTGCGCCCAAGCCGTCGTCTGCCAGTTGTCTTTATGTTTCTTCGCGGGAATCCAGGACGGTAAGGGCTGGCTCAAATGGTTTGCCAGCGCGAAGACGTAGGGCTCGTACATCGCGCGAAGCTCGGCAAGCTTGCGATCGGCTTCGGGGGTGGCGACGAGCTTGGTGCCGTTCTTGGCCAACTTGTCGCGCAGATACAGGAGCGCTTCCGCGGGCAAGCGATCGTGCGGCAAAGGATGCGGCGCCGCCGAGAAAACCTGGCAGAGATCGACCACGGCATGGCGCGCGATGGCGAAGGTGAGTTCGGCTTGTTTCGCGCAGGAATCTTCGATGCCCGCGATGGCCAGCGCGCAGGTGTCCAGGATGGCGGTGAGCGAACTAATCCAGGACTGGTTGTCGTGTTGCGAGCGGAAATAGGCGAGCACCGGATAGGAGAGATGGCTCTCCAACAATTCCGCGCACCAGCGTTCCCAATCTTTCAAAAGATCCCGCAGCGCTTCATGGCCGGTGGGATAACTGTGGCGGCGAAGCAGTTCGCCGGCAGTGGGCGGGGTGCCGGCGCGCGCATCGAGCAAGGCAATATTCGTTTCGCGGCGGCCGAACCCGCCGAAAATAAACGGGAGGTATCCGATCACGGCGGCGAGGAAGGCAAAACCGAAGCCGGCTTCCGCAACCACCAGGAAACGCGCTAATCCGGAGCGAGGCACAACGTCTCCCAGACCCAGCGTGAAGAACGTGGTGCCGCTGAGATACATGTCGGTGAAGATGCTCGGGCTGGAACCCGAAACATTGACTGCCGACCCTGCTCCGAATTGCATCATGCCGAAGCTAATGACCAGACCAATGGCCCAAACACCCATGAGAGCCAAGAGCGAGATCGGACCGAAGAAGCCGAGGAAGGTCTCGCGCGTCTTATGGGAAGTGAGCAGCCGGGCCACCTTCTTCCAGGAGGACCAAGTCAGGAGGTAATAGAAGCGCGTCAGGCGGAATTTCCGGGTCACGCGACGCGGCAAGATGACGGCTTCAAAAGCGTCCCACGCCACGACCAGAAAAACAGCGACACCTGCAAGAAAGACACCTGGGACGGGAATCATGCGCAGCATTGTACTCGCTTTGCGGGGGAATATGCGGCGGCGATCAGGAGATCAGCCGCGCATTCACGGAGATTTCCGCCTTATACAGCTTGGAGACGGGACAGCCGGTTTCCGCAGCTTTCACCGCCGCATCGAACTTGGCTTTGTCCGCGCCGGGAATATTCGCAACGAGATCGAGATGGCTCTTGGTGATGGAGAAACCTTCGCCGACCTTTTCGAGAGAGATCGTACAGGTGGTCTCCAGCCGCGTTGCCGTGATTCCGGCGCCGCCGAGTTGCGCGGAAAGCGCCATGGTGAAACAGCCGGCGTGCGCGGCCGCAAGCAGCTCCTCGGGATTTGTGCCCACGCCATTTTCAAACCGCGTGCTGAAGGAATACTGGGTGCTCTTCAGCGTGCCGCTATCGGTAGAAATGGAGCCTTTGCCCGATTTCAGATCGCCTTGCCAGACTGCGGAAGCTTTGCGTTGCATGACGGATTCTCCTGTCTCTGATTTGACGGCGTTTGACCTATTCGTTGGATTCAAGCGATCCCGCGAAAAGGTTCATCCCAAATTGAAGGGGGCGGAGAGCCGGGGCGCCCGAAGCATCCTACCACCGGTGAAAAACAAAGAGTACGGCCAGGGAAATGTACGCGATAGCCACCTCGCGGTGACATTTCAGCGGCTCGCAGAAGCGTCTACTGGATTTTGGAGCCCTTCGAGAGGTTGTGCTTGGCGCAGAGGAGCCGGATGTTCGCTGCAACCAGGGAGGAGCCGCCCTTGGAATAAGGTAGGTCATGGTCAAAGTGCAGATTCTCCCGGGCACCGCAAAGGACGCATTGTCCCTTGTCTCTGGTCCAAACTTCAAGCTTCACTGCGGAGGGGATGAGGCGCGAGTGGGGAAGTTCATCCTGTGTTTCAGCCCGCAATTCAGCGGCGTCTTCAAACAGCTCCAATCGGAACTTGAAAACCCGTCGTCGACCGTCGGATTCGGTCCAAGCATCTGTTAGCTTGAAGAACCCGTTGAAGGCCCAAATTCCTGCGTGGATCTTCTCGTACACGGCCACAAGCTCAGGGGATGTCTTGCCTTTCTTCGTGTTCAGCGCCGCTTCTTCAAACATCCCGTTCTGTGTGAGTTTGCCGCCAGGGGTTTTGCGGGGCTGATCAACTAGCTTCGGATTCGGATTGAGGGTGGTTCGGGAGACATCATGGCCCTCGTAAATGAGAGCTCGGCCATCCTCCTCAATCCGATCTTTGTACGGTGCGTTCGCACGGCGGCTCATGAGGATCACACTGGAATCTGGTCTAAGCCGGAAATTCATTCCCCGCTGAAAACTCGTGCTCCACGCTTGGCACATCTGCAGGTAGGAAATCACCTCACCTGAGACGTGCGAAAGTTGTGGCATCAGACGTTAAGGGAAAGAGAGACCAGGCCCGGGGGAGCGGCCGGAAGCGATGGGAGGAAGTTTCGAGCGGTCGATGGGGCGATACAGGGTGTCGCGCTCGACGGGGATGCGGCCTGCAGCGCGGATGAGGCGTTCCAAGTCGCTGCGCGAAGTGAACTCAGCGGTTTTCGCGCCGGCGTCGTGGTAAATCTTCTCTTCGACGACGGTGCCGTCGATGTCGTTGGCGCCAAAGCGCAAAGCAATCTGCGCAATGCTCGGCGTCAGCATGACCCAGTAGGCCTTGATGTGGTCAAAATTATCCAGTAGCAGCCGCGAAATCGCGATGTTGCGCAGGTCGTCGTAGCCCGTGGGCTTCGGAATGTGCGCGAGGGGCGTGTTGTCCGGGTGAAACGCCAGAGGAATGAACGCGACGAAGCCGTGCGTTTCATCCTGCGCTTCGCGCAACTTCACCAGATGATCCACGCGCTCCTCCGCGGTTTCCACGTGGCCATAAAGCATCGTGGCGTTCGTCGGCAGGCCCAGGCGATGCGCTTTTTTCGCCATGCTCAGCCACATGCGCCCGCTAACCTTGTGGTCGCAGATGATGCGGCGCACGCGGGGATGGAAGATTTCCGCGCCGCCGCCGGGGCAAGAGTCCACGCCCGCCTCTTTCATCTTCTGAAGCGTCTCATCGAAGGAAAGCTTGGCGATGCGCGCGAAATAGTGCACTTCGACCATGGTGAAGGCTTTGAGATGCACGTGCGGGTGGCGCTGCTTGAGGCCGCGGATCAACTCTAGGAAGAAATCGAACGGAAGATCGGGATGCAGGCCGCCAACAATATGAAATTCGGTGGCGCCTTCACGCGCGCCCTGATCGGCGCGCTCGTACATTTCTTCGAGCGTGAAAGTGTACGCACCGGGCGCTCCGGGATCGCGCCCAAACGCGCAGAGCTTGCAATGGGCCACGCAGACGTTGGTGGGATTGATGTGCCGGTTGACGTTGTAATAGGTGATGTTACCGTGGCGTTTTTCGCGGATGAAATTGGCCAGCCACCCGACGGCTAGGAGGTCGGGCGTGCGGTAGAGGGCCACGCCATCGTCGAAGGAGAGGCGCGTGCCCGCCAGCACCTTGTCGGCGATGGGTTTCAGGCTAGCGTCCGTGAGCGTCAGTTCGGCCACGATATTCTCTGCTTATTGAGATGGCCACCTGCTGGCAGCCGCTACATCCATTTTGCATTTCGAAATTTGCGAAAAATTCAAACGCGCCAAACCGCTGCGGCGGCGCCCCAGAACAGCAGGAACAATATACTAATATAGCCGTTCACGGTGAAAAACGCAGCGTTCAGCTTGCTGAGATCATTCGCTTTCACCAGCGAATGCTCGTAGCCGAGCAGCGAGGCCACCACGACGATTCCCGCCCAGGCGGGCCACGGCAAGCCGAAGCTCGCCGCCAGCCAGCTCAACAACAGCACGACGCCGGCATGCATGATCCGCGCGATCATCAGTGCGGCAGCGATGCCGAAGCGCTGGGGCACGGAAAACAGCCCGGCCTGCTTGTCGAATGCGATGTCCTGGCAGGCGTACAGCACGTCAAAGCCGCCGACCCACAAGGTAACCGCGGCGCACAAAATCAGCATGCGCCAATCGAGGCTTCCGGTGATGGCAATCCAGGCCGCGGCGGGGGAAATCCCCAGCGCAAAACCGAGAAAGAGGTGCGACCAGGCGGTGAAGCGCTTCGTGTAGGAATAGAGAAACAGAATAGCGATGGCCAGGGGAGCCAGCTTAAGCGCGAGCGGGTTCAATTGCCACGCAGCCAAGAAAAAGAGAGCGACGGCGGCGAGCGTGAAAATCCAGGCAAAGGAAACGGAGAGCGCGCCGGTGGCGAGCGCGCGCATTTTGGTGCGCGGGATTTTCCTTGTCGTAGCGGAGGTCGGCGATGCGGTTGAGGGTCATGGCGGCCGATCGCGCGGCCACCATGGCGATCACGATCCACAAAACCTGCCGCAATGTGGGCCAGCTGTGCTGGCTGGCGCGCGCCGCGAGCAACGCGCCGGTCAGCGCAAACGGCAAGGCAAACACCGAGTGCTCAAACTTGATCATTTCCAGGATTGTGCGGATGCGGCCAGCCATTTCTGCCTACGGCGCCGCCTTCTTTGCGGGCGCGCTGCCGGTCCAGCGGTACATTTGTTCCTGAGGCAGCCCGGCGTGCGCCAGGACGCGGCAGACATATTGCGTCACGACATCGTCAATTGTTTTCGGTTGGTGATAAAACGCCGGCACCACGGGCATGATGACCGCGCCGGCCTGTTGCGCGCGCAGCATGTTTTCGAGGTGGACGCGGTTGAACGGAGTGTCGCGTACGCAGAGGATGAGCTTGCGGCCTTCCTTCAGCATCACATCGGCGGAGCGGGCCACAAGGTCATCGCTGGTGCCATTGGCGATGGCGGCCAGCGCGCCCATGGTGCAGGGCACCACAATCATGGCGTCCACATCGTAGCTGCCGGAGGCGATGGAGGCGCCCACATCCTTATTCGAGAGGGTTTCGATTTTTTGTGAGGCGCGGCCAAGGATGCGACTGGGAAGCTGGCGCAAATCGCCGGAAGTGATTTCCAGTTCTTCGGCAAGCAGGCGCAGGCCGGTTTCCGTCACGACCAGATGCACACGCGTGACGCGAGGATCCTCATCCAGAAGTGCCAGCGTTTTTTGCGCGAAGATGGCGCCGCTGGCTCCGGTCACACCGACGGTGATGGTCTGTGTTGGGGCTGAAGTCATGGAATTTGCGCGGGCAAGAACAGTCTGGCAACGCCCCGTCGGCAAGTCAAGCTGGGACGGCTGAAACTGCGGCTCTGCTGGCTATGCTAGACTTCCGGAGGAAGCGAGGCCATTTTATGGGGAGCGCCGCACCGGTCGACGTCGTTCTCGCCTTCATGGAACGAATTAACGCTGCGGATGTGGCCGGGCTCTGCGCGCTAATGACTGAAGACCACCTGTTCGTGGATGGGCTGGGGAACCGCGTCCAGGGCCAGGAAGCGATGCGCAAGGGTTGGGCTGGTTACTTCCGCATGTTTCCGGATTATCGCGTGTCGCACTCGGAAGTTTTTTCGCACGGTGATGTTGTGGCAGCGTTCGGTAACGCGGAGGGAACTTACGCGGTGGAAGGAAAACTGTCGAAGGAGAATCACTGGAGCGTGCCCGCGGCGTGGAGAGCTGTCGTACGCGATGGCTTGATCGCGGAGTGGCAGGTGTATGCGGACAATCAGTCCGCTAGAAGGATTATGGGCTGGCCCAATCCATAGTATGGGCCACGAAAACCGCTTATGAACGAATCCGATGTTCGCAGATTACTGGAAAGCGTAAGCGCGGGAAGTCTCTCGCCGGAAGCAGCGGTGGAACGGCTGAAGCATCTGCCGTTCGAGGACATTGGTTTTGCGAAGGTGGACCACCATCGCGGGCTGCGCCAGGGTTACGCGGAAGTGATTTTTGGCAAGGGCAAGACGCCGGCACAGGTGGCCGAAATTGCGCGCACGATGTTGAAGCACAAAGCGTCGCGAAACAATGTGCTGGTGACGCGCGCGGACGCCAAAATGTTTTCCGCCGTGAAGCGGGTCAGCCGCGGCGCGAAATTTCATCCCCTATCCGGCGTGATCACTATCGAGCGCACGCGCGAGATTACCGGCAAGGGCACGATCCTGGTTGTTTCCGCGGGCACCAGCGACATTCCGGTGGCGGAAGAAGCGGTTTTGACGGCGCAGTTGATGGGCAATCGCGTGGAGCAACTCTTCGATGTGGGCGTGGCGGGGATTCACCGGCTGCTGGAGCACCGGGAGCTCTTGACGAAGGCGCGCGTGATCGTTTGCATCGCGGGCATGGAAGGCGCGCTGCCGAGCGTCGTGGGCGGGCTTGTCAGCGTGCCGGTGATCGCCGTGCCAACGAGCGCGGGCTATGGCGCGAGCTTTGGCGGCGTGGCGGCGCTGCTGGGAATGCTGAACTCGTGCGCGTCCAACGTGGCCGTGGTGAACATTGATAACGGATTTGGCGCGGCCTGCGTGGCATCGTGCATCAATCGCTTGTAAGTTTTTCCCTTAAGCAAATCCTGGAGTCGCGGAACCTTGCGCGGACACAAGTGGCTCTAACTGGGCGATGAGGTGGCCAGGAGAACTTTCATGACGCCGCTTTTTTGCGCATAGACGATGGCCCGGGGCGCGTCTTTCAGCGGGAAGGTGCGCGAGATGAGCGGCGTGGGGTGCACCTTGCCGGAACGCAACAACGCGATGGCTTTGGCGAAGGGGCCGCAGCGCGAACCGACCACGGTGATTTCCTTGACCACGATCGGCCAGGTTTGCACCGGCGCGGCGCCGTGGAACGTGGATTTCAGGAGCAGTGTGCCGCGCGGCTCCGTCATATGCTGCGCGAGAGTCAAGCCAGTGGGTGAGCCGGTGGCTTCAACGACAAGACGATATGTTTCCTTCACACGCCGCAAATCGCCGACGGTGCCGCGAACCTTCTTTGTGGCAATTCCCGCCGTGCGCGCATAGGCCAATTTGTTCGCGTGCTTACCATAAAGGACGGCGCGCGTGCCCGCGGCCTGCAATACGAGGGCGATGAGCTGCGCCAGCTTGCCGTCACCGAGGACCGCGGCGCCAGGAAACTTGTGAATGTTCAATTGAGCGAGGATCTGGCACGCGGCGGCCAGCGGTTCGATGAAGACGGCCTGCGCGTCGCTCAAATTTTTCGGAACGACGTGGAGATTTTCGAGCGGCAGGGCGAGATATTCCGCAAACGCGCCGTCGTGCGCCACAATTCCAAGCACCGTGCGCCGGGCGCAATGCGTCTTCAAGCCGCGCTGGCAGAACGCGCACGCCGGCTTATAGCCATAGGCGGAGCAAGCCACATTGATTTCGCCCGCCACGCGCTTCCCCAGCCAGTGCTTTCGCGTTTTGCCGGAGACGCCCGCTACCTGCACGACTTCGCCGACAAATTCGTGCCCCGGCGTGCCACGAAACTGGTGATAGCCACGCAGGATTTCGACGTCGGTATTGCAGATTCCCGCGAGGCGGACGCGTATCAACGCCCAGCCACGTTTCAACCTTGGTAGCGGTTTTCGAGCGGCAACAAGCTCATGATTGCGGACCGTGAAGCAAAGCATGGCAGCGCGCTACTTCTCTGGCTTTTCGGGCAGGGAACGGCGCGTGGCAGGGGCGGCCATACGCTCGAGCAGTTCGAATTTCGCTTCCAACCGAATGAGGCGGCGATCCAGATCCCCACAAGTGTCCATCAATTGTTTTGATTGCTCGGTCAGGTTCGCGATGCGTTCCTCCAACAAGATGATCTTCTTTAGCGAGACCAGGGCATCCCGCGCCCAGCTCATCGTGATTTCCTCATTGCTTTGAGGGCGCGATCAATGTATGCGATCGTCTCGTCTAGCTTGGCAATACTGCGGTCGGCGGATTCGCTGGCCATCCGGGCGAGCACCTTAAGTTCGGCTTCGGTCTCCACGGGCAGATCGAGGTAGAGGTCCACGGCATCGCGGACTTCCTGGGAGAAGGACTTGCCGCGCAGCTTGGCGCGGCGGGCGAGGCGTTTCTTCTGCTTGGGGTCCAGATGGATGAGCGCAGTGGCCATGCGGCCTCCTATATCACACCTATATCATAACATCGAGAAAGCAGCCTCCGTTCAAGACAAAGCGCAAAGGAGAGATTGCAGCAGCGCGGGCTCCTGCTCCGGAAAGACGGTGCGCAGGTCGAGCAGCAGGCGATCGTCCTCAATGCGCGCGATCACGGGAATTCCCGCGGGAGCTTGCCGCAACCGCGCTTCGAGTTGCGCCGCCGAATGACGAGTGCTGGCGATGCGAAGGACTTTCGTGGGCAACGATTGCGCGGGAGTGGAGCCGCCGCCGACCAGCGAACGGCCATCCGCGATTTCGATTTCGGCGTCCGACGTAGCGGCTTGCGGCCGGAGCGCGTCGTGGAATTTCTGGGTGCGCGCGGCAATTTCCTCGAGCGGCAGGCGAATCATGCGTTGCGAGGGAATATCGTTCCACGCGCCGCGAAGATACGCGCGCAGGGTGACTTCCAGGGCCGCGATGGTCAATTTGTCCACCCGCAAGGCACGGAAGAGCGGGTGCCGCCGCACCTTCGCGACGAGTTCCTTTTTCCCGGCAATGATGCCGGCTTGCGGCCCGCCCAGCAATTTGTCCGCGCTGAAGAGCACCAGCGAAAAGCCCGCAACGATACTTTCACGCACGGTGGGCTCCGTGATGCCGCTGGCGGAAAGATCGGCAAGACAGCCCGATCCCAGGTCTTCGACGACAGGCAAACCGGTGCGCGCGCCCAGCGCGATCAAGTCCGCCACTTCGGGCTTTTCCGTGAATCCGGTCACCGTGAAATTCGAGGGATGCACGCGGAGGAGCAGGCGCGTTTTCTCGTTGATGGCGTTCTCATAATCGGCGAGCCGCGTGCGATTCGTTGTGCCCACCTCGCGCAAGACCGCGCCGCTCTGCTCCATGATTTCAGGGATGCGGAAGCCATCTCCGATTTCGATCAATTCGCCCCGCGAGACTATGGCTTCGCCGCCGCGTGCCAGTGACGCCAATGCCAGTAGCACGGCCGCCGCGCAGTTGTTGACAACGATGGCGGACTCCGCTCCTGTCAACCGCTCGATCAGCCGCGCCGTGTGCACATCGCGTTTCCCCCGCGCTCCGGCAACCAAGTCGTATTCCAGATTCGAGTATTGCGTGGCCGTGCGGCGAATCTCCTCCAGCACGCGCGCGGAAAGAGGCGCCCGGCCGAGATTCGTATGCAGAATTACTCCCGAAGCGTTGATCAGCGGCTGCAGGGACGGCGCGAGTTCTTTCTGCACGGCATTCACGACGCGTTGTTCAATGGCGGCGGGATTCAGAACCTCATCGGCCAGCGCTTCACCGGAAGTGATCTCGCGCCGCAATCCTTCCAGCACCTCGCGAGTCGTTTCCACCACAAATCCGCGATCCACCTCGCGGCAGAGAAATACAAGATCGGGGCGAAGAAGCAATTCATCCACCGAGGGCACACGGCGGAGGAGAGATGCCTGCACGGAGGAAAGCTCGGGCTTGGTGCGGGAAGCCATGGCGACATTTGAGCACAGCCGGGATTGTGCCCGCAATCGGCCTGCTGCCCGGAAGGCCAGCACGTTGCCCTGGCGCCCGGTGTTTCATCCGCAGCGCCCCCGCCCTTCCTGGTTGACGCTTGGGCGCTACGCCCCTAGCATGGGGATTCGAGGGGAAACGCTCCATGGCCACCATCGAAGAAGATCTGGCGCAACTTGAGCGCGACATCCGGCAACTGAAGATCGAGTACGACGCCTTCTTCGGAGGCGGCCGTAAACGCCCGCCCACCGAAATCGAATGGCGCATCGAATTGCTGGTGAAGCGCTACGGGGAACGCGGCGGGGATATGAAATACGGGCAGCGCTTCCGGTTCAACAACCTCGCGCAAACGCACGCGAAGTATAAGGACATTTTCCGGAAACGCCTGGCGCAACGCGAAGAGGCGAACGTGCAGCGCCACTTTGGCGCGGCCGCGAAGGCCATCGAGGCCGAACGCTCCAAAACGCCGTCCGAACCAACGAAAGCGGCACCTGCTGCGGGCGCCGCGGAAGCGCCGGCGTTTCGCATGGTGTGCTCCGAGCCGGAGAAGGAAACCGAGAAGGTCGATCAGCTTTACGCGGCCTTTCTGCAAGCCAAACAAAATGCCGGCGAGGCGACCTCCAAACTCAACAAAGCCGGGTTCAAGGAATTCGTGCGCAAGAAAACCAAAGACCTGCAGGAAAAGAAGAACTGCCGCGACGTCGAATATGTCGTGGAGGTGGTGGACGGCCAGGTGAAGCTGAAAGCCCTGGTGAAGTCGTAGTCCCACGGCGTCAATTCCGGCTTGCGAAAATTTTCCCACAGGCGGCACCTTTCCGAAACTCCGTCCCTCCGCGTACACTAATGAGTTCTTTTCATCAGCGGAGGATGACATGGGAGTGGAGCGCGCGCTGCTTAGCGTATACGACAAGACCGGCATCGTGGAGTTTGCCAGACGGCTGGCGGCGCTGAAGATTGAGCTGCTCTCGACCGGCGGCACGGCCAAGCTGTTGCGCGAGGCGGGCATTCCCGTCAAGGACGTAGCCGAGTTCACCGGCTGGCCCGAGATGCTGGGCGGGCGCGTGAAAACACTGCATCCGAAAGTGCACGGCGGGCTGCTCTACCGGCGCCATCATGCGGAGGATCAGAAGCAGGCGAAGGAGCACGGCATCGCGCCGATCGACCTCGTCGTGGTGAATCTCTATCCGTTTGAGGCTACGGCGGCGCGCGGGTACATCACCGCCGAGGAACTCATCGAGAACATCGATATCGGCGGGCCGACGATGCTGCGATCGGCGGCGAAAAATTTTGAAAGCGTGGCCGTGGTGACAGATCCGGCGGACTACGACCGCGTTGCCGGTGAGCTGGAGACTTCGGGCGATACCACGTTCGCGACGAGGATCGAGCTAGCGCGAAAGGTGTTTGCCACAACTTCCAGGTATGACGGATTGATCACCACGGAACTCGAGCGGCTCACGGAGCTTGGAGGAAAACTGGAGGTCGCGCCCAGAGCCAAACTGCCCGAACGCTTGTACCTGGCGCTGCGGCGCAAGCAGGAACTTCGTTACGGTGAAAATCCGCACCAGGCGGCGGCATTGTACGTGCCTGCCGGACGTCCGCCGGAAGGATTAGCCGCGGCGAGGCAACTGCAGGGCAAAGAGCTCTCCTACAACAACTATGTTGACCTGGAAGCGGCGCGCAGCCTGGTGGCGGAATTTGAACGCCCCGCGGCGGTGATCATCAAACACAACAATCCCTGCGGCGCCGCGGAACAGAAATCGCTGCTGGATGCGTATGTGAAGGCCTACGCTTGCGATCCCGTTTCGTCGTTTGGCGGGGTGCTGGCGTTCAATCACATCGTGGATGTGGTGACCGCGGAACAAGTGGCCAAGTTGTTCGTAGAATGCATCGTTGCGCCAGGGTTCGCGGAGGGCGCGCAGGAAATTTTCGCGGCCAAGAAGAACCTGCGCCTGTTGGTTTTGCCGCAAGGCGGACTTGAGCCCGACAAGGAACTCCAGTTGAAGCGCATTCTGGGCGGCATGCTGGCACAGCAGCCGGACCTGGGCAGTTTGCAGGGCGGCGAATTGAAGGTGGCGACGAAGCGCGCTCCGGCCGAAAAAGAGCTGGCGGATCTGCGATTCGCCTGGAAAGTTTGCAAGCACGTGAAATCCAATGCGATTGTGTTTGCGAAAGAGGGCGCCACGCTGGGCGTGGGCGCCGGCCAGATGAGCCGCGTGGATTCCGTGAAAATCGCGGTTGCCAAAGCGCAGAGATCGTTGCAGGGCAGCGTGGTGGCTTCCGATGCGTTCTTCCCGTTTCCGGATGGGGTGGAGGAGGCGGCCAAGGCGGGCGCGACGGCCGTGATTCAGCCGGGCGGTTCGATCAAGGATGTGGATGTGATTGCCGCAGCGGACCGGCTCGGATTGGCGATGGTGTTTACGAGCATGCGGCACTTCCTGCACTGAGAATCGGCTAATCGGGGAGGGCGGAACCGAGAACCTCGCTTTCCCTCGTGATTATCATGTCCCTCTCTTGCTACTGGGGTGCGGTCGGCAGGCGAACTGGCTCAATATCTATTGGTTGTGTGTTTTGAAAGACAGTGCGCCGGAAGTAGAATGCCACGTTGACCAGCGCGATCATCGCGGGCACTTCGACCAAGGGTCCGATGACGGCCGCGAACGCAGCTCCAGAGTTGATGCCAAAAACCGAGACAGCGACTGCGATCGCCAGTTCAAAGTTATTGGAGGCAGCGGTAAATGCCAGCGTGGTCGTCTTGGAATAGTCCGCGCCCAGTTTCTTGCCCATGTAAAAGGACACCAAGAACATCACCACGAAGTAGATCAATAGCGGCACGGCGATCCGCAGGACGTCAAGGGGCAGGCGCACAATATACTCGCCCTTTAACGAGAACATCACCACAATCGTGAACAGCAGGGCGATCAGCGTCAGCGGGCTTACGCGGGGGACGAAATTCCGTTCGTACCACTCGTGGCCTTTGGCGCGAAGCAGCACCGTGCGAGTCACGAATCCCGCAAGAAACGGAATGCCCAGATAGATGAATACACTCTTCGCAATCTGCGCGATGGAAACATTGACAACGGCACCGTGAAGTCCGAGCTTGGCGGGAAGGACGGTAATGAACACCCAGGTGTATAGGGAATAGAAGAACACCTGGAACAGAGAATTAAAGGCCACCAGGCCGGCAGCATATTGCGTATCGCCCTTGGCCAATTCGTTCCAGACGATGACCATCGCAATACAGCGGGCGAGACCGATCATGATGAGTCCCGCCATGTATTCGGGGTATGCGCGCAGGAACACTAGCGCCAGAATGAACATCAAGATCGGGCCGATGATCCAGTTCTGCACGAGCGATAGACCGAGCACGCGCTTATTGCGGAAGACTTCGTGCAATTCCTCGTAGCGCACCTTCGTGAACGGCGGGTACATCATCAGGATCAGTCCCACGGCAATCGGAATCGAGGTTGTACCGATGCTGAAGCGATTTAGGAAAGGCACGACCCCGGGCAGAATCCATCCCAGGACGACGCCCACAACCATGGCGGTAAAGATCCAGCCAGTCAGATAACGATCCAGAAAG
>CAWADS010000048.1:0-79385 GCA_963780785.1 Candidatus Acidiferrales bacterium
GACGCGTCATGTCCTGCGCGCCCACTGAATCCGCGGCCTTCTCCCAGCCCGGATCAAACAGCCAGATGGGCCGGTTCCCCATGAACTGCCCTGTCCCGCCGCACAAGATGGCCCAGTACGCTTGCCGGCGAACTTGTACTTCCGAAGCGTTGTGCTCGCCCTCGTAGCTGGATTCGATCAGCACAAATGGCATCGGCGGATTGCGGTCGTAATCGCGCGCCAGCATCCCGTGAACGATGTTGTACGTATACGTCGTATTGAAGTCCAGCCAGCCGTCGTCTTTGTACTGGTCAATCGCCGAGTTTTCCGGGTGGCAATGCGCGGTGAAGATGTGCCGCGTATCGAATTCCTTGATTCCCTCCACGATGGCGTTGACGTCCCCGCGCGCCTTCTCGGGGTTACGGTCCCCGCCAATCAGCCACACCACATTATCGAAATCGCGGTAACGCTTTCCTACGTACCGCCCCCAATTGCGGCACTTTTCCGGCCCATTCGCCAGCGCTTCCTCAATCCAGCCCTCGTCCGTGCCGATGTATCCCAGGTAGATCGGTGCCAGGAAGACCTGGATTCCCTTCTCCGCCGCTTTGCGAATCACCCAATCCGCATGCGCGAAATACTTCTCATTCGGCGTCGAAAAATCCCCGGGCGTGGTAAAAGGGCCCTCTCCATACCGGTTCACCGGCCCGCGAAACTTGTGCTCAATCAGATTCACGATGATGGAATTGAATCCCTGCTGGCGCCGCTTCTCCAGATACAACTCCGCCTCTTCCTTCGTCAGCCCCGAAATCAGCGACCACCCTGCATCTCCCACCACCAGGTACGGCTTCCCATCCTGGTCCACCAGGTGCCGGTGATCCGCGGCAACGCGCACCGGATATCTTTGGGCGCCCTGAGCAAGCGCCGCACAGAACATCATTCCTGCCAACACGAGGTAGCAATGGATTCGGGTCATAGGTTTGCCATTATAGGCATACAGGCTGGCTCGCCGGTGGTCTATAAGCATTTCATACCTTTTTATCGTAAAAACATGGGCTCCCGCGGGAATCCCCGCCTCTTCTCCCTTTCTGCCAGTCCACCAAACTTATGACATTTATTTGTAGGTTCTTGATAGATAATGCTTCGCGTCCGGGCTAGAACTGTCTTCCATCGGCGGTGCCCTGTTGTCTGGCCCCATGGAGAACGAAGATGGATTACGAAGCCTTAGCGAGCGATTTCGTTTTGCACGCCTTGCGCCGTGAGAAGTCCGTTATTTTCGAGCGCGCGCAAGGTTCCCGCCTCTGGGACATCAACGGCAAAGTCTATCTCGACACCATGTCCGGCTCCGCGGGTCCCGCCATGGTCGGCCACGCCAACCCTGCCGTCGCCGAAGCCGTTGCCCGCCAGATGGCCAAGTTGCCCTCGGTTAACCTCCTCCACGACAGCACCACACTCATCGAATTCTGCACTCGCATGGCTTCCCTTGCTCCCGCGGGCCTTACCAAGACTTTCCTCTGCGTCGGTGGTGGCGAAGCCGTCGAAGCGGCCATCAAATTCGCCATTCGCATTACCGGCCGTTCGGAAGTGCTTTCCCTCACTGGCGCCTACCATGGACAATCCTTGGCCACAATGGGTCTGGGCGGTATGCCTGCTCTCCGCAAATCGCTGCCCGGCGCTGTCCGCTGGCCCAACTTCCGCCAAATTCCTTCTGCCGACGCCTACCGGCCTCCGCTCGGCGGGGATCCCGGCGATGGCCGCGCCGCTCTTCACGCTCTCGAAGCCGATCTCGACGGCGCCAGCTCCGGTCAAGTCGCCGCCCTGATCATCGAACTCGTCCAGGGTCCCAACGGTCACAGCGTTTACACTTCGGACTACTACCGTGGCGTTCAGCAGATCTGCCGCGAACGCGGCGTGCTCCTCATCGTCGACGAAATCCAGACCGGTTTGTGCCGCTGCGGCACCACCTGGGCTTGCGATCTCTACGACGTTCGCCCGGACATTCTTATCGTTGGCAAGGCTCTCGGCGGCGGCGTGCCCATTGGCGCGTTCATCACCCGCAAAGATCTCATCCCCAAGGGCCTCGAATCCGAGCCTTGGCATATGCTTACCTTCATGAATCAGCCTCTCTCCGCAGCCGCGGGCCTCGCCGTTCTCGACATCATGGAAAAAGAGAAACTCTCCGACCGCGCCCGCGTCCTTGGCCAGCAGGCCACCGAACGATTTCGCCAACTCGCCAAGCGCTACAATGTCATCGGAGATGTTCGCGGGCCCGGTTTGTTCGTCGGCGTTGATTTTGTCGAAAATCGCGAACTCAAAATCCCCGCCACGGCGGCCTGCCGCAAAGCCTGGGGATTCGCTCTCGATCATGGCCTCATCACGCAATTCGGCGGCTTCGCAAGCAACGTTCTAAAATTAAGCCCCCTCTCACCACGCCGCAGGTGGATTTTGATGAGATGCTCAACATTTCCGAGCAGACGGTCGCTTTCATCCAGCGGGAAGTCGAACAGACCCGCGGGGTGCCCTTCAACTGTGGTGCCCGCCATCGTTGGCGATTAAACTATTCCTCGTCTGTCGGAAATCATGGCTATCGGTGCGCTTGCACTTCTCGCACCGATAGCCCGCTCGTCAGTTTCGGAGAAGACTGAGTGTCAGACTCGGCCAAAGCGCAACGTCAACCACATCGAAACGCCCGCTCTTCTCGTGGATCTCGACGCCATGGAGCACAACCTCCGCTCCATCACCCAATTCTTCTCCACGCAAAAAGCCAAGCTTCGCCCGCACTTCAAAAATCATCGTGTCCTGGAATTAGCCGCTCTGCAACTGCAGCACGGCGCCGTCGGCATCACCTGCGCCCGCCTCTGGCAAGCCGAAAGACTCGGCGCACTCCGGCATCCGGGAAGTCCTTATCGCCAATGAAATCGCGGGCGAAGCCTCGCTCCGGCGATTTGTCGAGCTTTCCCGCGAAGCTCCGGTCATGGTCGCAGTGGACAACGCCTCGGTCGTTCGCGATCTCGCTCGTTTGGCGCGAAATCACCACGCCAGCGTGAACGTCCTTGTTGATGTCGATCTTGGCCTGAAGCGTTGCGGCGTGCCCCCCGGCGAAGCCGGCGTGGCTCTCGCTCGCCTCATTCTCGAACAAGGCTTGCGTTTCCGCGGCATCATGGGGTACGAAGGGCATCTGCAACCCCAACTTCCCGGCCCGGACAAACTCGCATCTGTTCGCCACGCCATGGAAGCTCTCCTCGACACTCGCAATCGCATCGCCGCCGCCGGAATCCCCGTCGAAATCGTGAGCTGCGGCGGCACTGGCGACTACTCCATCTCCGGTATTTATCCTGGCGTCACGGAAAATCAGGCTGGCTCCTTCCTCTTGATGGACACCTGGTATGCACCCTTTGCTCCCGATTTCAAAGTGGCTCTCAGCGTCCTGGCCACAGTCATCAGCAAAACCCCCGATGAGCACATTGTCGTGGATGCCGGCGTGAAAGCCATCAGCGGGGAACGCGGCCTCCCCTCCGTGAAGGGCATCAGCGGCCTGAAACTCAAAGCGCTTCATGCCGAGCACGCGCCCATCGAAATCCTGGACCCCGCTGTTCCCATTGAAGTTGGCGACAAAATCGAAATCGCCGTGCACTATCACGACGGCACCATCAATCTCCACCGCCGCATGTATGGCATGCGCAACGGCGTCGTGGAGCGCATGTTCACAATTGAGCATGCGGACTGAATCCCGAATTCGAGGGGAACCATGCGCTTAAAAGATAAAGTAGCCATCGTGACCGGGGCGGGCGCCGGCATCGGCCGTGGCATCGCGGAACGCTTTGCTGCCGAGGGCGCCGCCGTCGTCCTTGCCGAAGTGGATCCCTCTACCGGTGAATCGGCCGCCCGTGCCATTCAGGATGCCGGCGGCAAGGCCCTCTTCGTTCCCACCGATGTTTCCAGCGAACCCAAGTCCAGGACATGGTGGAGAAAACACTTTCGCGTTTCGGCAAAATCGACATTCTCTGCAACAACGCCGCGGTCCTTTTCTTCCGCGAAGAAACTCGCGCCCATGAGTTGAAGAACGGAGATCTGGGAACGCACGCTGGCCGTCAATCTCCGCGGCTATTGGCTCACTTCCAAGTACGTCATTCCGTCCATGCTGCGCCGGAAATCCGGCTCCATCATTTTCGTCGCTTCCCCCACCGGCATATTTGGCTTCACCAACCTCACTGCCTATAGCACCAGCAAGGGCGGTGTTCTCGGATTGATGCGCGCCATGGCCGTCGATTATGCGCCGGAACACATCCGCGTCAACGCCATCATTCCCGGTACGATTGACACGCCAATGAACGCCGTGGAACTCTCTGACCCGGCCATGCGTTCGCGCTATGCGGAAATCGCTCCCGCCCGCCGTCTTGGCACACCCGAAGATTTAGCGGGCATTGCGGTCTTTCTCGCTTCGGAAGATTCAGACTATTGCGTTGGCGGGAATCTTTACCGTGGATGGGGGTCTTACCGCTGTCTGAGCGGTTTGGGAAGCTGCCTCGCCGCCGTGCTTTAGCCGGTACGCCAGCGGCGTCATCCCGCTGATTCGCCGGAAAACTACTCCAAAATAGCTCTGGTTGCAGAATCCCGTTTCCAAACTGATATCGGAGATGGGCTTGTTCGTCGTCGTCAACAGATTCTGCGCCTTGGCCACGCGGAACCGGTTCAGGTACGCCACAAACGACTGCCCGGTCACTTCCTTGAAAAGATTCATGAAGCAGCAGGAACTTGCCGCGCACAGCCTCGCCGCGTCATCCACGCGGATCGGCTCATCGTAATGTTGTTGCAAGTGCTCAAAGATCGGCGCCAGCCGCCCCACCGCTTCCCTTTGCCGGTCAAACGCTTCCCGTCCCACACCCATATCTGAGAAGTAGTTGACCAGATCCCAGCAGAACCATCTTCAGATATGTCCGAATCGCCAGCCGCGACCTTTCCGTCTCCCCTGGCATTTCTGCGCGGATTTTCTCGATGAGCTCGCGGATCCCCCGGGAGAGTCCGGTCTTGGCGAGAATCACATTGGGTACGGAGGGCGCTAGCAGCGTGAATGGCATCAGGTACTGAACGTCATCGCCCAGGGGTGTCCCGCAGTGGACGGTTTGCGGGAGGAAGGAGAGATTGATCGTTCGGGCCTGTCTTTGCGAGGGCCCCATGGGGCGGCATCGATGGTGCAGCCGATCCCCCACCACGATGATGTCGTCCTTCCTCACGGTGCAGAGATGATCTTCGACTTCGTAGCCCAATTCCCCGGATTCAAAGATCACAACTTCCAGATGATCCGGCCGATGCAAGGGTATCTCATGCCGCCGCTCGATCACCAGGAAACGCACGTCCACCGGGTAGGCATCCCCAAACGGCCACACGTGGTCCTGCTTCTGCGTGATCTGCCGGTCTACAAAGGAGTCGGCACGCTCCCACTTTAGATCGCTGCTGCCTCGCATAATGCGGATGCCCCTGTGCAGGGCATCATATGCCTATTTCCTGACTCCTGCCAAGAATCTCTTAGCGGTTCCAGGGAGCCCGTCGCTCTCTAGCTTTAGAAGGCCAACTTCAGCCCCAGTTGCATGATTCTTGCCGGGAAGGCGGAATTGATTTCACCGAGCACATCCCCGGTACACGGCGCACCTGAACCAGTGGCACCGCTGCAGGTGGTATTCACACCCTGCCATTGCGGGTGATTGAACGTGTTGAAGGTCTCCCACCGGAATTGCAGATTGCTTCGTTCGCCGCCAAACCACGGCAATTTGAAATTCCTCATCAGTGCCAGATCCCAGTTGTTCCGGCCGGGACCCCGCATGGGGTTCTTGCTCATCGTGCCGAACATGCCCGGTTGGTTGTTGGCTAAAAGCTGAGCATCCGTTACCTGGCCGATGATGCTAGGGTCGAACCAACCTGGCGTCGGTCCGCCATTTCCATTATTCAGGTTCGGATCGATGAGTGTACCCTTCTTCACCTTTAGGGGCCCCAACGGATTACACATCACGCCCTCGCCAATCCCCGAAGCCTCCCCTGAAATCCCGCAACTGAAATTGAGCGGCGGCCCGGTCATGAAGCTGCTGATTCCGCCTAGCTGCCAGCCTCCCAGCAGGTGCCGCTCAAACGCGTTTGGCGATTGCTTGAAGAACGGCAATTCATATACCCAGTTGATTGTCAGCACTTGCGCCTGGTTCAAACTCGAGGTGCCATACCAACGGCGAATGTTCGTATCGTCTACGTTGGGGACTGTGATGTCATCCAGCGTGTGCGACCACGTATATGACATTTCGTACATCAGCCCGTGGCTGGTCGGGTGCCGCAGGCTCAGCTGCATTGCGTTGTAATTGGAATTCCCTGAAGGGGAGCGCAGCCCAATCCCCGTATAGCCCCGGTATGGCGCAAAGTAGATTGCGTTCCCGGGAGTATTGATCAGGACTGTCTGCACATCGCATAGCCCCGTTAAGTTATCGCAACCTTGTGTGTTGGTCCCGATCAGTTGCGGTACCGTCTGCGTCGTTAAGCCGAACGCCACTTGGTTAATGTTCAGCGTCTGCTGCAGGTGGTGCCCCAGTGTGCCCACATAGCTCACGCTCAGCAGGTTCGTTCCTGGCAATTCATGCTGGACGCCCATGCTGAATTGTGAAATTTCCGGCCACTTGCGTGTGGTCGGCACATCGGAAAAGCCTACCGTCCCCAATCCCCCGGGGCCTATACTCTCAAACCCTGTCACGTTGCTGAGGCTCAGCGTCGCCGTTGTCGGTGGATTCCCGTTGAATCCTGCCCCCGCATGCAGCGGGTTGCTCGAATCCCAGTTCAGCGCATAGCCGCCACGAATTACGGTCTTCCCTTTCCCCAAAGGATCCCACGAAAACCCGAATCGCGGGGAGAACGTCTTGTGGTCTGAAGTGGAACACCCCTTTGGGATAGATCCAGCGCCGCACTGCAGCAAGCCGTTCCCGTAATTCAGGTAGGTCGCCCCTGTGCCCGGAATCTGGTTTCCATTCGCATCCAGTTGTGATTGGTTTGCCGGGTTGTAGGCGCTCGGCACAAATACCGAATCGTTGGTCGGTGTTACGCTGTCGAAGAACGGTGTCAGATAGTAGTAGCGCATTCCCAGGTTCAGGGTCAGCCGCGGCGTCACTCGCCAGTCGTCCTGAAAATACGGCTCGAAATCCCACTGCCGCCAGTGCCCCAATCCCGGTCCTCCCGTGAGCTGGCCGCCCACCACCCGGCCATATTCGCTGTAGTTCGCGATCTGCCCCAGGAACATGTCCGCGAGCGCATTGCCGGTTGTTACGTTCGACGTCGTATCAAACACGAAAAATCCTTGCGTGTTGGCGCCAATGTTGGTGGTCGTGTTGATGTGGTTGTCCACCAGGAAGAACCCCATCTTCAGCGTGTGCTTGCCCTCCGACCAGATCAAGTTGTCTTTGAACGCGGTTTGCGGGTCCCAGAAGAAGAACTCAAACCCGGTTGATTCCGCGAGCCCTTGAAACGGTACGCCTCCTCCAAAAGCAATCCCTGGAAGCTTCGGTTGGTTCTGGTTTCCCGGGAAGATCGTGCTGACGGCGAACCCCTGTGGCTTGTTGATCGATCCCGCCGGACTGTCAAAGCCCGTATAGTTGTTCACGGTATTGACATCCGCGGACATGCTGAAGATGAACTCATTCAGCAGGTTCGGCCGGATCGTCTGCGTTAGGTGAAACACTCCGGATTTCGCCGGGCTCGTCCACCGCGATTTCACAGTCCCATAACTCGCATTTGACCACAGCGTCGGGATGAAATCCTGCTGGTACGCGTCCTGGGTGTACCTCACAAACAGGCGAATCTTGTCGTTGAAATTGTGGTCGATTTTGAACATGTCTTCGCGGAATTCGGTCGGCAGGCTCGGCGAGGAGACATATAGGTTGTTAAAGGTAGTCGTATTCGGCAAAGGAATCAGCCCATCCAGCAGCGCCTTAGCCGTCGCGTCCACGGGCACCGTATCGTTGGGGAAGGGACTATTCACCGTGCCAGGAACTATGGGCAGGACGCAGCCAGCTTCCGGATTCGAAGTTACATTTGGATCGCATTCGCTGAAGTTGCCCTGACGCTGCAGCACGGTCGGAACGGGCTGCCGAATGATCGTGCCTTGGCGGTTAGAGCGCCATTCCTCCGACACAAAGAAAAACGTCTTGTTTTTCTCCGTGTTGTAATGGCTCGGGATGAACACCGGCCCGCCGAGCGTGAATCCATAGTTGTTACGCTTCAGAGGATTCTTGGGAGAACCCGCTTGGTTCAGAAACCAGTCATTCGCGTCCATCGCATCGTTCCGCAGGTACTCAAACAAGTCGCCGTGGAAATGCCTTCGTCCCCGATTTCGTTACCACCTCGATATTCGCTCCGCCGGACTTCCCAAACTCCGCGCTGTAGTTCGAAGTCGAAATTCGGAATTCCGCAATCGAATCGATGCTGGGATACAGCATCAGCGAATTGCTACCGGATCCCTGGTCCACGTTGTTCGTGCTGTCGATTTCCCAGTTGTTGAAATTTCCCGGCACGCCGTTGAACGAAATCGTCGCGTTCGCCAGCACCCCTACCGCCGTCGGGTCAAATCCCGTCCCCAGCGGCGTCGCGCCGGGGATCAACGTGGCCAGGTTGGCAAAGTTCCTGCGCCTCCAGGTTCAGTTCGCTCACCTGCGAACTGGTCACCACATGCGATATGGCCCCGGTTTCCGTCTCCACCGCCATGGGGTTCGCTGAAATTACCACTTGTTCCGTCACCGAGCCGACTTGCAACTGCAAATCCAGCCGCTGCGTTTGCCCCGGATCCAGCGTGGATTCCCTTCCGCACCAATTTCTCGAATCCCGCTTTTTCTACCGTGATCGCGTAATTCCCGATCGGTATGCGCGCCACGGCATACGCACCCGCTTCATCGGAGGTCACTTTTCGCGTGAACCCCCGCTCATCGTTGGACACCGTCACCTGGGCGTCTGGCACAACCGACCCTGAGGAGTCGGTTACCGTTCCCAGGATTGTGGCCAGATCCTGTGCCTTCGTTACATGCGGCATCCCAAATGCCAATACAAGCAAGATTGCCAGTGCGGTCCAGATTTTCATAAACATTCTCCCCTGCGCACGCCAAGACTTGGGCGCATCCGTTGACAGAACCCTGGAATTTTCCCGGGAGGATACGTCCACCCCCATTTTGAATCTATCGATATCTCCTTTATTTTTGTTGCGAATTGCGCCTCCCGCGTGCCCCGGAAATTTCGCTTCTTGCTATCGGCGCTGTGCTAGCATGCCTCCACTGCCATGGGTCGCCTACCCAAAAAACTTCTCCCCGCCTCCCTCTTCCCCGTCTTACTCCTTTGTCATCCCCTGCTTGCCCAACAAACCGCCCACCCCGACCCCAACGCCATCGCCGAACACGGCCAGCACGCCCTTGCAGAGGGCCAGTACGCCACCGCGGAGCACGATTTCAATCAACTTCTCAAACTCGGTGTGCGCTCCGCCGCGGTCTACTCCAACCTCGGGGTCGTTTATCTTCGTACCGGCAGGCTCCGATGACGCCATCCGTGCGCTTCTCAAAGCCAAAGTCCTGGCCCCCGGCGTTCCTGGTATTCGACTCAATCTTGGCCTGGCCTATTTTCGCAAACGTGAATTCAAGTCCGCCGCCTCTTACTTCGGCCACGTCCTCGCCTCCGACCCTGCCAACCCCAGGCGCATTACCTCAAGGGCGTCTGCCACTTCATGATGGACGATTTACCCGCCGCCATCCTTCCTTCGAACCGATCCAGGACGCCGAGAAGGACGACCTCGAATTCCTCTTCATGTTGGGCACCAGCTATGGCATGGTGAAGCGAGCCGACGACTCGCGCCGCGTCTTCGAGCGCCTCGTCGCCGCCGGTGGCGATACACCGCATCTCCATCTGCTCCTCGGCAAAGCCTATCTGGCGCCTGGGCCAGACTCGAGCCTGCCGAATCCGAACTTCGCCGCGCCGCCGAAAACAACTCTTTGCCTTACGCCCATTACTATCTCGCCATGCTTTATAAACAGAAGGGCGGCCACCGACCAGGCCATCTCTCAATGGGACAAAGAGATCGCTGCCTTTCCCGAAAACACTTGGGCTTATAAGGAACTCGCGGAAATCCGCATGGATGGCGGCAACATCCCTGCCGCCATTGCCCTCCTCGAACAGGGCGCCGTCCGCAACCCCGATTCCCCCGACCTGCTCAAGGTCCTCGCCCGCGCCTACCTGCAATCCTCGGATCCCGCTCGCGCCATTCCTTTCCTCAAACGCGCGCTGGCTCTCGATCCCGAAGATGGCAGCACGCATTTCCTGTTGGGCCGTGCGTATCAGGCTTCCAGTCACCCTCAGGAAGCCCAGTCCGAAATGGCCAAGGCGCGCACTCTGATGAAAGCGAATTCCGAAGGCAAGATGGGAGCGCTCTCCCGAGACCGTGCCGAGGATTCTCCGTTCGCCGAACACCAGTAGGCAAGGTAGCACTCCTGCTCATGAGGCAGGTGCGCCTCGAACGGGCCCAGTGCGCGTTCAAATGGCGCGCTCTTCTTCACTCCTGTCTGTCCAAGCACTCAGATAGTTTGGAGCTGATGGAGTTCTTGGAATTCTCAGCAAAAGGGACGCGCCTGCTTTTCAGGCAAGGAGCGCCGCTTCCAACAATTCTGGCACTCTTTGTTTTCAGCAGTTTAGAGCGCACAGAATTCGGGCACAGAGAACAAATCGGAAGCTATTTGGCACAGTTCGCTCACAGTCGTGGTTATGATAACTAGGAATCAAACCGCCAAGTACAGTAGAATCACAGACGTATCAATTGTCGGGGCGTAGCGCAGCCTGGTAGCGCGCCTGCCTTGGGCGCAGGAGGTCCCGAGTTCAAATCTCGGCGCCCCGACCAAAACATTGCGCTTATTCTCTTGGGCTTATCAAAACTCCATTTCACCCAATGCTTCACTCTGGAATTTTCCCAGACTGGCGGTCTGAATTCGCAAGTCGTTTAATTCACAAGACTTCGCTGCAAGCTGAGCATGCAAAAACACGGGTAGGCAGGAGTGCTATTCAGAGATCATGGAATAGAGGTAAGTTAAGGGCGCCACCTGGCCAGCATGGCGAAAATCATGGGGACCCTGTGCATTTCTCGTCTCGTCGATCTTTGGAAATGCAAATCGGTGATCACACGCTATGCCCGGCCTGCGCTACTCCCTGCTTCTCAATCGTTTTCTCAATCGTCCGATGAAAAGTGGTTCGGGTGAAATCAACCTCTCGATTGACAGTCAGAATGATCGAAAACCTAAGCGGCTTTATCTGGTTTCTCCTACGAAAAATTGGCTGCCATTTTTCCTTCTCTCGTGGCACCCTCACCTGCACCCACGCGAGAGGACGAGAGGGCCGAGCGCCCGCGTCGGCCATTAGTCGCCGAGGGGACTCGAACCTCAGATCTCTACCGTATCAATGTGACGACGTCAGGTTTTACAACAAATTACAGGACCGCGGGGACTGCCAAAGTTCACGAAAGTCGTGCTAGGCGCCGAACTCGGTGGGTTGGACTGTGGGTTTGAAATAACGGAAGCACTACCGATTCAATGCTTCTTTGTGCAAATTTTCCCCTGTGACCAGAATTCACAAGCCTAGCCGGACCAATAGCCAAAGGTCCCACGCGAGCAAGCGGATTGATGTCGCTTCAGGCGACTTGCGTTTGACTCGACGTACTATGAGGGTTAGGCTTCGGCTCAAGGGCAAACTTAAGTCGGAAGTCCCTGTTGACCACAATCGTGTTCCCAAAGAGCAAAAGGAGGCCCCCTCTATGACCGTGTTTCTACGTTCAGCGGCAATCATCGCCATGCTCACGGGCCTTGCCGTGGGTTCGGTCGCGCACGCGCAACAGGAATTCCCGCCGCCGCAGGGCAAAGGGCGCGTGGTCGTCCTGGCCTCCGGCACGTCTGGCCCGGCGCACTACACCACGGTAGCTCGAGAGATCGCCGAACTCGGCTACGATGTCGTGCTGTACGACGGCAATCAGATGATGGCAACTCACGGGGATGGCGTGAAAGCGGACATCCTGGAAGCGCAGCAGATGCCGCACGCGCTCCCTGGCAAAGTCGTTTTGGTCGGCTTCTCTGTCGGCGCGGGAATGTATCTCTATTTTGCGACGCAGTGGCCGGATCTAGTTGCAGGCGCGGTGCTTTGGTACCCCCTGAACAACTTTATCCACGACGTGCCGGGTTTTGCGAGCAGATTGAAGGTGCCCGTGCTGATGTTCGCGGTAGCAAATGACCGCTTTCACAATGGCTGCTGCTTGGCCGATCTGGATAGCAAGCTAGCGGCGGCCTCAGCCGCAGCCGGCAAGAAGTTCCAACTGATCGTTTACCCGGATGCGGAGCACGATTTCGTCAAGGGGGAGGATCACTACAATCCCAAGTACTATGCAGATGCTTTTAAGCGGACGGCAGACGGGCTCAAGGTGTATTTGAGCGAGTAGCGTGGGTATCTGAAAGGGGCGGCGCCCAAATCCCGCGCACGCGGCACGAGGCACAGATGCACCGGCGGATTCCGCAACGAATCACTGGATGCGAAGGGAGCGCAAACAATGGCAAATGGCGCAAGGATGCCAGCCGGGATGTAATGATGAAGATTCTAGTTGCCAACTTCCGCGTGGTACACTCAGGCATTGCATGATCTTTCGCGCATAACGGACGCAGATCCGAGGCAACTTTCGCGCCGCTCCGCTCGAAATCAGAAGCGAGCATGTCGCACATTTTCATCAGCCACTCCAGCCGGGATACCGAGCAAGCGGCGCGCCTGCTGGAGTGCCTGCACGCGAATGGATTTGTCCGAGACCTTCCTCGACTTCGATAAGCACGCCGGTCTCGCGCCCGGCGCCGACTGGGAACGCACGCTGTATCGAGAAATGGCCGGGGCCGAAGCGGTCATTCTGATCCTGACCAAGAACTGGTTCGAGAGCAAATGGTGCTTCGCGGAATTCACCCAGGCGCGAGCGCTGGGCAAAGCGATCTTCCCGTTGATAGAGGCGCCAACCGGAGAAACCTTCGTTTCAGGCGACATCCAGCATCTCGATCTTGTCAAAGACCGTGAAGGTGGCCTGGCGCGGCTGGCGACGGAATTGACCGAGGTTGTGGTCAATGCACGCGGCGGGTTCGATTGGGACCACACGCGGCCCCCTATCCCGGACTGCTAGCGTTCGATGAGGCCGATGCGGCGATTTATTTCGGCCGCGACGATGATATCCGCCGATTGATCGAACGGCTCAACGCCAGGCGGGCGCAAGGCGGGGCCAAGCTGGTGGCCGTGCTGGGCGCCTCCGGTTCGGGAAAATCCTCGCTGCTGCGGGCCGGCGTATTGCCGCGGCTAAAACGCGACAAACGCAATTGGATCGCGCTCCCGCCATTCCGTCCGCAACTTCATCCGCTTGAAGAGCTGGCCCAGGCCGTGGCCATTGCGCTTGGGCCCGGCGCCGATTGGCGGCACTGGCGCGATGCGCTTCGCCTCGGAGGATCTGACGCGCACGCTTTCGGACCTTGCCCGCGACCTCCGCGCCGCGCACGCCGCGAACGAGGCGCAAATCCTGATCACGGTGGATCAATCCGAAGAATTGTTCGGCGCAGCGGAGAAAGCCGGGGCGGAACAGTTTCTGCGCGTTCTAAACGGTCTGCAGGATGAACGCCTGCCCTTCCTCGTGGCGATGACCTTGCGCTCCGATTATCTGGGCGAGCTTCAGCAAGCGCCCGCGCTGACGGCTCCCTTCGAAGAATTTTCTCTCAAACCCATGCCCCTGGCGCGGGTGCGCGACATCATTGAAGGCCCGGCTCGCGTGGCCGGTCTCACGGTGGACGACGCGCTGGTGGCGGCCGCCATGAACGATGCGGCGACCGACGACGCCTTGCCGTTGCTGGCCTTTGCGCTGCGCGAACTCTACGACCGCTTCGGTCAGAAAAAGACACCTCACGCTGGAAGCCTACCGGGCGCTCGGCGATGACACCGGCCAACTTTCGCCGCTCGAAAATGCCGTGCGCCGCAAAGCCGACGAAGTCCTTGCCGCCGCCAAGCCCTCTCCTGAAGATTTGCAGGCGTTGAGGGAAGCGTTCGTGCCGGCGATGGTGCGGGTCAACGCCGAGGGCGAATACGCGCGCCGCCCGGCCCGCTTCGAGGCGTTGCCCGCAAACGCCCGGCCGCTGATCGAGCGCTTGGCCAGAGCGCGCCTTCTGATCATTCAGAAGGAGCAAGATGTGACGATTGTCGAGGTGGCGCACGAGGCGCTGTTGCGCAAGTGGCCGCTGCTGCGGGGCTGGCTCGACGAGGAACGCGAATTCCTGATCGGCAAGGATCAACTCGAACAGGATTTGCTCGACTGGGGAAAAGCGCCGGCCCAGGAGAAGACCGAAGCATTGCTCTCAGGCCTGAAGCTGACGCGGGCGCGAACCTGGTTGGTGGAAAAACCGCTGCAACTCAGCGAGGCCGAACGCAAATTCATTCAGGCCAGCATCGCACATCACGAGGCGGAGGCGGCGCGGCGGGAGCGGTTCCGGCGTCGCGTGCAGCAAGCAAGTGTGGGCGCCGCCCTGGTACTCGCCGTCTGCCTGGCCGGAGCGATTTGGGAATGGCGGATCGCCAGAGCACGAGAGGCCACGGCCGAATCGCGCGAGCTCGCCGCGGTAGCCGAGCAGGAGGTCGGGGCCGGCGGGCGATTTAGGTGTAGCGCTGCGGACGGCGGTGCGGCCGCGGAGCGTTCGCCGACGAGACCAAGCGGAGCACGCAGTGAGAACGGTCCTTGAGGGACCTCTCGAGCACCTGATTCTGCATCACGGCGGCGCGGTCTATGTGGGGGCGTTCTCGCCTGACGGAAAGCTCATCGTCACCGCCAGTGTGGACCATACAGCGCGAGTGTGGAACGCGGCAAGCGGGCATCTGCTGGCAACTTTAAGCGGGCATGGCGGTCCGGTCAACGATGCAAGATTTTCGCCCGATGGAAACCGCATCGTCACCGCCAGTGATGACGGCACGGCGCGCGTGTGGGACGCCGAAAGCGGGCATCTGCTGGCAACTCTAAGCGGGCCTAACGTCGAGGTGCGCAAGGCGGCGTTCTCGCCCGATGGAAAGCGCATCGTCACCACAGGCGCTGACAATGCCGCGCGATTGTGGGATGCCGAAACGGGCGTTTTGCGGGCAACCTTCAATGGGCATACCCGCGTGGTCTACGATGCAGCGTTCTCGCCCGAGGGAAAGCGTATCGTCACGGCGGGCGATGACAGTACGGCGCGAGTGTGGGACGCCGAGACGGGCGTATTGCGGGCAACTTTAAGCGGGCATACGCGCGTCGTCAATGCAGGCAGCGTTTTCGCCCGATGGAAGCGCATCGTCACGGCCAGTTGGGACGAGACCGCGCGAGTGTGGGACGCCGAAACGGGCCATCTGCTGCAAACGCTTAGCGGGCATAGCGGCGCGCTCTACGATGCGGCGTTTTCGCCCGATGGAAAGCGCATCGTCACCGCCAGCGCAGACCATACAGCACGAGTGTGGGATGGCGAAACGGGCCAACCGCTGGCAGACGCTGACCGGCCATAGCGGCCCCGTAAACGAGGCAGCGTTTTCGCCCGATGGGAAGCGCATCATCACCGCCAGTGAGGACGCCACAGCACGCGTGTGGGATGCCGATTCGGGCCTTTTGTTGGCAACTCTAAACGGAGGTATCGGCGTAGTCTACGATGCAGCCTTCTCACCCGATGGAAAGCGCATCGTCACCGCAAGCAATGACGGTACGGCGCGCGTGTGGGATGCCGACATCGGCCATCCCTTGGCAATTCTATCCGGGCGTGGCGGCAGAGTGTTCGATGCATCGTTCTCGCCCGATGGAAAGCACATCGTCACTGGCGGTGAGGACATTACAGCGCGAGTGTGGGATGGCGAATCGGGCGCGCTCTGCAGGCAACTTTAGCTGGGCACACCCTCATGATCTATTCGGCTGCGTTCTCGCCCGATGGAAAGCGCATCGTCACCGCCAGTGCTGACAAAACGGCGCGCGTGTGGGATGCCGAATCCGGCCAATTGCTGGCAACTCTTAACCGGGCATGGCGGCCGCGTAAACGATGCGGCATTCTCGCCCGATGGAAAGCGCGTCGTCAGCGCCAGTGATGACAACACGGCGCGCGTGTGGGATGCCGAATCCGGCCAGCTGCTTGCAACCCTAACCGGGCATGCCGGCCCCGTAAACAAGCGGCGTTCTCACCCGATGGAAAGCGCATCGTCACGGCCAGTGCGGACAATACAGCGCGCGTGTGGGATGCCGAATCGGGTCGTCTGCTGGCAACGCTAACCCATACGCGCCGCGGTCAACGATGCAACGTTCTCGCCCGATGGGAAGCGCGTGGTCACCGCGAGTTATGACCATACCGCGCGGGTGTGGGATGCCGAACGCGGCACTCTGCTGACAACTCTAGCTGGGCACACCCGGTGGGTCTATGCGGCGGAGTTCTCGCCCGATGGAAAGCGCATCGTCACCGCCAGTGCCGACAATACGGCGCGCGTGTGGGATGCCGAAACCGGCCAGCTGCTTGCAACTCTGACCGGGCATACTGCCCGCGTAAACGATGCCGCATTCTCGCCCGATGGAAAGCGCATCGTCACCGCCAGCCAAGACCAAACCGCGCGCGTGTGGAACGCCGAATCGGGGCTGTTGTTGGGCACGCTGACCGGGCATACCGACCAGGTCTACAAAGCCGGATTCTCGCCCGATGGAAAGCTCATCGTCACCGCCGGCGCTGACAACACGGCCCGGCTCTACGTTGCCGACCTCCATGACCTTTTGCATTGGGCCAAGCAGCAGCGCCTGATCGAGTCCGGCCAATGACGCATCCGCGCACAGGAATGGGTGTTCTTGCCATGCGCTCGACGACACCAGAGACAGGAGCAATGGGGCGCTCCATCCAATTACCAGCCACAGCGGCGATCGGATTTACCGGCCACCGCGTGCTCGGCGATGAAGCCCAAATGCCGAAAATCGATCTTCGGATTTTCTGCGAGCAGCGAAGAACGTCTAGCTTCAGGACTTGTGTATGGGATTTCGTCAGTCGCGGCGGGAGGGGACCTGCTGTTCGCCGAGAGCTGTATTCAACTGGAATTGCCGCTCCGCGTCTTACTGCCATGCCGGTGGAAGAGTTTCGCAAGGATTTCGACGAAGAGCAGTTGGTTGCGCGCGGAGCAAGTCCTGAGAAAGGCCGCCTCGGTAGAAGTGACGGGCGGCAACCAGTCGCGCGAAGAGTGCTACTACGAATGCGGCATCGAAACCGTCCAGCAAAGCCGGGTGTTGCTCGCGCTTTGGGATGGAGGGCCATCGCAGGGCTTGGGCGGCACCGAAGATGTGGTCTCGTTCGCGAGAGGGATCGGCAGGCAGGTGGTCTGGTTGAACAGCACGACCGGAGAAGTACGCATTTTCAATGAGAAGACGGAAAAGGAACTCCTGGACGATCCGGAGCTGGAATTCCTGAACCGATTGCCGGATCCGAATGGGCCCGCGGAAACGGACAGGCCTGAAGCTCTGGCGCGCGCATGGTTCCGCAAAGTGGACGAGAGTGCGACCCGGACGCACCGCAGTTTCGGCGGTTGGCGGCAATTCCGATCGTTTTCACAGCGGCTGCTGCTCTGTTCAGCGGGGCCGGATCATGGGCGCACGGAGTTGCAACATGGTTGACGATCGGGACAGGGCTCGGAATCCTGGCGGCCGTCTTGCCCACGGCGTTGCGGCTAAACAAGCGGCAAGTCCTGTGGGTGCGGACGCGAACTGCGGCGGAGGTGTGCCGTTCGGTCCTGGCATTCTGGAGCACGCCTACTCCCTACGAAGCGATTGGGCCGGAGGTGGTCCCCGAACTATCCGGTGTGCTGATGTCGTTGAATCTCCTGAAAATGCTGGAGCGGGGGCGCAGCGAGGTATCTCTGGAAGAATTCAAGCAGCGATATCGCCAGGAACGCGTGGCGAACCAGATCGATTATTTCTCCCACCATGCGGCGCAATCGGCCGCAGAGGCGCGCCAGTTTCGAGCCGCGACCTGGGCCTGCATCGGATTGGCTACGGCGCTGAACGCATGGATGTTCGTGAGCGCGCACGTGATCGGGAGCTCTGGTCCCGGGACCGTGGAAACAATCGCTGGCCCTGGGCGCCTCGATTGCATTCCAGATCGCGACGGTCGCCGGAGCATTGCTTGCGGTGAATGACTGCGATCGACGGAGGCAACGCTATCGGGAAATGCACGAGCAGCTCGGGGAAATGGGATGCGCAGCTTGAGGCGTTACGAACATGGCCAAGCGTACTGCGAGTTGCCGGACGGATTGAGCGGGCTCTTCTGGCTGAGTTGATCGAGTGGAGATCGCTGATTCGAAATCCAAAGGTGGCGAGGAAATAGGCGGTTCCATGAAACACATTCTCACGTTGGACGGCGGAGGAATACGGGGCGTCTTCAGCCTGGAAATACTGCTTCGAATCGAAACACTGCTGCGCGAACACTTCAAAGCTCCCAAACTGATCCTGGCCGACCATTTTGAGTTTTTCGCGGGAACCAGCACCGGCGCCATCATTGCCACAGGCCTCAGCTGGGGGATGACGGTTGAGGAAATCCTCGAACTCTACGTGCGGCATGGCACGACCATGTTTCAACCCGTGCCCTGGTACCACCCGGTAAGACGCTTTTTGGTGTCGCGATACGAGGCGAAACCTCTCTCGGATATGCTGCGGCGTATTTTCTCGGAAGACGGGAAAGGCGAAGTGCCCGCCCTGCTGGATACCAAACGCCTGAAGACGCTCTTGTTGTTGGTTATGAGGAACCACACTACCGGCTCGGCATGGCCGGTAACCAACAATCCGTTGGCAATGTACAACCAACCCGACCTGCCGGACTGTAATCTGAAAGTCCCGCTCTGGAAATTAGTAAGGGCCAGCGCGGCTGCGCCGACGTTTTTTGATCCCGAAGAGATCATGCTGGGAGACCAGCGCCACGTATTTGTGGACGGAGCGATTACGCCGTACAACAATCCGGCTCTCATCGCCGCGTTAACGGCGGTCTTGCCTTGCTACCGGTTGGCGTGGGAAACCGGGCCGGACAAGATTCGGCTGATTTCCGTGGGCACGATGCGCTTTTCGCTGGCCGCGGCGAACAAGAATATGCGGCGCATGTGGGTCGGATACAACGCGCCGCGAATCCTCGCCGCGTTGATTCAAGGGATCGCACTCGAGCAGGACTATCTGTGCCGGTGCCTTGGCCAATGCATTCACGGAGAAGAACTGGATTCCGAGATCGGCAATCTGGAAGGGGCCGCGCTTCCCGGGCGGAGTTGGTTCAGCTACGTCCGCTACAACAAATCTTACATGGGAAAGGCGGCGGAGGAGTTGATGCAGAAGACTCCGCAACTCGCCGAGATCGATGCGGTCCACGCTGTGCCCTCATTGCGGGAGGTCGGCCGCAGCATATGCAGAAGAACACGTTCGAATTGAGCATCTGGTCTAGGTGCGGAACCGAAGAAGCCCGGCATTTTGGGCGTAACCGCCCCTGTGTACGTTCTCGGCAGGCGCTCGGCGATGTGACGGGGCTCCTTGACTGTTCGCGGATAATCAAACATAGAGTTAACGGAGGCTCGCGATGAAATCTTTGCGCTACGTCGGTTTACTTGTCACGGTATTGCTAGCTGTTTTGGTCCTGCCTGCCACAGCATCCTCGGCGGGGACGAAGATTGACTTTTCTTCCCTCGATACCAGCCATCCTGTCAACGTGTCGGGCACGCTTTACCTTCCGGAAAACGCTCCCGGTCCTGTCCCTGTCGTCGTGATGGTTCACGGCACCACGGGAATCGACCAGCGCGGCGAGCTTTATCGCCAACCGCTGCTCGATGCGGGGATTGGGATATTTGAAGTCGACTTCAAGACCGGGATTTATCGGGGCCCGATGGACCGGCCGAAGCCCGACACCTTTCTGCCCATGGCTTTCGCGGCGTTAAAAGAAATGCGAAAACTGCCCCACCATCGATCCCAACCGCATCGGCATCATGGGCTTTTCCCTGGGCGGCAACATCGCCTTGAGAACAGCCATGGAGAGCAACGTTAAACAATGGATGGGAGATGACAAGGGATTCGTCACATTTGCGTTGTTTTATCCGGTGTGCAAGCCACTTCATAAAAGACTTGGAAAAGAGCGGCAGCAAGCTGACCGGCGGTCCGATGATTATCTTTTATGGGACCGAGGACTCTTACGGCGAGGGCGAGGCCGTTCCGGAGCTCAAGAGCCTGCTCGCGACAAAATACAATTTTCAGTTGATCACTGTCGAATATCCAGGCGCCACGCATGGTTTCAATCGCAATGGGCCGGACATGAACTATATCGATCCCGCCGCCAAAAAGATGAGAGGCCACATAAAATGGAACCCCGAGGCGGCCAACGATTCCGTCATCAAAGTGGTGGCCTTCCTGCGTGAAAACCTGGCCGCCAAGTAACAACTACCGTACTTAACATCCGCGAATTCAGGCGACTTTCAACTCTTGCTGTGCATAGGTAACTCTTATGCTGAAAACTTCCGCGCGGTTTTCCATTTCGATTGTTCTTGGGCTCTCTTTCGTTTTGACCGGGGCGCTCGTAACTGGCGCGCAAACTCCGCTGCAAACCATCGACATGCCGCAGGGCGGCAGGATCGTCTACGGAACGGTAGATGGGGCCTTCACCCAGGGAGCGGCCATGACCAGCGTGCTGCGGGTTATGCACCAGAACTGTGGGGAGAAGCCGCGGATCGGCAGAGTCTTCAAGATGCGCGGAACGGATTCGGTGGGGGTGTTCTTCACGGTGGTGGACCATCCCGCCGGAAACGTACAGGTTGCGGGGCTGATCATCGCCGCGCAGACCGGCCCGAATCGCGTGGAAGCGGCTCTGGTTAGCGATTCCGCGGGCCGCTTTGGTTCGACCATCAACCCGATGCTCACTAAGCTGTTCGGCGTGTGGCATCCGGCCGGGCCGGCGGCAACCGCCAGCGCCTCGACGGGTGCAAGTTCGGCTTCGGCTTCAGGGCCGGCCACTGGCGGGCACCCGGCCGCGTTTCTCCCGATGCACAGGGTCACGGTGCAGGACAACACCGCCAGTGCCAACATGCCCGATGGGTGGCAGCTTGTCCCCAAGAGCTCTGGCGGGGGAACCATCGTGATGCAAGGCCCACATCAGGAAGGGATTGCCCTCAACACGTCGATTTTGGCTCAGGACCCTACCAATCCCGGTTTCCGGCGATCGGTGCAGTACGGCTACAGGCCACTTCCGGGTATGGCCGTCCTCCCGTACAACGCCGATCTCGTAGAGGCCGTCCCCGATTTGTACATGTTGATGGCCCACTCCTTCCACTGGAATCCAACCGATCTCAGCATCGACCATGCCGAAATGATTCCCACCCCTCAAGGCGAGCGTTGCGTTCAAGCCAGAGGCCATGTCAACAACTTCGGTAACGGCATGATGGAGCTGAACGAGATACTGTGCCCGCAGGCGCCCGATCCGCGCGGCGGATCTTACATGATTTTTGTTTTCTTCTCCCTGATCCCCAATACCTACGCCGATCAGGAACGCGCCACCGCGGCCGCCGTCATGGCCAGCTTCGAGTGGGACAGGCAGCTTGTCCAGCAGCGAACAGACGCCATGATGGCTCCCGTTCTCGCCCAGATGAGACAGAACTGGGACGCCCAGGAACAGGCGCTGGTGAAGGGCAACCAGCGAATTGCGGAGGGAATTCGCCAGACCGGCGCGAATGCCACCGCGCGAATGAACAACATCGAAGCGGCCAACGACGCCCAACACCGCGCCTTTGACGCCGCTCAGGAAGATCACGACAGGTACACGCAGGGGTTCAGCAATTATCTGCTGGATCAGACCGTCATTCGCGATGTACAAGACCCCAACACCCATGCGACGGTTTGGAATCGCGCGGCCGAGTTTTGGCAGAAGGCCTACCCGGATCGCATCGAGGAAGTGCCCACATCGCAATACATCAAGGCTGAGGATTTTTGAGTTTCGACGAAAGGACGACATCCGTTCAGGCCAGGTATGGTAGCCCCGTGGGGACTCGATCCCCAGACCCCTGATTCTGCTAGGCGGTGCAAGAACGTTTTGAGAGAACGGAAACTGTGCCCCCAAAATTGTGCCAGCTCAGGGGGGCACCCCAATCTTGGGAACAACTTGGGAACAAACTCTGCCAAAGTCCATGCAAAACCGTGACACTTGACATAGGAAAATGCTGGGCGAACCAACTACTTAGCGTTTCTGCACTTGCCCTGGGCGCAGGAGGTCCCGAGTTCAAATCTCGGCGCCCCGACCACTCACTTCCTTATCGTGGATGGATTATCCCCGAAACTTCTGCCCGGGGTTCTGGTGTCAGCGTCGCGGCAACAAGTCTGCAAGTGGAATCGACAAACTCAGCCCGGATTGGATTCCGGCGCGGTCAGATTTGAATTTGGAACAACAATCGCGTCCTGCCCGCCGGATTCTTGCTCGCGCATCGCTTTGTTCCAGGCGCGCAGCCCGAGTACCGCCAGAAAAATGAGGAACGCGAACAGTACCGACGTGAGATAGAGCCGCTTATAAAGGAAGACGCCTATTTCCAAGGCATCGACCACAATCCACAGCCACCAATTGGCGATGTGTTTTCGCGTTGACCACCATTGCGCCACCAGGCTGAAACTCGTCAGCGCGGCGTCCACGTGCGGCAGCGCCGCATCCGTGTAATGCGCCATCAAATAGCCCAGCAAGAAACTGCCCGCCGCGCCAACGACAATTCCCGCCGCGAGCCCTCGCCCGGACAGCCGTTCCACCCTGACGATGCCTTCTTCCTTTACGCCGCTCCACCAGTGCCACCACCCGTAGATGGCGAAGGCTATATAGACAAATTGCAGCAACATGTCCGAGTAAAGCTTTTCGCGGCGAAAAACCAGCGCATACAAAACGCAGGAGACAAGAATCACCGGCCATGAGGAAAGCTTGCGCCGCGTCGTCAGCCAAATGCCGACGACACTCGTAAGCACGGCTGCAATTTCAAGGGAAGACATTATTTCCTCAACTCTTCGGAAATCATCCGGCTGCTCTCTGCAGTACCTGAATGCGAGACCGCCCAGCCCTGCAAATGCCCCAGGAGCCGCTTCCCAGGGTCGCTATTGAACCAGCGAGCGTGCCCCAAAAAATAACCGATGTACGCGAGGTCGGCTTTCTCCTGCGATTTCAATACTCGCAGAAAATAATCCGCCTCGGAGAGCGCGAATTCCGCATGCACGAGCGGCAGCAAGGCAACCACCGCTTCCGCCTCCTCCCGCGACAACGGATGCATTTCCTCATAGCCGCTCAACAGCGCGTCGATTTGTTCCAGGTGCAATGGATCGCGCGAAGCGTCGTGGATCTCCAGCCATTCCACGCCGTTCCGCTCGATCGCCGTGGCGATGCCGTGAAGCGCGTTGGTGCGATCCGCAAGACCCACGTCGATGATGTCCGTGACCTCCGCTTCGGGCGACGCATCGCTCCAAAAAAGATTCGAGCCATGAAAATCGTTGTGCGTCCACAGTGGCTGAAGCACCGGCAGGAATTTCCTCGATCGATTATGAAGAGGAAGAAAAGTCTCCCGCGTTTCCACCAGCCAATCCCGTTTGGCGAGGTAGCCATGAAGCGCGGGACGCTCCTCGGCGTAACGCGCCAGTGCGGGCCACGGGTCATCGCACGCGAAAACCTTGAAGCTTGTCACAAGGGTCGCCGCCTTGCGCGCAGGCGCATCATATCCCGCGGAAGCGGCGTGCAATCTGGCAAGAGCGCATCCCGCATGCCGCGCGTGACCCACACTCAGAAACGGTGTCCAGGATTGCGCTGTCTCATACAGGTCCAGGCCGTCGCCAACAGGATGAACTTCGTAGGTCCATTCGCCAATCTCCACAGCGGTTTCCCCAGACCGGTCCTCGAGCGGCTTCTTTACCAGCGTGTCGCGGCGGCTCAAATAGGCCAGCCACCGATGTTCTTCAAGCAGTGCGTCCCTGTCACGAACCGTGCGATGGTGACGTTTCACAAACACGTTCCCAATCGGCGTCTCCACGATGCTGGCCGCCGAAAAAGGGCGTGGACTAAACGAGAGAATGCGCTGCGCTTTTTGCGCCTGCGGAAAGCGACGCAGGAGCCCGTCCAACTCATCGAGCTTCAGGGCCGGCCAGTCTGGCTCAACGAGCTCTCCCTCGAGGCCATGGGCTTTCACCTCACCGCTCATCCCGCCACCCGCGACTCGATCTTCACTTTGCTCCTTCTTCAACGCCGGAATATCAGGCCCGTTGGCCTCATCCTCAGAAATTGTATTGCACGGAGAGCCGCACCGTCGCGGGTGCGCCGAGATGCAAAAACGTATCGCCTAAACTCGCGCCCGTGTCCTTCCAGTAGCGCTTGTTCAGGACATTATCGGCAAAAAGACGAAACGTCACTTTTTTCCATTCCCCGCTCGGCGTGTACCGCGCGCCGATATTCAGCAGATTGTAGCCGGGCACGCTGACCGCATCGTCTCGCGTCGCTTCCTTCGGCCCGGTGTAGCTCCATCCTGGCAACAGATGCAGCCCGGTGATGAAAGGAACGTCGATGTCCGCGAACCAAGCCGTTCGGAAGCGCGGCACGTTGATCACCTGCTTGCCGTTGAACTCCGGCGTGCTGCTCCCCACAGACACGGCGCGCAAGAGTGACGCGCTTCCCGTGATTCGCAGCCACGCTTTCACTTTGCCTTGTGCGCTCAACTCCAGGCCACGATGCGTCTCATGGCCATCCGCGAGGAAGTCGATGCTGCCTTCGCTGTCCAGCACCTTCGGGATAGAAGAAAGGCGCTCTCATGCGGAATACGGCGGCAGTCAGCAAGATGCGGCTCCCGGCGAGTATTTGATTCCTGTTTCCACCTGGCGCGTGAAGAAGGGCGACAGAAACGCGCTGGGATTGACCGTCGCCCAAAACGGCGCCTGCAAACCCAGCGAAAGCGCCACGCTGTAATTGCCATACAGGAGCACGTCCTTCACGGGCCACCACGAAGCCGAATATTGCGGAAGCCAGACGCCCTTTTCCGTTTTCAGCAGCGTCAATGCGCTGCCATCGGCGTTCAAGTTCGAGAAGTTGTGGTCGCGGAGAGTGTCGTATTGACCGCCGACCGTAATATCGATCCGCCCCGGTAGATGGAGATGGTCCTCGACTACCAGCGCATACTGATGTGTATCTTCGGCAAGCAGCACAGGACCGGGCGTCGGTGGATCGGCGGGGGCGCCGGCTGAAAAACTTGTTCGGGCTGATAGATATTTTCCGTTCCGACGTAGCTGTAAACGACGCCCGTGTCCGCGGGCACAGCCGGATTGGTCAGTGCAAGATTCACGCTGCGCCGCTGCAAGCTTGTCCCGATGGCGACATCCTGGGTCACCGCCCCGGTTTTCACCTGCCCCTGCAAAATGGCCTCGAATTGATCGTTGATTCGCACCTCGCCAGGACTGCGATAGTCGTACACGTCATAGTCGCCCGTAGGACTGAAGAAATACGGCTGCGCGCCAGGGTCGTTGCAAACAGGAACGGAATAGCAGCCATACGGCCAAGCGATATTGTCATCTAGCAAAGTGTGGCTGAAGTCCCCGGCAACGAAAAACCGCCAGTGCTCCGAGAGATTGTGGTCCAGCCGAACGCTGGTATTAAAGTCATCGTAAGTGTTTGGCTTGGCCCACTGCTGATAGCCGAGCATCACGTCGGGTGAAACATCCACCGGCACGGTGGTTCCACCGAGCAACTGATAGCCTCCCACGGACCGCTGCACCCAGTGCTGGTATTCGAAATCGCCTTTCAGGTAAGTGTTGGCGTTGATTTTCCAGTCCGCTGCCACCGCGCCGAATGCCCTCGTGCCATTCGCGCCGTGCACATAGGATCGTATGCCTTCGCCGGCCAGATTCGTGCGCATGCCAAATTGCTGCTGTGCGCCGAAGAATCCGCCAAGGTCAACGCCCGCGTACAGCGTCCCGCGCTGGTCGGTAGCCAGGTTCAGCGCGCGTACACCTGCGGGGCGCTTGGTCACGTAGTTCACCAATCCCCCTCCGGAGGCCACGCCCACTTCGTCTGCATCCACACCATGTAGGAATTCGACTGCATCCTTGTTTTCCAGCGCGATGAACTGTTCCCCGGCTGTCGACAGTCCATTGATCTTAATCCCCGAAGCCAGATCCAGCGGAAATCCGCGTATCTGAAAATCCTGATACCAACCCACCGGCGCATAGTCTTCTCCGACGGAAGCATCATTTTTCGCCACGTCGGAAAGCAAACGCGCCTGCTGGTCATCCATCAAACTCCGCGTCACAACCAGCGCGGAAGTCGGCAACTCCTGCAGCGGCTGGTTGCTCAGGTTCCCGATGGCCAGGTTGCTCGGTTTGTAGTTGTCCGCCACCTCCCCTTTCACGATGACAACCTTTCGCGCGGATTCCACCGCCAGCCTGACCGGCAAATTGTAAGCGGATCCGCTGGAGACGCTGATTTTATTTGCGCGAAATACCTGGAAGCCTGCGGCCGACACTTCCACCGTATAAGAACCCGGTGGCAGATTCTGCATTTGAAACTCACCAAACGAAATGGATGTGGCAGTCCACGTCTGGCCAGTTGCCTCGTTCGTCGCTTTCACTTCCGCGTTTGCGACCACACCTCCGGAGGCGTCTGTAACCACGCCGGAAATCGTGCCCGTCGAGGTTTGCGCCTGGGCAACCCCGCACTGCGGCAGAGCCAGAGCCAACGACCCCACGAGGGCCGCTATGACAATCCACCGAAAATTCATAACTTGATTCTCCCTAAAATTTAGGAAAACCACTACTACTCCCATCTACTCCCATGGGGCGCGGGCGCTCGATCAACGTACGGTGCTGCAGGGGCCACAAATCCCTACTTTAAAAAAGTAAGGTTCTGCACTAGAATCCGCAGGGGTCGCAAGACTCCGCTCACCTTTCCGAGGAGCACAGGCCATGGCCATTGCCACCATCAACCCGGCCACCGGCGAACTCGTCAAGAAATTCGACGCGCTCACCGACGCCCAGGTCGACGACAAAATCACCAAAGCGGCCGCCGCGTTTCGCAGCTTCCGCAAATCTCCCTTTGCCGATCGCGCCCGCTGGATGATCCAAGCCGCGGAAATCCTCGAATCCGAAAAAGAAGCAATTGGCCGGCTGATGACCCTCGAGATGGGCAAGACTCTCCCTTCCGCAATTGCCGAAGCGGAAAAATGCGCTGCCACGTGCCGCTACTACGCCGAAAATGCCGCGCGTTTTCTTGCCGACGAGGCCATCGCCACTTCCGCCGCAAACAGCTACATCCGTTACCAACCCATCGGCATTGTCCTCGCCGTCATGCCCTGGAACTTTCCGTTCTGGCAGGTGTTCCGTTTCGTCGCGCCGGGCTTGATGGCCGGCAATGTCGGCCTTCTGAAGCACGCATCCAATGTTCCGCAGTGCGCGCTGAAGATCGAAGAGATCGTCCGCCGCGCTGGTTTCCCCGAAGGTGTCTTCCAAACCCTTTTGATCGCCGCTTCCCAGGTGGACCGTATCCTCCATGACCCGCGTGTCGCCGCTGCCACACTCACCGGTAGCGAGCAGGCGGGCATCCAGGTGGGCATTTCCGCCGCAAAGCGCATCAAGAAAGTCGTGCTGGAACTCGGCGGCAGCGATCCCTTTATCATCATGCCCAGTGCCAACCTTGAAGAAGCCGCCGTCACCGCCGTCAAAGCCCGTGTCATGAATAATGGCCAGTCCTGCATCGCCGCCAAGCGCTTTATCGTTCACGAAAGGATCTTCGATCGATTCGAGAAGGAATTTGTCAGCCGCATGCAGTCGCTCAAGCTTGGCGATCCCTTCGATCCCAAGACGGATGTCGGTCCGCTCGCCACTCCGGATGCCGTCAAGGATCTCGACGCCGACGTCCAGCAGTCCATTCAGCGGGGCGCAAAGCTTCTCACCGGCGGTAAGCCTCTCGCCGGCGCCGGCAATTTTTATCTCCCTACGGTTCTTAGCAACATCCCCAAGGATTCCCCGGCCTATCGCGAGGAACTCTTCGGCCCCGTCGCTTGCGTCTTCCGCGTAAAATCGATTGAAGAGGCCGTCGCCCTCGCCAACGATGTCCGCTTTGGCCTCGGCGCCAGCGCCTGGACCAACGATCCCGCCGAACGCGAACTTTTCATCAATGAACTGGAAGCGGGCATGGTTTTCATCAATCAGATGGTGGCCTCCGATCCCCGCGTTCCTTTCGGCGGCGTCAAAGCCTCCGGCCACGGTCGCGAGCTTGGCCCCTACGGCATCCGCGAATTCACCAACAGCAAGACAGTCTGGATCCGCGAGCCGGCGAAGTAGGCCGCGGCACCACCTTGCCTCGCCCCGTGCAGATTGACGAGCGAACGGGCGAAGGAGCATCATTTTGCCTCGGGCTTTTTCGGGGTGGCGTCCGTTCTTGACGCTTCCGCGCCCGCGTGTACCGCGACGCTCCTCGCGTGCAGCCCATGGCGCCATGTTGTCTTGCAGTCTTCATTTTTCAAGGGAGTAAGTCTCGTGCCAAAGACCCTCGTGAAGAAGCACACCGAAGGCAAATCCCGTGCCAAGAAACATGGCCTGACCGAAGCGCAGATCGCCGTCCACTGGAAGGAAGAAGCCTATATCCGGCCTCCCGCGCGCTTCATCGCTCAGGCCAATCTCAACGACAACTACGCCCTGGAGCGCTTCAGCGAGAAAAATTTCCCCGAGTGCTTCCGCGAATACGCCGAACTCCTCCACTGGGATCAGTATTGGCACACGACGCTGGACACGGATCATCCGCCCTTCTGGAAGTGGTTCGTCGGCGGCCGTTTGAACGTCTCCTATAATTGCGTGGATCGCCATCTCGCCAAGTACAAAAACAAAGCCGCGCTGATTTTCGTGCCGGAGCCCGAAGAAGAAAATCACATCGTCATTACCTATCAGGAGCTCTATCGCCGCGTTAACGAATGCGCTGCCGTGCTGCAAGGCTTTGCCGGTCTCCAGAAGGGCGATCGCGTCACCATCCACATGCCCATGATTCCGGAGCTGCCCATCACCATGCTGGCCTGCGCTCGCCTGGGCATCATTCATTCCGTCGTGTTTGGCGGCTTCTCCGGCGAAGCCTGCGGCCTGCGCGCCGCTGATTCCGGCAGCCGCGTCCTGATTTACGTTGACGGTTACCACCGCAACGGCCGTTGGGTGGACCACAAGATCAGCGCCGATATTGCCGTCGAAACCGCTAAAAAGGAAGGCCAGGTCATTGACAAGGTGCTCGTCTGGAAGCGCTATCACCACAAATACACTTCCGACGCGCCCATGATTATGGAGCGCGATTTCTTCATTGACGACATCCTGAAGGATTACCGCAACGCCGTTGTTCCTCCCGTTTCCATGGACGCCGAAGACCCGCTCTTCCTCATGTACACCAGCGGCACCACCGGCAAACCTAAGGGCTGCCAGCACCGCACCGGCGGTTACCTCGCCTACGTCACCGGCACCGCCAAGTATTACCAGGACATTCATCCCGAGGACGTCTACTGGTGCCTGGCCGATATCGGCTGGATCACCGGCCATTCCTACATCGTCTATGGCCCGCTCGCTCTTGCCGCCACTAGTGTCCTCTATGAAGGCGTGCCGCAATTCCCCGATGCCGGGCGCCCCTGGCGCATCGCCGAACGTCTTGATGTGAACATCTTCCACACCTCGCCCACCGCCATTCGCATGCTGCGCAAAGCGGGCGCCGAGGAGCCCAAGAAACACAACTACCGCTTCAAGCACATGACCACCGTTGGCGAACCTATCGAGCCGGAAGTCTGGCGCTGGTATCACGAGGTGGTGGGCAAAGGCGAAGCCGTCATCGTGGACACTTGGTGGCAGACGGAGACCGGCGGTTTCCTCTGCACCACCAAGCCCGCGCTCGACCCCATGAAGCCCGGCAGCGCTGGGCCGGCCTGCCTCGGCATCTATCCGATCATCTGGGATGAAGAAGGCAAGGAAGTGGTTTCCGCGGACCATGCTGCCGGCAACATCTGCATCCGCAATCCCTGGCCCGGCATCATGCAGACCATCTGGGGCGATCCGCACCGTTTCGTCAATCAGTACTACAAGAAATACAACAAGAATGCGCAAAGCAAGGATTGGCGCGATTGGCCTTACTACGCCGCCGACGCCGCTGTCTTTCCCCCCGACGGCTACTACCGCATTCTTGGCCGCGTGGACGACGTCATCAACGTCGCCGGCCATCGCCTCGGCACCAAGGAACTCGAGTCGGCCTGCCTCACCATCTCGGAAATCGCCGAGGCCGCCGTCGTTCCGGTTGTGGACGAGGTGAAGGGCCGCATCCCCGAAATCTATATCTCCCTTAAGCCCGGCGTTCTGCCCAAAAAGCAGATCGTCGAGAAGGTCATTGCCACCATCGAAACGATGATCGGCAAAATCGCGCGACCCAAGCGCATCCACATCGTTCCGGACATGCCCAAGACCCGCTCCGGCAAGATCATGCGCCGTGTCCTAGCCGCCATCTCCAATCACATGGACACCGGCGACATCACCACGCTGGCCAACCCCGACATCGTCGAGCAGGTTCGCCAAATCGTCCAAGGCCGCGAGATCATGCCGCTCAACGAAGGTCCCGAAGATATCAAGCTCTTCGGCGACGAGCGCTGACGCACCGCTGCCTGGAGAGTCGAGCATCGCTCGACCCCCTTCCGGCGAGGGTTATTCTCGGCTGCGCGTCGCCCTCCAAGAGGGTGGAACTGCAATCCCAGCCCCTATCATGAGCAGCACTCTTTTGTGCGATTCCACATTCGCCTCTGGCCAACTGCTTTTCTGCACGTTAAAATGAATGTGTAGTTGAAAGGAGCACCGTATGGCAAGGACGAGGGTCAGTGCCTCGCCGCAGAAGAAGCAGTCTGTCGCCGCCAAGATCAAGCCCACGCAGGAAGAAATCGCTCTGCGCGCTTATCACATTTATTTGGAGCGCAGCTGCACACCAGGAAACGCCTTCGATGATTGGGTTCGCGCAGAACGCGAGCTCATCGAGAATAACGGGAAGCCGCGCCGCAAGCCCGCTCCCAAGTCCGCCGCAGCCTAGCCGCGGCTCTCATTTAGGCCCCGCCTGCCCCTCACTTACACAGAGGTCGACCTTTTGCGTGCCCGTTCTCCTCTGATTCTCTCTTGCAGATACGCCGTTTGCTTTTGCTTCTCGCCCGCTCAGCCTGTCCGGCCGGAATTCCCCATCTTCGGCCGCCGCCTTTCTGCCCTTTGCCTATCTTCTCTCTTGCCCCACTCCCTCCCATCTGCGTTACACTTTTACTCCCCCTCCGCAGACCATGAACGGTCTTGAGCACTTCCTATGTTCCTCTTCGCTCTGGCGCTATCTCACTGAGCGTCAATTGCTTCCCTGGGTGCTGTCCGGCGCGCACCTCGGCGATCACGTCCTCGAAATTGGCGCCGGCTACGGCCCCGCCACACCGCAACTCCGCGAAGCCGTCGCGCGTGTCACTTCCCTCGAATACGACGCCAAGTCCGCCCGGCACTTGAAAGCACAATACAATGGTGGACCCGGCGGCGCCCTTCGCGGTGACGCCGCGCAGCTCCCTTTCGCTTCCCAGACCTTTTCCTCCGCGATCGCTATTCTTGTCCTGCATCACCTCCGCTCGCGCGAATTGCAGGACCGCATGTTCGCAGAGGTTCACCGCGTGCTTCGTCCCGGCGGCGTCTTTTTTGCCTTTGAAATTAACGACAGTTGGGTGCATCGCCTCAGTCACTTCCGCAGCACCTTCACCCCGCTTTCGGCCGGCTCCGCCTTCGCTCGGCTCACCCGCGCGGGCTTCTCGCGCATTTCCGTGGATTTTCGCCGCGGTGCCTTCCGCCTCGGCGCCCTCCGCGAATCGGACTCTCCGTCCCCCGATTAGCCGGGTGATTCCCAGAGCAGTAGCGTTGGATTGTTGCTCTGGCGGAACAGCCACTCCTGACTGTGCTTTTGGGTTTGCCTCTGTAGGGGCCGCCTTCTAAGGCGGGCCGCAGAGTCTACATGCTTTAGCAGCTGTCGTTTCGGCGTCTCAGGAAGTGTGGGGGTCCAACACGCTTACCCTGAACTGCGAAGGGCCGGACCCCATCTCGGCAACACGCAAAAGAAACGTCATTCCGAGCGGAGTCTGCGGAGCGAGGTGCGCTTTTCCATCGCACGCTTTTTGCGCGATGAATCCCTCCGCTTCTTCTCTGCGAACTCTGCGCTCTCTGTGTACTCTGCGTTATCTTTCCGCTAGGTGCCCCACCCAAAAATTGTCATCCCGAGCGGAGCGGCCCGATTTCTTCTTCTGCGCCGGCTTCTGGCGCGTCGGGCCGCGCAGTCGAGGGATCGCGGCACAGTTTCTTAATTCTCAGTTCTTCCTCTTGCCGTTCTCTGTGAACTCCGTGTTCTCGGCGCCTCTGTGTTAACTATCCATTGGGTGCTTGACCCAAAAACTGTCATCCCGAGCGGAGCGGCCCGATTTCTTCTTCTGCGCCGCCTTCCGGCGCGTCGGGCCGCGCAGTCGAGGGATCATGGCACCACCCTATCCCCTACACCCGTCCCTCTTCTTCTCTGCTAACTCCATTGCCTTCTCACCGGCTCGTCAGCGCCGCTCCCAGCTCGCTCCGCGTCTGGATCACCCGCAAAATTGCCTCCCGCGTCACCATCCCCACAATGTGCGCACCTTCTTCCAACTGCGTTACCACCGGCATCTGATTCACGTCCGCAGCGATCAGCCGTTCCAGCAATCTCTGCAGCGGCTCCTCCGGCGCGGCCCATAAAATCTTTTCCCGCGGCACCATCACCGCCTGCACCGAGTTCATGTTCCACTCTTCGCGCGGCACGTGGCTCAGCGCGCCCACATTCATCAACCCCACCAGCCGGTCAGCCATAGTCACCAGGTGTACGCGCCGCCCCGTCCGCAGCACTTCCCCGCTGTACTCTTCCAGGCTCATGTTCGCTGGAATGATCGGCACTTCCTGGTTCATCACATCGGAAGCGCACAATCCCGAGAGTGTCTCCTGGATCGTCACTTGCGCCACGCTCGCCTGCGCGGCGTTCAGCAGGAACCATCCAAGGAATCCCGTCCACAGGGCCGTCACCCAATCGTTGCGCAGCGCGCTCCACACCCCGAGGGAGATCAGTCCGAAGGCAATCAGCTTCCCGCTGGCGCCCGCCACGCGCGTTGCCTTCGTAAAATCCTTCGTCGCTCCCCACACCATCGCCCGGAACACGCGCCCTCCGTCCAGCGGAAAACCCGGCAGCAGGTTGAACACCGCCAGCATTCCGTTTGTCAGCGCCAGTTGGCTGGCCACGGCCCCCAGCATCTCCCTGTCCGGAGAGAGCAGCGTCACTCCATAAAACACGCCCGCAAGAAACGCGCTCGCCAGCGGCCCCGCAATCGCAATGTTGAATTCCTGAATCGCCTGGGAAGGGTCCCGCGCTATCCGCGCCAGTCCTCCAAAAAGAAAAAGCGTGATCGAGAGCACTTTGATCTTGTAGTGCTGCGCAATCACGCTGTGCGCCAGTTCGTGAAATACCACCGAACTGAAAAACAATATGCTGGTCACCGCTCCCAGAGCCCAGTGTTGCGGTCCTGTCCAGTGCGGGTGCTGCTGCGCGAAAAAATTGGATTGCGAGAATGTGATCAGCCCAAAAACAAGGATCCAACTCAGATCCAAAAAGATGGGTATTCCCAAGATTCGTCCAATCCGAATTCCCTGCGATTGAAACATGAACGTGAGCCTCGTCGATTCTCTGAATCCTAGACTACCGCTGAACGCTCAGGACGCAAAACCTCTACCCGCCTTTTCTCCCGGCACCGCGTCCTACAAAACACGCCGTGTCTCCCAACCCACGACTTCCCAACTTCTCACCATTCTTAACATCTTACGAATCAATCAGTTACAAACGGCCTCTCGTGTGCCACCTCCTTTTGCGAACGCACCAAGGAGGCACAGATGGACACCATCCTCACTTTCGCAACCGTCCTGGCCGCAACCATCCTGGCGCTGTTTGTCGCGCTCGGCCTGCATTGGCTCCTGCTCCGCGCCGCTTTTCGTCTGATGGAACCGGCCACCGCCAGCCGCCGCGCCGTCCAACCCGCGATCGTGCACGGCACGCGCCTCGTCGCCCGCGCCTACGCCCAGCGTCGGTAATGCCACATGCCCGGCGACAATCACGCTCGCGCGACGCTTCATCACAACGACGTTCCCGGCTGTCGCATGCGGCCCGATGAACCTGTTACACCCGCAGCCAACCCGGGAGCCATTCAGAAAGGATCAATCCCATGCTCGCATTGAAGTTCTTGTTGATGGTTTTCGGCCTCGGTCTCTTCGCCAGTGCCGTTGATCTTAGTGGCTTACGACGTCTACATGGCGGCGCGTCTCCGCTGGCTGCTCGAACAAGCCGGCGCCGATTCCGCCACGCCGGCAAAGAGGCTCGACACTTCGCGCCCTTTCGGGCCGGTACGGTGGCGACTCGCGCGGCAATTGGCCCTGGCGGGCATCGTACCGGTGCTCTTGAGTCTGGGTATCGCCGTCGTGCCGGACGGCTCCGCGGGTATTCGCGTCAGCCAGCTCTTCGGCGCGCGCCCCGCTACGTTATATCCCGGTGTCCATCTGCTGACGCCACTGGTGGACACGCTCGTTCTCTATGACACCCGCGAGCAGGTCTACACCACCGCTGCCTCCAGTTCGCCCAAAACCGACACCGAAGTCCTCACCGTGCAGGCGCGCGAAGGCCTCAACCTTGGCATGGCCGTCAGCGTCCGTTATCGCCTCGATCCCACGCGCCTCGGCAGCATCCATCAGAATCTTCCGCAGCCCGTGGGTGAACAGGTCGTCGGCCCGGTCGTCTCCACCACCTATCGCCAGCTCGCGCCCAACTACGAGACCCGCGAAATCTTCGCCATCAAGCGCGAAGAGCTGCGCAGCAAAGCCGCCGACGCCATCAAGACGCGCCTCGCCAGCGACGGCATCATCGTCCGCGAAGTCCTTCTCCGCGATATCCAGCTTCCCGCCGAATACGCCCGGGGACTCGAAGGCCTCCTGCTGAAGGAGCAGGAGAACGAGCGCCTCGGCACCGAACAGGAAATCAAGGGCAAGGAAGTGCGCATCGCCGAACTCGAAGCCGAAGCCCAGAAGGCGCGCGACGTCAAGCAAGCCGAAGCGCAAGCCCAGGTTCGCGTCCTGCAAGCCAAGGCCGAATCCGACGCCATGCAGTACACCCTGCCTCTCAAGCAGAAGCAGATTGAGCAGACCAAGCTCGAAGCCCAGGCCCGCAAGGAATCCACGCTTCAGAACGCCGAAGCCGCCGCGCAAGCCAAGATCATTGACAGCAAGGCCGAACTCGAGCGCCAGAAGAATCTTTCCGACGCCGAAGCCAACCGCATTCGCGTCACCGCTGCCGCCGATGCCGAACGCATGAAATTCGAAGCCGCCGTCCTCAAGCAGAATCCCATGCTCATCCAGAAAATCATCGCGGAGCGCTTGTCGGACAAGCTGCAAATCATGATGGTTCCCATGGACGGCAAAAACTTTTTCGCCTCGGACGTGCTGCGCTCCGCTTTCGCCGGCGGCAATGGCAAGGACAACGGCGGCGCCAACGCCGCTCCCGGCACCGATGACGATTCGGACGATCCCGCGCCCGTCGCCGCCGCCACGGCTCAGCACAAGCCGCCCAGGCGCCCGTAAGTTCTAAGAGATCGGGGAAGCGGCGCGAGCCGCTTCCCACGATCACCGGCCAAACCCCTGCGGGTGGCTCGGATCGCGTCGCTGGAAGGAGGAATGACCATGAGCAGAAAGACAAGCACCGCCGCGCTTGATTCTTTCCGCCACGAATCATTCCTCACCCGGCGCCGCGCCCCGCGCCACCCGGCCGGTGAAAACGTCACCACAGCCTTCGATCACGCTGCCGGAGAATCTCTTCTCTTTAGGAGGCCGGGGCTTCAGCCCCGGCGTAAAGCCTCGAAACCAATGGGCTTTAGCCCCTGAAGAAACTCTTTCTTGGCCTTCCTCATGAACCTGACAAAAGGATTTAACGAGCCTCCGCCTTCCCCCACCAAAATCAGTGTTAGCATTCCAAGGGTTCACCGAGGTGACGCTTGCGGCGATTTTCCTGGCAATTCTGTTCGTTGCTCTTATCAGCGGCTCTCTCCGTCCCGCCCATCCCCAATCCGCGTCCAATGACAAGCCCTCCACCTGCGACACCCTTCGCACCTCCAAATCCAAAGTCTACGGCTTCCATCCCGCCCAACTGAACGAATCCCAAATCGACGCCAAGGGCAAGGAACTCGACGCCTTTCTGGAAGCAGGTCCAGGCCGCCGGCCCCGAAGGCGCTGCTTGCTTGAAACTCATGCTCGCCGCCGAAACCACCGACCACAATTTCCAATTCGATGCCGGCCAAGTCCTCTATCAGATGGACCCCTCGCCCGAATCCCTCAAAATTGTTCGCGACGCCATCGCTCAGGCCGATTTCCAGGAAACCGATCCCGCCAATTATCTTTCGCTCGCCCTCGCGCTCTCGCAAGCAGGCGTGGACATTCGGCCCCTCGCCGCGCGCCTCCTCCGCTATCCCAACGCCACCATCCACATATCCGAGCACGCCCTCGATCTCGATGCGGACACCGCCGCGCTCTTCCTCTACGGCAGCATGCCCGCCGGCTCAAGCCACCAGCGCCCTCGCCGCCGAATTGCAGGCCCCCGAACTCTTCGTGCGCTCCGCCGCCGCTCATCTCCTTGCCGAACAACTCAACGAGGACGCCTTCCGCACCCTTAGCCGCTGGGACGGCGTGGACAAAATCGAGGAAGAGTATCGCCGCAACGACGTCCATGCAGTCCTGAAATATCAGCCGCCCGACCCTGCCGATCTCGCGCAACCCCAATTCGCCCGCGAGCAAGTGTTGAAAGTCATCGTCAGCCTGCCCCACACCCGCAAGGAATTCGACGACGTCATGACGCACCCGTGGCGCGGCCTTCGACAAAAAGCTGCACGATGCGAACCTCACGCAAGACCAGCTCACCAAAGCCGTCGCCGACAGCGAGCCCATCTACGGTATCGCCAATCACACCGTCTTCCTGAACAGCGCCGTAGCCACTCTCCAGCCCGAGGACTACAAAACCCTCCAGGACGCCCGCCGCAAGGCCCTCTTCAACGTTTCCGATGAGAGCCTCGAAGAGTATCTGGCCTTCACCCAATTGATGATTCGCCTGATCAACAAGCTCGATTTATATGAGGACTATCGCGCCCACTGAGCCCTCTGAATCTCTCTTGCACCTTTTCGTTCTTCGGAGGGCGCGATTTCGCATCTTGCGGAAATGCTCCGCAATGTAGGGGTCGGAGCTTTAGCTCCGACATAAAGTTCGTTGGTTATCATTGGGCTTTAGCCCCTGAAGAAATGTCGTTTGGCAATTGCATTCCACCTGTGGAGTTGCTGTCCGAAAATTGCCCGCTGCCAAACCTCCTGCCACAAGGCGGAGCAACCGCGTGTTATCATCTTTTAAGAACGCCGTGCTCCCAAGATCTGAGACCTCTCGCTGTCACCCGTCCCGCTTCTTCCTTGCGCTGCTATTTCTTTGCTTTGTCTCCCTGCCGCCAGCCCTGCCCGCCGATTCCAATTCGCTCGATGACGCCGCGCGTCAACTCGCGGACCGCGTCGCCGCCATTCCCAATTTCCACGGCCCGTTGCGCCTGGAGTTTCACGCCGACGCGAATCTCGCCGCTGATTCCACTTGGCAGGACATCCTGCGCCAGGAACTCGAAAAACGCCGCTTGAACATCACCGAAGACCCGGGCGCTACCCTCCTGAAAGTGGGCGCGGTCGAAACCCCAACCCAAATCGTGCTCACTGCCAGCGCCCACTTGGGTGATCGCGACGATGTGCGCATTGTCGCCGTAACACGCGCGGCTTTCACCGCCCCCGCGCTCGCCGTCGCTCCCGTCCGCATCGCGCGCCAGCTCGTCTACGAAGGCTCCGACCGCATTCTGGACGCCTCCGCGCTCGGCACCGCCGCCGAGGGCGGCCTCGCCGTCCTCCTCGACCGCAACGCGGACCTCGTCGCTCTTCGCCTCGACTCCTCCGGCGCCGTGAAACAAACCGTCTCCCTCGCTCCCGCGAGTCTCCACGCCACCCGCGATCCACGCGGCGAACTTACCGACAAGGGCGCCTCCGCTGAACTGCTTCTCCCCGGAAAGCTTTGCGAATTCACCTGGACCGCAGGCGCCGAACCCCGGTGCCACGCAAAGAAATCCGAATGGCGCACTGCCACCGTTCTCACTTCTCCTTGCGACGCCAGCGACTGGAAGCTCGAATCCAAGGGCGACGACTGGTCCTCTCCCGCCCTCCTCCAGATCGTCCCCAACTCTGACGCGCGTGCCGGCAGCGCTACGCTGTTTAACGAGTTTCCCGGACCCATTCTAAGCATCAATGGCGCACTGGATCCCGGCAGCGCGCTGATTGTGGCGCGCAACTTGCGTACAGGAAATTATGAGGTTTACAAAATCACTCTGGTTTGCGGGAATTAGCGCCGCCCTGCTCCTTTTGCTCGCGGCAACCGCGCCAGGCGCCACCAAGCACCCGCGCTACGGCGGAACTTTGCGCGTCGAAATGCTTGCGTCCTCTGTCACTCTCGATCCGCGCGAGTGGAAAAGCGGCGCATTCTCCGCGCGCGAAGACGAAAAGCTGGCCGCTCTCGTTTACGATCATCTCGTCACCCTCGACGATTACGGAAGATTCCAGCCGGCCCTGGCCATCGAGTGGTCGCACGACACGCCCGCGAGAAACTGGCAGTTCAAGCTCCGTCCCGGCGTGAAGTTTTCCGATGGCTCTCTCCTCACCTCCGCCGATGTCGTCGCCGCTCTGCAATCCCTGCTGCCCCCAGGCTTGCAGCTCTCGGCAACCGACACCGCCATCTCCATTCACTCGTCTCACCCTGTTCCCGATTTGCTCGAGCAACTCGCCTCTGGCCGCTACTTTGTCTTCCGCACGCTTCCCGACGACACGCTTCTCGGCACCGGCCCTTTCTATGTCGCCGAAATCAGCCCCGCCGCTCCCTACGAAGCCAATCCCCTCGCAACAAAACCCGCGCGCCTGAAGTTTCGCGCCAATGAACAATCCTGGGCCGGGCGCCCCTTCCTCGACGCCATCGAAGTCACCCTCGGCGAACCACCCCTGCGCCAACTCTTCGATCTACAGGTGGGCCGAGCCGATGTCGTCGAAGTCGCTCCCGACCTGGTTCGCAAAGCCCGCCAGGACAATCTTCGCGTGTGGAGTTCCGTACCCAAGACGCTCCTCGCCTTGCGCTTCGACGATGCCCAGCCCGCCTCTGCCGACAACCGTCTCCGCGAAGCCTTGGCCCTTGCCCTGGACCGTGACACCATGGCCAATGTGTTGCTTCAAAAGCAAGCCGAACCCGCTCCCGGCCTTTTGCCCAGCTGGCTCTCGGGATATGCTTTCCTCTTCGAGAGTCCTATGAATCTGGAACGCGCCAAGGAGATTCGCGCCTCGCTTCCCGCCAATGAAGCCGGCGGCACGGAACCTTTGTGCCTGCGCGTGGATGCCGGCGGCGATCTGACGAAATTGCTCGGTGAACGTGTCGCCATCAATGCGCGTCAGGCAAATCTCTCCGTGCAGGTCGTGACGCACTCCACTCCGGCAGTCGGTGGCGCCGCACCTGTCTCCTCCAGCAATCCTTCCATCGGTTTGCATCTCTTCGCCTGGCACTACGATTCCCTCTCGCCGCGCGCGGAGCTGGAGGCCATGGTGAACCAGCTTCATCTGGAGCGGACGCTCGAAAGCGCTCCATCGCTTGCCGATCCCGAGCAGGGCTACGCCGAAGAGCACCGCATGCTTGAAGGGCGCCGCGTGCTTCCGCTCGTGCTCCTCCCCGAATACGTGGGCATCGCCGCGTCTGTGCGTAACTGGATGCCCGCGCGCTGGGCCGAATGGCGTCTCGCCGATGTCTGGCTCGAAAAGGGCGAGAGCGCTCCGGCCGCGCCCAATGGCGGTGCGTCGCCCGATAATTCTGCGGCGCCGCATGGTAAGGGAGTGCACCCATGAGTTTTCGCAGCAAAGTCTTCGCCATTTTTCTGGTCACCGTGCTGGCCTCGGTTTCGCTCGTCGCCTATGGCGTGAGCTTCTACACGCAACGCTCCTTCGAAGCCATGGACTCGCAGCGCTCCGAAGCGCTGGTCGCCCAATTCGACAAGGAATTCGCTCAGCGCGGCGAGGTCGTCGTCCAGCAGGTGGAGAACATCACCAACGCCGATGTCACCGTGCGCATGGCTCTCGATTTGGCGCGCCCCAGCGCCGACGCTTCGCTCTATGTCCATGACGCCAACGGCGCCGCCCAGGAGCATGGCTTGAACTTCGTCGAATTTGTGAACACCGACGGCACCCTGATTTCCTCGGCGCAATATCCCGCGCGCGTCGGCTACAAAAATGACTGGGTCAACAACGTCAAGGATTGGCGCGGTTCGTCCGCCTTTCTCAAAAAGGAAGAATTGCCCGACGGCGTCGAGCTTTCCCTGACGGCCGTGCGCACCCAGTCTGTTGGCGAACGCAATCTTTATGTCATCGGCGGCCGCCGCCTGGACCAGAATTTCCTCGCCTCGCTCGTGCTTCCTTCCGGCACGCGTGCCCTGCTCTATCGCAATCTCGAGCCGAATTTCGTGCCCACCGCGCTCGCCGACGCCTCCGGCCCCGTCCCGCAAGCGGACCTGTTGCAGCCGCTCATCGAGCAGGTGCAGAAGCAATCCACCCCGCAAACTCTCATCAAAACCATTGACTGGACCTCCGACCCCGCTTCCTCCGAAATCTTTCACGCCATGCCCCTCACCGGCCGCAATGGCGAAGTGCTTGGCGTGCTCCTGCTTGGCAGTTCGCGCAAGGAATTGGTTGCTTTGCGCCGCGAAATCTTGAAGACCGCCGCGCTCGTTGCTCTCGCCGCTCTTCTCATCGGCCTGCTCGTAAGCTGGTGGGTCTCCCGGCGCATCACTCGCCCCGTCGAAGAACTGGCTAATGGCGCCCGCAATGTTGCCTCCGGCCGCTGGGACACGCACATCGACGTTAAAGGCAGCGACGAAATCGGTCAGCTTGCCGCCGCTTTCAACGACATGACCAAGACCCTCGCCTCGCAAAAAGAAAAGCTCGTCCAGACCGAGCGCGTCGCCGCCTGGCGCGAACTCGCCCGCCGCTTGGCCCACGAATTACGCAACCCGCTTTTTCCCCTGCAAATCACCGTCGAAAATCTCCAGCGCGCCCGCCAGCTTGGCCCGCAGCAATTCCAGGAAGTCTTCAACGAAGCCACCGCCACCCTCAAAGCCGAGCTCTCCAATCTCAACACCATCGTCGGTCGCTTCAGCGATTTCTCCAAAATGCCCGCCCCGCAGTTCACCCGGGTGAATGTCAACGAAGTGCTGCGCAACGCCGTGCGTCTCTTCGAGCCGCAATTCACCGCTGTTGGCAAGCCCTCCATCGCCACCGAATTTTTCCTCAGCGAATCGCTGCCGGAAATCGACGCCGATCTCCGATCTCCTTCATCGCGCGTTTCAGAATCTCGTCCTCAACGCTCTCGACGCCATGCCCGCCGGCGGCACCATCACCCTGAAAAGCAGCGATGCCGGCGAATCCGTACGCATTGAAGTGGCCGACACCGGCAAAGGCCTCACGCCCGAAGAGTGCTCGCGCCTCTTCACGCCGTATTACACGACGAAGCAGCTCGGCACGGGCCTAGGTCTGGCCATCGTGCAATCCGTCGTCAGCGATCATCACGGCTCGATTTCCGTTTCCAGCGAAGAAGGCCGCGGCGCCGCGTTCCGCATCGATTTGCCCAAACGCCAGTCCGGCGTGGTCGTCAAAGCCAGGGAAGACTCCGCCCCACACGAAGTCCGAGTCCGCCCCAGCCGCCGCCTCGGACTAAGAGGTTTTGTAGTGGCCGGTCTTTAGACCGGGCGTTTTTCTTGGGTTTCTCTTGGTGCTGTAGGGTCCGCCTTCTGAGGCGGACCGCTCTTGGGTTTCTCTCGGGTTTGTAGGGGCGCAGCATGCTGCGAGCCCATGTCCGCAAGACGTGCAATTCGCCGGCGCTGTTCATTCGACCGGCCAAAAGGATCCGCGTGCCACGCAAAGCCCATCTTCTCCTGATCGACGACGACGCCAACACCCTCGCCTCTCTCGCCCGCGCCTTTCGCCTCGCCGGCCACGAAGCCACCGTCTGCGACAACGCCCTCCGCGCCGCCGAACTCATCCAAAACGAGCGCTTCGATCTCATCCTCTCCGACGTGGTCATGCCCGGCAAAAGCGGCCTCGAACTCCTCGAAGAGCTGAAAAAATCCGGCCTGCAAACTCCCATCGTCCTGATCTCCGGCCAAGCCAACATCGAAATGGCGGTGAAGGCCACCCGCCTCGGCGCCCTCGATTTCCTCGAAAAGCCTCTCACCACCGATAAGCTCCTGCTCACCGTCGAAAACGCTCTCAAACTCTCCCGCCTCGAGGACGAGAACCGCGAACTCCGCCACCGCCTCGGCAAGCATGAACTCGTTGGCTCCGGCCCCGCCATGAAAAAACTCCTCGCGCAAATCGAGCGCGTCGCCGCCAGCGAAACCCGCGTCTGCATCTTCGGCGAAACCGGCACCGGCAAGGAACTCGTGGCCCGCGCCATTCACGAAAAATCGCCGCGCCACGAAAACGCCTTCATCACTTTGAATTGCGCCGCCGTTCCCGCCGAATTCATCGAATCGGAACTCTTCGGCCATGAAAAAGGCGCCTTCACCGGCGCCGCCGGGCGCCACGTCGGCAAATTCGAGCAAGCCGAAGGCGGCACGCTTTTCCTCGACGAAATCGGCGACATGCCCCTCGCCATGCAGGCCAAGCTGCTCCGCGTCCTCGAAGAAGGCGAAGTCGAGCGCGTCGGCGGCGACAAGCCCATCAAAGTTAATGTGCGCGTCATCGTCGCCACCCACCGCGATCTCGACGAACTCGTCAAGAAAAACGAATTTCGCCCCGATCTCTATCACCGCGTTTACGTCTTTCCCCTGACCCTGCCTCCCTTGCGCGAGCGCCCCGAGGATTTTCCGGACCTCCTCGCCCACTTCGCCCGCCAGGTTGCCGCGCAAAACGGCTGGAAAGAAAAACTCTTCACGCCCGAAGCCATCGACCTACTGCGCCGCTATTCCTGGCCCGGCAATGTCCGCGAGTTGCGCAATATCGTCGAGCGCCTAGTCCTCCTCGCCAACGCAGACACGGTTACGCTTGACGACGTCCGCCTCGCCCTGCCCGCCTCCGAATCCTCCCCCGGGCCCTGCCGCAAACGCCGGCGCCGCTCAGGGCACTCTCGTCGAACGCACCGAAGCCTTCGAGCGCGAAACTCTCCTCGCCGAAATCCGTCGCCACAATTTCCACATGACCAACGTCGCCCGCGCCCTTGGCCTCGAACGCAGCCACCTCTACAAAAAGTGCCAGCAACTCGGCATCGATCTCCACTCCCTCCGCAAACCCGAGTAAGAAGACCTGGATAACATGGCCGATTGTGCCGGGCGCCCCAAGCACGGCATATGTGCCTGGGTCTTGGGTTCCTCCTTCTTCCTCTGCACGCGCGCGCTCCAGCACGCAAAAAAACACCGTGGCGCATCACGCCACGGTGTTGGCTGCTTGCACGAATTCTGCCGTCTGTTTACCTGTGCGATTCGACCCACTGGATCGCTTCTTCCACATGATGGTGCGCCTTGTCAATGTGACCCAGTGCCCGCCCTTGCAGACCCTCCGCAAACCGATTGTCCTCTTCCCTGGCAATATCCGCATGCGCCTTGTTCAGAAGCTCCAACGCGCGGTGCAACCGCCCGGGCCAATCCATCCGGGCGTCCACGGGCGGGTGATCGTTCAAGTTCTTTCCATCTTCGATCGCAGCCTTCTTGATGTCATTGATGGCCTCATCGATTTCATGGACGGCATCCTCTTCTTCGTGGCGTAGGTGACCCCCATCGGGGTGCTGCAAATAAGCGCTAGCCGCGTGCAAATCGCTCAGCGCGTGCAGGTAGGCGGGATGCCGGCCTTGGGCAAATGTGCTGCTGGGACTGAGCGCAAGAAACAGCGCAAAAATCATGGCCGGAACCGCAATTCGGGCAACAGTTTTCATGGATTTGATTTCTCCTGGTGTCAGTGATTCTGTGCGCAGGGGTACGCCGCATAGGAACAGGCGGATGCGAACCACTCCGGGCACCTTGTGTCTTCAAACACAGTAGCAAACGAAAAGTTCCGTGCCGCTCCGCGCCAAATTCCTTTGCCCAACTGTTCAACCGTCCCTTCGGACAGTCCCGCTCGCGCCGGGGCCTCTTCACAATCCCTCGCCTCGTCCTTGGTTTTGGCCTTCACCTTCAACTTTCAACTCTTTTCTGCCGGGTGCCCCAGACACGGAGTGTGTGCCTGGGTCCTGGGTTGCTCTTCGCTCTGCGAATCTCTGAGCCCCCTGCACCTTCCTGCGCCGAGCTGCGAGCTGAGCGTTATCTTTTTCTCCGTCCGCATTCCAGCATTTATGTGAGCCCCCTCCCGCATCGTGGCAGAATACAGGCGATGAATCCCTGGCTGATTGCTCCTCCGGCTCTTCTGACCGGCGCCGCGGCCATGACCGCCTACGGCGCGGCGCATCCCCGCTCGCAGCTTTTCGGTTCCGTCATTTCCCACACGGATGCAGCCAGGAAACTGGCCCTGACCTTCGACGACGGCCCCAATCCCGCGATCACTCCGAAGCTTCTGGATTTGCTGGCCACGCACAACGCCCGCGCCACTTTTTTCCTGGTTGGCAAATTTGTCCGCCAGTGTCCCGGCCTTGTAAAGGAACTCGCCGCTCGTGGACACACCATCGGCAATCACACCGAAACCCACCCGAATCTCTTTTTCTGCGGACCGCAGGAGACGCGCGAAGAATTGCAGCGCTGCACGGACGCCATCGAGCAGCTTCTCTGGGCCAAGCCGCGCTGGTTCCGTCCACCCTTCGGTCTTCGCAGCCCGTGGCTCGCTGACATTCTCCACCGGCTCGGCATGACCAACGTCACCTGGTCGCTCATCCCCGGCGACTGGCGCAGCAAGCCCGCCAACTGGCTCATCGACCGCATGAAGCCCATTGCCGACAACGCTCGCGCCCATCTCCCGAAAGCCCAAGCGGGTAACGCCAATTCCGGCGACATTCTTTGCCTTCACGACGGCGATCACACCCGCCTGAATGGCGACCGCGAGCACACCCTCAGGGCCCTCGAGTTTTGGCTGCCTCGCTGGCGCGACTTGGGCCTTGAATTTGTTACAATGAACGAAATGATGCGGAAGGCGGTCGAGGCCTAATGGACGAACGTGCGTTTTACATGGAGAAGGAAGAAACCCGCAAGGTCAAGCTGATCTGCCCCAGTTGTCGCGGTGAATTCGAAGCCCCGGTGCGCTGGAAGGTCTCGCGCAAGAAAAAGGAACTCCCCCGCGGCGCCAGCGAAGAAGACCGCCGCAAGTTTGCCAAAGCCAGTTCCTTCATGGTCCGCCTGGATGACCTCGTCGCTTGCTACAAATGCCGCAAGCGCTTCGAGCTCACCGGCCAATCCACCGTCCTCATCAACGATAATCTAGGCGACCCCAACGAAGATCCCGAAAATTTCGGCAATCGGTAAGCGAGCACTCAGGGCTGGTCAGGAACAAGCAAACGGTTATCAGCGATCAGTCATCAGCGACCAGGAACCAAAATCCCCTTTACTCCGACTAGCCGCCTCCCGATCGCTGGTCGCCGGTCGCTGGTCGCCCCTTCGCGCTTCCTGATCACTGATATCTGATATCAGTCCACCTCTCGCGCCACCTCAGCCTAAATCTCCGGATACATCTCAAAAAACGCATTGATTGACTGCCGAAACGTCGCCTCGATCTCTTCTTTCGTTCCCTCGATCAAGTGCATGGCAATGCGCGCCGTCCGTCCATTCTTCAACACCACCGTGGCCTCTTTCACCTCGCCCAGATCGTCCACCGGCAGCAGCCGCATCCCGTAAATCAGCGCTAGTTTCGCCATAAGCTTCCCCTTCTCGAATTCCGCGTCTACAAGCGTAGCTTTCCCCTTCTCCTCGGTCAAATTGCGCTGTGCCTGCCTCTGGCCTTCCCTTCCAGGACGTGGGAAGCTGTAGGCATCTTCGCACCACAGCAGCGCATCCGAAGGGGCAGAGCATAGGAGGGACAGGTGAAAGCCGCACGGAAGTTCCAGGTTCTCATGGCACTTTCCATTCTCGCGTTGAGTCCCGGCCCACGCAGTTTCGCGCAGGCTCCCGACGGGCCACAGTCAGACCCGCCGCCGCCCACAACGCCCGCCAAGCCCCTGACGCCCCGCCCGGCCAGCACCGGCGAAACTATCATCGTCCCGTCCGGAACCCGCTTTGGCGTTATCTTGGAAAATGGCATTTCCACGCGTAGCGCCAAGCTCGGCGATTCCGTGTACATGCGCACGTCGTTTCCCGTCACGCAAAACAATCGCGTCGTCATTCCCGTAGGCTCCTACATCCGCGGTGAAATTCTGGAGTCCAAGCGCCCCGGGCGTGTCAAAGGCAAAGGCGAACTCCGCTTGAAGCTGAACACGCTCATTCTGCCGAATGGCTACACCATCGATTTGAATGCCGCGCCGCGCAGCGCGGACACCGGTGGCAAGGAGACCATGGACTCGGAAGGAAAAATGAGCAGCCCCGGCGGCAAAGGGTCTGATGTGCCCACCATCATCCGCACAACCGCGGAAACGGTCGGCGTGGGCACCGGCGTTGGCGCGATTACAGGGGGAGCCAAGGGAGCCGGCATCGGCGCGGGCATCGGTGGTGCCGTCGCCCTCGCGGCGTTTATGTTGACCCGCGGGCCCGACGCACAACTCCCCCGCGGCTCAACCCTGGATATCGAGCTGGAACACGAATTGGCTTTGGACAGAGGCCAGATCCAATTCTCGGATCTTGGACAGCCCGCGCCCATCTCGCCCATGCCAGTGCGCTAATAGGTGAACGCGCGCCACGCCGTGAGTGGCAATCTCCAGAACGCATAGTCCCGCTGCAAGAACCCGAACTGCATCGAGCTCTCACGTTTCCCGTCCGCACTCGTCGTATTCCTTCTTGTCATCCCGACCGGAGGCCCGCGCCTTTTGCGGGCCGTAGTGGAGGGATCGCGGCGTATTCAATCCCGCTCACTCTCAGCCGTCATTCCGAACGGAGTCTGCGGAGTGAGGAATCCCTCCGTCGGTTTACTCTTTTCCGCCCTTCTCTATGCTCTCTGTGTCCGGCGCCTGTCCCGACCCGGTCGGGATGGTGAATCTTCTTCTCTGCGCCTCGTCTAACTCCCCTACAACCCTCCCGCCAATTCCCGCGACAATACCTCCGCCTTCTTCGCCAAATTCGTCGCCCGTTGCCAATCGCTGTCCCGCATGGCCTCTCGCGCTGCATCCATGAACCCGCGGATCTTCGACGCCAAATCCGCCTGCGCCGCGTTTAATGCCTTCCCTCGCGTCGCCGCCAGATTCCGCTCCGCCGCGTCCAGGCTCGCCTGCGCACCCGCCTTCGCCTCCTCCAACTCGCCCGTCGAAAGTTCCGGCACGATGGTCGGCTCACTCGGCTTTTCCGCGGCTGCAGGTTCCGTCGCGGGTGACGCCGCCACTTTCGGCCTTGCCGGAGGATTCCGCGGCGGTCCCAGCCGCACCGGCATCGGCGCCGGTTCCGGCCCCAGGTCCGGCGCTTCGCTCAACGACCCCTCCGCCGTTGGTGACGGAATCACGGGAGGCGCCAGCGCAACAACCGTGAAGTGCGCCGCAGGCCGTTTCTTCACCAGGCACCCGCTGCAGACCATCACGCTCAGGCACACGGGCAGTAGCAGAATGCGCGGCCTGCGCATTCTTCGCTCCGCGGGACTCGGCGCTGGGTTCTTGGGCATGCTTACGCGGCCAGCGGCAACTCGATCCGGAACGTCGTTCCGTGGCCGACCTCCGAAGTGAAGTTTATCGACCCATTGTGAAGTTGCACGATCCGGAACGTGCTTGCCAATCCGATCCCGCTGCCTCCCGGCCGCGTCGTAAAAAACAACTGAAACACTTTTTGCCGGTTCTCCACGGGAATTCCCTTCCCCGTATCGCCCACGGTAATTTCCGCCATCTCTCCGCGCCGGCTCAGCGTCAATTGCAATTGCCCTCCCGTCGGCATCGCCTCCACCGCATTCAACACTAGGTTCAAGATCGCCTGCTTCAACAACGCCCGGTCCACGATCACTTCCGGAATTCCAATCGGAATCAATTGCGCCACTTGCACATTCGTCAGCGCCAGCTCCGGCCGCGCCACTTCCAGCACTTCCTTCAGCAGGTCCGCCAACTGTGTCGGCTCCAGGCGCACATCCATCGGCCGCGAGAAATCCAGAAACCTCTTCACCACCGCGTCCAGCCTGTCGATTTCCGCGTCCAGCACGTGCACCGCCTGCTGCGCCGCGCCATCTGTCTCCGGGGACAAGCACTCCTTCAAATTCTCCAGCCACAGCCGCATCGAGTTCAGCGGGTTTTTCACTTCGTGCGCCACTCCCGCCGTGATCCGCCCCACCGCTGCCAGCCGTTCGCTCACCTGCAATTGCGTGTTTATGCTTTCCAGCGAATCCAGGTCCCGCAGCGTGATCAGCGCCCCCATGCGTTCCCCTTCCCCCTGAATTTCCTGCACGCTCACGCTCACGCGCTTCTTCCCTTCCGTTGTTTCTACCTCCGTCTCCGAAGCCACCTCGTGCAGCTCGTCCCCCTCCAGGCGCAGCGCCTCGTGCAGCGGGTGCTCCGGCGGAAAAATATCCGTCACGCGCCGCCCCAGGAAATTGGAAGCCGGCGCCCCCAGGAATTTCTCGGCCGCCGGGCTCACCATCACCGCGCGCGCATCCCGTGTGAATAGGATCAGCCCATCTTCCAATCCCGCCATCACCGAATCCATGTTCTCGCGCAACGAACTGAAAATTTCGTGCACCCCCCGCAACTGTTGCCCCACTTGCGTGATCTTTCTTCGTACTTGTCCAAATTCGTCGCTGCTCTCCAAGCGCTCTTTGGTAATTGTCGCCGGTGTGTCGTAGACGCCCGAAGAAATGCGTTCGAGCTGCGCCAAAATGTCCCGGATCGGCGTGAGCGCCGCCCCGCTTACCAGCGCCGCCAGAATCGTGGACAGCGCCAGCGCCAGAACCACGATCGTCACCCACCATCGCAGCCGTGGCTGGATGTCGTTCAGCAGCAATGTCGTCGAAACCGCTACGCGCACTTCCCCAAACGGCTGCCCTCTCTCGCTGAAGGGATAGTCCACCTCGAAAATCCGCGCGGATTGTTCCAGGATGCGTACCTGCCGCACAAACGGGCTTTGCACCAATTGCGCCAGCGCTGGCCGCCGCGCCACCACTTTTCCCCGCAACGACTCGTCGCTCGACACCAGCGCCAGCCCGTCACGGTCCACGATCGTCACTTCGTAGATGGACGGCAGATCCGTTGCCGTCAGCAGCCTGGCCTTCAGCCCTTCGCTGATCTCGAAGGCCCGCTGCACGTAATCGTGCGTTTCCTGCGGATCGCTCGAAGCCGGCAGCACCCCCTGGGCCTTGGCGTCATCCAGCGCGCGCTTCGCCGTATCGAACACCTCGCGTGCCAGCTCGTTCGCGCGTTTGTCCGTGTCGTGCAGCACCTGCTGCATCAGCAGTTCCAAAAACACCAGCGAGAGCACCAGCGACGACAGCAGCACCAGCCCTGTCATCACCATCGTCAATTTGGCGCGCAGCCCCAGCTGCATAACTTCTTACGTCTCCGTTTCCGCGCGTTCGCTGCCGTATTCCTTCAGCTTGTTGTGCAGGGTCTTCAGGCTCACGCCCAGCAGCTCCGCCGCGCGCGTCTTGTTGTTGCCCGTGGCCGCCAGCGTCTGCACGATCAGTTCCTTCTCCATCGCATCCACTGTCGTGCCAATCGGAAATTTGAGAATGGATAGATCGCTCGGACTTTTCCCCGACACTCGCCCGAACTCCCCCGGCAGGCTCGCCCGCGAAATCAGATCTTTCTCGCTCATGATCGCCGCGCGCTCCAGAATGTTGCGCAATTCGCGGACGTTTCCCGGCCATGTGTGGCTCATGAAGATGTCCAGCACTTCCGCGCCGATCCCTCGCACGCTCTTTCCGTGCTTCGCATTGATGTCGCGCAGCATGTGCTCGGTCAGCAGCGGTATGTCTTCCTTGTGTTCCCGCAAAGGCGGCAAGTGAATGTGAAACACGTTCAGCCGGAAATACAGGTCCTGGCGCAACTGCCCGCTGGACACCGCCTGCTCCGGATCCTTGTTGGTCGCCGCAAGCACGCGCACGTCCACCGGCGTTTCCACCTTGCTTCCCAGTCTTCGCACTTTGCGGTCTTCCAGCACGCGCAGCAGCTTCGCTTGCGTTGGCGCCGGCATCTCCCCGATTTCGTCCAGCAGCAGCGTTCCGCCGTCCGCCAGCTCGAAGCATCCGATCCGCCGTTCCGCCGCCCCCGTGAACGCGCCCCGCTCGTGCCCGAAAATTTCGCTCTCCATCAGCGTTTCCGGTATCGCCGAACAGTTGATGGCCACAAACGGCCCCCCCGCCCGCGGCGATAATTTGTGAATCGTGCGCGCCACAACTTCTTTCCCGGAGCCCGTTTCCCCGGTAATCAGCACCGAAGCCGAACTCGGCGCGGCCATCTCGATCACCCGCATCACGTCCTGCATCGGCTTCGTTCCGCCCACCAGTTCTCCCAGCCGCCCCGCCTCGCGCAATTGCCTCTGCAATACCAGCAGGTTCTGCGCATCGTGAGCCTTGCTCAACGCGCGGTCCAGCAGCGCCCGCAGCACAGGCCCCTTTAACGGCTTTTCGATGTACCAGAACGCCCCCGACTCGATCGCCGCTACCGCTCGCTCCTCGCTTCCTTTTCCGGTAATGATGATCGAAGGCACGTCTCTCAATTCGTCGCCCAATTGCTTCAGCAGGTCCAGCCCGTTCATCCCCGGCAATTCCACGTCGGCGATCACCGTATCCGGCTGGAAATTGGAGAATTTCGCCAACGCCTCTTCGGCGCTCGCCACGCCCAGCACTTCGTAACCCCACCGCTGCAGCAACTGTTCATATCCTTTCCGCGCGTTGTCCTCGTCCTCGACAATCAGCACGCGGTCTCGGTGTTCTGCGGTTTCTACCATGCGTACAGCTCGTGTCTCGTCTGCCATGCGGCTGCGCCTCGTCTGAATAAATACCACGTTTGGAGCTACTTCGGGTGGGTCATTCGACTCTAACAAGCCCCTCCCCGCTTGCCAAGCCCGCGTATCGCGCCATCTAAAATGTAACCGGAGGGGGTAACGTCGCGCCATTTAAGATGTAACCCGACCAAAACTTGTTTTCGAGGAGGTCCGGTTGGGGAACAAAGGGCGATGGGAGTATCTGCGGGCGATTTATGAGCGTTACCGTGCGGCGGGGCGTGAGGTCAAGCAGGTGATCTTGAACGAGTTTTGCGTCAACACGGGCTATCACCGGAAGTATGCGATTCGCTTGTTGAATGGAGCGCCACCCAGAAGGGGAAAGGTGCGCGAGCGGCGGCGCGGCCTGACCTACAGCCAGGAAACCCAGGCCGTGCTGACGGCCGTTTGGGAAGCGGCGGGGTATCCCTGGTCGGTGCGGCTGAAAGCGCTGTTGCCGCAGTGGTTGCCGTGGATCCGCAAACACTTTCGTTTGCGGCCGGAGATCGCGCAGCAGCTTTTGCGGATCAGCGCGCGGCAGATGGACCGCCGGCTGAAGGCGCAGAAGACGCAACGGCGGCGGAGCATTTATGGCCGGACCAAGCCGGGCTATCTGCTCAAGCACCACATTCCGGTGAAGACGGACCGCTGGGATGTGCACCAGCCGGGCTTCACAGAAATCGATCTGGTTTCGCATTCCGGGAATTCCGCCAGCGGAGAGTTCGCGCACACTCTGAACGTCACCGACATTCACACCACTTGGACGGAATCGCGGGCGGTGCTGGGGCGCGGCGAAGAGGCCGTACAACGGGCCTTAAACGAGATCGCCGGGGTGCTGCCCTTTGCGCTGCTGGGCGTGGATTCCGACAACGGCAGCGAGTTCATCAACTGGCATCTGAAAAGTTGGTGCGAACAACGACAGATTCAGATGACCCGCGGGCGGCCGTACAAGAAGGACGACAACGCGCACGTCGAGCAGAAGAACTGGACGCATGTGCGCAAGCTGCTGGGCTGGGATCGCTATGACACGCACGAGGCGGTGGCCGCCTGCAACGAACTGTACAGCCGCGAACTGCGCTTATGGCTGAACCTGTTTCTGCCTTCGGTGAAGTTGCTGAAGAAGGTGCGCGTGGGCAGCAAGGTGCGCCGCGTGTACGACGCGGCACGCACGCCGTTCGAGCGCGTGCGCGAGTGCGCCGGAGCGGATGCGCTGAAGGTGGCGCAGCTCGAGCAGTTGCGAAAACAGCTGGACCCGTTTCAACTGAGCCGCAGCGTCGAGCGCAAGCTGGAGCGCATCGCTCGCCTGGCGAATCGCCGCCTGAGTCCAAAGGCGGTGCAGGAAATGACGCCCGAACAAACGAGCGGCCAGCGGGCCAACGGCCGCGGCAAAACCGCTGCGCTCGGGAATCCCGCACCCCCCGCGGGATCCCCGCTTTCCCACCGTCGCAACAACAAGCTTCCGGTTACATTTCCAATGTCTCGACAACCCCAGCTACGGTTACATTCTTAAATGGCTCGACAGGGCCCGCTCTCGCTGTCGTGGCACAGTCATTCCTGACTGTGCTCTTGGGTTTCTGCCTGCCTCTGCAGGGGCGCGGTACACCGTGCCCTCTCGGGGTTGCACTTGTCCGCGTAGGGGTCCGGCACCGCTGGACCCCATGTCCGCACAATCCCCTGATCTTGAGCGAATCCGCTCTTGCCTGCCGCTCCAAATGAAACTCATTTCACGTCGCAGCGAGCAGGCCAGATGGGCATACAATAGTCCCGTCCCGCGGTAAAAAAGGAATTCCGCCTAACTCCCTAATCTGCCCGCGCCATCCACGGAGGCTGCATGAAAACGTTTCTCCCTGTTCTCATCCTTGTCGTTCTTCTCGCAATCTTCATCTTTCCCTACGCCCACCCCACCGCTTCCGCTTCGCCCAAAGCCACCGCCGACACCTTGAAACAACTCGAAGGCGAATTCATGAAAGCGGCAGCCGAGAAAGGCTCCCAAGGTTATATGTCGTACTATGCCGATGACTCCGTCGAACTCCCCAATGGCGCAGCCATCATCCCCGGCAAGGCAAACATCGCCAAGGGCATGGTCTTTCTGGACGACAAGAACAATCGCCTCTCCTGGACGCCCGTCGGCGCCGACATTTCCGCCTCCGGCGATCTCGGCTACACCTACGGCAATTACGAATTCCACTCCAAGGACAAAGAAGGCCAGCCCACGGTCGAATACGGAAAGTACACCAGCATCTGGAAGCTCCAGCAGGATGACACCTGGAAAGTTGTCCTCGATATGGGCAACGCCACCGCCCAACCGAAATAGTCACACGCTTCTCTTCGCGCCTTTCACGCCTGGCCCTCAACATTGATCGCTCCCATGCACGTCCACGCTCTTTCACTCTTTCACTTTGTCACTTTTTCACTCTTAAACTCTTCTACTCTTTCCCCAAATACAGCGCCCGCCGGATGCCGCATATCTGCAGTTAGCTGACCACTCGCCGGGTAGAGCTTCAGCCATCACGACGGCCTCGGCATAAGGGAACTCAGCAACGTGCCGCGGAGTGGCCGCATTTTGACCGCCTATTTCCCCAATCTCATCGGAAATAAGGTTATATTAGGCTACACGTTGGGGTTTTTGGCCTGCCTCGCTCCGTTCGCCGGATTGGAATTCAAATCATGCGTCTCATGAAATCGCTCGTCTTTTTTTTCGCAATTGTTTTCACACTGGCTGCGCAAAGCCAGACGGACACTTCGTTCTGCTCGATGAGCGCCGACCGTTCCATAGCTGTCAAAAGTAAAGCAAACGTATTCACAAAAATCGAAGGCGACATCCGTCAGTATCAAGGGTTACTTCGGCGCTGAGCATTGGATGAAGAAACAAAATCCCCTACGAAACTTGGGATCAGATCACGGCGCGGTTTACGAAAGACGTCATTAACAATACCGCTTTTCCTCCACGCGATCATGGTCAACCCAGTTTAATTAAAGAAGACGGTTACCGGAATGAAATGGCCGCTCTCCTTTCAAAGCCTTTTGGTTTTCAATGGAGCGCGGGAAATCAGGTGGACATTCTCGTCAACGGTCCTGCGTCTTTCACAAAACGTAAAGAGCTGATCGACAAGGCGCAAGAGTCCATCTATATCTTCTCCTGGGCTTTTTATGACGATGGCACGGGCTGGGATTTCGCCGACTGGCTGATTAACGCCAAACTCAAGCGTCTCTGCGCCGGTGGTGACCTTGAAATCAAAATCGTCGTGGACGGCAACGTGGCCAAAAAAGTCGGGCTACCGCGACGTGCTTCGTTACCTCGAGAAATATCCCGCGTTCACCCAGCATCCGATTGAAATCATCCGCCTCCGCGACAACCGTGACCCTTACTTCGGTATGCACCGCAAGGTCATGATTGTTGACCGCGAGCAGATGGTCATGGGCGGCTTGAATGTCGGGAATAAGTACAGTCACCTCTACCCCGATCCCGGTGGTCACTGGCGCGACACGGACGTCTACGTGAGAGGCCCGGTGGTCAACCAGGCGCAAATGACCTTTGTCGATGAATGGAATGAACAAAAGGGCCGTCCAGAGATGACCTATCGTCCTTTTACGTACCAGACTCCCGCCGGTAATAGTCTTTCCATGATCGTCGATCATCAACCCTTGCGAGACGACAACATTTACATTCTCAATGTGAAGGCCTTCTACGGCGCCACACAGACCATTGACATCGAAAATGCCTACTTCATGGCCGACACCGTCATCGAGAAAGCCATCATTGACGCCCTCAAGCGCGGCGTTCGCGTTCGCATCCTCTCCAATTCCAAAGAGAGCATCGACGAGCCTACGATTACGATGCCTATCCTGAAAAGTCTTGCCCGTCTTAAATCCCAGGGCGCTGAAATGTACACCAAGAAAGTCTACGGAGACTCGACAACTCTGCACAGCAAACTGCTGATCGTTGACGGCGTGTTTTCGTGGATCGGCAGTCACAACTTTCATCCCCGCTCTTACAGATACGAGCGCGAAGTGGTTTTGGCGTCATTCGACGAGAGCTTGGCAAGACAGTGTACGGAGATTTTTGAAAAAGACATCGCGCCTGACAAAGCCAATCATCCTACTCTTGACGAATTGACCGGCTCCAAGAGCTCGTGGCTTAACAAATATATTGCGACGCATTTTTTTGATCAGCTCTGATTCCAGACCCGGGCGCCAGTGGACGCAGAGTCGGGTGGCCCAAATGTGCCATCTGCCGGTTTGCCTAGTGCCGAAATCCTGAGGAGGGAGAGATGACAATGGTTTCAAATGCATCCGCACCACCTTCACCACCGGCTCGCTCACGACTTCGTCTGATATTCGTCCAGCAGAACCGTCTGCGAAGTGGATGGCGACTCATCGTGTTCCTTGCTCTATTTTTTGCGAGTGCGATTCTTTCGGCAAAGGTGCTTGTCTATTTCGTGCCACAAATTCACGCATGGGCGAGCTCCCAACCGACAGAGACAAGGAATCCGGGTTTTTCAATTTTCGAACGATCCTGGCTAATCGTGTTTCTCCTCCTCGCCACTTTTGTCATGTCAAAGATAGAGAAACGTCCCTTTCAGGATTACGGGCTGCCAAGAAAGGGGATGTTCGGCAAGAAGTTCTTGCTCGGGTTGATAGTCGGCCTTGGCGCAGTGTCATTGCTAATGGCGCTGATTGCCGCATTCGGTGGCTACTCTCCCGGTTCTTTGGCGCTCGGATTCGGCAGTGCTCTGAGGTACGCATTCGTTTGGGCCATCGTTTTCGCTTTGGTAGGAGTCTCCGAAGAGTTCCTATTTAGAGGTTATGCGCAGGTGACTCTCGCATCAGGAATAAGTTTCTGGCCGGCGGCCCTGATCCTGTCGATTGCGTTTGCTGCTTCGCATTTCGATGTGCCGGGCGAGAAGTGGCCTGGACTGCTGGCGCTGTTCTGCTATGGCATGTTGGCCGCGTTTACCCTTCGTCGTACTGGTGACCTCTGGTTCATTATCGGAGTTCACGCGGCTTGGGATTGGGCTCACATTTCTCTTTTCTCAGTGCCGATTGCGGGAGTCTTGGGTCCTGGGCACTTGTTGCATTCGTCGCTACACGGACCGCGGTGGTTGACAGGCGGCAGCGTTGGCCCTGACGGCAGCGTTTTCGCCTTTGCGGTGCTGCTTCTTATTGCAGGATTAGTCAGTCGGGGTTCCCTGCCCCCGAGAGCGAACCCAGTTTGAGCGCCGGTGCTCTCTGAACAACCGAGATAAAGCACTATCTCCTTCAGGACCGTTTCCAGTTTCGGCGCGTGTCCCGGGAGTCAAATGGGAAGAAAACTCGGGTGCCCCTCGGTACTACAGGTGGGGGTTGTGACTTGAATTCGTTGCTTGGGCTTCTCTTTCTTCCTCCTCCCTCTGCTTCCCGCCCGAAAAATCCGCTCTCCACTAAATTATTATCTTGACAAGTCCTTCCTGATGAATTATACTCCTCCTCGTAGATACTTGCGTCCAACCGCCGGGCCCCGCCCGGCCTTTTCTTTGTGTGTCCCATTCTTCAATCCGTGCTCCACTTCCCCGCCTCGCGCTACGCAACCGCCCCAAATCCCTCTAAATTCTCCGGAATCAACACATCCACCAAAACTCCCCGCCAACTCCTTCAAAATCAACACATACACAACCGCATCAAAACAAATGACCTACATCCCTACTGCAATCAACACTTACGATACCCAATTTCCGCAAATCCCCCGAAATCAACACTTACGAGATTTGCGCAAAGTACTTGCCTGCGCCTAGACGAGGGAGACGTCGGATTTCTTTTTATACTTTTATCTTAAGTGTATGGTAGGATACTGGTAGGGCTGGAAGGATTCGGATCTTCGGAATGTCCGCGAATACGGCACACCGGGTTAGAAGTCCGGCGCATTAGACCGCTCTCCCAATGCCCAAGGCTATCCGTGCACTTTTTCCTTTACTTTCAGGCACCTGCGAGTATAATAATTTTATTATAAACAACAAGTCCGCAAGGGCTTGACGGCATAATAATTTTATTATAGACTATGGCTGCATGGACGATCTTCGACTATGTGGACGCGGACGGTGTAAATCAGATACGTCCTTGGATAGATTCATTGCCGAAACTCGCCCAGGTGAGGATGGACAGCATATTGAGGCATTTGGAGATCACCTCTGTCTGGCCGGAGCAATATATAAGCGCCCTCAAAACATGTGACGATATCTATGAGCTCAAGATCAAAGCAGGTGGTGTCCAGTATCGGCCTCTCGGCTTCTACGGGCCTCAACGAAGAGAGTTCACGATATTGATGGGGGCTGTCGAAAAAGGCGGAAAATTACGGCCAAAGGAATTTTGCGTTATCACAACGCGACTACGAGGAATAGTTAATGGCGACAGGAATCGTATCGAACCACACAGATTCGGATAAAGCGCGGATGAGAAATGAGATCCGCCAACAGATTGTTGCCAAACTTTCCGACAAAGAGTACCGGGATATTTTTGCCTCTGAACAGATCAACGCGGGTCTTGCCTTCCAAATTCAAGCAATGCGCGAAAAACGAGGCTGGACACAGGCAGAACTCGGCGAAAAAACAGGAATGGCCCAGTCCCGAATCTCGGTAATGGAAGATGCAAATTATTCCCGTTTGAGTCTGAACACTCTGAAACGACTGGCATCTGCATTTGATGTTGGTCTAGTTGTAAGATTCGAGCCTTTTAGTGGTCTAGTCGAGCACTTCCTCCATCTAGACTCATCTTCTCTAAACGTGGAAAGTTTCGAGAATGACTCCTTTGCGAACGAGGTTGTAGTGCCCGACAATTTCGCCATCATGAATTCTCACGTAGTGAACGGCATTATGCTCCCCGCAGAACACTACGTGAATCTCAGCCTGCCATTGCCCAACTTTGTGTACGAGAGGGCGTCGACGATCACACCACCAATTTATGCGGCGTACATGGAGAATATTCCCTTCCAGTTCACCAATGTGCAAGTCCCGTCACAAACAGGGGGCGTTCCGCTTGCGGCCTAATCGAGGAGACCAAAAATGACAGAACAAGAGAAGTCACTGCCCGCTGGTGCGATCCAAATTTCCGAAAGTACACCTGCCACTACAGTGCGAGCGCCGAACATGCCCACGATTTACGTCAACAATATTGGATTCGGCGTGAGTCCGGTGGAAGTGCGTCTGTTTTTGGGTGAGATTTTACCTGACATTGACGGTAAGTCCGTAACAATCACACAGAGACTGGCCGTCGTTATGACTCCAGAATATGCAAAGGTCGTAGTCGAAACTCTCTCCCAAGCATTGATGAATTTGGAAAAACAGTTTGGTGCTCTGCGCAATATCCGGCCGGAAAATCAGCCCCCGACACAATCTACTTAACGCGCTCGTACCGAACAGGCAGATTGTCCGGACAAAAGTGCGTGCCGCACCCTTTGGTGTTTGTTTCTTCAAATGGTGCGGGTCCAAAGCTAACCTGATCGCTGCCCCTGGCCGGAGGTAGAGCCGCTCCAGTGGTCGAGTCTGGCAGCCCAATTCCTACAGAATCGACTCACTGAGCCGCCCCCTGCAACCCCTATTACAATCAACACTTTCAAATCTGCATGAAAACAAACAACTTCATCCCCTGTAGAATCAACACTTACAAGAAACAGGGGGGCATCCCCATTCATCGCCCCCGACGATCTCCGTCTCTTCACACTCTTCCACTCTTCCACTCTTCTACTTTTCTACTCTTTCACTCTTTGACCAAATACAACGCCCTCCCCAGCTCCAACTCCAGCTTCGCGCCCTTCGGCAGATCCAGTTCCTGCCCGCGCCCCGCTTCCGCCAGGTAAGCCTCCAGAGCGCACAGCGCCGCAGCCTGTGCTCCCTCTTTCGCGTTCTTGTCCTTGACGCCCTTCAGCGCGCCAACGGCCGCGCCGGTCGCCGCCGCCTGTCCTGCGTCCTTCTGTGAGCCGCCGCGTCCCTCGATCACGCCCTCCTGCATCGCTCCCGGCTTGATGCTGTGATCGCCCGGCACCGCCACGACATCCGCCACGATCGGCAGCCTCCCAAATCGCGCGTGGATCTCGTCAAACGTCAGCCAGATTCTCGCCCGCCCCGTGAGCCCCGCTGGCTCCACGCGGCTGATGTGCCCCGTGATCAGGGCCCCGGCCGGCAGATAGATGCCCTGCGCCGCCTCCAGCGGCTCCAACGTGCGCACGCGAAACTCCTGGTTCTGCCGCGCCGCCCGCGTCGTCATCTGCTCCTCCAGCTTCACCAGGAACCGCGTCCCCGGCGCCACGCCATACACCTCCAGCGGCAATCCATGCCGCTCGCCATCGGCCACGCGTCCCTCGGGAGCGTTTGCTGCCACCCGTGCTTCGGTCGCTGTCGGCTCGCGCGGCTCTTGCGCGGCTACGCCTCCGGACGTCCACAGCCCCCCGGCCATGGCACCCAGCACCACCCAGTTCCATACTTGTACTTTCATGGCAAACTCCCCCTCCTGCGGCGGGCATAGTCCCAATTGCAGTCCTGGGGCCACGTCAGGCAAGGGAGCACTCCTTCCAACACATTGATTTATAAGGAAATACCCGTTTATATCCAAATGCCCGCAGCGTCACCCTGCCTGCCGCAGCCTGCAGGTGTGTCCGCAAAGACTGGCAGCCCACTGCGGCCTTGGAATCCACAATCTGCCCGTAACCATTTCGCTCTTTTCGCCTCTCACGAAAGCAATCTGGTTTATCCCGCAGTCCCGCCTAGCTCACTTATAGGAAGTCGAGCTTCCCGCATCCAACAGGAAGAGCCTGGCGTACCATGTTCACTGCCGCTGTTAGCCGCAATCACCAGTTTGGAGGGATCGCACCATCATGCTGATTCGCAAGTCGCCCGATTTGACCTACGCCGATGTCACGCCAAAACCGCTCTATCTCGACCGCCGCAGATTCCTCCGCGGCATGGGCCTCGCCGGAGCCGTCGCATTGGCCGGCACACGCCTCTGGGATCTGGCTTCTCCGCGCATACAAGCCTTCGCCGCCACGAAATTCAGCGGTCTGATCAAAAGCCCTTTCAGCACCACGGAAAAGCAGAACAGCTACGACGACGTCACCCACTACAACAATTTCTACGAATTCGGCACCGACAAATTCGATCCCTCCAAAAACGCCGGGAAGTTTCAGACCTCGCCCTGGAGCGTCTCCGTCGAAGGCGAAGTGAAAAATCCGCGCAAGTTCTCCCTGGACGAAATTATCAAGCTCGCTCCTCTCGAAGAGCGCATCTACCGCCATCGCTGCGTGGAAGCCTGGTCCATCGTCGTCCCGTGGATCGGCTTTTCCTTCAGCGCGCTGGCCAAAGCCGTTGAACCCACGCCCAAAGCCCGCTACGTCGCCTTTGAAAGCTATTACGATTCCAAGCAGATGCCCTGGGGCAAATATGCAGGTATCGACTTCCCCTATGTCGAAGGCCTTCGCCTCGATGAAGCCATGAATCCGCTCGCGCTATTGTGCGTTGGCATGTACGGCGAATCGCTCCCGAATCAGGATGGCGCGCCGGTGCGCATGGTTCTTCCCTGGAAGTACGGCTTCAAGAGCGCCAAATCCCTGGTGAAAATCCGCTTCACTGAAAAACAGCCGCCCACCACGTGGAACCGCATGGGCCCGAATGAGTACGGCTTCTACGCCAATGTCAATCCCAAGGTCGATCACCCGCGTTGGAGCCAGGCCAAGGAACGCCGCCTGGGCGAATTCTTCAAACGCGAAACCCTGATGTTCAATGGCTATGGCGATCAGGTTGCCGGCATGTACAACGGCATGGACCTGCGCAAAAACTACTGAGCTCCGATCCCGCCCATGCGCAAAGTTCTCACAAGCAAATGGACCAAGGCCGTTGTCTTTCTTCTTTGCCTGATGCCGCTCGCTTCCTTGGGCTGGCGCGCTCTGCATAACGATCTCTCCGCCAATCCCATCGAGTTCATCACCCACGCCACCGGCGACTGGACGTTGCGCTTCCTTCTGCTCACTCTGGCCATCACGCCATTGCGCAAGATCCTGCGACTCCCCGATCTGATCCGCTTTCGCCGCATGCTCGGCCTGTTTGCGTTTTTCTACGCCTGCCTGCACTTCACCACGTACATTTGGCTGGACAAGTTTTTCGATCTCGCGGAAATGTGGAAGGACGTCGCCAAGCGCCGCTACATCACCGTCGGCTTCACCGCGTTCGTGCTGCTGATTCCTCTCGCCATCACTTCCACAACGGGCTGGATTCGCCGCCTCGGCGGCCGCCGCTGGCAGCTACTACATTGCTTCATCTACATCAGCGCCATCTGTGGGGTGATTCACTACTACTGGCTGGTGAAATCCGCGGTGCTCCGCCCGCTCACTTACGCCGCCATCCTCGCGGTTCTACTGCTATGGCGCGTCGCCGTAAAATACTGGCCCCCGCCGCAACCCGCCACCGCCCCATTGCCGCCCAAACCCCAACGCGTGCAAGCCTGATTATTCGGCATTTTTATCTTGCATTCGTTGACTGGTCTGAATTCCTCACGCGATACAGTTTTTCTCTCGACTTAGGCACAACAACACGACACAAAAACGCAATGTCATCCTGAGAAGCGCGTCGTTCGTGCCTCGAAGGATCTCAACTTTCACACCGTGCAGACTTGTGATGTTGAGATCCTTCGCCGATCCTTATCGGATCGTCTCAGGATGACAATGTTGTTGAATTTGGGCAGTGGATAAACTGCGACTCATGACAAAACCCGGTTAGACGGCATCGTTCTCGTGGCTCTCCAAAAACGTCCGGATTCTGCGCAGCGCTTCCGCGTACATCGCTTCGGTGACGCGGCCCGTCTGCGTGTTCTGCTGGCTAGGATGGTACACTCCGAAAAGCCGCGGCAAGCCCGGCGCGATCTCCGCTTCCGCGCCATGCGCGAATTTGTAGGCCGCGCGCGAACTAATCTTTCCGTCCTGCTTCAGGATTTCCAGATAGGCGTCCCACGCAATCTTCCCCAAGGCCAGCACCGCTGCAGGCCGCAAAATTTCCAGTTCGCGCCGTAGATAGCCGCGGCAATTCAAAATCTCGCGCGGCAGCGGCTTGTTGGCCGGTGGCGCGCACCGCACGGCGGCGGCAATGTAAACATTCTGCAGCCGCAATCCATCCCCGCGATTCTGCGAAGCCGGCTGATTTGCGAATCCCGCCGTGTGCAGCGCCTTGTACAAGAAATCGCCGGAGCGGTCGCCGGTAAAAACGCGCCCCGTGCGATTCGCTCCATGCGCCGCCGGAGCCAGCCCCAGGATAAACAATCGTGCGCGGGGGTCGCCGAAGCCCGGCACACCGCGTCCCCAATATTCCCACTCGCGGTAGGCCCGCCGCTTCTCCCGCGCTACTTTCTCACGGTACTTCACCAATCGCGGGCATTTCCGGCAAGCACATACTTCTTCCGTCACAACACGCAACGCCGCTTCGCGCTTCACCTGTGGCCTTCGAGCGCCGCCGCGATCAACACCGCCTGATTCTGCTTCTCGTCGTTGCGGCCGTACAGCAGCGTCACCGTGCCGTGTTCGCCCTCCAGCCGCTCCACCTCCGCAAGCAGCTCTTTTTTCTTCGCCAACTCGCTGCGGTAGCGCTTCACGAATTCTCCCCATTTCTCCGGATCGTGCCCAAACCATTTCCGCAGCGCATCGCTCGGCGCAATCTCTTTCATCCACAAATCCACGCGGGCGCGTTCCTTCGTCATGCCGCGCGGCCACAAACGGTCCACCAGCAAACGAAAGCCGTCTTCTTTCGAGGGCTTTTCATAAACACGCTTCACGCGAATCATGCCGCACCTCGCCGGAAAATCTTCAGCACCTCTTCGTGCAGCAAGCCGTTCGTGCTGAGGAAGCGCCCTTTGTAGATGGTGCGCTCGCCGTCAACCGTCGTTGCTTTTCCCCGGCCTCTTCCACGATCAGGCCCAGCGGCGCCAGGTCCCACGGCTTGGAGACCCAGTCCAGCGCCGCATCCGCCGCGCCCTCGGCCACCAGCATGTGCTGCCAAAAGCCGCCAATCGAACGGCTGCTGCGCGCCGCATCCGCCAGACGGCGTATCTTTGCGCGCACCTCCGTGTCCTTGCTGGGCCCCGTGCCCGTGGTGAACACCAGCGCGTCCGCCAGCCGCGCCACCTTGGACACTCGAATGCGATGGCCATTGCGATAAGCGCCCTCGCCGCGATACGCCCACCAGCGCGTTCCCCGGCCAAGCTCCGGCGCCGACGCCATCCCCGCCACAATCTCACCGTTCTCTTCAATCCCCAGCAGCGTCCCAAACGCGGGAATACCGCGCGAGAATTCCTCCGTGCCGTCGATGGGGTCGATGATCATGCGCGCGCGCCCGCTTGGTGACGGCGACTTGGCGCTTTCGCCGCCCATCTCTTCGCCCAGCACATCCAGCGGCAGGCCGCTCGCCGTCACCTTGGCGCGCGCCATCGCTTCCACTTCCTTGTCCGCCTGCGTTACCGCCGTGCCGTCCTGCTTGCGTTCCACGCGCATTTCCGCCGCGCGAAAATACCGGCTCGCAATCGCGTCCGCCTCCTCCGCAATCGCTTCCAACAGCGTTCTGTATTTTTCTCCATATCCCATGATTCGGTCCTTTTCCCTCTGGCGCCGCGAAGTTGCGCGTTCCAGGCGCCCGCCGCGATTCGCCCACTGCCGCTATCTCGCATTTGACACGCTCGCGCCGCCTCCCTAGCATACAAACTTATCCCTATGTCTGCCCACGCCAATACCGGAACCGTGCTGGACCGCATCCTGGAATCACGCCGTGCCTGGGTCGAGCACCGCAAGCGCGTGTTGCCGGAAACCGTGTTGAAATATGGTGTGCAGGCCGCGCCGCCCGTGCGTGATTTTCCTGCCGCGCTCTCCCGCGATGCCTTCAACGTTCTCGCAGAATTAAAGCCCGCGTCTCCTTCGCGCGGCGTTCTTCGCGATCCCTTCGATGCCCCCGCTCTCGCACAATCGCTCGAAGACGCGGGCGCCGCCGCTCTTTCCGTTCTCACCGAGGAAGAATTCTTCCTCGGCTCCTTGAAAAATATGCGCGATGCGCGGAGAAGCGTCGCCCTGCCTGTTCTGCGCAAGGATTTCATTTTTGATCCCTGGCAAGTGTGGGAAGCGCGCGCCAATGATGCCGACAGTTTTCTCCTGATCGTGGCCGCGCTCGGCGATATTCAGCTGCAGGAATTGATCGCCCTGGGGCGTGAACTGGGCATGGAGCCGCTCGTCGAAGTCCACACGCTTGAAGAACTCGCCCGCGCGCTTTCTGCGGGTGCGCGCATCCTCGGCGTGAACAATCGCGACCTGAAGACCCTCGCGGTGCGCGTGCAAACTTCCAACGAATTGATTGAGTACATCCCGGACGATTGCCTCGCCGTCAGCGAATCCGGCCTGCGCACCCACGACGACCTGCAGAAGCTCCGCGCCGCCGGCTTCGACGCCTTCTTGATCGGCGAGCACCTCATGCTCGCCCCCGATCCCGCCGCCGCCCTCACGCAGCTCCTCACTCCCCCACCCCAGTAGGCCTCTTCTGCATAGACTGGTAGCTTTCGATCACCGCGAAGGGGAAGACATCGTGGTCAAGTTCATTCACTAACCAGCACAAGAAGTTCCTCAGCGCTTCGGCGATGATCAGGCCAAAAGAAAGACGTACAACCAGTTTTGATCGGAGACTCATCTCATTTTGGAATAGCGATGTCGGGTGCGGCTCACTCTGAATTTCTCGCCCAGCCTTCCCCGGAAACAGCACTTCAACAAGGCCGGCTCGCAATGGGCCGCGGTAGCCGATGCCAGCGCAAGCTGGGAACCGACAAGGAGTTTGCTGTCGCATCCGTGGAAGGCGCTGGAATCCAGGGCGTTTGCGGGCTGAGTTGGCGCGGTTGGCAGGCCGGCAGGGGTGCCCCTAACGACAGTCGTTTCACAGTGTCGCGAACAAGCAAGACGGGTGTAGTATGCTAGAGCTTGGAGAGCAACAAGGGAATTCCGGCTAAATGCCTGGCAAAACAAAGCGAGTCTACCTCTTGGCTTTACTCCTCGGGGTCGTTTTTCTCGGGGCGCAATTGCATTGTTGCGCGGACCTGAGCTCCAACTCCGCGGCTTCGCACTTCTGCCCGATTTGCTCCACGGCGGGGACCGCCATCGCCACGCCTTCCCTGGTCATAGCGATGGTGCCAGCAATCAACGGGCCGGTAGTCCTCCGTGTGATAGCCACAGTATTTGTGGTAGTTCTCCGCAACGTGGCGCCGCGAGCGCCTCCCGCCGCCTAGCGCGGCGCCTTCTACCCCTCATTATCCAAATAAAGTTGTAGTTCGCCCCCTGTCAGGGATGCGCGAGGAGTCATCACTTGAGGAATGGAATGGTTTTGGTTGTAACACTGTTGATCTTGCCGGCGTTCGCGGCGGCGCAACAGAGTGCCACGCCTGCTCCGGCGAACACGCCGCCGCAGTCCAACACGGCGCAATCCGGCCGGGCTCGCATCGCGCTGGACGACGCTATTCGCATGGCGCTCCTGCATAACCATGCCTTGCAGGCGCTGCGCTCGACCATTCAGCAGAGCCTGGCGGAAGAAGTCACCGCCAATCTCCGCCCCAATCCCACGCTGGATCTCGATGCCCAGTTCCTTCCGATCTTCCAGCCCAACCAGTTCAGCTCGGACTACCTTGACCAGCAGGCGCAATTCGATGCCGGCGTAGGCTATCTGTTCGAGCGCGGCAAGAAACGCCAGCACCGCCTGCAGGCCGCGCGGGATCAGACCACCGTGGTGCGTTCGCAAGTTTCCGACAGCGAGCGCCAGCTCATCTTCAACGTAGGCCAGCAATTCATTGATGTTTTGCTGGCGGAATCGACACTGGAATTCGCGCAGCAGGACCTGGACAGTTTCCAGAAAACCGTGGACATCGGTAAAGAGCGATTTCGCGTCGGCGACCTGAGTGAAGGCGATTTTCTGAAGATCAAACTCCAGTTGCTGCAATTCCAAACGGACGTTTCCACCGCCAAATTGGCCAAGCTGCAAAGCCTGGCGGCTCTTCGCCAGTTGCTCGGCTTTGAGTCCGTCCCCGATGACTACGATGTGCAAGGCTCGCTCGACTATCAGCCGGTCCACGCCAACCTGAACGAACTGAAATCCCTGGCGGCCCTCAACCGGCCCGATCTCCGCGCCGCGCAACAAGCCGTGGCTGCCGCGGAGAGCCAGTTGGCTTTGCAGCAAGCCAACGGCAAGATGGACGTCACCGGCACTTTTAATTACACCCACACCGCCGGCCTGAATACCGGCGCATTTTACTTCAACATGCCCCTTCCCATTTTCAGCCGGAATCAGGGCGAAATCGCGCGCGCCCGCTACGCCATCACCCAGGCGCAAGAGCAGGCCGGCGAAACCACGCAACAGGTTTCCACCGACGTGATCCAGGCCTACGCAAATCTCCACACCAATGATGAAATCATTCAGCTGTATCAGGGCGGCTACGTCGATCAAGCCAAACAATCGCGCGACATCAGCGAATACGCCTACCGCAAAGGCGCCGCCAGTTTGCTCGACTATCTGGACGCCGAACGAACCTACCGGGCCAACCAGCTGGCCTACCGCCAGGCGCTCGCCAATTACATGCTCGCGCTCGAACAGATGCGCCAGGCCGTGGGCACGAGGAATGTGACATGAAGCATTGCACAAAAAAGAGCACGAACTTTCTGGCGGTTGTCGCCATCGTCGCGCCCCTCAGTGTCTTTCTCTCGGGTTGCGGCTCCGGTCCCGGCGAATCGGAATCCAAGATGACTTCGTTCACGTCCTCCGAATCGAAGGCAGACACCGCCGAACTCTTCAGCGTTCCGAAGGAACAGATGTCGCACATCCAGATCGTGGCCGCGGAAAAGGGACCTCTGGCGCGCACGCTGCGCCTCACGGGCTCTGTGGCGTACGACGCCTTTGCAACCACCCCTGTTTTCGCGGCGGTTGGCGGACCGGTCCACGAAATCCTCGTGGCGCCCGGCCAATTCGTGCAAGCGGGCCAGCCGCTGCTCACGGTTACCAGCCCGGACTACTCCGCAGCCCGCTCCGGCTACATCAGAGCGAAGGATTCTTACGCCCTTGCGGACAGGCTGTACGCGCGAGCGCAGGATCTCTACGCCCACGGCGCCATCTCCGAGGCCGATCTCCAGCAGGCGGAGTCCAATCGCACACAAGCTCAGGCGGGAATGGAATCCTCTGCGGACGCCCTGCGGGCGCTGGGTCTGAAGGATCCGGAGGCCGCGATCAAACAGTCCGCGCAAACCACCGCACAGATTCCCGTTATCGCCCCGGTAACCGGCGAAATTGTGGAACGCCTCGTGGGCCCCGGGCAACTTCTCGTTGGAGGCACGACCCAGTGTTTCACCATCTCCAATACCAATACCGTGTGGGTCCTCGTGAATGTCTACCAGGGCGATCTTCCCTTCGTGCACATCGGCGACACCGTTGAAATCAACACGGAATCCTACTCCGGCCTCTTTCACGGGAAGATTTCCTACATTGCGCCTGCGCTGGATCCCGCGACGCGCACCTTGCAGGCGCGCATCATTACGCAGAATCCGGGGAAGAGACTGAAGAAGGACATGTTCGTGACCGCGCTCGTCGGCGCTGGGTCCATTCCCGACGCCATCACGGTTCCCGACGCCGCCGTACTGCGCGACACGGAAAATCAGCCTTTCGCTTATGTGCAAACGAATGCCAACCAGTTTGCGCGGCGCCAGGTCACGCTCGGGAGCAGCAGCAAAGGCCGCACGCAGATCGCCGGCGGCTTGAAGGAGGGCGAGCACGTCGTGGGCGACGGCAGCCTCTTCCTGCAATTCAGGAATTCCCTGCAACACTAAGAGGAGCGCTTCAGAAACATCTCGATGATAAATCGCATCGTCCAACTCGCCCTTCAGCAGCGCTTCCTGGTGCTCATGCTCACGGTCTTAATTATCGTGGCGGGTGTCTGGTCGTTCCAGCAAATGCCCGTGGATGCGTACCCGGATCTTTCGCCGCCGATGGTGGAATTGATCACGCAATGGCCCGGCCACGCGGCTGAAGAGGTTGAGCGCCTCACCACGCTGCCGCTTGAGCTGGCGATGAACGGCTCGCCGCACCTCAGCGTCATGCGCTCCATCTCCCTCTACGGCCTATCGGACCTTCGCTTGACCTTCGATGAAGGCGTGGATCCTTACTTTGCGCGCCAGGTTGTGTTCGAGCGCATCGGCGAAGCCACGCTGCCGCAAGGTGTCACGCCGAGCATGGCTCCGCTTTTCAGCCCCAGTGGTCTCGTCTACCGCTACGTCATCGAGAGCCCGGATCGCTCTCCGATGGAATTGCATACCTACGAAGATTGGGTCATCGAGCGCGCGTACAAGAGTGTGCCCGGTGTGGCGGACGACTCCGGTTTTGGCGGGCCAACGATGGAGTATCACGTCCTCCTCGACCCCGTGAAGCTTTACAACTATCACTTGCCGGTCGTTCAGATTGTTGCGGCGCTCAACGCCAACAATGCCAATACGGGTGGCGGGTTTTACACGCAAGGCGGGCAGTTCTACTACGTGCGGGGCCTCGGCCAGGTAAAAAATACGGAAGACATCGGCGAAATCGTGGTCGCCAGCTTGAATGGCATCCCCGTCCGCATCAAGGACATCGGTAGCGTGGTCATCGGCCACGCGCCGCGCCTTGGTATCTTTGGCTTCCAGACCAAGCAGATGAAGGACGACGACGCGGTGGAAGGCGTCATCCTGATGCGACGGGGCGAGCAAACGCAGAACGTCCTCGAAGCGGTCGAGAAGAAAACCGAGGAGATCAACAAGAGCCTCCTGCCGCCTGACGTCAAAGTTCGCCCGTACTACGACCGCAGCGACCTCGTTCGTGTCACCACGGATACCGTCGAAGGCAATCTGCTCCGCGGGATGATCCTTGTCTTGATCGTTCTCATCTTCTTTCTGGTGAGTTTCCGTGCCGCGATTATCACCGCCCTGACCATCCCCCTGGCCCTCCTCTTCGCCTTCATCTTTCTGAACTGGACCGGAGAAGCCGCCAACCTCCTCTCCATCGGTGCCATCGACTTCGGCATCATCATTGACGGCACCATCGTCATGGTGGAGAACATCTACCGCGAACTCGGCCTGCGTTATGGCACCCCCTACAGGTTGTCCGACGTCATCCTCACCGCTGCTCGCGACGTCGACCGCCCCATTTTTTATTCCGTGGCCGTCATCATCGCCGGCTATTTGCCCATCTACGCCCTCCGTGGTCCCGCCGGAAAGCTCTTCCATCCGATGGCGGACACCATGGGCTTCGCGCTCCTCGGCGCCCTCATCCTCACGCTCACGGTTGTTCCCGTCCTTGCGTCTTACTGGTTCAAAAAGGGCGTCAAGGAAAAGCAGAACCGCGTCTTCAATTGGATCCGCGATCACTACGCCGGCCGACTCGAGTGGTGCCTGAATCACCCGGTAACGACCATCATTGCTTCGTTGTTGATTTTCGGCGCGACGCTCCTCCTGGTGCCTCTGATTGGCGGGGAGTTCTTGCCGCATCTGGATGAAGGCGCCGTCTGGGTCCGCGCGACCCTGCCGTACACGATTTCGTTCGAGGAAGCCGCCAAATTTGCGCCGCAGGTCCGCGATTTGCTCATCCAATATCCCATGGTCACGGTGACGGGCTCAGAGCTTGGGCGGCCAGACGACGGCACGGACCCCACGGGTTTTTTCAACTGCGAATTTTATGTGGGCCTCAAGCCGTACAAAGACAAATCGTGGTCGCAGACATCCGTGCGCACCAAGGAACAACTCGTCGCGGACCTGCAGAAGAAACTGGATTCCTATCCTGGCGTGATTTTCAATTTCACGCAGCCTGCCGAGGATGCCGTTGACGAAGCCCTCACGGGCCTCAAATCGGCGCTCGCCGTGAAAATTTTCGGGCCGGACCTTGACGTCCTCGAGAAAAAGGCCGTCGAAATCAAGAATGTCCTCGACAAGACGCCTGGCTACACCGAACTGACAGTGGTCCGCGAGCTCGGCCAGCCCAGCCTGATCATCGACGCCGATCGCGCGAAAATCGCGCGCTATGGCATCAACGTTGCCGATGTCGAAGCCGTCGTGCAAGCTGCCGTCGGCGGCCAGGCGGCGACCCAGGTGATTCAGGGAGAAAAACTTTTTAATCTCGTCGTGCGCATGGACCCGAAGTTCCGCTCCGACGCCCACGAAATCGGAAATCTCCTCGTGCCCGCCCCCGCTGGCCAGCAGATTCCGCTTTCCGAGCTTGCCACCATCAAGGAATCCACCGGGGCCTCCTTCATCTATCGCGAAAACAACTCGCGCTACATCGGCATCCAGTTTTCGATTGTGGGGCGCGATCTGGAAGGCATCGTCCGTGACGGGCAGAAGAACATCGCTCAGAAGGTGCGCCTGCCAGAGGGTTACCACCTGGATTGGGGCGGCGAATACAGTGAACTCCTCGATGCCAAGGCGCAACTCTACATCATTGGCCCGCTCGCCGTGGTGCTGATCTTTCTCATCCTTTTCGCTCTCTACGGGAACTTCAAATTCCCGGTCACCATCGCTCTCGGCGTGGTTCTCACCGAACCCGTCGGCGCTTTGATCGCCTTGAAGCTCACGCATACGCCGCTCAGCGTCTCCAGCTCTTTGGGCCTTCTCGCCTTACTCGGCGTTTCCGTCGAAACTGCGGTCATTCTGGTGAGTTACATCAACAAACTGCGGCTGGAGGGGAGGAGCATACGCGAAGCCACGCGGGAAGCTTCGCTCCTCCGCCTGCGCCCCATCATGATGACCGCGCTGGTGGCCTGCCTGGGGCTTCTCCCTGCCGCGATGTCCACCGGTGTGGGCAGCGACACGCAGAAGCCGTTTGCCATCGTGGTCGTCGCCGGGCTGCTCTCGCGACTGTTGCTCGGCTTTTTTGTCAACCCAGTCTTGTATGAAATGGTCGCGCACGAAGGCGACGTTCTGAAGGTGTAGTCAGCAATACCGGCTTCAGCTTGTGGCAGGCGAGGAACGAACCCACCGTCAATGTGTAGGCTCGGTGCCTGCACCCGCCCTGTTTCGCGTACACTATTCCTCATGGTCCGCGTCAAAATTTGCGGCATCACCAATCCCAGCGACGCCCGCCTGGCCACGGAACTTGGCGCGCACGCCCTGGGTTTCAATTTTTACGAGCGGAGCCCGCGCGCGGTTTCCCCGGCCGATGCCTGGAACATCCGCCGCAAGCTGGCGCCCTTCATCAGCGCCGTGGGCATCTTCGTGGATTGGAAGCCCAGCGCCGTCACGGCTCTGGCCCTGAGTTTGCGCCTTGATGCGGTGCAGCTTCACGGGGATGAGTGCGCCCGGAACGTGGATTTCTGCGCCAAGCGATTGCCGGTGATCAAGGCTGTTCACATGGGCCCGGAATTTTCGGAGAAGCTTTTCCCTCGTTTCCGCTCGGCCTCCGCGTTCTTGCTGGACGCCGCGCCCGGCGCAAGCGAGCCCAAGCAATTCGGCGGCACCGGCAGAACCATTGACTGGTCCCTCGCGCGCAAACTCGCCGCTTCGCACCGCATCATCCTCGCCGGGGGCCTCACGCCCGAAAATGTGGGCGAGGCGATACGCACAGTGCGCCCTTACGCCGTGGATGTGGCCAGCGGCGTCGAATCGCGGCCCGGCAGGAAAGACCCCGGTAAGCTCCGAGCTTTTTTCGACGAAGTGGCCCGCGCCTAGCGCAATCCCGCTTGACGCGACCATCCGGCTCCGTTCCCATCCCATCTCGCTGTACAATGTTCGTTCGACCCATGAGCACCCAAATCACCATACCCGCCACCACGCCCGGGCGCTTCGGCCCTTATGGCGGCCGTTACGTTCCGGAAACGCTGATGGTGCCGCTGTTTGAACTTGAGCGCGTCTACGAACTCGCCAAAGCCGATCCGGCGTTTCAAGCGCGGCTGCGGGAATTGCTGAAGAATTTCGCCGGCCGGCCCACGCCGCTACAGTTCGCTGCGCGCCTCACCGCGAAACTTGGCGGGCCGCGCATCTACCTGAAGCGCGAAGACCTGCTGCACACCGGCGCGCACAAAATCAACAACGCCATCGGACAGGGGCTCCTCGCCGTGAAGATGGGCAAGCCGCGCATCATTGCGGAAACGGGCGCGGGGCAGCATGGCGTGGCCTCCGCCACCGTGGCCGCGCATCTCGGCCTGGAATGCACCGTGTACATGGGCACGGAGGACATGGCGCGGCAGGCGCTGAATGTCGCGCGCATGCGTATGCTTGGCGCGGAAGTGATTGGCGTGGAGTCCGGCAGCCGCACGCTGAAGGATGCCATCAACGAAGCCATGCGCGATTGGGTCACGAATGTGCGCACTTCGCACTATCTGCTGGGCTCGGTGCTGGGCGCGCATCCTTACCCCACGATGGTGCGCGATTTCCAGGCGGTGATTGGGCACGAGGCGCGGGCGCAAATTCTGGAAGCTGAGAAACGTTTACCCACGCATCTCTACGCGTGCGTCGGCGGCGGCTCCAACTCCATCGGATTGTTCTATGAATTCCTGAAGGATGCGGATGTGAAACTCGTCGGCATCGAGGCGGGCGGACGCGGCAACGGCCTTGGCGAACACGCCGCGCGTCTTGCTGCGCATCAGGGGTTCACCGGCGCGCGGCCCGGCGTGTTGCAGGGCACTTTCACTTACGTTTTGCAAAACGAAGATGGCCAGATCGCCACTACACATTCTATTTCGGCTGGTCTCGATTACCCCGCCGTTGGTCCGGAACACGCCTGGCTTGCCGATGAGCATCGCGCCGAATACTCCGCCGTATCCGATCAGGCCGCTCTCGAAGCCGCGCAGCTTCTTGCGCACACCGAGGGCATCATCCCCGCGCTGGAATCCGCGCACGCCCTCGCCGGCCTCGTCGAGCGCCTGCCGCAATTCAAGCCCGGCGACCTAGTGATCATGAATCTTTCCGGCCGCGGCGATAAGGACATGGACACGTACACCCGGCTGCTCGGTAAATTGACGTGATGCCGTGTTCCTTCGGCGCCATTTTTGTATGCTTTTATCCAGTGATTGCACGTCGTACTGGGCGAAGTGGCGCTAAATGACTGTCGCTCTCACAACTCGCATCGCCAGGCGTTTCGCGGAACTCCGCGCCACGGGCGAACTGGGCATCGTCGCGTACATTACTGCGGGCGACCCCACGCTGGATGCAACGCGCGACTTCGTCCTGGCACTGGCCGAGGCGGGCGCTGACGTCATCGAACTGGGCGTGCCCTTCAGCGATCCCCTGGCCGATGGTCCCACAATTCAACGCGCTTCCGAACGCGCCTTGAAGTCCGGCACAACGCTTGCCGGCGTGATCGCGCTCGTGCGGCAAATTCGCCAATCCAGCGAGGTGCCGCTGGTACTTTTCAGCTATTTCAATCCCATCATTCAGATGGGCTTGGAGAAATTCGCCGCCGCCGCCGCGGAAGCTGGCGCCGACGGCGTGCTCGTCACCGATCTCACGCCGGAAGAAGCGGCCGACTATCGCCAAATCTTGCAGGCGCATCATCTGGACACCATCTTCCTGGCTGCTCCCACTTCTACCGATGAGCGACTCGTGAAAATCGCCGCGTGTTCCTCAGGTTTTCTTTACTTGATCTCGCGCACTGGCGTGACCGGCGCGAAGGACGCGCTGCCCGACGATTTGCCAGCTCTCCTTCGGCGAGCGCGCCGCTTCACACAGCTTCCCATTGCCGTGGGCTTCGGGATTTCATTGCCGGGCCACGTCTCCGTGCTGGGCGGGCTCGCGGACGCCGCGGTGGTTGGCTCTGCCCTCGTCTCCGAAATTGAGAAGGCAGTTTCGCCCGAGCGGCAGCCGCAGCCTTGCGCGAACGCGTCCGCGCTCTCAAGGAAGCTGCGCGCCGCGGCCTCTCCCGCCGCGAGGTTGCGCCATGATTTCGCTAGCCAGCCCCTCATTTTGTCATCCCGAGCGAAGCGACCCGGTTTTATCTTGCGCGCTGCAGTGTGGCGGCCGAGTCGCGCAGTCGATGGATCCCTTTTCGATCCGCGAGGCGGCGCCATGAATCTAGCCGACTGGCGCCGACGCATTGATGAAATCGACAAGAAACTCGTCGAGCTGCTTAACGAGCGTTCGCAATGCGCCCTGGAAACAGGCCGCCTCAAGCAGGAATCCCATCTTCCCCTTTACCAGCCGGACCGCGAAAACGAAGTGCTCGCGAACGTGGAGAGCCAGAACAAAGGGCCGCTCAGCGACGCCGCGATTCGCCGCCTCTTTGAGCGCATCATTGACGAAGCGCGTTCCGCCGAGCGCCTGGCCATGCACGGCGAGCAATCTTCCGACGAGGAGTCCAAATGACGCCGAGGCATGCGATTTTATGCCGCACCAACCGAATTGCAGGAACTGAGGTCTAGCCATCATGGTCATCGTCATGCATGAAGGAGCCACCGACGAGCAGATTCAGCACGTCATTGACCGCGTGATCGCCGGCGGCTTTGACGTGCATCGCTCGACCGGGGCTTCGCACACCGTAATCGGTGCCGTGGGCGTCCACCGCGATTTCGATCATCGCGATTTCGAGCTGCTCGAAGGCGTGCGCGAGGTCGTGCGCATCACGCAGCCGTTCAAGCTGGCCAGCCGTCAATTCAAGCCGCAGGGCACGATCATTGACCTGGGGCGCGGCGTGAAAATCGGCGGGAGCGAAATCGTTGTTGCGGCGGGTCCGTGCTCCGTGGAATCGCGCGAGCAGATCCTCTCCATCGCGGAATGCGTCTCCAAGGCGGGCGCCAAGATTCTCCGCGGGGGCGCTTTTAAGCCGCGCACTTCGCCGTACGCGTTCCAGGGCATGGGCGAAAAAGGACTGGAGCTGATGCGCGAGGCCGCGGACAAGTTCAACCTCTTCGTCGTCAGCGAGGTGATGGATCCTTCGCAAATCCAGATGATGGGCGCGTACGTGGACATCTTTCAGGTTGGCGCGCGCAACATGCAGAACTATTTTCTTTTGCGCGCCCTTGGTGAAGTTCAGAAGCCGGTGCTGCTGAAGCGCGGCATGTCCGCCACCATGGAAGAGTGGTTGCTGAGCGCGGAGTACATCCTGAGCGGCGGAAATTACAATGTCCTCCTTTGCGAGCGCGGGATTCGCACTTTTGAGACGGCCACGCGCAACACCTTGGATATCGTCGCGATTCCCGTGATTCAGAAATTGTCGCACCTGCCTATATTTGCCGATCCCTCGCACGGCACGGGGCGCCGCGACAAAGTGCCGCCGATGGCGCGCGCCGCCATTGCCGCGGGCGCGGATGGGCTGCTGATCGAAGTGCACAACGATCCCGACCACGCGCTCTCCGATGGCGCGCAGTCGCTGGATCCCACGCATTTCGCGCAACTCATGGGCGAACTGCGCATCATTGCGCCAGCCGTCGGCCGGCGGCTGGTCTGAACTTCGATGGCTGGATGGAGCAGATTCGGCGCCGCGCGCAATGAAAAGTCAAAGTGCTTCCCTTCTCCATTTGCTCCGCGTCTTCGCGCCAATATTTCTACTCCTTCTCCGACTGTGAACTGTAAACTGTCCACGGTAAACTTGTCCGGCACATGGCCCCACACCTGATCCAACGCGTCACTATCCTTGGCACCGGCCTGATTGGCGGCTCCTTCGCGCTCGCACTGCGCAAATATGCGCCGGACTTGCACATCGCCGGGTGGGATCGCGCCGAAGTGGTGCAGCAGGCGCGAAAAAGCGGCGCACTTAACGAAACCTTCTCCGATTCGCTCGAACCTGCGCTGCGCGATTCCGATCTCGTCTACATCGCATTGCCCATCGGCGCCACCCTCGATTTGCTGCCGGATATTGCGCGGCACGCCGCGTCGCACGCGCTGGTCACGGACGCCTCCAGCACGAAGCAGCGCATCACGCAAGCCGCCGCGGAACTTTTCCCCCAGGAAGGCGGCCCGTACTTTCTCGGCGGGCATCCCATGGCCGGGCGCGAACTCTCCGGCTTCGAGCACGCGGACGCGGACCTTTTTCGCAACGCCACTTACGCGTTGACCAGCGATTCCGGGGAGAGCCGCGATCCGCGCGTGGTCGCGTTCGTGAAAATTCTGGGGAAAATGGGGGCGCGCCCGATGTGGCTCGGCGCGAAACAGCACGACTACGCCGTTGGTCTGGCTTCGCATCTCCCGCAACTCGCGGCCGTGGCGCTGGCGTCTTTTCTCTTCGACCACCTGGACGAAAATGGCTTGCCCATCACGCTGGCGGGGCCGGGATTGCGCGATTCGCTGCGCCTCGCCGGTAGCCCGTACAGCACGTGGCGCGATATCGTGCTCACCAATCGCGAAGTGCTCTCCGTCGCGCTTGACTTGTTTGCCCGCCGCCTCGATGATTTGCGCGAACGCCTCGGCTCCCGCGAACTCGAAGCCGATTTCGACGCCGCCAACGAACTTTACAAACTCCTGCGCAGCCTGTAGCTGCAGCTCCGGCGCCGGTTCAGGCTAAAGCTTTGCCAATTTAAGTTCGAGTTCGCGCAGCATGAAGACATCCTCGCGATTGTAGGCGAGCAGTTCGCTGCGCAGCTTTTCGTCGCCCGTTTTCACATAAGCGCGAAACGTTTCCATGGCCCAGGCGCCTTCCCGGTCCGGGAATTGCCGCCGCAAGCCCAGCTTTCGCTCTACCTTTTTCAGGCCGCCATACAAGTTGCGCTTCCAGCATTCCGGGCAGAGATCGAGATGTTGATACTCCTTGTCCAAAACAATGCCCAATTGCGCGGCAATGACGGGAAAGTCGAACCCCACTCTTTGCTTGATGGGATCGGGGATGGAGCGGCCGTTATAGGTCACGATTTTCTTCGTGCCCTCGAGAGCCTTGGCCAAGTTCGCTTTCGTAACCTCTTTATCGAAGAGCTGCACAAACACGTCGCTTTCATTGTCCAAAAGCCTGACACCGAGAACCGTGATCAGGTGATTCCTGGAGTCGCGGAAGAACCGGTCGTCGTCGCTCTTGAATTGGCCGATGTAGTTCGTTTCGATGTCAAGATAGGCTACTTTCATCGGCGCTCTCTCCGTTGCTTCCTGCCGTGAGCCTGTGTACAACGATCATTGCTTCTGCAGGCCCGAAGATATCACCTCGTGGAATGCGGCCTCAAGGTCCCTCAAGGTTATGGAGTGCAAGCGACCCGATGTGAGGGTAGATTCACTTTAGCGGCCGGGCTCTCCATTCTGTATTCTTGGCGAACTGGAGTAAACTTGCCGCGAAGTCTCCGCTGAACGCGGAGAGGGTGGGAAGTGGACAAGCGCATCGCATCCCCGGACGACGCCATCGCCAATCTTCGCGATGGCATGACCATCCTTATCGGCGGCTTCGGGCTTTGCGGCATTCCCGAAAACTTGATCGCCGCGGTGCGCCGCAAAGGCACCCGGAACCTTACCATTGTCAGCAACAACGGTGGCGTGGAAGACTGCGGCGTCGGCGTCCTGCTGCAAACCCGCCAGGTCAAGAAGATGATCTCCACGTACATCGGGGGAAATAAGCAATTCGAGCAGCTCGCGCTCAGCGGCGAACTCGAAGTGGAGTTGAATCCTCAGGGGACGCTCTCCGAACGCCTGCGCGCGGGTGGCGCGGGCATTCCCGCTTTTTACACTCCCACTGGCTTTGGGACGGTGGTGGCCGAGGGCAAGGAAACCCGCGAATTTGGCGGCCGCATGTACGTCCTGGAACGCGCCTTGCGCGCCGATTTCGCCTTCGTCAAGGCGTGGAAAGGCGATCGCTGGGGCAATCTCGTCTATCGCAAGACGGCTCGCAATCTCAACCCCATGATGGCCACGGCCGCCGATTTCGTTGTCGGGGAGGTGGAAGAACTTGTCGAGCCCGGGCAGATTGATCCCGATTTCGTGCACACGCCCGGGATTTATGTTGATGCCATTTTTCAAGGCGCGCACTTCGAAAAACGCATCGAACAGCGCACTGTGCGAAAATTGTAGTGGCCGGTCTTCAGACCGGCCGGTTTTGGCTTGACTGATAACTGTAAACTGTCGACTGAGAACTTCTCATGCCCCTGACCGACGACCAAAAACGCGAACGCATCGCCAAGCGCATCGCGCGCGAGCTGCGCGACGGCTACTACGTCAATCTCGGCATAGGCGTTCCCACACTGGTTGCCAATTTCATTCCCGAAGGCATGGATGTCGTCATGCAATCGGAAAATGGCATGCTCGGCGTCGGCCCCTATCCCCTCGAGTCCGAAGTTGACGCCGACCTCGTCAATGCCGGCAAGGAAACCGTCACCGAAATCCCCGGCACCTGCTATTTTTCGTCCGCGGATTCCTTCGCCATGATTCGCGGCGGCCACATCGACCTGACCGTTCTCGGTGGCCTTCAGGTGGATGAAAAAGGAAATCTTGCGAACTGGTCCATCCCCGGAAAAATGTTGAAGGGCATGGGCGGCGCGATGGATTTGGTGGCGGGCGCGAAGCGCGTGTTCATCGCCATGGAGCACGCCACGCGCGACAACAAGCCCAAAATCCTGAAAAAATGCACGCTGCCGCTGACCGGCGTCGAAGTGGTGGATCACATCGTGACGGAGCTCGCCTTCATCGACGTCACGCCCGAGGGCCTGCTGCTGCGCGAACTCGCGCCCGACGCCACGCTCGAGCAGGTGCAGTCGCTCACGCGAGCCGAAGTTGCTCCTGCCACCCGCCGGCCCCGCGCCGATGGCAATCTAAGGGCATCTCCCGTGAAACACGCGAGAAAACCTGCCGGCAGAAATTCAAAGCGCCGCGACCGACCCAGATTGCCCGCCATCTCCGAAGAGATGAAGCACTGGTCCGCCATGCTCGAAGCCGAACTGAAAACATGGCCCGGCGTCATCTGCAAGCGCATGTTTGGTTTCCGTTCGATTTACCGCCGGCGGACCATCTTCGCGGCGCTGCCATACTCTCGCGGCCTCTTCACTTCTTCCTCCATCATTCTCAAATTCGACCCGATGCCCACGGCCTTATTCCAGCGAGCGCAAAAGGAGCCGCGCCTCGACACTTCCACGCGCGTGCCTGGCAAAGGATGGTTCTCCTTCGAATTATCTAGCGATGCCGATCTGCGTGACGCTCTGTGGTGGCTCAACCACGCCTACGAATCCGCCAAAGGCACCGCCCGCTGACGGCGATTGAGCTGGACTCATGA
>CAWADS010000049.1:0-27542 GCA_963780785.1 Candidatus Acidiferrales bacterium
AACACGGGCTATCACCGGAAGTATGCGATTCGCTTGTTGAATGGAGCGCCACCCAGAAGGGGAAAGGTGCGCGAGCGGCGGCGCGGCCTGACCTACAGCCAGGAAACCCAGGCCGTGCTGACGGCCGTTTGGGAAGCGGCGGGGTATCCCTGGTCGGTGCGGCTGAAAGCGCTGTTGCCGCAGTGGTTGCCGTGGATCCGCAAACACTTTCGTTTGCGGCCGGAGATCGCGCAGCAGCTTTTGCGGATCAGCGCGCGGCAGATGGACCGCCGGCTGAAGGCGCAGAAGACGCAACGGCGGCGGAGCATTTATGGCCGGACCAAGCCGGGCTATCTGCTCAAGCACCACATTCCGGTGAAGACGGACCGCTGGGATGTGCACCAGCCGGGCTTCACAGAAATCGATCTGGTTTCGCATTCCGGGAATTCCGCCAGCGGAGAGTTCGCGCACACTCTGAACGTCACCGACATTCACACCACTTGGACGGAATCGCGGGCGGTGCTGGGGCGCGGCGAAGAGGCCGTACAACGGGCCTTAAACGAGATCGCCGGGGTGCTGCCCTTTGCGCTGCTGGGCGTGGATTCCGACAACGGCAGCGAGTTCATCAACTGGCATCTGAAAAGTTGGTGCGAACAACGACAGATTCAGATGACCCGCGGGCGGCCGTACAAGAAGGACGACAACGCGCACGTCGAGCAGAAGAACTGGACGCATGTGCGCAAGCTGCTGGGCTGGGATCGCTATGACACGCACGAGGCGGTGGCCGCCTGCAACGAACTGTACAGCCGCGAACTGCGCTTATGGCTGAACCTGTTTCTGCCTTCGGTGAAGTTGCTGAAGAAGGTGCGCGTGGGCAGCAAGGTGCGCCGCGTGTACGACGCGGCACGCACGCCGTTCGAGCGCGTGCGCGAGTGCGCCGGAGCGGATGCGCTGAAGGTGGCGCAGCTCGAGCAGTTGCGAAAACAGCTGGACCCGTTTCAACTGAGCCGCAGCGTCGAGCGCAAGCTGGAGCGCATCGCTCGCCTGGCGAATCGCCGCCTGAGTCCAAAGGCGGTGCAGGAAATGACGCCCGAACAAACGAGCGGCCAGCGGGCCAACGGCCGCGGCAAAACCGCTGCGCTCGGGAATCCCGCACCCCCCGCGGGATCCCCGCTTTCCCACCGTCGCAACAACAAGCTTCCGGTTACATTTCCAATGTCTCGACAACCCCAGCTACGGTTACATTCTTAAATGGCTCGACAGGCGAAGCAGTTGCGGTTTGGCTGCTCGAAAGGCGATCAGGCTCCAATTATGGGACTTGCCGGGAGTTGGCGCGCTGAATGCGGTCTCAGGTCCGCATCTCTGTGATGGCGACTTCTTACTTTTCGCGTAGAATTTGATTTTCTTGGAGCGAAGCTTCCATGGGACGCCGCTGCTCATGAACATACTCGACATCGTTGTTGGCAAGCCGATCAAGACCAGCGACGAGCGCGCCGAAAAAATCGGACCCGTACAGGGCATCCCCATCTTTGGACTCGATGGGCTAAGCTCGGCGGCTTATGGCCCGGAAGCGGCGCTCAGCCTTCTGATTCCCCTCGGCCTTCTCGGCGTGCGCTACATCGTTCCGATCAGCGCGGCGATCATCACATTGCTGGTGATCGTGTACTTCTCTTATCGCCAGACCATCGCCGCGTATCCCTCCGGCGGCGGTTCGTATACCGTGGCGCGTTTCAACCTGGGCACACCGGCGGCGCTGCTGGCTGCGGCGGCGCTCCTGGCCGATTACATCCTGACCGCGGCCGTGGGGATTTCCGCGGGAGTGGGCGCGTTGGTCTCGGCTGCACCGTCGCTGCTGCCGCACACGGTGTCCATCTGTGTGGGCATTCTGGTAGTCATCACCATCGTCAATCTGCGCGGCGTGCGCGATGCGGGCGTGGCCTTCGCGCTTCCCACGTATCTTTTTGTCGGCACGCTCCTGATTACCATCGTCGCGGGCATTCTCCGCGTTCTCCTCAGTGGCGGACATCCGGTGCCAGCAGCTCCCCTTCCGCCTGCGCCTCCGATGACCCAGGCTGTCACCTACTGGCTGCTGCTGAAAGTTTTCGCCAGCGGTTGCACGGCGTTGACCGGCGTGGAAGCTGTGAGCAACGGCGTGAAGGCCTTTCGCGAGCCCGCGGTGAAAAACGCGCAGCGCAGCCTTACCGTGATTATTTTTGTCCTGGCGGTGCTGCTGGCAGGGATTTCCTATCTTGTAAAGGTTTACGGCATCGCCGCAACTGATCCGGGCAGCCGGGTTACCAGAGCCTGCTCTCGATGCTCATCGCCGCGGTTTTCGGCAAAGGCTATTTCTACTACCTGACCATTGGCTCGATTCTTTTTGTACTTTCGTTGTCCGCCAACACGGCCTTCGCGGATTTTCCGCGCCTGTGCCGGGCCATCGCGCAGAACAACTACCTGCCGCACGCCTTCGGCTACCGCGGGCGGCGGCTTGTGTATACGTACGGAATCGTTGTGCTGGCGGTGCTCTGCGGCGGGCTGCTGATTCTTTTTGGCGGGGTGACCGACCGGCTGATCCCGCTCTATGCCGTGGGCGCATTTCTGGCGTTCACGCTTTCGCAGTCCGGGATGGTGATGCACTGGCGGAGAGAACGCGGTCCACACTGGCTGAGGAGCGCGCTGGTCAATGGTCTGGGCGCACTGGTTACCGGAATCACCGTCGTGGTGGTGCTAGTGGCGAAATTCGCGCAAGGCGCGTGGATCACGCTGCTCTTCATTCCGCTGGCGATTGTCTTCTTCACCGTGGTCCGCCGCCACTACCACTCTGTGAAGGTTCAAACCACTTGCATGGTTCCCGTCAACCCGGCAAGCCTCAGCCAGCCTCCCATTGCCGTTGTTCCCGTGGACCGCTGGAGCAACATTACCCGGCAAGGAATTGAATTTGCCGCCCGGCTTTCCACGGAAGTGATCGCGCTGCACGTCGAGCCCGCAGAGAACTCCGAATTGCTTCGCGAGGACTGGCAGCGTTACGTTGAAGAGCCATTTCGCATCGCCGGCAAGGAGGCGCCGCAGCTTCAGATACTGCCTTCCCCATACCGCTTCATCATCATTCCCATCATTCAATTCATTCTCGATCTTTCAAAGAAGCATCCCGACCGCAACATCATCGTGGTCATCCCCGAGCTGGTGGAAGACAGGTGGTATGAATATTTCCTGCACAATCAGCGGGGCCGGCTGCTGGAATGGACGCTGCTGGTGCAAGGGAATGAACGCATCTTCACGGTGAGCGCGCCGTGGTATGTGGGCGAAAGAACATAATGCCGGTGGCCAGAGGCGCTGCGCCTGGAATCCGCAGTCGAGGAGCGATTCCTCCGCTCCGGGACGGCCAACGACGCCGTCCCTCCGGTCGGAATGACAGATTTTGAGTGCGGGATGATGCGGGGGAATGCAACTTGGGCGAAGGACCGCCATTAAACAACGCTTCGCTCATCTTACGAATGCACGTCGGTGGAACGAAGCGAGGCTGCTAACTTTACTGCACGTCGGAGACTTTGCCCTTCACGAACGTGACCTTCATATCTTTGTAGTAGTAAATCTGCTTGGCGCCGAGATTGACGATCTTCTCCGGCTGGCCCAGGGCGCCCGTGACTTCATCGGGGGTTTGGCCCAACTGAATCGTCGGGGGCGGCGCGGCGGGCTGCTGCTGGGCCGGGGCCTGCTGCTGCGCCTGTGCGTTCTGCTGGCCCTGCGCGTCTTGTCCCTGCTGCTGATCTTGCTGGCCGCTATCATCCGCCTGGATCTCGAGGGTTTGGTTGATGAGGTCCGAGATTTGGCCGCCATCGGCGCCGCTCAAATAGTCTTTCGGGAACAAAAAGACAACTTGCCCTCTTCGCTGGGAGGGATCCTGAACCGAATTGCAGGTGTCACACTCGATAATCGTGAGCGCAACTTTGGAGTCCTTGCGATTGACGTCGATCTTGGAGACGTAAACCTTCTCCCCGACGGTCAGGAACTTCGTGTCCGTCGACGCCGCACCCGTGGGGTCCGACACGCCCTTCCATTTCAGGAATTTACTAACTCCCTGCGCGGCCGTATTGCTGGCCGCGTGAACCTGGCCATCTTTTACGGTGCTGGGCAGGATAACCGCGTTTCCGGAGGGGACGCTGATAATTCCGCCTTTTTTGATGACCAGTACCGTGCCGGCTTCGAGCACCGTAAGGCCGGTGGAATCCGTGCCCAGTTTCACCAGCTTGTATTTCGCGGCAAGCTGACTCTCCAGGGAATCAGCCCCGCCGTTCTGCGCTTCCGCCAGCATCCAGGGAAACATCCCCGCAAAGACCACTGCAACCATCCGGATTATCCGCGCCGCTCTCCCGTTCATTGAAAGCTCCTTCTTTCGACTGCTCGCTCTCCCAGGCCCAAGGAACCGCTGCTTACAAAACTGGATTTCCCGGTATAAAAAGGGAGCATCAGCCGAACGAGGCCAACGCTCCCACTTATGCTTACGCTACCGGATGTCGTATCCGGCGTTCCTCCACTAGTCGTCGCTGGCGCTCGAGGAGGCGTCCTGGACTTCCTTCTCGGCTTGGCCAGCCTCGTCTTGCTGCGCCTTCAAGTCGGCCTCTACCGTCAAGTCCGGCTGCGCCTGACCGTTGGGATTGGGTTTGGCACCCGCTGCAGGACCGGCGGGAATGCCGTTCTTGCCCTGGTTTTCCGCGAGCTTCCCGAGGCCTTCGGTGATCTTGGCCTGGAAGTCGTTGTGCATGTCCTGCAGATCCTGAACGGCGACGGCCACCTGTGACCCGGAGGCGCAGTCATTCTTCTGGCTGCTGGCCACAAGTACCTTCACGTTCTGGTCTGCGTCCGGGGTGTCCTCGATGCGCGTCAACACATCACCGGAGCTCAAGGAACATTCGGTTCCGTCGGGTGTGGATTCACTGAGAACCGCGGACACGATGAACGTACGCCGCGCTGGATTCAGAGCGGCGGGAACTTCATCAGGGCCGTTCTGGCCTCCGCCGGCCGGAGCAGTACTAGTGACTGCCGCGGCAGGTTCGGGATGCGCGGCCGCTTGTTGTTGCTCCGCGATCTGGGCTCTCACTTCGTCGGCAATCTGCTGCTTGACCTCGGGAGTAAGAGCGACCGGGCCGCCGGATGCCGGTTGCTCCTCGGCTTCGGCATCGGCATTGGCCTCGGCCTTTGCCGCCGCTCGAGCTTCATACGCTGCCTGGAGATTGGCGGCCAGCAAATAGTCCGTTATCCAGAATGCCGGGGAGGCGTAAACCGGATAAGGATTAAAGTAGTAGCCATAATACCCGTACCAAGGAGCTCCACCCCAGCCCCAACCATAGGCCACGGGGGCGGCCCAAGGATTGTAAGCCCAGCCATAATAAGCGGGGGCGTAGTAGTAAGGCGGAACATACCCGTAGTAGGCATATCCATGGTAGTAGGCCCCGCGATAGGCGTACGCGTAACGGCGGCCACCGTAGTAATAGGTGCGCCGCATATAAGGATGGCCGCCCCGGTAGTAGCCATGCTCGGCATAACCACGGCCATGGCCGTAGCCGACGACTCTGCCACCGTCGCGCCGCCGGGACTCGAATCGCCGCTCGCCATGAGCGCCGTGGTTGATGGTCATTCCGTTGCGGGTATGAATGGTGCTGACATGACCGCTGCGGCTGAAATTCGCTCGCGTACCACTCTTAGTTTCAACACTGGTCCTTTTGCCGCTGGAGTTGAAATTGTGGGTGCTGCCATTCGCGCCGGGCTTGGAAACGCCCCCGTGAGCGGTATTGGTGGCGCCATGCGTCCCACCAGTTGTGCCACCATGCGCCCCGCCGGTCGTGGGGCCGTGGGCAGTATTGGTGGTGGCGCCGTGCGCCCCGCCGGTCGTGGGGCCGTGGGCAGTATTGGTGGTGGGACCATGCGCCCCGCCGGTCGTGGGGCCGTGCGCGGTATTCGTGGTGGCACCATGCGCCCCGCCGGTCGTGGGGCCGTGGGCAGTATTGGTGGTGGGACCATGCGCCCCGCCGGTCGTGGGGCCGTGCGCCGTATTGGTGGTGGGACCATGCGCCCCGCCGGTCGTGCCCGAGTGGGCCGCACCACCCGTAGGCGCGTGTGTCTGCGGCTTGGGAGCTGCCGCAGGCTTGGGCGATGACGCCGCAGGCTTACTGGGTGCCGAACCGGAAGGCTTCTTCTGGGCCAACGCGACTTCCGAGACCGCAAACAAGAGAACCGCAGAAAACAGCAAACCGCGAACCAAGGTCCTACTTCCTTCGCTCCAATTCATCTTCGAGCCTCCTCAGACAATCCTCAAACTCCGAAATCAAGAACGCCCCACGATGCTCCCAGCAATCTCTCCAGCGGACCTTATCGTCGGCCGCCAGCGCGCTGCCGCCGAGCGTGAGCGGGCTGCACCCAGATATTCATCTCTCTGCGATGGGAATACAAGGGAAGCAGCCGGAAGCTGCAGTGTATACGGAAGGAGTTGCATGGTGAGCCTTAGACTGGGCATTCTGTTCCTCAAACGGCAATGGACCGCGAACAGAGGCAGGCATCTTACTGGTCTGCGGACGCAGAGTCAATGCTAGCTTCCCCATGCAGCGGCCATTTAATTAAGACGTGTGGCTGTCGATCCAGAGGGATGCAAGAGATTTTTTGCAGTTCGGGACGGCAGCCGGGAACCTGCACGCGTTGGGAATCGTTGTTGACGCAATAGGCGTCCAGGTTGATCATGCGTCATGTCACCGACGCTCAAGAAGGTGCTTCAGGCGGTATTCTGGTTCGTCCTTGGTCATCTGAGCTGCGCGCTCATGCATCATCTCCACCACTTCACGTGGAAATGACCGAGAGGCGTGCGCTGAGTTGGCCGGGGCAGACTGGCTGGGGGATTCCACCGGTCCGGGCGCAGTGCGGAAACAGCGCATTGAATAGCGCAAGTGTTCAGGCCAGCTCGAGCGACCCGGTCAGTTGTCCGGTTGGCGCGTTCCTTGCGATCAAGAGCCTGAAGGCGCGTCGAGAGCCAGATCTTCGCCCGCCAGATGCAGGTAATCCTGAAGAACGGAAACGACCAGCGCATGGTCCTCGCGCTGCGGCAAACCGGACACGGTGATCGTGCCGACGCACCCTGTTCCCGCGAGGAGAATGGGGAAACAGCCGCCGTGGGTCGCATAATCCTTTAAATCAAGACCCGACTTCTCCTGCAGAGTGGTTTGAGCGCGCTCGTGTTTCAACCCGACGGCGTAGGAACTGCGGTGATAGCGCAGAACGACGTTACGCTTGCGGCGAATCCAGTCCCAATTATCCGGCGTGGTTCCCGGCATGGCGTACGAAAAAAGAGCATGGCCGTTGAGCTGAATATCGATGGCCACGGCCACATGGCGTTTTTCAGCGGCCGCTTTCAAGGCGGTTCCCACGATCCAGGCCACTTCCGAGTCAAAATGTGTGAATTGCAGCCGCTTTTCCTGCAGTGCAATTTTCTCGAGATCTTGATCGATGGTCATGAACTCCTCCTCTGCAAGACGTGCGAAGGAAGCTTACGGGCAACTTCTTTGCGACTACGCCACAACCGGCGCATCAGCAACACCAGCGAGGCCAAACACACGCTGATAGCGCTGAATCTCTTCACGGGGTCCCAGCGCTTTTTCAAAGTTGTCGGAAAGTTTCACTGCCGGCCTGCCATTGGCATCGTTGAGCTTGCACACCAGACTTACGGGATCGAAGTCGCCGTTGGCTTGAGCATTGCAGTTGCGAAAATCATTGGTAAGCAACGTGCCCCAACCCGCGCTAAAGCGGATGCGGCGTTCGGGAATCCACTTTCGTTCGTCGAGAAAGTCGCTCGCTTGCCGAAAATCGGCGGGAGAAGCGCCATTGCGAATCGTCCCGGAAAAATAGGCATGCAATCCCAAGATCGTGTCCACATCCAGGGCGTCGGAAGCGATGAAGAGTTTTTGCAACGGATCGCGCCCCCTGTGTTTAAGCCACGCAATGTATTCCTCGCCCGCCAGGAAAGGATCTTTGCTGTCCGCGCGCTGCCCCGTCCAGTCGGCCACCCAATCGGGAGCGTTGGCTAGAAACTGCGTGGTGCCGAAGGTGTCTGGAAGCAGAATGCGCAACTCGCCGTGATAGGTCTGTTGCCAGAGCTCCAGCAAGCGGTATTGCGCTGTCTTCAGTTCTTCGTCGTCCTTGGCCATCGCGGCCAAGGCCATGGGCAATTCATGGGCATTCGTGCCGATGGCTTCCATGTCGTGTTTATAGGCCAGATAGGTATTCGAGGTTCCGGTAAAGTTGCTGCCGAGGGCGTCGCGTACGGCTCTTACCACGTACTCCTGCCATAAGAAGCTGTGGCGGCGCCGCGTACCGAAGTCGCTCACTTTCAATCCCGGGACGCCGCGCAAGCGCTCCATTTTTTCCCAGAGTTTCGTTTTGGCCCGGGCATAGAGAATATCCAGCTCGAGTTCGCTCAGACGTTTGAGGCTGGCGCGCGTCTTCAGTTCGCTGATTGCCGAAAGCGCATAAATCTCCCACATGGTCGTCGCTGACCATAGGCCGTTAAAGGAGAGGGAGAATTGCCCGTCTTGAACAGACAGCTCGTAATCAGAGAGCCGGAAGTCGCGATCGAGCCATTCGAGGAAGGCCGGTTGAAAGATACCGCGGCGGCCGTAGAAGGTATTGCCTGCGAGCCAGATCAGCTCGGACTTCTGAAAGCGCAGCTTTTTGCTCTGCTCGAGCTGTTCTCGCAGTTCCTCGGCATCAATCAATTCGCCAAGACGCACGTTAATGGAGCGATTGATGAGCGAAAAAGAAGCGGTGGTCTTGGGGAAGCGCTTCCAGATGAACTGCAGCATCAGCAGCTTGTAAATATCGGTATCGAGGAGAGACCGCGTAATGGGGTCCACTTCCCAGTTATGGTCATGAGCGCGCCGCGCGAAGTTGATGATCACGATGCCACCACTTTACCTCACTCGGGGCGCTCGGCAAAAAGTGTACACGAGAGGCAGTGGGGTGACTCACGATAAAACGGGCTATCGAGCTTCGGCCTTACGAGCGCTGCAGTTCTCCGCCAAAAGCGTGAGCCGGAACTGCCCGCAAATGCCGGTTCCCGATTCTGAGAATGCGGCATTCTGAGGGAGACCGAGAATAATAGAAGAGGGAGGCAGGCCAGGTTTTCCCACCTCCCCTTTATTCCTCTTTCGAGGAATCCGATTAGCCCGTTGGAGAACGGCTAATCGCATGTGTGTGGGTCTTATCTATCCATTCCCCAAAATCCGAAATAAGTTCCAGAGATTCTCAAGAAAAAACGACTCGTACCCACATTGACGGTAAATGGTCTTCCCGGACATCTCCCAGCACCTAGTGTCCTGAATCGTAAGTTCGTTTAGTGATTCCTGGACCGCCCGTACTGAAAACAAACAGCTTGCGGGCGTCCGAGCCCGAGTTCCTATGCTGCGAATTTCTGACTCAGGACACTAGATCTCCGGTGACGCCGTTTCCCGGGGATTGAGCTGGCCTTAGCACAGGAAAAACAATCAGTTTCAAAGACACGGGCCTGAAAGTTCCTTCCGTCCTTCTGGTTGACTTCGGCAGTGGCGAATCATAGAACGGACTGATATAAACTCTTCGTGATGTGCCAAGCGATTCGCCGTGATTCCTTCGAGGGGCAGGCCCGGACCGTCCATTCGCATCCCACGCTTTGCCGGAACGCCGCTCCAGGACCGTGACACATGTCAATTCCCGATAACCTTCCCAGCCTCACGCCAAAGGACTTCGAGGAGCGCTTCGGAGATCGTCACCTCCTTCATGGCATCGTGGAGAAGTGGGCGCGGGAGAAGCCTTCCGCCATCGCGCTCATTGACGCGGATCGCAAACAGGAAGTCTCCTGGGCCGCTTTTGATCGCATGGCGACCGGGCTCGCCATGCACTTACTGGAATGCGGTTTCCGCAAGGGCGAGTGCTTTGCCTCGCTTTTGCCGCTTCTCAGCGAGCATATTTTCCTGGAGTACGCCTGTTTCAAAATCGGCGTCATCTTTGTGCCGCTCGATTTGCGCTTGCTCACCGCGGAGGTGTTGCGCAGCCTGGCTCTTGTGAACGCGAAAGGCTTCGCCTTCACCAAAGTTCCGGGTGGCATTGACCCAGCAGCTCTCGTGAACGAGATCCGTTCGGGCGCGGCGCTCAGAATGCTCTTGCAGTTTTCTCCCGCCGAAGAGTGCGTGGAGGGCGCCACGCCGGCCGCTTCCCTGCTCCAGAATGCCATGCGGCTGGGCGATCCAGTTTCCTCCGGCGCTCAAGGGAAGGACTTCACCGCAAGCTATAACGCAGCCAGGCAATCGGTCAGCGAGAATGAGGGAGCACTGGTCATTTTCACCACGGGTTCCACGGGCTCGCCCAAGCCCGCCTTGCTTTCCCACCGCAATATTTCCTGCCAGGCCATGTGCATCAGCCAAGCGCTCCTCCGCAGCGACAAAGGCCTCGTCACACTGGTCAACCTGCCAGCCAGCCATGTCGGCTGCCAGACGGAGCTGCTCGCAGGAACGCTCTTCGAAGGAGGTACGGCAGTGCTTCTGCCCGTCTTCGATCCTTTGCGCTCCCTGCAGGCGGTCGAAGAATACAAAGTCACCGTTGTGGGCCAAATTCCGGCAATGTTCCAGTTCGAGTGGAGGCTCAAGGACTTCGATTCCTTTGACCTCTCGAGTCTCGAATTCGTGGCTTACGGAGGACAGCAGGTTTCCGCGTCATTCATCGAAAAGATGGCCACAATGGCGCCATCGATCGGAAGCGGTCTGGGTCTCACCGAAACCGCGGGTTTCTGCACCTACATCCGCCGCGAACGAGCGCGCGCTGGGGAGTGCGCCACCAGCCTCGGCTGGGCCATGCCCGTTTATCCCGCGAGCATCCGGCATCCCATGCGCGCCGACGGCTCTGCGGGAGACGAACTGCCCGACGGCGAGCGCGGCTGCGTGTGCTTCTCCGGCCCTCAGACTTTCCTTGGCTACATCAACGATCCGGCCTCCACGGCTGCCACTGTTTCCAAGGATGGCTATCTCTACACCGGAGATATCGGCTTCCGCGATGCTGGCGGCCTGCATCTCGTCGGCCGTGCCAAGTGGATCATCAAGCCCGGTGGATACCAAGTGTTCCCGGGAGACATCGAAAACCACTTCTGCGCGCTCGAGCAAGTCGCCGCGTGCGCGGCGGTCGGCGTGGAGCACGCCATCATCTCCGAGGCCATCGTTGCCTTCGTGGAAAAGAAACCCGGCGCCGAACTCACCATGCAAATGCTCGAGAAGCACGCGCGCGGCCTGGCTTCCTACATGCGGCCGCGCCATTACGTGTTGCTGGACGCCGGCAGGATGCCTTTGAACCGCGTGGCTAAGGCCAACTATTTGGTTCTACAGGACCTTGCCAGACGCGAGGTCGAAGCGCTCAGGTCCAATGGGCTCTGGGACCGCACCGACGAATGAATTAAGGACGCCGCCTTGCCGGAAAGGTTCGTGCCGGAACCCGAGCCACACTCAGATGATATGAGGCACCAGCGCCGCGACGCGTCGCGAGTAGGCTTCATAGGACTCGCCGAATTGCGCGCGCATCCATTTCTCCTCTAGCCTCAGTTTGGGCCATAGTGCGGCGAACGCGAGCGCCACGGCAAGCAGGCCGCGCCATTCCCCACGGGCTATCGCGCAACCAAAGACTGCCAGCAAAAGCCCGGCATAAATGGGGTGGCGAACCATTGCGTAGGGCCCACTTGTAATGAGCTCGTGATCTTCCTTCACGGTGACTGCCTGGCTCCAGTTTTTCCCGAGGTGGCGACGCGCCCATACTGAAAAAAGCAAGCCACACACAGTAACTGCCGCACCGGTCCAGAAGGACCAGGTGCCATGCGGAAGAAATCGACTGTCAAGCACTGCAAGCGGGACGCGTGGCAGCCACAAAAGCGCCACTGCGCCGACAAGCAAAACAAGCCGAGCAAAACGCGACGCCGCCGATTCCTGGCGCTCGGTCGCCTTCACATTCGCCGAAATCGCCCACCAATAAACCAGATAAACAAACCATATTGCAGGGAACAAATAGTCATAAATGACTGACATGAATATTCCTCGTGATTCCCTTCCAGTTCCTTACAGAAGTCCGGTTCAAGGCAACTGGAGGAAGGCTATCACAACGGAGCGGAAGTTTTTTTCGCAGGACGGTCAACTCCCGACGGGTGGACTTGCCGGACAAGTGCAATCACCTTCGCTTTCGGCAGTTGATTGCAGGGGCCAGGCGCTGCTTAGTTTTGCGGACACCGCGGAACGCGGCGACCACGCCGTCACCTTCAAATTGTCAGTTTTGATGTAACGTGATCAGCCGCGCCGCGCTTATTCGAGGACGTGGATGTTCTTTTTGGCGCAGATCTCCTTGAGGATCTGGGGCCAGACGCTTACGGTGACTTCGCCGAGATGCGCTTTCCTGAGCAGGAGCATGAGGGTGCGGGACTGGCCGATGCCGCCACCGATGCTCAGCGGAATTTCATTCTTCACAATGGCCTGGTGATAGGGGAATTTGAGGAAGTCCAACTGGTGGGAAAGTTCCAGTTGCTTCTTCAAACTTTCCGCGTTCACGCGGATGCCCATGGAACTAAGTTCGTGGCGGCGCCGCGTCACATAATTCCAAACCAGGATGTCGCCGTTCAAGCCATGCAGGGGCCGGCCATCGGGTGATTTGGTTTCGGTGACCCAGTCATCGTAGTCGGCCGCGCGCATTTCGTGCGGATAGCCGTCGTCGAGCGGAAAACCAATGCCGACGATGAAAAGCGCAGGGTACTGCTGGAGAATAGCCGTTTCACGCTGCTTCCTGGGGAGATGCGGATACATGCGGAGGATTTCCTCGGCGTGGAGGAAGGTGAGCTTCTCCGGCAGGTTCGGGTACTTTTGATTCTTGAGCTCGGGAAAAAGATCCTGGGCGTAACGTTCGGCTTCGACGAGCACTTTCCAGATTTTGCCGACGATGTCCTTCAGGAAGTCGAGTTCGCGCTGCTCGGAGGTGATGGCGCGCTCCCAATCCCACTGGTCCACGTAGACGCTATGGTCGTGGTCGAGAAAATAGTCCTTGCGGACGGCGCGCATGTCCGTGCAAAGGCCTTCGCCGGGACGCATGCCGAATTCCTTCAGGGCCACCCTCTTCCACTTGGTGGCGGCCTGGACGATCTGGGCATCGACGGGGTGTTTGTCGTAATCGTTGCGGATGTGGAACTGGATGGGGGTGCGGGAACCGTCGCGGTCCAGCATGTCGTTGACACCGCTTTCGATGTCCACGATCAAGGGGACTGTTACCATCAAAAGATTCAATTCCTTGCAGAGATTGTCCTCGATGAAGCGCTTGACGGCGAAAATCGCTTTCTGTGTTTCCCTGCGGGTAAGCGCACTGGAATAGTCCAGGGGAAGGATCTTCTCCAAATCCTCATAGTTGCCAATCCCCGGTCCTGCCAAATCCGCTGCTTTACTGGACATAGGTCATACCTCCGCTATGGGGACATTCGCGCCAAGGAGGGGGAGGGGCCAGTACGTGACACACCGAGGCGTGTGATATATATCACAGCTTTTGTTGCTCATAAGCAAGTTTAATAGTAGTGCTCTCCGGCCAGCCTCAGTTGCCGGCCCCCGACGGCTGCACTCATGACATTTCAGTGCCAAAATACAATCAGGAGGATACACTCATGGGCATTACCCTTTCCGCTGCGACTACCAAAGGAACAGCGGACTACGTAAATGATGTATTGACGAGCGTACGAGCCAAGAACCCCGCCGAACCCGAATTTCATCAGGCCGTGCAGGAAGTGCTGGAAACCTTAGGTCCCGCCCTCTCGAAACACCCTGAATACCAAAAAGCGCGCATCCTAGAGCGCTTTGTCGAGCCCGAACGCGTGATCATGTTTCGCGTCCCCTGGGTCGACGATCAGGGCAACGTCCAGGTGAATCGCGGATTCCGCATCGAGATGAACAGCGCCATCGGCCCGTATAAGGGCGGACTCCGCTTCCATCCTTCGGTGAACCTGGGCATCTTGAAATTCCTGGCCTTCGAGCAGGTGTTGAAGAATTCCCTGACAACGCTGCCCATGGGCGGCGGCAAGGGAGGTTCAGACTTTGATCCCAAGGGCAAGAGCGACAACGAAGTGATGAGGTTCTGCCAAAGCTTCATGACCGAGCTGAGCCGCCATATCGGCCCGGACACAGACGTTCCCGCGGGCGACATTGGAGTTGGCGGGCGCGAAATCGGCTTCCTGTTTGGCCAGTACAAACGCCTGAGGAATGAGTTTACCGGCGTGCTGACAGGCAAGGGACTGAACTGGGGCGGCTCGCTGATTCGCCCGGAAGCGACGGGCTACGGCTGCGTGTACTTCGCGTCGGAAATGCTGAAGACGCGCAAGGAAAAGCTGGAAGGCAAGCTCTGCCTGGTGTCCGGAAGCGGCAACGTTTCGCAATACACGATGGAAAAGCTGCTGGACCTGGGAGCCAAGGTCATCGCCATGTCCGATTCCAATGGCGTGATTCATGATCCCGAGGGGATCAACCGGGAAAAGCTGGCGTGGGTTCTGGAACTGAAGAATGTACGCCGCGGCCGCATCAAGGAGTACGCGGACCACTTCAAGACCGCCAAGTATGTGCCCGCCGATCCGTCGAAGGACTTCAACCCGCTCTGGGCGATCAAGGCGGACTGCGCCTTCCCGAGCGCCACACAGAATGAAATCAACGCCAAGGATGCAGCGACGCTGGTGATGAACGGATGCAAGCTTGTGGCGGAAGGCGCCAACATGCCGAGCACGCTGGACGCCACGAAGCTGTTCCTCGAGGCGAAGATCCTCTATGGCCCGGCCAAGGCCGCCAACGCGGGTGGCGTGGCGACTTCGGGGCTGGAGATGAGCCAGAACAGCATGCGGCTCTCCTGGACGAGGGCGGAAGTGGATGAGCGGCTGCACAACATCATGATCGCCATCCACAACAATTCGTTCCAGACGGCGGAAAAGTACGGCATGCCGGGCAACCTGGTTTTCGGCGCGAATATCGCCGGATTTCTGAAGGTGGCCGATTCGATGCTGGATCAGGGGCTGGTCTAAAAGACAGTGGCGAGTGACTAGTGGCGAGTGGCGAGCGAAAGCAGTAGGAAGTAGACTTGCGGCGGGGTGGTTAACGGCCACCCCGCCGTTTTACTATTCAGACGGAAACATTCATGAATCGAGACCAGACTCCCAGGCCATTGCCGGACGCGGAGCTGCTGCTTGAGGGCTTCGACAACCTGATGCCCTTCCGGGTGCAGGAGATTCTGTTGGTGTCGAGCCTGTACGATTCGTTCATCTTGCGGGAAGACGGCCGGCTGAACGAGTTGCTGATCGGCGAGTCGCTGGACTTGCATCTGCAGCAGATTCCGCGGATCACGCACGTCTCCAGTTGTTCGGAAGCGCTGGCGTTGGCGCGTTCCGATCCGCGGCGCTTTAACCTCATCGTGACGAACCTGGCAGTGGGAGAGATGAATGCGGCGCAACTGGCGCACGAAATCAAGGCGGCAGGACTGAATGTGCCGGTGGTGGTGCTGGCGTACGATTACCGCGAAATCAAGAATTTTATCGCGCGCAATCCGGTGACGGATATCGAGCGGATTTTCCTGTGGCAGGGCAGCGCGCGCGTGCTGATTGCCATCGTGAAATGCGTGGAGGACCGGCGGAATGTGGAGCACGACACCTCCACGATGGGCGTGCCGGTGGTGTTGCTGGTGGAAGACAACATCCGCTACTACTCGGCGTTTTTGCCGGTGATTTATACGGAGTTGATCACGCAGACGCGGCGCGTCATTCAAGAAGGCTTGAACCTGGCGCACAAGCTGGTGCGCATGCGGGCGCGGCCGAAGATTCTGCTTTCCTCGAATTTCGAGGAGGCGTACGAACTGGCGGTGCGCTACCAGGATCACCTGCTGGGGATTGTGTCCGACATCGAGTTTCCGCACGGCGGCGTGCTGAGCGCGGACGCGGGATTCGAGTTGGCGCGGCGGGTGCGCGCCCTCGTGCCCGATTTGGCAGTGGTGCTGCAATCGAGCCGGACGAAATTCCGGGCGCGGGCGCACGCGGAAGGGTTTTCTTTTCTGCGCAAGCGTTCGCCGACGTTCTTGCGGGATTTGCGGCGGTTGTTGATCCAGCAATTCGCGTTCGGCGATTTCGTGTTCCGCACCTCGGATCGCAGTGAAGTGGCGCGCGCCACGGACCTGAACTCGCTGGAAGCGCTGCTGCACACGGTGCCGGTGGACAGCATCGCGTATCACGGACAACGGAACCACTTTTCGCACTGGCTGATGGCGCGCACAGAATTCGCGCTGTCGCAAAAGCTGCGGCCACGCAAGGTTTCCGACTACGAGTCCGTCGAAGGCCTGCGGCAGAACTTGATCGATTCGATCGGGGAGTACCGCAGAGAGCAGAGCGAAATCCTGATCGGGGACTTCAAGCCCGCCGCGTTTAAGGCCGGCGGGTCGTATTTCCTGCGCATGGGGGCGGGCTCGCTGGGCGGCAAGGCGCGCGGGCTGGCATTTATCCGGCACATGCTGCACAAGCGGAGAGTGGCGCGGCGATTTCCGGAGGTGCGCGTGGGGGTGCCGCCGGCCGCGGTGCTGGCGACGGATGCGTTTGACCGCTTTCTTGCGGAGAATAACCTGCTCGATTTCGCGGTTCATGCGGCCGACGATTCGGAGATCCAGCAGAGGTTCCTGGATGCGCCTCTTCCCACGGCGGTCATGGAGGATTTGCGGGCGTTTCTTGCGGAGGCGCGCTACCCCCTGGCGGTACGCTCTTCGAGTTTGCTGGAAGATTCGCAGTACCAGCCGTTCACGGGCGTGTACGAGACGTTCATGCTGGGCAACCAGCAGGCCGACGATTCCCTGCGGCTTCAACATTTGACGGAAGCTGTGAAGTTGGTCTACGCGTCCACGTTCAGCCACCATGCGAAATCGTATGTGCGGGCGACGCCGTTCCGCCTGGAAGAAGAAAAAATGGCGGTGATCCTGCAACAAGTGGTGGGGGCGTTCCACGGCCCGCGGTTTTATCCGGACTTTTCCGGAGTAGCGCGTTCGCGGAATTTTTATCCGGTTCCGCCGATGCATTTTGAGGATGGCATCGCCGCAGTGGCGCTGGGCCTGGGGCGCGCGGTGGTGGACGGCGGGAAGTGCCTCTCGTTCTGCCCACGGTATCCGGCGAATCTGGTGCAGTTCTCGACCGTGGAGGACATTCTTTCCGAATCGCAAGAGGATTTCTGGGCACTATCGCTGGACCACGTGGAGCAGGAGACTTCGCCGCCGGGACTTCGCGAGGTGCGCGTCACGCTGGATGTGGCGGAGGCGGACGGCACGCTGCACGCGGTGGGCTCGACGTATTCGCAGGACAACGACGTGATCAGGGATGGATTGAACCGGCCGGGGATGCGCGTGGTGACGTTCGCGCCGGTTCTCAAGTACGGACTTTTTCCGCTGGCGCCACTTTTGGAGCAACTCCTGAAGGACGGCGAGGACGCGTTTGGGCAGCCCGTGGAGATTGAATTTGCGGTGCGCTTGCCGCGGCAAACGGGCGAGCTTGCGGAGTTTGGATTTTTGCAGATCCGCCCGCTGGTGCTTTCGCGGGAGAGCGAAGAACTGCGCATGGAGAATGTGGATGCTTCGCGGCTGATCGCGCGCAGCACCAAGGTGCTGGGCAACGGGCGCATCGAAAATCTACGGGATATCGTGGTGGTGGATTCGCAGCGGTTTGAGCGCGGGCAGAGCCAGGAAGTGGCGCGGCTGGTCTCGTACTTCAATGCGAAGCTGAACGAGGAAAACCGGCCGTACCTGCTAGTTGGCGTGGGGCGGTGGGGCTCGAACGAGCCGTGGCTGGGGATCCCGGTCGAGTGGGACGAGATCTCGGGCGCGCGTGTGATCGTGGAGGCCGGGTTCCGGGACTTCCGGGTGACGCCATCGCAGGGCAGCCACTTTTTCCAGAATTTGACGGCGTTTCAGGTTGGTTATTTCACGGTGAATCCCGATCTGGGTGAAGGATCAGTGGATTGGGCGTGGTTGGCGGCCCAACCGGCGGTGGAAGAGCGCGGCTGCGTGCGGCATCTGCGCTTTGCGGAATCCCTGTTGGTGTTGATGAATGGGCGGACCAGCCAGGGGATGATATTCAAGCCGGAGTGAGTTGGGGCGTCCACGGGCGCTCGGGAGATGACGCAGGGAGCCTGCGCGGAATTCCCCTAAGACTCGCTGGACTGTCAGTGCGGCTGAAACGGCGCAGAGCCTAAGTCTTTCCCTTTCAAGGAGCGCGGGTGAATGGAACACGACAAGCCCATTTGGACCCGGTAATGCTCTTTCACCTTACGGGGTTCCTTGGCGCATTCTCGATGGAGAGGCCAGGAGGAGGAGGCGGGCATGGTTTTTTCCAACCTGATTCTTGCAACGATCATCGTGCTGGCGGTCGGGGCGGCCGTCTTTGGATTGGCCGTGGCACTGCGTACCTATGTGAAGTATCGCGGGGAGCGCGTGATCACCTGCCCGGAAACGCAGCAGGCCGCCGCGGTACACGTGAACGCTAAGAACGCGGCGCGCAAGGCCGTGTTCGGCAAATCGTACGTCCGGCTGGACCAATGCTCGCGCTGGCCGGAGCGCCAGAATTGCGGGCAGGAGTGCCTCTCCCAGGTAAACGCGGACCCGGCGGCGTGCCTGGTCTGGAACATCGTGGACCAGTGGTACAAGGGCAAGGCTTGCGCGTACTGCCAGAAGCCCTTCACCAACATTCATTGGCATGACCGGCACCCGGCGTTGCTCGCTCCGGATCACACCTGCGTGCAGTGGAATGAATTGGCGCCGGAAAAATTGCCGGAGGTCTTCGAGTCGTACCTGCCGGTGTGCTGGAATTGCTACATCGCGGAGACTTTCCGGCGGCAAAATCCCGAGAAGGTGCTGGACCGGACGTGGGAGCGCGGCCCGGGCGGCGAGTACATTCCAAAGGAAGAGCACGTGCCCCCCGCGGCGAAGTCGGCGACACGGAACTAGCTTTTACACTCTCAACCGATCGACCAAACAAAAGCGCCGCGAAGTGCTTAGTGGCAGAACTCACAGGCGCGGCCGACCGTGCCCAAGCCTAGCAACTCGATGTGCGGCGTGAGGTAGCCTTCGCGCACAGGCTCGTCATGCATGAGTGCAGTGCTCAGGTATTTCTTGTTGTCGTCGCAGAAGACGGTGACGACGCCGGCGTCCGGCGCGATTTTGTCCTGGGCACGCAGAGCGGCGAGGAAGTTGCAGCCGGAAGAGATACCCACGGCCTGGCCAAGATTGGAGGCGAGCTTCTGCGCCATGAGGATGGCGTCGCCATCGTGGATCGCGATGACCTCGTCGAGATCGTTGAGCTTGATGATTTCGGGCACGAATTCGTCGGAGATGCCCTGAATGCGGTGTTTGCCGACTTTGCAGCCGGTGGATAGGGTAGGCGATTCGGCGGGCTCAACGGGATGAACGCGGATGGAGGAGTCGCGCTCCTTTAGGAATTTGCCGACGCCCATGACCGTGCCGCCGGTGCCCACTCCGGCGACGAAGGCTTGCGGCTTCTTGGCCACGGAAACCATTTGCGACCAGATTTCCGGGCCGGTGGTTTCTTCGTGGGCTTCGACATTCGCAGGGTTGGAGAACTGCCGGGGCAGGAAGACGTCTTTGCGGGATGCTGCCAGCTCTTCGCACATGCGGATGCAGCCGAGGAATCCCCCTTGCGCAGCGGAAACGGAAACCACTTCGGCGCCGTAGCTGCGAATGAGCTGCACGCGCTCCTGGCTCATCCAATCGGGCATGAAGATCTTGACGGGGTGGCCCAAAATGCGGCCGAGCGCGGCAAAGGAAATGCCGGTGTTGCCGCTGGTGGCCTCGGCGATGGTGAAGCCGGGTTCGATCTTCCCTTCCTCATAGGCTTTTTGCAGAATGCGCAGGGCCATGCGGTCCTTGATGCTGCCGGTGAGATTCATGTTCTCGGATTTGGCGTAGAGAATGCGTTCGCGGCCCTTAAAGCGGAAGTGGATGCTGACGAGGGGGGTATTGCCGACGAGACGAGCCAGCGACTTGAACTTCGATGTGGGACTATCGATGAGTATGGACATAACAATTCTTTGTCGCATGTTTGCGAGAATTCGGCAAGTGCATGGGGCACGGCCGGAGCCGGCCGGCAAATGAAGCGGGCAGAACACTTATGTCCCGAAAATGGATTGTGGAAGTCCGGAGTCTTCAGGGGCTAAAGCCCAGACTATGTTGCTGGCTTTTCGCCGGGGCTGAAGCCCCGGCCTCCTAAGGAATAAGAGGAGAAACCTCTGGGACGGCGTACTCGGCCTTTGAGCGGGAATCAGGACCAACCGGCGTCTACGGTGAACTCCTGCGCCGTGCACATGCGGCTGGCATCGGAGGCGAGGAAAAGAGCCAGATTAGCGACGTCTTCCGGCTCGATGCGAGCTTGAAGACATTGCCCGGACATAACGTCGCGCTCCATCTGCGGATTCAGCCACAGTTGCTTCTGGCGTTCGGTCCAAACGGCGCCGGGGAGAATGGTGTTCACGCGAATGCTGGCTCGGCCGAAATCGCGGGCGATGGCGCGAGTAAGACCGTGGATGGAAGCTTTGCTCATGCTGTAGATGGGCGCGTCGGTCTGCTTGATCTTCCAAATGATCGAGCTGAGGTTGATGATGGAGCCGCCGCCGCGCCGCTTCATGATGGGAAACACTTCCTGCGCGGCAAAGAACATGTGGCGCTGATTGACGGCGATGCGGTCGTCCCAATACGCCGGGGTGACGCTGCCGATGGCGTGGCGATCGTCGTTGCCGGCGTTGTTCACGAGAACGGCGATGTCGCCGAGGCGCGCCGCAGCTTCCTGGATGGTCTTCTGCAAAGCCGCGATGTCCCGGAGATCGCAGGGAAGATACAGAGGCTTTGTGCCCGTTTCGCGGAGGACGAGATCGGCGAGGCGTTTGCTGGCGTCCTCGGCGATGTCCACAAACGCCACCAGCGAACCTTGTTCGGCGAAAGCGCGCGTCATGGCGCCGCCGATGCCGTTCCCTCCCCCGGTGATGAAAACGACCTTGCCGCGAAGATCAGGGTAGCTGGCCAGCATGGGGAATATCCCTCTAAGCGCGCATGGAAACCGTTGTCCGCGAGAAGCAGAAGTGCACGAAATTCAATTGCGGATGATTTCGTCAAACGATACTCCATCTGGAAGGCGAACGCCAAGGCAAGAATCGGAGAGGGGCGGATGAACGTCGAGAGGAAGTCAATTGAACGTTGAATCCGAAGTCGAGGAGGGATTCATCGCACAAAAAGCGTGCGATGGAAAACCGCATCCCACTGCACAGACTCCGCTCGGAATGACGGGGTTGGGCGAGTGCGGGAAGAGGGGTTGCCACGATTCCTCCACTGCGCGGCCCGACGCGCCAGAATGCGGCGCGAAAGAGAAGAATCGGGCCGCTCCGGTCGGAATGACAAGTTTTGGGCGGCGGTTGATAAAGGAGAATCGGAGAGGGGCGAGTGACCCCTCAATCAGGGTCTATAGCCTAGTTCACAGAGATGAGAACCAGTTCCTCAGGGGCTGAAGCCCAATAAGAGCCAAGCACTTGATGTCGGAGCTAAAGCTCCGACCCCCAAAGATGTGGAGTTTTCCCGCCAACTAGGGCGTTTGGTGTGCCCATGCTAAGGCGCCGGGCGCTCCCAAGAGCTACTCATGCGGTGGGGCTTATTGCGATTTTACTGGGAGGAATGGAAAGAGGATCAGTCAGTCGATGCCGTGAATGCGCATGCTGACGAGCTGGTCGATGGAAAGGTCTTTCATGCCGCGGGACTTCAGGCCGGCGATGTATTCCGGGGTTACGCCGTGGATGCGCATAGCGACAAGCTCATCGGGTGACGGATTTTTGTAACCCAGGCCGTGAAGCTTTTCGATGAAGTCCGGCGAGACGCCATGAATGCGGAAAGCGATGAGCTGTTCGAGGTCAACGTGGGTGTAGCCGAGTTTCCTGAGCTGCTCGACGAATTCCGGGGTGGCGCCGTGAATGCGCATGGCAACCAGGGTGTCTTCATCAGGCTGGTAGCCCGCCTGATGGAGAGAGCGCACCATTTCCGGAGAGACACCGTGGATGCGAAAAGCGATGAGCTTGTCGCTGTCCTTAACGGGCAAGCCTTCCTTGCGGAGAGCGTCAACGAATTCCGGGGAAACGCCGTGAATCCGAAAGGCAATGAGATTGTCGCTGTCCTTGGCGGGCAAGCCTTCCTTCCGGAGAGCGTCAATGAATTCAGGGGAAACACCATGGATGCGGAAAGCGATGAGCTTGTCGGCGTCCAGGTCGGTGAGGTTCTCCGCCTTGATCTTGCGAACGAAATCGAGGCTGACATCCATGACGGCCATGAAGAACTGCTTGTCTTCGTCCACGGGGAAACCGAGTGACTTCATCTGCTGCGCGTAGTTCGCGTCAGGCGCAAAGTGGAAGGTGCCCGCGCCTTCGCCGTTTTCCAGATAGCCCTGGCAATCGAAGCGGCCGGCGTCGCGCGTGATGGTGAACTTGGCATCCTGCTTGCCCGACTTGGAAAGATCGAGGCCCTGGAACGCGCCGACGGGCCAATCGGACTCGTGATGAGAAAAGCCGCCGTGCTGATGCGTAATCAAAGAGAAGGCGACCTTGCCGTGCTCGTCCGAGCGGTGCATGGTCCAATCGCCGGTGCGGGTATCGGCGGCGCGCACCACCAGGACGATGACGAGCGAGCAGGCAATGAGAACGTAGGAAATCAGAGCGTGGCGACGGTTCATGGCGATTTTCTCCTCTTCACTCATGGCTACTTCTCCAGAACTCCCGTATGCTTGAGCTCGATGAGTTTCTCGATATCGAGATTCTTGAAGCCGTGGCTCTGGGCTTCGCGGATGAATTCGGGAGTGATGCCCGCAACCTTTGCGGAAATCAGATCATCGGGATTGAGCTTCAGACCGGCGGCCTGCAAGATCTTCACGTACTCCGGCATGACGCCCTGCACCTTCATGCCAATCAGTTCGTCAGCGGTGGGCTTTAAACCCTCGGCCTGGATGGCCCGAATGTACTCCGGTGTGATGCCTTGCACCTTCATGCCGATCAAGCCATCAGCATCGGCCTGGACGCCCAGTTCCTTCATCTCTTTGACGTAGCCGGGCGTGATGCCCTGCACTTTCATTCCGATCAGTTCGTCGGTATCAGCCTTCACGCCGGCGGCGCGAATTTCGCGGACATAATCGGGAGTGATGCCTTGCACCTTCATGCCGATAAGATTGTCCGCGTCGGTTTGCAGGCCCAGGTCCTTCATTTGTCGAAGGTAGTCAGGCGTGACGCCTTGCACTTTCATGCCGATCAGTTCGTCCGCGTCCAGCTTGAGGCCCGCCGCACGCAATTCCTGTATGTATTCCGGCGTAACGCCCTGAACCTTCATGCCAATGAGTTCGTCGGCAGTGGGCTTCAGGCCTGCGGCCTGGATGGCGCGGATGTAAGCGGGAGTGACGCCCTGGATTTTCATGCCGACGAGATCGTCGGTGGAGAGATTGTCGTAGCCCGCCGCCTTGAGCGCATCAATGTACGACTCGTGAGTTTCCGTTTGCGGCGAGGACTGGGGCGCGGGCACAGGCTTTGCTTGCGGAACAGGATCGGGGGACGCGAGCGGGGCGGGCTTGGGTTCCGGGGCGGGCTTCTCACCGCGGACAACGATGACTAAATCGCGATCGGCAGCAGCCGCGGCTTGGGACACGCCGCGGGGCGCAGCAGAGACAGTGGCACGCGCAAGCCCGAGGAAGGCGTTGCCTGCAACAAGGGCGACGGAGAGGCACAGCACGCCGACCGTGAGATTGGCGGCGCGCAAGGAAGAAGAGTGCGCGGGCACGCCCAGGAGGCGGCGGATGCGATCGGCCAGCGGCGCGCGGTTGGCGGCCATGGCCAGAGCAGGCGTGGCGCGCCACTCTTCCATGAGGGTAAGGGCGCGCGCGTATTCCAGCGGGCTGCCGCAAACGGCGATGGCGGCATCGTCGCAACAATTTTCCCGCTCGGCACGGATGCGTTTGCTGAGCCACCAGACGGCGGGATGGTAGAAGAGCAAGGATTCCACAGAAATCTGGAAGAGATTCACGAAGGCGTCGTAGCGGCGAATGTGCGCAAGCTCGTGGGCGATGACCGCGGCGAGCTGGGCATCCGTGAGACCGGTGAGCGCGGAGACGGGCAGAAGAACGATGGGGCGAATCCAGCCGATCACCGATGGGGCATCCAGTTGGAAAGACTCGCAATACTGGATGAAACGCGTGAGGCCCATGCGGCGTTGCAGGGCCAGGCAACGTTCGAGGAGTGCAGCATGCAAAGGCGCGGAATTGCGACGGCGGAGGCGCTCGAGAGCAACGACGCCACCGGCCGTGCGCAGGCTAAGCAGCAAGACGCCGAAAAACCAGGCCTCGACCAGAAAGAGGTAGGACTTTTCGGGAGCGGGCTGCGGCTGCGTTGCATGCGCATTGGCCAGAATCGCAGCGGGGCTTGGCGCGCCCGGCGCGCCAACGTGCGACGCGGCGGAAATTTGCCGTGGGTTGCGGCGGCTGATCGCGACACGATGAGAAAGGTGATCGCGGGCGCAGCAACCATCGCCGCAAGGATGATGACGCCGAGCACATAGCGCATGGAGGCAGTGCGAGCGAGGGTCAGCGCGAGAGCGGCCAGGGCGGCAAGCGCGGCACCCTGCCAAAGAAAGTGCAGCAGGGCCAGACCGAGGGGCCGCAGAAGGTCCGGAGAAATCCACTGAGCGAGATGGATCATCGGAGTTTCCTTTCGTAGTCGTCGAGAAGACGGCGAAGTTCGGCGATTTCGTGTTTGGAGCTGCGATGGCCGGCGAGGGCATGCAGCATAAGCTGGCTGGCGGAACCTTCAAAGACGCGCTCGAGGGTGTCCGCGGCAAGCTGGCGTTTGGTTTTCTCGGCGGGGAGGCAGGCTTCGTAAACGTGGGCGCGCTGCTCCTCGTTGCGGCGGACCAGGCCCTTGACGGTCATGATCTGCATGAGTTTCAGGACCGTGGTGTAGCCAAGATCCCTTTTTTCGGAAAGCGCGGCGTGGACATCGCGAACGGTGGAAGGGCCGCGGTCCCAAAGAACGTGGAGAATGTCGAGTTCGGAGGCGGTGGGTTTTAGAGGCGTCGTCATGGGCGGGAGGATACTACGAAGAGTTTCGTAATGTCAACGAAAATCTTCGTAGATAAAAAAGGAGCGCCGGAAGGGCGGAAAGGGAGGGGTGCCACCGGCACTCCGACGGTGGGGCCTTGGTCCATCGCACTGCCACAGTCTCAAGATCGGGAGATCGTGCGGACTTGGGGCGCAGCATGCTGCGCCCCTACGCAAAAGGACATGCGATTGATGAGAGATGCTCGAGGGCGGCGCGAATTCGGTACAATTGAGCAGCGGGAAGAATTTCCCAATCAGGACAGGTGAGCGCGTGATTCATCGTATTGTTTTTCATAATGAGGAGTTGCTGGGGATCGAAAAGGTCCGATGGTCGCCCGGGCAGGCGGGATTGATCTGTGGTTGGGGACTATTCACCACGGTGCGCATCACGCAGGGAGAGGCATTTGCGTACGAGCGGCACTGGCGGCGGCTGGAAAAGGACGCGGCGCTGACGAGGCTGCCACTGACGTATTCCGGCGCGAAAGTGCGCGTGCATTTGCAGGAAGTGATCCGGGCGAACAAAGTGACGGAAGGATGCGCCAGGATCTACCTGATTTGGAATACGGTGGGCGGCTGGAAAAGCGACGAGGAAATGCCCGACGTGGACTTGCTGATAGCTACCGCCGACTTGCCGCACCATCCGGAGAGCGTGCGGCTGACGGTGCGGGAACAAGGGCGGCATGCGGCTTCGCCCCTGGCGGGAGTGAAAACGATTTCGTGGCTGAACAGCGTGTGGGCCGTAGGCGAAGCAAAACGGGAAGGGTTCGACGAGGTGGTGCTTCTGAACGAGCGGGGTGAGGTAAGCGAGTGCACGGCCGCGAATATTTTCGTGGTGAAGAACGAGAAAGTGGTGACGCCGCCTTTGAGTTCCGGATGCCTGGAGGGAGTGACACGCGGGGTGCTGATGGAAATCGCCGCGGACGCGGGAACCAGCGTGACGGAGCAGACCTTGCGCATGGAGGATTTGTACGCCGCGGATGAGGTCTTCATCACATCGACGAACCGCAATGTGATTGGCGCGCGAGAGATCGCGGGCCGGCCGATGGCAAACGGGGGAAAAGGCGAGATTACCCGGAAGCTGGATGAAGCGTTTGACGCGTTTATGGAGGATTACGTGGGGAGGCGGTTGGCGGCGCGGACAGGTAAAGCGGAAGGCTGAGAATCAAGAACACAGCAGAAGAATCCAACGCAGAAATGCCCCTAGCAGCCCAGATAAAAGCCGGGCGCAGAGCACAGCGGAGAAGCTGAAACTCGCAGGGTTCAGGGGTGTGCCCCCCAGTTCGAGCTGTTTTGGGATTGGGGCAGGCGAAGTGGCTGGGCACGTGCTACAATGCGCGGGGACTAGCTGAGGGTTCAGGACGGGAAAAGCATGACAGAAGCCTTGGCCCAGAGTGAGGCCGTACTGGAAGTGATTTCGCCCGACGGTGCGCGGAAGTACGTCCGCGTAACACAAACGCCATTTCTGATCGGGCGCGGCGCGGAGACGGGCAACCACCTGCAGTTGACGGACCGCCGGATTTCGCGGAACTGTGCCGCGATCGTCATGGAGGCGAACCACTACTACCTGGAAGACCGCGGGCAAAGGCGCGGGATGTTCATCAACCAGGAAAAGGCGGAGAGCCGGCAGTTGAACGACGGCGACGTGATCACCTTCGGGATTGAAGATTCCTACCAAATAATTTTCCGCGCGGCTACCGGGACTTCCGACGAAGCGATCCCGCAGCTTTTGACGCGGATCGACCACATGACCAGTTCGGAATCCACGGGCGGGGGCTTGCGCAAGTTGAACATGCTCCTGGAGGCCACTTCCCTGCTGCACTCGCAATTGCCGCTGGATTCCGTGCTGGCAAAGATGATTGACCACGCCATCGCGGTAACGGATGCGGACCGCGGCTTGCTGGAAGAGGCGGAGGCGGGACGCCCGGAGAATTTGCGCGTGCGGCTGGCGCGCCGAAGCGGGGGACAGCGGCTGCCTCCCGAAAGTATGACACCCAGCCAAACGGCGATTCAGTTGGCGATGAGGCAAGGCTCGCCGGTAATCACGGAAGATCTGGCGCAGGCGGAGATGAACCTACAGGCTGCGGCCAGCATCGTGGCGCAAGGATTGCGCGCGGTGGTGGTGATTCCGCTGTATGCCACTTCGCGCGCGGCGAGCGAAGGCACGGGCGTGGATGTGCGCCGGGGAGTTTTTTTGGGCGTGCTGTATTTGGACTCGAAACGCCCGACGGCGTTCACGAAGCTGGACCGGCAGATCCTGGACGCGCTGGCGGCCGACGCGGCCAGCATCCTGGACAATGCCCGGCTGGTGGAACGCGAACGAGAACGGCAACGGTTGGAACAAGAGATTAACATCGCG
>CAWADS010000050.1:0-40867 GCA_963780785.1 Candidatus Acidiferrales bacterium
AGTGGGCCAGCCTCTCGGCAGTCTGCTGCCGGCGGAGCTTGTTTCCGAAATTGCCGCCCGCGACGATCAGGAGCAGATAACCGGCATTTATAAGCACCGCTTCCAGCGTCAAGGGGGCTCTCTCATTTTGAATGTTTCGATTACGCCGCTCGTGGGCAAGTCCGGCGAGCGCATCGGCCGCTTGCTTCTGTTCGACGACGTCACCCAGCGCGAGCGCATGGAAGAGCAAATGAGCCAGACGGAGAAGCTCACTTCCCTGGGGCTGCTGGCCGCGGGAGTCGCGCACGAAGTCAACACGCCGTTGGCGGTCATCTCCAATTACATTCAGATGCTTGCCAAGCAGATGCCCGATGGAGATCCGCGCCACTCCATCATCGAGAAGATCGTCAAACAGACGTTCCGCGCCAGCGAAATTGTCAATAACCTGCTGAATTTCTCGCGAACCGGCGCCGGCGAGCTTGCCGATGTGGACCTGAATCGCGTCGTCGAAGAGACACTGTCGCTGGTCGCGCATCCCCTGAAGACTTCGCAGATTCGCGTGGTCAAGCAGCTCACCGATGGCCTTCCGCCGGTGCGAGGTTCCGCCAACAAACTGCAACAGGTCTTCCTGAATCTTTTCTTGAATGCGCGAGATGCCATGCCTACAGGCGGAATGCTGGAAGTGCGCACTGCGGCGCACAATGGCAGCGTTGAAATCGAGGTTGTTGACACCGGCAACGGTATTCCCCGTGAACACATCCATAAGATTTTTGATCCCTTTTTCACCACCAAGGGGACAGGGCGAGGGACAGGTCTGGGCCTCTCTGTGAGCTACGGGATCATCAAAGAACACGCCGGTAGAATTGATGTTCGCTCGACGCCGGGCCGCGGTACTTCCTTCCACGTCGAGTTCCCGGCTGTCAGGAAAACGGTCCATGTCTAAGGGTTCGATTCTTGTTGTTGACGATGAATCCGAAATTCGCGAAGGCCTCGAGCTTCTCCTGAAGTCGGAAGGGTACCAGGTCTCCAGCGCGGAATCCGGCCAGGTGGGACTCTCCCGCCTGGAAGAACGACCGTTTGACCTGCTTCTGCTGGATGTCAGCCTTCCCGACCGCAATGGCATTGACATGTTAAAGGAAATTCATCGCCAGGACCCCCATCTACCCGTCGTTCTGATTACCGCTTATGGCTCTATCGAAATGGCCCGCGCTGCCTTCAAAAGCGGGGCGATGGACTACATCACCAAGCCGTGGTCCAACGATGAACTTCTGGTGCAAGTGGCGCAGGCCGTGGAAGCGCGGCGCCTGCGCGACGAAAATATCCACCTGAAGCGCGCGCTCAAACAGCGCTTCAATTTCCCCAATATCATCGGCAAGAGCGACAAAATGCTCGCGCTCTTTGATCTGGTCGCCCAGGTTGGTCCTTCACGTTCCACCATTTTGATCAGCGGCGAAAGCGGCACTGGAAAGGAACTCATCGCCAAGGCCATTCACTCGGCTTCGCCACGGGTGGACAAGGCATTCGTGCCCGTCAACACCGGCTCCATTCCCGTCGATCTGCTCGAATCGCAGCTCTTCGGGCACGTCAAAGGGGCTTTCACGAGCGCCGTGGCTTCCAAGAAGGGCCTCTTCGAGGTCGCCGACCAGGGCACTATCTTTTTCGATGAAATCGCCACGGTCAGCCCGGAAACCCAGGCGAAGCTCCTGCGGGTGATTCAAGAGCGCGAATTCATGAGGCTGGGCGGCACGGAGCAGATCAAAGTGGACGTCCGGATTGTGGCGGCCTCCAACGTCGATCTGCTCTCGCTGGTCAAGGAAGGCCGCTTCCGCGAAGATCTGTATCACCGGCTGAACGTCATCCATCTCCACTTACCCCCTCTTCGCGACCGCCGGGAGGACATTCCACTCCTGCTGGTCCATTTCATGGAGCGCTTCTGCCAGGAGAACACCAAACCTTTGCGGCAGTTCACTCCGGCGGCGATGAAGCTGCTCATGGACTACGACTGGCCGGGAAACGTCCGCGAACTCGAAAACGTGGTCGAACGCGCCGTTGTTCTCTCGACCCAGGAACGCGTCGATGTGGATCTCCTGCCCGATTCTTTTCGCAGCAAGGAGATCGTCCGTGGTGTGCGCCTGCAGCTCTCGGAGTTTCTCCCGCCTTTGCCGGGCGAAGCGGGCTCGCGAACCGCGGCTGACAATCCCAACCCCTCTCTCTTTCAGATCATCGATGAGGTGGAGCGCCGCATCATTGTGGACATGCTGGAGCGCACAGGTTGGAATCAGACAGAGGCGTCGGAGCGCTTCCTGATCCCTCTTTCCACCCTCAATCAGAAGATCAAGCGGCTCGGCATAGATGTGCGGCGGCGAGGTCGCGCGGACGAGAGCGCCGTTGCGTCTCTTGGCAAATAGAAGCGGGTTCTGTTCCAAATTGGAACGACGGCCCTTCGCCGTGTTCTCTTCTTCAATTTATTCTTGCATCTGCTTTTCCGTCTAGGCACAGTTACCCTCAGATGATCCTTCGCCTATCCGATTCCCCGTTGCGCGGCCTTCTGGTGGTTGCGGCCGTAGTGATCGCCGCCGTCGTGACTTTTTTTGGCATTCGCATGGCCATTGCGGTGGATGCTGCAGACGGAACAACTGCAAAAGCACTGGAATTGGCCGCGCGTCTGGAGCCTCGCAATCCGGAGTATTGGTTCCGCCTGGGTCACTACGACCAGTTTAATCTGGAGAATCCTGATCCCGACCGCGCCATGGACGCTTTCCATCGCGCCATCGTTCTTGATCCCCATTACACCGAGGCGTGGCTCGATCTCGCCACCTCTTATGAATTGGACGGGAAGACTGAAGCGACACGGGATGCTTACCAACACGCCAAGGAAAGCTACCCTGCTTCCGCGGAAGTTTCCTGGCGCTACGGAAACTACCTTCTGCGCGCGGGTGATCTGCCGCGTGCTTTTGAGGAACTTCATCATGCGCTGCAGGCAGATCCTCACCGCGCCGCTGCGGCCTTTTCCCGTGTTTACCGGGCGGACCAGAATATGGACGATATCCTCACGAAGGTATTGCCCGCCCAGGCAAATGTTTACGTTGATGTCATTGCGGAAGCCAGGAGCGCCAATCAACTGGGCGTCGCCCAGGAAGTCTGGGCGCATCTTGTGACCTTGCATCCGCATCTCGAAACTCGCGATTTCTACAGGCTTGTTGATACGCTCCTGGCCGCCGGCGAGGACGCCGATGCGCGGCGCATTTGGGATCAGGGAATAGCCACACAGAATCTGCCTCCACTCTTGCAGCCGCGAGGTTCCGTCATCTGGGATCCGAGTTTTGAATCCGGCATAAGCAACTTTTTCTTCGCCTGGCACTTTCAACCCATTGTTCAGGGAGTCCGCACGACGTTCGACAGCACGCAAAAGCTTTCGGGGACGCAGTCGCTGCGCCTTTCGTTTGACGGGAAGCAAAATCCAAATCTGGACATCGCCTGCACCTTTGGGATCGTCGCACCGGGCACGCGTTACCTCTTTTCTGGCTGGGTCAAAACACAGGAACTCACCACAAATCAGGGCATTTCATTCCGTCTGCGCGGCTTCGGCAAGGACTCCGCTCCCCCGGTGGACTCGCGTGAAATCCATGGCACGGCACCCTGGACCTTCATCGATATTCCCTGGACGGCCGGCCCGGAGATTGGCCGCGTCCAGGTCTGCGTACGCAGGGATCCCAGTGACAATCCGGACGTGCGCATCTCCGGCAACGCCTGGGTGGATGATGTCACTCTCGTGCCGCAATTTCCGGGGCATTCCGAGCCATGAAATTATTCCGCATGGCTGTCTGTGCTCTCCTGGCTTTCAGTGTTCTTGCCTATGGTTGCGTGGAGGAATGGTCCCAGGCTGTCCTTGAAATCTGCCTGGCCTGGCTTCTGGTGATGTGGGCCATCCGCCAATACCGGCGGCGTTCCGAACAACTTGTGCTCTCGCCTCTTTTCGCGCCCTTGGCCGCTCTGGCACTTCTGGTTTCTGCTCAGATGGCATTCCATACGACGTTTTCCCTTTATCACACGCGCGTGGAATTGCAGCTGATGGTTGCGTACCTGATCTTGCTGTTGCTACTGACGCAAGCCTTTTACCGCTCCAATCATTTGCGCGGACTGGTCTGGTTTTTGATGTCCATGGGTTTTTTCGTCTCGATCTTCGGCATTCTCCAGCACCTCACATTTAACGGCAAACTCTACTGGTTTCGTGTGATGCGCTATGGCGGGCTTCCTTTCGGCCCCTACGTGAACCGGAATCACTTCGCGGGTTTTGCGGAGCTTTTGATCCCGATCGCCCTGGTGCCCTTGGTCCTCGGAAAAGTCCGCCGGGAGCGGCTCCTCCTGGTGGCGCTGTTTGCGCTGGTGCCCATTGTGGCGCTGCTACTATCAGCTTCGCGAGGGGGCATCGTCAGCCTGGCGGTGGAGATAGTGATCCTCTTTCTGTTGTTGCTGATGCGGCGGGTCCGCGGCAAGCACATCCTCGTGGGCGGGATGGTGGTATTGTGCGCCGTCTTGGCGGTCTCCTGGATCGGGGTCCATCAGGTCCTGCAACGTTTCACGGGGTTCCAGTCCCTGGAAGTCACCGAGGCAAAACGCGCGGCGATGCGCCGGGACACCTGGGCAATCTTCGTCGACCACCCCCTCATCGGCACGGGACTCGGCACCCTTCAGATGGTCTTCCCACGTTACGATTCGCTCTATGACGGCAAGATCGTCAACCACACTCACAACGACTATCTGGAGGCGCTCGCGGAAACCGGCGTTCTGGGTGGCCTGTGCTGTGTCTGGTTTCTGGGGGTCCTCTCACTCGATTCCTTACGGGGATTAGCGGAACTCGGAAGTTCCTTTGGTGCTGCCTTGAACCTGTCCGGCCTTGTGGGATGTTGTGGGCTGCTCATTCACAGTTTAGTGGATTTTAATTTGCACATACCCGCCAACGCCCTGCTGTTTGTTGTAGCTGCATATCTGGCAACGGTACGACTGCAACCCACTGCGCCGGGGCAAATTGCGGGGGATTCGGCAAGTCGGTTTGTAGCGAAAACACTAGGCGGGTCCCGGCCTGCAAACGGTATAATGCCTGAAGGGGGTCAGTCATCCTGATGGTTGCAATGCGAATTGCGAACCGGGCGTTGTTGGTGTGCGCAGTCATGCTGGCTGGCATGCTCGCGCTGGCTCCCCGCGTTACGGCACAGGACGCGCCTGTTGTCGAAACCCCCCAGCAGACCAATGACCGTATTCGCAGTCTTTCGATGGGAGCGAAGTCTGCTCCACACGATTACGTTATTGGGAATGGCGACCTTTTGGACATCTCCGTGTTTGATGTGCCAGAGCTGACTCGCGCATTGCGTGTAAGCCAATCGGGCACCATTGGTATTCCTCTTGTGCCAATTCGTCTGCGCGTCGCGGGCCTAACGGAAGTCCAGGCGGAGCAGAAGATCGCCGAAGTTCTTGAGGCGAATGGCCTGGTAAGTCATCCGGAAGTCAGCGTGATGGTGAGGGAGCACAAGAGCCAGCCTATCACTATCGTCGGGGCCGTTCCTCACCCGATGGTCTACGAAGCGGAACACAGCGTTACCTTGCTCGAAGCCTTGGCTGAAGCCGGAGGCGTCAGCGGAGATGCCGGCGACACGGTTATCGTATCGCGCGCTCGTTCCGCAACATTTACCGAAGTCACTGATCCCGTGACGTCCGCCAACAATCCCGCGCCAGGCTCGGGCGAGCCTCCTGAGATCGATGCGTCCACGGGTGCTGCTTCCACTGGAGCAGCTCCGAAGGGCGCCGCGCCGGGTTCCTCTGTGTTTCCTTCTCCTACGCCGATGCCAGAGAACGCAGCGGCTCTCCCAGCCGCAAGCAATCTGCCGCCAGCACCAAATGCAGCGTCCGCGAGCCTCATCACCATCAATTTGTTTGAACTTCTGGAAACGGGCGACCTCCGGAATAACATCGTCCTTCTGGGAGGCGATGTGATTACCGTTCCGCACGCGGGCATCGTCTATGTTCTCGGGGCGGTAAACCGTCCCGGGGGATTCGTGATCTCTAACGATCGCACACAGTTCACCACGCTTAAGGTGCTTTCTCTCGCCGGGGGTCTCACAAAGATCGCCAAGCTGGATCACGCCGTAATCATTCGCAAAGACGATCAAGGCAAACAGACGGAAACGGAAGTTGATCTGAAGAAGGTTCTGAATCGCGAATCCGAAGACCTGCAACTGCACGCCAGCGACATTCTCTACGTTCCCGATAGCCGGACAAAAGAAGTGCTGCTCAGTGCCATGGCATTGGGAGTTGCCCTCGGAACTGCTGTGGCCCTCTACCGGGTCGCTTATCACTGAGAGAGTTGCTATGAACGACGAATCCAAAATAGTGCCGCGGGAGCCCGGACCGAACGGGTCCGTTGAACTTTTCAGCGCCGCCTCCCGGTTTCCCCACATTGACCTCTCCCCGCGCGAGCCGCATCTCTACGACTACCTCCTGATCCTGCGCAAGCATCAATGGCTGATCTTTTCCTTCCTGCTTACGGTTGTGACCATCGTAAGTATCGCCACCTTCCGTATGCGCCCGGTGTATATTGCTACAGCCAGAATCGAAATCGACCGCGAGAACGCCAATATTCTTCCCTTCCAGGGCAGCGATTCGTACGACTTCATGATGGATGTGGAAAACTACATCGAGACGCAATCCAAGATTCTTACCAGCGAGACGCTTGCCCTGCAGACTGTCCGCAACAGCGGCCTCGCCTCTAATCCGGACTTCGCCAGCGGCAACGGCCCTTCGGAAGCCATCGCCACCGGGAGTCTCGCCAACCAGAAACGTCCGCCGGAGATCAGCGCCTTTCTCGGCAGTCTCAGCGTCAGGCGGGTTCCCAACAGCCGATTGATGGAAATAAGTTTCGAGTCCACTGACCCGCAACTTGCTGCGCGCATGGTCAATGCCCATCTGGAGACCTACATCGAGCAGAATTACCGCAGAAGCTACGAAGCCACGACGCAAGCATCGCGCTGGCTTGCCGGGCAGCTTGACGAACTAAAAATAAAGGTAGAAAAGTCCGAAAACGCTCGGATTGAGTACGAGCGCCAAAATCAGATCTGGACCGTGGACGACAAGCAGAACATGACCACCCAACGCCTCGGCGAATTGAACAAGGAACTTACCGACGCGCAGAGCGACCGCATCAAGAAGCAAGCTCTCTACGAATTTGCCAAGTCCGGTGAACTCGCAGCCGTTCCCCAGTTACGCAATAACGCCGTCCTTCAGGAATTGCAGGGAAGGCGCGCTGATCTTTCGGTGCAATACACGGACGCCGTCAATCAATACGGTCCGAACTTTCCCAAAGTCCAGCGCATCCAGGCTCAGATCAAGGACGTGGATGAGCAAATCACCCGTCAGAGCAAGGGCCTCATCGTCGAACTGGAGAACGACTACAAAGCCGCCCTGCAATTGGAAGAACTTCGCAGCAAGGGGCTCGACCAGCAAAAAGCCGATACGAACGTCATGTCGGAAAAGATGGTTCAGTACAATATCCTCCGTCGCGAAGCCGAGGCCAACAAGGCCCTCTATGAAGGGCTCCTGACCAAGCTTAAGGAAGCCGGCATTTCCGCGGGTTTGCGCTCTTCGAATGTGCGCATTATCGATCCCGCCATGATTCCCTCCACGCCCGCGCGGCCCGCCAAAACCCGCAACATTGCCCTGGCCTTTCTGGTTGGCCTGGTCGGCGGAATCGGCTTGGCGCTTCTCCGCGAGTATCTCGATAACACCGTGAAGACCCCCGATGACGTCGAAACGCTGGCCCGCCTGCCTTCCCTTGCCGTGGTGCCCGCCTTCGGCGATGGCGCTTCCTCCAAGAAGCGAGCAGGTCTTCTTACGGGGGCTTCCTCGAACGGCCACGACAAACGCATTGAACTCGTCGCCCAACACTTGCCCAAGTCGCAAGTCTCCGAGGCTTTCCGCGCGCTGCGCACGGCTCTCCTGTTGTCGCAGCCGGATCGTCCTCCGCAGGTCATCCTGGTGACCAGCGCCCTGCCGCGCGAAGGCAAAACTACGGCCGCGGCCAACCTGGCCGTGACCCTGGCCCAGTTGGGCGATAAAACCGTTCTTATCGATGCAGACTTGCGCAAACCGGGCATCGGCCGCTTGTTGAATCTGGGGACGGGAAAATACGCCGGCTTGAGCTCTTATCTCGCCGGTGTCTCTTCTCTCGATCTGGTTACTGTTCCGCATCCCGCGATCCCCAATCTCGCCGCTATTCCCACCGGGCCCCTGCCGCCGAATCCGGCGGATCTGTTGTCCTCGCACAGACTCACGGATGCCATCGCGGAGTTGCGCACCAAATATAAATTCATTGTCATTGACTCGCCGCCAGTCATGGCCGCCACCGATGCTGTGATTCTCTCCGTGCAGGCCGATGGCGTGCTTCTCGTCGTTCGCAGTGGCGAGACTCCCAAGGAAGCCTTTACCCGCACACGCGACCTGCTGACCAGCGTCAAGAGCCATCTGCTGGGAGTAGTGCTCAACGCCGTCGACGCCAGCGCCCCGGATTACTACTACTCTTACCGCTATTACCCTTATTCTTACGGCTATGGTCCCCAGGAAGCCCTGGATCCGCTCAGCGAAGAGTCCCCTGCACGCGCCACGGTCCATTCTTCGGACCTCGACGATTCTGAGAAACTCTAAGGAGGCTGCGTGCGCTATCTCATTACCGGAGGCGCTGGTTTTATCGGGTCGCACTTGGCGGCGCGGTTGCTCAAGCAGGGCGAACGCGTTGTGTTGCTGGACAATCTCTCCACCGGCAGCATGGAGAATATCCGGCACCTGAAGGGTTCCGACCACTTGGAGTACCACCTCGACGGGATCGAGAACCGCCAGCTTCTCGCCGAGCTCGTCGATGATGCCGACGTTATCATTCACCTGGCTGCTGCTGTCGGCGTGAAACTCATTGTGGAAAGCCCTGTCCGTACCATTGAAACCAACGTCAACGGCACGCAGCTCATTCTCGAAGCCGCTTGCAAGAAAAAGAAGCTCCTTTTGATTGCCTCGACTTCCGAGGTCTATGGCAAGAACACCCAGGTGCCTTTCCATGAGGACGCCGACCTCGTCCTTGGTCCCACCACCAAGGGGCGCTGGAGCTATGCCGCTTCCAAGGCCCTCGACGAATTCCTCGCGCTCTCCTACTGGAAAGAGAAAAAACAGCCGGTCATCGTGGCGCGCTTCTTCAATACCGTTGGCCCGCGCCAGACCGGGCGCTATGGCATGGTTCTCCCTAATTTCGTGAAGCGCGCCCTCGACCAAACTCCCATTGAAGTTTACGGCGACGGCACGCAATCCCGTTGCTTCTGCGACGTGCGCGACACCATCGAGGCGCTCCTCCGCCTCATTCCGCTGGAGCGGGCCATCGGAGAAGTCGTGAACATCGGCAACACCGAGGAAGTCACCATGGAAAATCTTGCCAAAATGGTCAAGCAGCGCACCGGCAGCTCCTCTCCCATCCACTTCATTCCCTACGACAAGGCTTACGAGCCAGGTTTTGAGGACATGATGCGCCGCGTGCCTTGCATCGACAAGCTCTACGCTTTGACCGGATTCCGCCCGCAGACCAGCCTCGTGGAAATCATCGACCGGGTTTCCGCCTATTTCCGCCAGGAGGATGGGCTCCTCGCTGTCCCGCCTGTGGCCAGGCATTCTATTGCCTGAATATAGTAGTGAAAAGTCAGTTATATTTTAGGGGATGACGCGCAGGCGTGTTTCCTGTAGAATCCCTCAAGTTGCGTCCGCCATCCAGCCGCGTGTCCCGCTGTGCTCCGCGCGCGTGGAAGGCGGCCGGCAAAGTTAATCGTTCCGGTTGGAAGCTTGTGAATTGAACGCCGAGTCCCATATTCAAACGCGCAAGTACGAGCGCTATTTGTTTTTGCTTTTCCTGCTCACCCTCCCGCTCATGAATCCATGGGTGCGCGGCGATGGCGTGGGTTATTATGCTGACGCCCGTACTTCGTGATCGAATGACCGATCTCATGTCCGCCACTCCGCACAACCCAACTCCTACGGCTCCGAAAGTCCCGTGGTTCCATTGGACCCGTCGGCGAGTGTTACTGTTATGTTTCGTTCTTTCCGTGCCGATGGTCAACCCAATCGTCCATGGTGATGGCGTGGGCTACTACGCCTACGCACGCGCAGCTCTCATTCAACACAATCTGCGCTTCGAGGAAGATTGGCGCCACGCAAACCTGAACTTCTCCCAGTCCCGTACGCGCGCCGACGGCCAACTACTGCCGGAGGAATACACCGAAACGGGCTATGTTAGTAATCTGTTCACGGTGGGCCCCGCAATTCTCTGGTTTCCTTTTCTCTTCCTTGCGCACCTCTTCGTTTTCACGTGCAATCTTCTAGGGGGGCAGATTCCGGCCAACGGCTTTTCCCTTCCGTACCTCCTGGCCATGGCGATCGGCACCGCCAGTTACGGATTTCTCGGTCTCCTGCTGGCCTTCTCTCTTGCCAAAAAGTACGTTGAAGAAAAATGGGCTTTTCTGGCGACTCTGGGCGTCTGGTTCGCCAGTTCTCTCCCCGTTTACATGTACTTTAATCCGGCATGGTCGCATGCGCATTCCGCATTTGTAGTTGCCCTGTTTCTTTGGTATTGGGAACGCACGCGGCCCATTCGCGGCACCACACAATGGATCCTCCTCGGGCTCATCGCCGGTCTGATGGTCGACGTCTACTTCCCCAACGGCGTCTTCCTTCTCCTTCCGCTTATTGAATCTCTATTGGCCTACTCCACGTATGGAACGACGGGAATCCGCGCTGCTCGGAATCTCTTTGCTCAGAACCTGCTTTTTCTTTTCAGCATTCTTGTTGCCACGATTCCCACCTACATCACGCGCAAGATCATTTTTGGAGGCTATTTGCGTTTTGGTTCCTACCCACATCTCGCTTGGGACTGGTCTGCGCCCAATTGGCGCTCCGTCCTCTTTTCCTCGGATCACGGCCTGCTTAGCTGGACTCCCCTCCTTGGATTCGCCCTCCTCGGTCTTTTTTTTCCATCGCGCCAGGCCCGCACTCTCGCGCTCTACTTGGCAACTGCGGCCGCCGCTTTTTATTACCTGATCGCGAGCTATCCCTATTGGGACGGGCTCTCCTCTTTCGGCAATCGGTTTTTCATTTCTCTGACTCCTATTTTTGTTTTTGGCCTCGCTCTTCTCCTCGCATCCGTCGCCCGGCACTTCTCCTCACCGCGCGGCTCTTTCGTCCTCGCGTCCGCGATTCTTGCTTGCTTCGTCTGCTGGAACTTTGGCTTCATTTTTCAATGGGGAGCACATCTTATCCCTGTGCGTGGGCCCATTTCCTGGAGCATGATGGTCCACAATCAATTCGTGGTTGTTCCTCGCGAGATCTCCACGCACCTCCGCGCGTATGTATTTCGTCGCCACACTCTCATGCAACAAATTGAGCAGCAGGATATCGAGCAGCTGAAGAAAAGTGCGCATCCCTGAAATCCCGGCTAGACAAACAATCCTCCCGCCCGGCGAACTCGCCCGGTTCCGTCCCCTGTGCTCATTTCTGCTAATCTGACAGGAGCACCCCATAGCGTTTCAGATGCAAAACACCTTATGGCTACGGTGACCTCCAATCCATCCGTTGCGGCCCCGCCGGGGAGCTCCCCCACCGGCCCGTTTACCGTGCGCATTGAGCCGCCGCGCGGGTTATTTGCGCTGCGCCTCCGGGAAATCTGGGACTATCGCGAACTGCTTTATTTCTTCGTCTGGCGGGACGTTAAAGTTCGCTACAAGCAGACCGCCATCGGCATCCTCTGGGTCGTGCTGCAACCTCTTCTGACTATGCTGGTGGCCACACTCTTTTTTGGCAGGCTCGCCAAGCTCCCGTCGCAAGGCCTCCCCTACTCGGTGTTTTGCTTTGCCGGCGTCGTGCCTTGGACGTACTTCTCCACTTCTCTTCTCAACGTCACCAACGTCGTCGTCGAAAACCAGCGCGTCATCACCAAGGTCTATTTTCCGCGCCTCATCCTTCCGGTTTCCGCCGCGCTATCCGGCCTCGTTGATTTTTCCATCGGTTTCTTCGTGCTTCTCATTTACACGCTGGCGTACGGCATCCACCCCACTTTTACGATCCTGTTTGTTCCCCTGCTCCTGCTGCTCGCCATCCTCACCGTTCTCGGCGTGGGCCTCTGGCTTTCCGCTCTCAACGCCCTGTATCGGGACGTGCGCTATCTGATTCCCTTCATCATCCAGTTCTGGACGCTCGCTTCGCCCGTCTACTATTCAAGTCAGCTTGTTCCGCAGCGCTACCGCTGGCTCTATGGCCTGAACCCCATGGCTGGCGTCATTGATGGCTTTCGCTGGGCGCTGACGGGCCGCGGCCCCGCGCCCGGTTCTGTTCTGATCGCCTCAGTCGCTATGGTTCTGTTCGCCGTCCTCGGGGGCTTGGCCTTTTTCAATCGCATGGAAGGGAGCATCGCCGACCGCGTATGAGCAAGCCGGTCATCCAGACTGCGGGAATCAGCAAGCGCTACCGCCGCGGCTTGCCGGCTTCGAGCGGCCTTCTGCGGGATTCCCTAGCGCGGACTCTGCGTTCGCCCCTCTCGGTCTTCCGCCGCGCGAATCAAGAAACCTTTTGGGCCCTCAAGGATATTTCCGTGGAGGTTCACGAAGGCGAAGTTCTGGGCCTCATCGGGCGCAATGGCTCCGGCAAGACCACCTTGCTAAAGATTCTCTCGCGCATCACACAGCCCACCTCCGGCTGGGCGGAAATTCACGGGCGAGTCGGCAGCTTGCTCGAAGTGGGCACCGGCTTTCACCCGGAACTCACCGGGCGCGAGAACACCTATCTCAGCGGCGCCATCCTCGGCATGAATCGCAAGGAGATTGCGCGCAAATTCGACGCTATCGTCAGTTTTGCCGAGCTCGAAAAGTTCATCGATACGCCCGTAAAACACTATTCCAGCGGTATGTATGTGCGCCTTGCCTTTTCGGTTGCCGCCCACCTCGAGCCGGAGATTCTCCTGGTGGACGAAGTCCTGGCCGTCGGCGACATCAAGTTCCAGAAAAAATGCATGGGGAAGATGGATGACGTTTCCAAAGCCGGTCGGACCATTATCCTTGTGAGTCACAACATGGGCGCAGTCGGCCAGCTCTGCCGGCGATGTGTCTGGCTGGAAAATGGCAGCATCGTCTCGGACGGGCCGTCCGATAAGACGTTGGCGGCATATGTGGGGAGCCTTACCGATTTAACGGACGCCAAGAACTGGGAACGCACAGGCACCGCAAAGGCTCGATTCACGTCTGTTGAGGTCTATGACTCCGGCGAGCAGCCCTGCCACTCCATTTTGATGGGACAGGACTTACATATTCGCGTCGCGGGAAGCGCTGAAAGAAGCGGTGTGCAATTCACTCTTGCCGCGCAGATTGCAACATTCAGCGGTACGATCGTCATGTACGTCTACGATCAACTGCAGACCTTTCAGTCCAATTCCGCCGGCGAGTTCTTGATTGACATTTGCCTACCTCAGCTCATGCTATTGCCCGGTTCCTATTCCATACATGTCTGGATCGGCCAGGCTGGGCAGGAAGAATTCGACTACGTAAGAAACGCAGCGTCCATAGAAATTATTCAGAGTGACTGCATACCGGTCATGCTCCCCATTCACAACCATCTGGGATTAATCTATGGTCACCTCAAGGCGAATCAACTTAGGTGATGCGCGAAATGACTTGCCCACTATGCCGCTCAGAAGAATCTGACGTATTGCGTCATCTGAAAACGAAACCCTTAATCGAGCAATGGAATGACCATTTCAAAATTGACATCAGGGCTCAATTCGACGGGATTCCTTCTTTGGAATTGCGGGCTTGCAAAAACTGTGGCTTGGGATATTTTCTGCCGCCCGGTGTTGCGGGTTCGCCTTCGCTCTACGAGCAGCTTGAGAAGTTTGGCTGGTACTACTTGCAGCGAAAGTGGGAGCACGATGTTGCGCTCCAGGACCTGGACGACTGCGAGAATGGAATCGAATTGGGCTGCGGCTTCGGAGATTTCGTGGCCCGCGTTATTGAGGGAAAGAAGATCTCCTTCGAAGGCTGTGAGCAAAACCCCAGTGCAGTAGAGATTGCGCGCAGAAACGGACTCACGGTGTACCTGGAAACTGCGGAAGAGCTTGCCAAGACTCGCCCTGATACATACTCCGTTGTCTGTTCGTTCCAGGTTTTGGAGCACCTCGCTCGCCCGGCGGACTTTTTGGACGCCGCCTGCAAACTGTTGCGGCCGGGGGGCAAGCTATTGCTGGGAGTGCCAAACGCAAACAGCTTTCTTCGCCATCAGCGTAACCTGCTCGATCTACCGCCCCACCACATCACACGCTGGACGGTCGAAGTGCTTTCCCGCTTGCCACAATGGTTTCCGCTTAAACTTCTTCGCACTGCTTGCGAGCCGCTGGCCGATTACCATATTGACGGATACGTTGAGGCGTACGCGAGCTTGTTGGCCAAGCATGGCTTGCGCGTGCTCACTATGCCGAGAATGCGTTCCTTGATAGCGCGTTTTATCCGGGCGACAAGTTTGCAAAGAACTCTCCGGGGCCAGACCATTTACGCGTGCTATCTGCGAGTGTGAATTGACATGATCAAATGCGTAAACCTCGGCTGCGGCCAACGATTCCACTCCGATTGGGTGAATCTCGACTTGCATCCCGCGGACCCGTCCGTTCAGAAATGGGACCTGCAAGACGACTTGCCTTTCCCCGACGAATCTTTCGACGTTGTCTACCATTCACACGTTCTGGAGCATCTTTCAAAGGCGGACGGTCTGCAATTGCTTCGTCGTTGCCGCCGCGTGCTCAAGCCAAACGGGATTCTTCGCGTCGCAGTCCCGGACCTTGAGAGGATTGTCCGTGATTACCTGGAGGCGCTGGAAAAATCAATCGGCGGTGACCCTGCGTGGAAGAATCGCTACGAGTGGGCGCTTTTGGAAATGTATGACCAGACAGTGCGCGAAACTCCGGGCGGCCAAATGTTGGAACTTGCCCGCACAGCCCCAGTGGAGGAGCTTGAATTTCTCCGGCAAAGATTCGGCGGCGAGCTGAAGCGTATGTTACAAGCAAGTGATTCAGAGCGTGAACCAATTCACAAGGACCAAACAAGCAGGATGAGGCGCTTCGCCGAGGGGTTGCGGCGCAAAGCTTTACGGTTGGTCGCGGGACGCGAGGGCATACACATTTATGATGTGGGAAGGTTTCGCCTTTCGGGCGAAATGCACCGCTGGATGTATGACCGGTATTCGCTGGGCCAGGCGCTCGAACAGGCGGGATTCACAGGTCAGCGGTGCGTTGGAGCTGCAGAAAGCGCGATTCCGGGTTGGGCGGACTTTCATCTGGACACGGAAGCGGACGGCCAGACCTACAAGCCGGATTCGTTATTCATGGAAGCAACCCGCGCGTGAGAATCACACACATCAACACCTACGATATGGTGGGAGGAGCTGCGCGTGCCGCCTACCGCCTGCACGCGGGACTCCGCGAGCTTGGCCAGGACTCGCGGATGCTTGTGCAGCAAAAGGATTCGTCTGATGACAATGTGATTCGCTTCCAACCTCGCATGGACTCTCTGGGACGCCTGGGCCGTAAGTTGCGGCGAAAATATCTTGGTGTTAGCCAGAAAGCCTTCGCGGCTCGGCCTGAGGGCGCCAGCTACTTTAGCGATGACCGTAGCGAACATCGCGCCGATCTCCTTCGTCAGCTGCCGCCATGCGATATTCTTCATCTTCACTGGATAGCGGGTTTCCTCGATTACGGCGAGTTCTTCCGACAAATTCCGCGTGATTTGCCGATTGTTTGGACCTTGCACGATATGAATCCCTTTACCGGCGGGTGCCACTACGACGCCGGATGCGGGAAATATCGCGGGCAGTGCGGCGCTTGCCCGCAAATCGCATCTTCCGAAGCAGCAGATTTTTCGGCGCAGTCCTGGGCGAGAAAAAAGAAGGCGTTCGTGGCACTGGGTGAGAGAACGATTCACGTTGTCACGCCGAGCCGATGGTTGGCTCACGAAGCAGGAAAAAGTACTCTATTTGGCCGCTTTCCTGCCATTGTCATTCCCTATGGAGTCGATACGGAACACTTTCAGCCTCGCGACAAGCGCCCTGTCCGCACATGCTACGGAATCCCGCAAGACGCGAAAGTCGTTCTCTTCGTTGCCCACTGGGCCAGCGAGAAGCGTAAAGGCCTTGATGTGCTGCGCGAGGCTATGCAAGGGATACAGGGTGACAACGATTTGTACCTTCTGGTTATTGGACGCGGAGTGTCAACCGAGGCGTTTGGGCAGCGGGCCGTTGTGATCGACCATACGGGCGACGATCTTGCTTTGTCGTCGATTTACAGCGCGGCAAATTTGTTCGTTGTGCCTTCCCGCCAAGACAATTTGCCGAACACGGCCCTTGAAGCACTCGCTTGCGGAATCCCTACGATCGCTTCCGCGATCGGCGGATTGCCTGACATCGTTCGCAATGGGGAAACTGGACTCCTCGTGCCACCCGGAGATGCTGGCGCTCTACGAACCGCCATCACGAGCGTGCTGCACGACCCGGGCCGGCAAGCGGCCATGGCCGAAACATGCCGGCGGACGGCTCTGGCAGAATATAAATTGGAGTTGCAGGCGCGACGCTATCTGGCGCTTTATGAGAGCCTCGTACCGGCAGGAACGGGTTCAGTCAAGACAATCTACACACCATGAACAGACCACTTACGATTCTCACGATGCCGATGCCGTTTCGGGGGTGCGCCCGCGGAATGCGCCTCGGCGTCACTGGACGGTTCAATGAAGAGGGCGGAAGCCGTGCGCAATCAGGGAAACGCGGGTTTTGAGGTGCGTGAGCAGTGATCACTTTTTTTTCCACACCGAAGCCATTTGCCGGGCACATTGACGTGATCCAGCGCAACGCGCTGCGCAGTTGGCAGCGCGTCCACCCGGATGCGGAAATCATTCTGTTCGGGGACGATACCGGTGCCGCCGAAGTCTGCCGCGAACTGGGCATCCGCCATGTGCCGCAAGTGCAGAAGAACAGTCACGGCACGAAGTATCTCGCCGGCATTTATGATCAAGCGCAGGAACTTGCCCGGCACGATATTCTCTGCCATGTGAACTGCGACATCGTGCTGCTTGATGATTTCGGCGCGGGCTTGCCGCGCGTCGCTCGCCAATTCAACGCATTCTTGATGGCTGGCCGCCGCTGGGACGCCGATATTCGCCAGCCAATTGATTTCAGCCACTCCGACTGGCCCGCCAAAGTCCGCGATCTCGCGCTTCGCACGAACCGCCAGCGGCCCGCTCAGTGGATCGACTATTTTGCCTTTCGCAAGGGCCTTTTCCGCGAGCGCATTCCCGAATTCGTCATTGGCCGCCCGGGATGGGACAATTGGCTGCTCTGGTACGCACGTTCTTCCGGAGCGGCGCTGGTTGACGCATCCGCGGTCGTCTGCGCGGTGCACCAGAATCACGATTACGGCTACCACCCCGATGGCGAAAAGGGCGTTTGGGAGGGCGAGGAGGCTCAGGAGAATTACAAATTCCTCGAAGGCCACCGGAAATTTGCCACGCTCGAAAACGCCACGCACATCTTGCGGGCCGATGGTCTCCATCGCAATTACCGCCACTGGTTCGTGCAATCCAAGCGTCGCACCGCCGATTACCTCTCTCCGGCGTGGTTCCGTTTTCTTGATTTGACCCGCCCCATCCGCCACCGCCTCAACTTGCGTCGCCGAACCACTCCTGCAACACGCCCATGAAATGTCCCCCGAATCAGCCTGACCTCGGGTATTCTGTTTTTCTGGTGAGACAATGAACCTCGGGGAGAGGGAACTCAAAGTCGCTCTCTGGTCTGCCGCTGCACTCGCTGGTTTTTTTCAGGCATGGGGGAATCGGTTCTTCATAGAGCCCGACGGCCTGAACTATCTAGACATCGGCTACGCCTATCTGCGCCATGATTGGCCGAACGCTATCAATGCCTATTGGAGTCCGCTCTACTCCTGGATCCTCGCTGCTGCTATCTCTATTACCCGCATCCCTTTTTCCCTTGAATCCACTCTTCTCCACCTCGTAAATTTCCTGCTCTACCTTTTTGCGCTGGTTTGCTTCGCTTTTTTCTTTCATGAATTGACCGCATGGCGAGCCACAAATTCCAACTCCCAAGCCGACGCTGCTACGCGAAGCTCCGGGTGGCTCATCTGGGGGTGCGCGCTGTTTGTCTATTGCGCGCTCGAACTCATCGGCGTCGGCATGGACACGCCGGACATGCTTGTCTCCGCCCTGTTTTTTCTCGCTTCAGGTCTTCTTATCCGCATGCGGTGTGGCAAAGCGGGTTGGCTTCTCTATGCCGCATTCGGTGTAGTCCTTGCCCTTGCTTATCTGGCCAAGGCCGTCATGTTCCCCCTCGGCTTCGTCTTTCTGCTCTGTGCCGCTTTCGCGCCTCGCCAAGGTTTGCGCCACCTCCCTCGCGCCGGTTTTGCGCTCGCTTGCTTTCTCATGGTGAGCGCCCCCTGGCTTTTCTCGCTTTCTCACCAAAAGAATCGCTTCACCTTTGGGGATTCGGGCCGCCTTAACTACGCTTGGTTCGTCAATGGATTCGGGAATCTGCCGCACCGGCAGGGTGAAATATCCGCCGCTGGTGTGGCACTTCACCCGACTCGCCGCATCAGTGATCTTCCGCCCGTTGACGAATTCGCTACTCCCATATCGGGAACCTATCCTCCCTGGTATGACCCCAGCTACTGGAACGAAGGTGCGATCCCCCATTTCGAGGTACACGGCCAATTGAAAGTCCTGCTGCAGAGCGCGGGTGAGTATTTTCGTGTCATCTCGGCGCAACGAAGCATTGTCGTTGGATTTGTGGTGATGCTCTTTTTTGCGAGCGATTGGCGTGGCTTTCTGCGAAACCTTTGCTCGTTGTGGACAGTCTGGCTTCCCGCACTTGCCACCTTTTCCCTCTACAGTCTCGTACTCGTGGAAAGGCGATATCTCGGGGCGGCCGTCGTCATTTCCTGGTGTTGTCTTTTCGCAGCCATCGTGTTGCCGCAGTCGGAATACTCGCTTAGGGTGCGGCGCGCGGTTTACTTGGCCGTGGCTCTTCTCCTCGGTGTAACCGTCATTAAGGAAACTGCCGGAGGCCTCGCAGACAGTTTTCAAACCAAAAACCTTCCCTGGCAGGTGGCCACGGAGCTAAAAAAATGCGGTCTTCAGGCCGGCGACAAAGTCGCCGTCCTCGGGCATGACACGTCCTCAGACTATTGGGCGCATCTGGCGCAAGTGCGAATCGTGGCCGAACTCTCAAAGGAAAACGTCCCTGCTTATTGGGATGCCAGCGATGCGACGCAGGCACGCGTCCTCGATTTGCTCGCGCGTACTGGCGCAAGTTTTGTCGTCACGCATTTCCGGCCTCCAGCTTCGCAAATCTCCGGTTGGCACATTCTGGGGGAGACAGGTTACTATGTTTTGCCCTTAGCAAACGGTGCCAAATCGTAGTAGAAGTTCATCTGGGCGGCAGAAATGCTGGATGCGGGCGCTCGCGCCGTCAGGACAAATCCGTCCAGACTGAAGGATAATTACAGGCTGGAAGAGCGCCTCACACTTTGCCGAAGAATGGTCGAATCGATCACATGAAGATGCAAACGGTCCTTGTCACGGGTTCCAGTGGTTTGATTGGCTCGGAAGCTGTCGAGCACTTTGACCGTCAGGGCAACGCGGTCCACGGCCTGGACAACAACATGCGCCGTGTTTTCTTTGGCGATCCCGGCGACACTACCTGGAACCTCGAGCGCCTTCGCCGCATTTGCAAAAACTTCACTCATCACAACGCTGACGTCCGCGACCGCATCGCCCTCGAATCTCTGTTCCGTTCCCAGCGCTTCGATCTGATTGTCCACTGCGCCGCGCAGCCTTCGCATGACAAGGCCCGCGATATCCCCATCCTCGATTTCGAGGTCAACGCCCTTGGCACCGTCAATCTTCTGGAAGCCACGCGCCTCCACTGCCCCGAAGCGGTCCTCGTTTTCATCAGCACCAACAAGGTCTATGGCGATGCCCCCAACGAGCTCCCTTTGAAGGAACTCGAAACGCGCTGGGAGTACGCTCGTCCGGAGGATTACGACGGCATCAGCGAAACCTGCCGCATTGACCGCACCCTGCACTCGCTTTTCGGCGCTTCCAAGGCCGCCGCCGACCTCGTGGCCCAGGAGTACGGCCGCTATTTCGGCATGAAGGTAGGCATCTTCCGCGGCGGCTGCCTGACTGGCCCTTCGCACTCCGGCGTCGAGCTTCACGGCTTCCTGTCGTATCTGGTAAAAATGGCCATCACCGGCGGCACTTATTCGGTTTTCGGCTATAAAGGCAAGCAGGTGCGGGACAACATCCACAGTCACGATGTCGTCCGCGCCATCGAAGAGTTCGCTGCCAATCCGCGCCCCGGCGAAGTCTACAACCTCGGCGGTGGCCGCGAAAACAGCGTTTCCGTGCTTGAAGCCATCTCCAAAATCGACCAAATGTCCGGCAAAAAAATGAATTGGAAGTATGTGGATCAAAACCGCATTGGCGACCACATCTGCTACATCTCCAATCTCGCCAAGTTCAAGTCCCACTACCCCAACTGGCGCATCACCGTCCCCCTCGACGAAATCCTCCGCCAGATCATCGCCAGCCAGTCCGCCAGAACAGGGGAACCCGCCAGATGACCGCTATATGTAGTTCTCAGTTGGACGATGAGGGCGCGACCACGCGATCGATACTCACTCGTTTGTGAAACGGCGGCAGCAGGGAAAAGTAGGGCACGAGACCGAATTCGCTCGGGGCTGTCTCCGCGGTGGGCTGATATTCCAGGCGATACTCTGGCACGACACTCGGTGTCTGGCTCAGCCCAGGCCGGTACGCGCCGGGCGGATATACCACCCAACGGCTGTTCATTCGCCCATTGATCTTCAGTTCCGTCCACGCATTATATTCAAACCCGGCATCAATGGCCGTCCGCGGCACACCGGCTGCTTCGAGTTTTTGCGTCGCGGCGATCCGCGCGCGAGCCAGGGCCCAGAGGTCCTGCGTGCTGAGAATCGTGTACGAGCCCAGCACCGCAAGCAAGGCCAACGCAACATACATCGCCCGGGGCCCGAACACGGCGCCATGCTTCTCCGATTTGGCCCATAACAAAAACACCGTTGCTGCCAGCGGAAGTACCGGCAACAGGTAGCGATCAAATATGTCGAAATGCACGGATCGAATCGCCGTCAGCGCAAAATAGACCACACTCACAAGCGACATTGCCGCCAGTGCAAATCTGCTTCCCGTCTCGTCAAAAAACGGCCGCGAGGCCCGGCGAGCGAGTTCTCGGAAGTTCACCAGTTCGCCCGCAAGGATGCAAGCCACGGCATAGACCGCCAGGGCGACCGCCACCCGGATCGGCCTGGTGATCACAATTGGCCGGCCCGGCAGGGGTGCCGACCCGTTGATCCCCTCCCAATTCAGCGTGCTGGCGAGCCATGGAAACGAGGCGAGCGATGGGTGGATCAGGATTGCCGCAATCACGCCAATCAGCAAAACGGAGACGAGCAGTTTGCGGGGGAGAGGACCACTCCACGTTTTCCGCCATGCCTCCCCAACCAGCGGCACGGCTGCCGGGAGGCAAAACAGCAGGATCATCAGCAGCATCCGGGCTGATATCCCAATCTCCCATAGAGGTTTATGTATGGCGATCTTCAGCTCGGAGATCAACGGCGTTTGTGGCACGGCATAGGGTTGCCGGTTGAACCACGCAATGACCCAGGCCACGCCGCCAAAAACCGCAGCCCACGCCACGAGCGAGACCCCCGCAAACAATCTCTGGCTCCGCCGCAGCCACGCCAGGTACGGCAGCACCACCAATGGGGCCAGCCATACGACCTGGCGGCCTGTTCCGCCCAGAAATCCCAGGATCACTCCCAGTGCCAGCCATACGTACCCCCGGCCCTTCAGGGATGCCTCGGCGGCCCGTGTCAGCGCGTACAACGACGCAAACAGGAAGAAAAGGCCCGGCACATCCGTCATATAAGAAACGGCTACCGGCAGAAAGAGCGGGCACAGGCAAAACAGCGCCGTGACGAATAGAGCTTCCCTTGCCTGCAAGCCGGCCCGCCGCACCAGCAGGTAGCAGAAAAGCACCGAGCCAAAGGCGAACGGGAGGGTGCTGAAGCGCACACAATCGAAGGAAAATCCGAACAAGCGAATGAACAGGGCGCCCCAATAAGCGTGCAGGATCAGTATTGCGGTTTCCCATCCGTTATAGACAAAATGCCCGGTCTGCGCCGCCTGCTGGGCTATATACGTGTACGCCGGGTCATCCGCATAAGAAATCTCCCCGACCGGCCAGACGATCACAATGGCCGCGGCCAGAATCGCCGCACAGATGAGCATGTTTCTTATGTCAGTTTTTTGCGTTACCGGATCCTGATTCGTCACCGTTCTAGAGGCCTCATCCGAAATGTCTTGCGCCGGCAGTTAATCTTTTGATCGGACACTCGATCGTGACACGGTTTGCAACGTCCACGCCCGCAAACCAGTGGGACGGCTCTCACTTCATCGTGACCAGATAAAGCCTTTGGGTCGGCCCCACCGCCAGGGTTCGTACAGACGACGCCACGCGGTTCAGATGCATCGGCAACCAGCTAAAACCATACCCTGGCTCTTCCCCATAGAGAAGAAATACCGGGTGCGCAGCCGTGAACTCCGTAAAGTCCCTCACCTGCAGCGGCATATAATCGCGAAGAACCACCACCTGCTTGTTAAACGTGTCGGCGTGCTGGTACTCAAGTTCCTTTTGTTCGTCAATTAAACAAAACAGGCGTTTTGAAAACGCCGGCGAAGCATAGTGTGCGAGCGAGACGTACTCAAAGCCGCCGTAAACCACCACCGGAAGGTCCGGATAACCCCGCTCATTGACGTATTTTTCGACACTCTCCGTGGGAGACGCCAGTTGCAGCGAATGGGTGGCCCGCCAGAAAATGAACTCGCGAACTCCCACGCTGGAGAAAATAAACAGGGCGAACAGCGCAATGACCAGCGGCCGGGCAATTGACAGCGCGCAGCCCAGGGCGATGGCGATGCCGATTACCGCGGAGAGGGCATAGGCGTCCCTCATGCCGCCGTGCGCGATCTTGACCAAGCAGAAAGTGATAATCGGCAGCCCCACCAGCGCCAGCAGCAGTATTCCCTCCACGACATCAGCGTCGCGACTTCTTCCTTCGGAGGGAGTCCCGGGCCTCAGCAGCAGGTACGATCCAATCACGCCCGCCACCGCGAGCACAAACACCGCCGCTCCAAACGCCGAATCCGTCAAAAAGTAGGCCCCATAGCTCGAGGGAAGCGAGGTGGCCACATACGAGGCGTAGCCGTAATAGTGAGCGCCGTAGTAAGCCTTGAAATTCGCCAGCAAGGGCCAGAAAAACACCAAGGGGATGACCCCGCAAGCCAGGGCCAGCCAGACGCCCCAACGGAACTGCCGTGTCCTGAGGAGTACAACGGCTTCGGCCAGGCCAAAGGGCACAATCGCGAATACCGCGTAGTAGTGCAACGCCTGCGCCAGCACCAGGCTGATTCCCAACATCACGGTCCAGAATAGCGAGGGCAGGCGCTGGTAGCACACCAGCGCGAAGGCGATGCACGCCATGAGCATGCTGTACGGCCGCGCCTCCACCGCATATCTCTGAAACAGGATCGTGGACAGCAGCAGGAACGCGCAGAGGAAGGCAATCCATTCGCCGCTGCGTTTTTTCACGAACACGAATACGCAAACCAGGGTGCAGGGGAACGCCAGAATCGCCGGCAGCCGCAGGGCGATCTCTTGGTTATGGATAAAGGCGGAAACCACCCGCTCGACGGCATAGAATCCCGGCGGTTGGCCATCCATGGCCCGCGCGAGGACCGCCCAAAGCGCGCGCAAGCTTGGCTGGGAACTCACGGTCATCGTGAACAGTTCGTCCATCCAAAGCGGCTTCGTCGCGGCAGCCGCCAATCCGCGCACGATCACGTAGATCACCAGGGCGGCCATCAGGCCCAGAATTACCTTCCTGGATGGTGCGGGAAGCTCATGCCCCGCTGCCGCTGCGTTGTCCCCTCTAGGCGGCGCGTCGAAGAACGCTTCGATACTGTTTCGGGCTGCCTGAAATCTCCCCATCTACACTCTCCCGCGTACTCCCGTGAAGAAGTCTGATCATTCTCTCATACTGCCGCTTTTGCGCGCCGCTTGTCGTGGTGCCAGGCACTTCATTGGCGCGGAGGGGGTCCGCTGCCGGTGACGAGGTACACTCTCTGGAAGTCGTTGAGTGCCACGGTTTGCAGCGACCATCCTTCGCGGACCAATCGCGGCGTCAGCCAGTCTCTACCCGGGTCCCTCTCCTCCACGTAGATCAGGAATTCCTTGTGGGCGGCCGCAAACTCCCGAAAATTGCTGACCCGAATCGGCCAGTAGGATTGCAGCAAGTAAATCCCTTTGTCTATCGTATCCGCCCAGTCCTTATCATTTGGCGGAGGATCCTGCGTCAAGATAGAACAATCGGTCTGCAGCAGACGGGGAAGCATAGTGGACAAGATCTAGCAAGACCCAGCCTTGGGGAACGACGACGGGCAATTCCTGATGGCCTGCGCTCTCGATGAACTTCCTTGCAGCTATGGCGTTCGAATTCACATCGTTGATAGGACTCCCCGGAAATCGCCAGAAATGGAGCTCCTGAACCCCAATAACAGACAAAACAAAAACCGCAAAGAGGAAGACCGCCCCCAGTTTTGCTCGAGACAGTATGTAACCGAGAGCAATGGCCACGCCGACCACCATGGCGAGAAAATACCTCGGTGCCAATCCCATATGCGCGACACGCGTGAGCAGGTATGCCACAAAGGGCAGGGCCACGATGGTGAATAGCAGGGCCGCTTCCGCCAGCTCCCTGCTCCTCTCTTCGGGCTCCATCGGTCTTGGCCGCCCGAGGCCACAAGGCGGTCCCAAGTATTCCGGCTAAAGCCACGGCCGCGATGCCGGCGCCAAGCTGGCTGCTGGTCTCAAGAAGCTCGCCGTAGGCCCGTGGAATAGCAGAAAACGGGAGGTGCGCCCAGAAGTGGGCGCCGTAATAAGCCTTGTTCGCCGCAATCAGCTTCCAAAAAAGAAGCAGCGGCGATGCTCCCACAACCAGGGCAGCCCAAACCGGCCAGCGAAATTTGCGTGTTTCCAAGAAGTGAACCACCTCGGCCAGGCCAAAAGGGACCATCGCCAGCACAGCCAGGTAATGCAGTGACTGCGCCAGCGCGAGACTGATCGCCAGCAATACGGTCCATAGGGGCGAAGGCACGCGTTGGTAGCAAACCAGCGCAAACGCGATGCACGCGACGGCCATGCTGTACGGCCTCGCCTCCACGGCATAGGTCTGAAACAGGGTCGTAATCAGAAGAAACAGCGCGCACAGAAACGCGACGATATCACCGCCGCGCCTTTTCACATAGATGAACACGCAGGTGAGCGTGCATGGGAAGCGCCAGAATGGAAGGGAACCGCAGCGCGATCTCTTGTTTATCGGGCGAGGCCCAGGGCAAACTTTTCGATGACGTAGAAGAGCGGCGGCTGGCCATCCAATGGCCGGTGAAGGGCATCCAGGATGGCTTTCCAGCTTCCCAGGGAACTGACCGTCAAAGTCAGCAACTCGTCGTACCAAAAGGCCTTCCCGGCGGCGGCAACCAGGCTTCGAACAATCGCATAGAGCAGCAGAAGGCCCATGAGTCCATAGATCAGTTTTTTGGGTGGTTCCTTGAAAGCAATTCTCTCCATCATTTCAGCGTTATCTCCCAGCCGCGAATGAAGAACACTTCGACAAAGCCTCTAGCCGCTCTTCCCCTCTGCAACCTAGCCGTAGGAACTCTCAGCGAGGAGAGCTCTCCTTCATTTTGACCAGGTATACCCGGCGATCCCCCTCCGTTGCCAGCAACTGCATCGAGGAAGCTTCGCGGCTCAAGTGGTCCTGCCATGTGTCTGCAGCCTTCCGAGTACAAAAGGAATTCTCGATGCGCGGCTGCAAATTCCGAATAATCCACTACCTGATGCGGAAAGAATTCGGAAAGGCTCGGCCCAGCCTTAGCGAGCGCGTCCGTCCCTCCGTAATCCAGGTTTTTGCCTTTATCCACCAGGTAAACCAGCCTGTTGGCGAAGCGGGGCGGAGAATAGTAGGCGAGCGAGGCGTATGTCAGGCTCTGACCGACCGCGACGGGGAGATCCCCGTGCCCCGCCCTTTGCACGAGTTCCTCGACCCATCCAGCGGAATAATCCGGAGCGAACGGATCACGCCCCGAGTGGCGCCAGAACATCATTTCGCGCACGGCCACGCTGGTTAAGACAAACAGGCCGAAGAGCCGCAATGGCCTTCGGTCGGGCAATGGAAAGGGCACACGCCAGTCCCAGAGCAACCCCGATTGTCGCTGCAATCACATAGCGGCTCATGAGTGCACCGTGCATCAATCGAATCGAGTACAAAAGCAATAACAGGCAGAGCAATCAGGCTCAGGAGTAATGTCCCCTCGACTGCTAGGTCAGCGTCATTGCCATTTGTCCGGCGGGAAGCCTCAGCGCGTAGGCCAGAGGCGCGACCAGACTATTGCCGCAGCAGCAACCGCGGCCAGCGCCGAAACCTGACGCACCATCTGCAGAAAAAGTACGATCCATAGAAACCTGGGAGAGCGGAAAAGACCGGACGCCAATAAACCACGTCGGCATAATTTGTTTTGATCTTCCAGAGCAGGGGCCAAAAAACAATCAGCGGCAGTGCTCCCACAACCAAAGCGGCCCAAACCGGCCAGCGAAATCGGCGTGTCCTGAGCAGCAGCACTGCCTCTGCCAATCCAAACGGAATCATCGCAAAGACAGCGTAATAATGAAGCGATTCAGCGAGAAACAGGCTGATACCCAACAGCGCCGCCCAGCGCAGGGACGGCAATCGCTGATAGCAAACCAGCGCAAACGCGATGCACGCCATGACCATGCCGTAAGCGCGCGCCTCAATCGAGTACGTCTGGAACAGGCTGGTTGTTAAAAGTAGTAGCGCGCAGAGGAAGGCGATCGCTTCGCCGCTCCGTTTCTTCACATACACAAAGACACAAATCAAGGTGCAAGCAAAAGCAAGGATGGAAGGCAATCGCAGCGCAATTTCTTTGTTACCTACGAGCCCCAGGGCGGCTCGCTCCACCAGGTAGAAACCGGGAGGCCCACTATCAAAGCCACGCGCCACAGCGCTCCACATTTCGCGCAGGGTCGGCTGACCGGCTATGGCCAGCGTCAGCAATTCGTCAAACCAAAAGGGTCTCGCTGCGGCGCCTACCACCCCTCGAACAATGACGTAGAGAACGAGGAATCCCAAGAGCCCATAGATCACCCTTTTCGATGCCAGCTGGATATTGTCTGGCAAGGCCAGGAAAGCGTCCCACCTCGATGACTTATCCGAGAACATCGCGATTTCGCCCTCTCTCTTCTCCACGCCGCCCTCAGGCATGCGCCCGGAGCTTTCCTAGGTTTTCGATACGGAACGGGCCAGGAACAACTGGTCACACGAACTACACCGAAACGGCCGCAGACGGAAAAGGAGGCACACCGCTTTCATGTAGAGTCTCCGCCTTCTCTCCCGGCGCACTTCCTGGCTGCCACATTTTGGACAAACGCGCTTGCGGGCAATTGGCGGCAGTGGCATCTCAATCCTTCGCGATTTGCAGAACGGCCATCAACGATGTGCCCAGCAGTTTCTGCGGGATGACCTCACATTTAGCCAGCCAGCCCAGCGCCTTATTCATACCGGCAGTGCGTGTATCCAGCCCCGCTGTGATGATCTTGCTCTGCTCGTGGCTCCCCAATAGCCACAGTTTACGAAGCATCAGAGTGGGTACGAGTGGCAGCCCCCAGTACGTCCACGCTTCTACCCTGAACTGGCTCCGTCCCGCACTCGCGCGCAACGTCCGGATCGAGTAGCGCCGCACGTGGCCGACGGCCACATCGTAGGACGAATAAGCCCACTGCCCCGCGGGGACGTTGATCACCAGCTTTCCCCCCGGCGCGAGGTAGAACGCCACGGCGCGCAAGAAGCGGTCTTCCTCCGTAATGTGTTCCAGAATGTCAAACAGGAAAATCACGTCAAACTGCTCTTTTAATGGCGCGTCCATCTGAAAAATGTCATAGCAACAGACGCGGCTGCGCCGGCTCAGATTCCGTTTCAACGCGTACTCATTCAAATCGAAGCCGGTTACTTCATGCCCATAGCTATCCTCGATCTGTCTTTGGAGCAGGCCGTGGCCGCATCCAATCTCCGCCATGTGTTGCGCACCACTGAGCTCTGCCCCCGCCAATCGCTGCAGCACTGCAAACCGCCGCCGGACCCAGAAATGATCGATCGAGGCGATCTCGAACCAGCGGTCTCCCATGCTGACTTCGGCCGGCCGCGATAAATACTCGATCTTCCGCTCCGCTCCGGTTTCCGCGGTTGCGTTTGTCGCGCTCATTGCCAAGCGTGGTGTCCCTGCCCTTGAAGTTTCAATCTTTCTTTAGCCCCACGGTGCGCCCCACAATGTATTGCGGCCGCGCCTTAATTTCCTCGTAAATCCGCCCGACGTACTCTCCGATTACGCCCAAGAAGAACAGCAGGACGCCGGAAAAAAAGGTAATGGCGACGATCAAAGCGGTGAACCCTTGCGGTGATATTCGCAGGACGAACTTGACGTAAATCGCGTAAATCACGTACAGGCTGGAAAGGAACATCACAATCGCGCCGAACAGCGCCGCCGCCCGGATGGGCACGATGGAAAACGCAAAGATCCCGTCGAACGCCAGTTTCACCAGCCGCATCACGCTGTACTTGCTCTTCCCCGAATGCCGTTCGGCCCGCTCCACCGCAATCCCCGCTTGGCGGAACCCCACCCAGCTCCGCATTCCTCTCAAGTAGCGGTGATGCTCCGGCATCTTCCTGACTTCTTCGATCACCCGCCGCGACATCAATCCGAAATCCCCGGAATCCAGCGGCAAACGGATATCGGAGAGCGTCGCCATCATGCGGTAAAACACGAAATAGCAGATGCGCAGCGCCAGCGGCTCTTTGCGTCTCACCCTCTGCGCGTACACAACGTCGTATCCCTGCTGAAATTTCTCCACAAACTGCGGGATTATTTCCGGAACATCCTGCAGGTCTCCGTCCATCACAATCGCAGCATCGCCGGTCACATGATCCAAGCCCGCCGTGATGGCCGCCTGGTGCCCGAAATTCCGCGATAGCGATAAGACCACGATCCGCCCATCCTCCTTCGCGGCCTCCGCGAGCATCTCGAAGGTCCGGTCGGTGCTTCCGTCGTCCACAAACACGATCTCGTGCGGTCCTCCCGCCACGCGGTCCAGAACCGCGCGCAAACGCTGCAGAAGTTCCGGCAGGACGCTCTCTTCATTGTGGATGGGAATCGTTACGGAGAGGCGAAATCCAGTGGACATGCAGACTCTTTATCCTCTTAGGCGGAGTCCCTTCACCATACCCTCAATCGCAAAACACAGCAAGGAGCAGCCGCTCGATTCCAGCAACGCTCTCAGGATTTCGATCTGTAAGGGGCCAGGAACAAATGGTCACATGAACTCGCACCGAAACGGCCGCAAGCCGCGGATCAAGCATACCACCCTTACGTAGAGTCCTCTCCTTCTCGCACGTTGCACTCCCTTGCTTCCGCAGTTTGGGCAAACGCGCTCGCGGGCAATTGGCGGCACTAGCATCTCAAACCTTCCGAGGGGCTCAATCCGTAGGCATCCCGACTGCACGGTTTTGAGTCTGTAAACCACCAGTATGCAACAGTTTTTTCAAACGCCAAAGGAGCCGGCAAATACCAATATCAGACTTATTCCTCTGGTGGGCACACCGGATGCCCTGCAAGCCGAGGAAGATCTGCTGATCACTTCGGAGGCGATCCGCCTCACCCCCGCCAATATAGAGGTTGCAGCTTCCTTGCCGTGGGCGAATAATTGCGGGCATGAAGAAGGACAAGCGTTCCGCTCTGCAAGCCGCCACCCGCGCCATCCATGCGGGTGAGCCTCCGCGCCACGGCGTGGATGCGCCGGTCAGTGCCGAAATTGTGCGCTCCTCTACCTTCACCTTTTCCTCCAGCGCAGAGATGAAACGCTGGGCCGAGGGAAAGAGCAAAGCCTATATCTACACGCGCTACGCCAATCCCACCCTCGCCATTGCCGAACGCAAAATAGCCTCTCTTGAGGGCGCTGAAGCCGCCATCGTCACCTCCTCTGGAATGGCGGCGATCTCTCACTCGCTTCTCAGCGTGCTGCAGAATGGCGATGAACTCATCTCTACTGCACAGCTCTATGGCGGAACGTATCGGCTGATGCGCGACGTCTTGCCCCGCATGGGCATCACCGTGCGTCACGCGGAGACTTCCCTCGATGGCATTGAGTCCCTGGTCACCCCGAAGAGCAAATGCCTGTACATCGAAACACCCACAAATCCGACGCTGCGCCTTGTCGATCTCCGCAAAGCCACCGCCTTTGCCAAAAGGCACAAGCTCGTGAGCATAGTTGACAGCACTTTTGCTACGCCCCTCCTTCAGAAACCCCTGGCCCTGGGATTCGATATCGTCGTGCACAGCGTCACCAAGGCCCTTTCCGGTCATTCCGATCTGCTCGGCGGCGTCGCTTCCGGCAGCCACAAGTTCATTGATCCCGTGCGGAAAATGGTGATCTATCTGGGCGGTTGCATGGATCCGGAAGTGGCCTTCCTGCTGATTCGCGGGATGAAAACGCTCGGTGTGCGCGTCGAGCGCCAGTGCGAGAACGCCATGCGCGTCGCGAAGTTCCTGGAGAAACATCCGAAAGTGGAGCGCGTTCATTACCCGGGATTGCAATCGCACCGCGACCACGCGCTCGCCAGGAAACAAATGAGCGGTTTCGGCTCGATGCTGGCTTTTGATCTGAAGGGCGGGCTGCCGGCGGCGCGGCGATTCTGCGACCGCGTGAAGCTATTCCTGCTGGCGGTAAGCTTGGGGGGTACGGAATCGCTGGTATCGCTGCCGATTTACAGTTCGCACTACCGTATGAGCGAGGCGGAATTGCGGCGCGCGGGCGTCAAATCTGGTACAGTGCGCGTTTCGGTCGGGCTCGAAGATGATGCGGATCTCATCCAGGATTTACAGCAAGCGCTGAACTAAACTCATTCGCTTTAGCCCGTCTTCTTGATCCTCAACTGGCCGGGGTTTCCGTGGGAACTTCCCATTCCCGATTCTCCGGAAGCATGGATTTCACAATGTCCTCAAACTCATGTGAACTCTTCACATCACTCGGATAATTGTGCGCGGAAAGATCGAAGCTGAATCCATACTTTGTGCGCGCATCCTGCAACTCCTCCTGCAGACGCAAGGCCACTCGCTTGGCGTTCAGGGTGTCGGTTTCAGGAAGCACGATGCCAAAAATATCTTCGGCGAGGTGGTAGATGGAATCGGTGGGCCGAAGCCGCTTGGACATGGCTTTCGCCGCATCGCTCAGCGCCGCTTTCTGATCGTTCAGGGAAGCGTGCGCCCCTGGCTTGGCCTTCACCAGCACCAGCGAAAGATTCTTCTGCATGGTCATGGCGCGGCGGAACTCCATCGTCAAGCGATCCCAGAAGTAATTCTGGTCGGGCATGGAATGCAGCATATCGGTGCTGGCCTGAACCTGTAGTTCGATGTTGCGCTCGAGTTCGCCAAGCAAATGCTGCTTCAGCTTGCTGAAAGTGCGCTGGCGATCGAAGAGGTACCCGACAAAAAGCAGCGTCAGCGCGCAGAAACCAAAGTAGGCCACCCGCATCGTCCACTCTTTGCCTTCCGGGTGTACAAACACCAGCGGGTACATGAACATAGCCAGTCCGGTGGCAAGCACCATTACAAAGACAGCGGAGAGAATCGTAAGCTGCAGACTGCGCCGCTCAAGACGATCCAGTTCCTGACGATCAATTGTCGCCATATCCACACCTATGTGAGGCAACTTCCCCCAAGAGAGCCCTGAAGTTGCCACGATACAGACAGGTTCCGTCTTGGCAAGGCGGATAGCAATAGGCGTGGGGTACTTCTGTGGCGGAAGAGAAAACAGCCCGCCTTTACCATATGGATAAGGATAATCACTCCAGTACTTGCCAGGTGGTGAATTCCGACACGCAAACCTGGGGAGAGGTGTTCGCCGCCGGGGTGTCGCCAATAGCAAGGAACCGCGGACGGCGCCCGCTCGCGATGTGGGTCCCAAGGCCTTGCCCAAGATAAGCTGCGGCGGCGTGTGTTAGCATTTAGTTTTGCACAAGGACGCGGTCCTGCCCGATTGAGGAGCCTGCCGGAATGCCTGCCACGATGAAAGCTCTGCGCAAGACCAAAGCAGGGAAGGGGCTGGAAATGCAAGCAGTGCCGGTGCCGTCGATTGGACCGGCGGATGTGCTCGTGCGCGTGAAAGCCACCTCGATCTGCGGCACGGACCTGCACATTTACGGGTGGGATCGCTGGTCGCAAGCCCGCATCAAGCCCCCGGTTACCCTGGGCCACGAATTTTGCGGCGTGGTGGAGCGCATAGGCGCAGAAGTCGCGGCGGTAAAGCCGGGCGATTTCGTCAGCGCGGAAATGCACGTGAATTGCGGCCATTGCCACCAGTGCCGCTTGGGCGAAGCGCACATCTGCCAGAACGTTCGCGTGATCGGAATCGACCAGGACGGCGCGTTCGCGGAGTTCGTGAAAATTCCCGCGACAAATGTCTGGAGGCTGGACCCCGCCATCCCCGAGCATTACGGCGCCATCCTCGATCCGCTGGGGAACGCCGTGCACACCGTGCTCGCGGGAGCGATCGCGGGGCAGACGGCGCTAGTGACGGGCTGTGGTCCGATCGGGCTGATGTCGATTGCCGTGGCCAAGGCGTGTGGCAGTTCCACCGTGTTTGCGACCGAAACCAATGATCATCGTCGCGCCATGGCGAAGCAGATGGGCGCCGACGTGGTGCTGAACCCCGCTGAGGGAGATGCGGTGAAAAAGATTCTGGAGGCGACGGGCGGCACTGGCGTGGATGTGCTGCTGGAAATGAGCGGGAACGCCACAGCGATCCAGCAGGGGTTCAAGGCGTTGCGCGCGGGCGGGCGCGCCTCTCTGCTGGGCATCCCGACGGAAAACGTGCCGCTGGACCTGGTCAATGATGTGATTTTCAAGGGCGCCACCGTGCAGGGCATTTATGGGCGGCGTATGTACCAGACCTGGGTGCAAATGACCGCGCTGCTGAAGGCGGGGCGCGTGAATCTTGATCCACTATTTGGAGAGCGCGTGGTGCTGGAAAAATTTGAGGAAGCTTTTGCGAAACTGCAGAGCGGCTTAGCGGGGAAGATTCTGATGTATCCGAATGGGATGCCTAAATAAGAGGTGGATTCCCATTCAGAATACTCAGATCGCGCGGTAGCGGGCTTGCAACACGGATTTCACCTCAGCCACAACAGAGGAACCGCAAAAATCACGCAGCTTTGGGAGCAAGAACATGAGTGAATTGGGGACGCCAGCGACAAATAAGAATCCGCTGCAGTATGTCAGCGAAACCTTGCAGGACTTGCGCGCGAAAGGCGTGGCGCCAAAGCTGCGCGTGCTGGAGGGCGAGCAGAAGCCCGTCTGTATTTTCGATGGGCGCGAGGTGATCAACCTGGCCTCGAACAATTATCTGGGACTCACGTCACACAAGGCGCTGCGAAAGGCAGCCGTGGAAGCGGTAAGGAAGTTGGGCGTGGGTGCGGGAGCGGTGCGCACCATTGCCGGCACAATGAAGCTGCACATGGAACTGGAAGAGCAGATCGCCAAATTCAAGCAGGTGGAAGCTTGTGTGGTGTTCCAGTCGGGATTCACGGCGAACGCCGGAACAGTTTCAGCCGTCCTGGGCAAAGAAGACCTGATCGTTTCGGACGAGCTGAATCACGCATCCATCATCGATGGCGCGCGGCTGTCGAAAGCTACGATCAAGGTGTTCAAGCACAAGGATCTGGAGGATTGCGAACGAATTCTGAAAGAGACGGCGGACTGGAACTGGCCACAAGCTGATCATCACCGATGGCGTGTTTTCGATGGATGGCGATATCGCACCGCTGCCGGGCTTGTGCGGCCTGGCGGAAAAGTACGGCTGCATCATGATGGTGGACGACGCGCATGCGAGCGGCGTGTTGGGGCGTGGCGGGCGCGGCACCGTGGATCATTTCAATTGCCACGGGCGCGTGCACATCCAGGTGGGCACGCTGAGCAAGGCCATCGGGGCCATGGGCGGATACGTCTGCGGGTCGCGCGACCTCATCGATTTCCTATACTTGCGGGCGCGGCCCTTTTTGTTTTCAACCTCGCATCCCCCGGCCACCGCTGCGGCGTGCCAGGCGGCGTTTGCGCTTCTGGATTCGCCGGAAGGCGAAAAGCTGGTGAAGAAACTTTGGGCCAACACGAAATTCCTTAAACGCGAATTGAAAAAGCGTGGATTTCAGTTCAAGTCCAGCGAGACCCCGATTATTCCGATTCACGTCGGAGATGCGGCAAAGGCGTTTGAATTTTCGCGCAAGTTGTTTGAAGCGGGTGTGTTCGCCCCCGCCGTGGGCTATCCTACGGTCGCGGAAGGAAAGGCACGCTTGCGGGCGATCGTCAGCGCAGCGCACAAACGGGTGCAGTTGCTGAAAGCGGCGGAGACATTGGGAGAAGTCGGCAAATCGCTGGGGATCGTTTCCTGAGGGTTCTTCCATAGCGGACGTCTGCCGCCCTTCGCATACGGAGATCTGGGCAAACCGCAAGGCAAAAGAAGACCTGTTATACTCGCGCGATGGCGCCGACAGACCAAACCTCGAAAAAGCTTTTCCTGGTGGATGCCATGGCGCACATCTACCGCGCCTTCTACGCGCCCATGGTCCGCATGAATGCGCCCAGCGGCGTTCCCACTAAAGTGCCGTTCCTTTTCGCGAATATCCTGCGGCGCTTGATCAAGGACTACCAGCCGGAATACCTGGGAATTGTATTTGATACCAGCAAGCCTACCTTTCGCGACAAATTGTTTGAAGCCTACAAAGCGCAACGCCCGCCGATGCCGGACGAAATGAAAGTGCAACTCCCCTATGTCCGGCGGCTGTGCGAAGCAATGCACCTGCCCATTCTGGAACTGGATGGCTACGAAGCCGACGACGTTATCGGCACGATGGCGAAAAAAGGCACAGAGAAGAAGCTGGATGTGCTGGTCATCTCCAACGACAAGGACATGATGCAGCTCGTTAGTTCCGGCGTGCGAATACTGCGCACAGGATCGGGCGGCGCGAAGGCCGACGTGATCGTCGATGCGCAAAAGGTCGAGGAAATCCTCGGTGTGCCGCCCGGCAAAGTCATCGACTTGATGGCCTTGCTCGGCGACACCGTGGACAACATTCCCGGCGCAAAAGGTATCGGCGAAAAAGGCGCGACTGAGCTCATTCAGAGATTTGGGAGCGTCGAAAGCGCGCTCGATCATGCCGGCGAAGTGACAAACAAGAGGTATCGCGAGGCCCTTCAGCAACAGCGCGATCAAGTGATGATGAGCAAGAAGTTGGCCGCGATCGAGACAGACGTTCCGTTGGAGCTGGACCTTGGGAGCTTGCAGATGCGCGAGCCGGATGCCTCGGCACTCGCGGCCTTGTATCGCGAACTCGGATTCAATTCGCTTCTGAAGGAGTTGCTGGCCAGCGGTGCGACTGAACCAAGTGTCGAGGCTGGGGCGCCACCAGACGGGCAGGCAGGGGCGAGCGGCCAACCAGCAAAAGACTACCTACAGTTCCAGGGAGTAGACGAATTTCGCGAGTATTTGAAAAAGCTTCCCACAAAACGCGCAGTGGCAGTTTGGCTGAACCTGGAAGCTGGCGAGCGCGAAGCCGAGGGGTTTGGGACGCGCGTCAGCGGGGTCGAAGTGTCCTCGAAAGCGGGTGAAGGACGCGCGGTGTGGATAGACGAAAAAGGCGATGTGCTGGAAGCCCTGCAATCCGTTTTGCGCGACCCCAAACGCGCCAAAATCGTGCACGATCCGAAGCTCTTTCATCTGTTGGCCGGCAAGTCAGAATCTGTCGAGCACGCCACTCAAATCTATTCGTACTTGTTGAGGCCAACCACGGCGAAGCACGACTTTGCCGACGTGGCATTCCGGCAATTCAACGTGCCGCTCGGCGGTGGCGCGGGCGAACGTGCCGACTATCTGCAGCGCCTTGCCCCCATCTTGCGGGAGCAAATTGCAGCACAGCAACTCACCGGCGTCTACGAAAAGATTGATCTGCCGCTGGCCCCGGTACTGGCGGAGATGGAGCGCGCCGGCGTCCGCGTCGACCCCAAAGCGCTGGAAACGATGTCGAACGCGATGGAAAAGGAAGTTCGTCGGCTGGAGAAAGAGATATGGAAGCTTGCGGGCACAGAATTCAATGTGAATTCTCCCACGCAACTCGCGGAAATCCTATTTGACAAATTGAATCTGCAGCCACCGGCGCGCCGCGGAAGAGGCAAAGTGCGCTCCACTGCGGCGGACATTCTGGAAGAAATGGCTGGCCAACACGCCCTGCCGGGCAAGGTGATCGAGTACCGCGAGATTGCCAAACTGAAATCGACCTACGTGGATGCTCTGCCGAAGCTGATTCATCCGGAGACTGGACGGCTGCACACCAGCTTCTCGCAGACGGGCACGGCGACAGGCCGGCTGAGCTCCAGCGATCCGAATCTGCAAAACATTCCCGTGCGCAGCGAGTTGGGACGCGAAATTCGTGCGGCGTTCGTGGCGGAAAAAGGGAACATCCTGCTCTCGGCGGACTATTCCCAGATCGAGCTGCGCATCATGGCGCACTTTTCCAAGGATCCCGTGCTATTGGAGGCGTTTCGCCACAGCGAGGACATTCATGCGCGGACAGCGCAGGAAGTTTTTGGCGTCGGGCCACTGGCACAGACCGCGGAGCACCGCCGCGCCGCAAAAGCCATCAACTTTGGCATCATTTACGGGCTCTCGGCCTTCGGCCTCGCCCAGCAATTGGGAATCGGACAGAAGGAAGCAGCGCAATTCATCAACGCCTATTTCACGCGCTACCGTGGTGTGAAGCAGTACCTCGACAATGTGCTCGTCGAAACACGCAAAACCAGTGTGGCCAAGACCCTATTCGGCAGAATCCGTCCTATCCCGGAAATCAACGCTCCGCAGATGCAGTTGCGGAATTTTGCGGAACGCACTGCGCTGAATTCGCCGCTGCAAGGGACTGCGGCGGACCTGATCAAGCTGGCCATGATCGCCATCGATCAGCGGTTGCGTAAAGAGAAACTTACAGCGCGCATGATCCTTCAAGTGCACGACGAACTGCTCTTTGAGGCGCCGATAAAGGAGCGCGAAGCACTGGAAAAGCTGGTCAAGGCAGAGATGGAAGGCGTGCACCAACTCGCCGTGCCGCTGGTCGTGGAAATCGGCGTTGGGCCAAACTGGCGGGACTTGGACTGAAGCCCACCAAAAACCAGAACGCGAGTTAAGAAACCAGCTCTTCCCTGCATCTCAAAACGCCCCTGGAAATACTCAGCAACCAGACCTGTCCGCAGGGACAGGAACTCCATACGGCACTTCACTTGAAGCGCTCCGCTCTTCAGAAGAAGCCCGCGTGCTACGCTTGCCACGCGTGGTCGATTGGGGAGAGTATATGCGTCGAATCTGCGAATTCCTTTTCGTTCCTGCTCTGGTTCTGTGTATTTCCGGTTGCAGTGGGCTGTCAGACGTCAAGAACAGTGGCGGCGGACAAGCCACCGGCGTGACGGTCTCGCCGGCGACCGCTTCGCTTGACCCTTTTAAGACGCAAGCGTTCAGCGCCAGTGTTCAGGGAAACGCCACGAATAACGCCGTGACCTGGCAAGTCAACGGCGTCACCGGTGGCAGTGCCACGACCGGAATTATCTCCACCGCAGGGCTCTACACCGCGCCGCACGCTATCGCGGCGATTCTGGTTCCCGCCACCAACGCCCCGATCACCGTGACGATCACCGCGATTTCTCAGGCGAATGCAACAGCCACGGGCACCGCTGTCGTCACCCTAACGACGCAACAGCAGCAAACTCAGTCTGGAGCCATCAAACTCGGAACTTCCGGCGGCATTAACAATGACGCGAATGGAAATTTTTGCTGCTCCGGCACGCTGGGGGCATTAGTAACGCGAAGTGGCACGCAGTACATCCTGAGCAACAACCACGTCATGGCAAATAGCGCCGGGAACGCTGGGAGCGCCGACGTGGGTGTTGCCATCACGCAGCCCGGATTGATCGAGGTGAATTGTCTGAGCAGTTCGACGCGCCAGGTGGCAAGCCTCTCGGAATACTTCCCCCTGCAGACCGGACCAATCCCAAAGATCGACGCGGCTCTAGCGGCGGTGGCGAGCGGCGCAGTCGACACCAGCGGCAACATTCTGCTGCTCGGCGGCACGCTTGCGAATGGCGTTCCAGATCCCGGCCCACCTACGTCCGGCACCGGCCTTACTCCGGCCCAGGCGACTGCTCTCCCGCACAACGGCGCGGTGGCGAAAAGCGGCAGAACTACTGGATTGACCTGCTCGACGATCATCGGCACTAACGTGGCTTCCAACGTCGACTATTACGCTCATTGTGGTGACGCTAACGCAGCTTTCACGGTAAGCTACACGGACTTAGTTGCCGTTAACGGCGGAGATTTCAGCGGCTCAGGCGATTCGGGTTCCCTGATCGTGACCCAAGATACTGCCGAGGCGGTGGCCCTGCTCTTTGCCGGTTCGGATACAGACACCGTCGGCAATCCCATCACCGACGTGCTTCCCGATTTTCCCGGCGCGGGCAACGTCACCCCAACCCTCGTGGGCGGCACCACCCACAAGGTGATCGGCTGCACCCTTCCCGCGTTGAAAGCAGTCACCACGGCCCCGCAGGTGAAGGCCACGACCGAATCCATTCAGCAGGCCAGCGCGGTGCGTGACCTGCACGCCTCTCAACTCCTCAGCATTCCGGCAATCAAAGCGGTGGCCGTGGGAGAGAGCTACGATCACCCGGGCAAAGCGGCAATCCTTCTCTTCGTGGGCAGCGGCGAATCGCTTGTGGATATCCCCAGGACGATCGACGGTGTGCGCACGCGATTGATCGAAGGAAATGATTGGTTGCATCACGGGCTCCTCAGCAGCGAAGAGAGCGCGGACCTGTTGAGCACCGTTGGTCCGCCGCAAATCGTTTATCCTCTGCAACAGGGCGAATATCTGCGCGCCAAAACCGTACACACCGCTCACGTGACCGAGCTGCTGAAACAGACGGGAATCCTTGGTGTGGGCATCACCTCCAGCGTTGACGCTCCGGGAGAAGCGGCGCTGCTCATCTACGTCCTGCGGGGAGCCTCGCAAGATAACATCCCGACCGAGATTGACGGCTTGCGCACCCGCGTTCGCGAAACGAGCCCTTTCACCACGGGACGCCGCGGCAACGAACCCGCCCGGAGTTGCAAAGTGCCCGTGGCCATGGGTTTGCTCACCAAAACAAACCCGTAATCTCAGCAAAACGATTCGCCGAAGGCGCACCCTTCTTCAGGGTGAAACCGCGGTCTCACATCACCATGGACCTTTCTTTGTGCCGGGCGCGGTTGTAGAATCACCGTAGACGGTGTCGAACTTGCTCCCTCGACCCTTTCTTCCACTCAGGGGGTATATATGCGGCGAAATGCGATTTTGTTCGGTACGGCTCTGCTCCTGGCCTTAGGCATCGGATTCGCGCAAGAGAAAGACACCAAGGACAATTCCCAAGCACCCGAAGCGGCCCAGCCACCAGTTGCCGCGAACGATGCAGCGAAGAAAAATCCTGTGAAACCCACACCCGAAGGCCTCGCTGAAGCCAAGCGTCTCTACGGCTATCACTGCGCGATGTGCCACGGGAAGGACGGCGACGGCAAAGGCGACTTGGCCGTTTCGATGGATTTGAAGTTGCACGATTGGCGCGATCCCAGCACTATCGAGAAAATGACCGATGGGGAGCTCTTCTATATCATCACCAACGGGCGCGGGAAAATGGTTGGCGGCGAAGGCGACCGCACCAAAGAACAGATACGCTGGAATTTGGTGAACCTGGTGCATTCCTTTGGCAAGAAGAGTGGTACCTAGAAAGCCAAGCGACGAGTAATCCGACTTAGCCCAGTTTGCTGCCTTGCGGGGCGCTCCGAGGAGTTCGGGGCGCCCTTCTTATTTGTAGGGTAGCAGGCCATGGTACGCTTTTAGGGCAGGCAAAATGCGAGGAGGAAGATATGGCACACGCTCCGAAATTTCTGGCATTGGTGAACGAAACGAAAAAACGCGTAAGGGAAACCAATGTGGCGGACGTAAAACGCCGCCTGGACGCTGGCGAAAAGCTTGTACTGGTCGACGTCCGCGAGGAGAGCGAGTGGGGCCGCGGGCACTTGCCGGGAGCCGTGCACCTTGGAAAAGGCATCATCGAACGCGATATTGAACAACGTGTGCCGGACACCAGTACCAAGCTGGTTCTTTATTGCGGCGGAGGCTTCCGGTCCGCGCTCTCCGCGGACAACCTCCAAAAAATGGGCTATAGCAACGTCGAATCGATGGATGGTGGATGGAAGGGTTGGCTGGAAGCAGGTTTTCCGACGCAAAAGGACTAGCCTCCCAAGCGAACGCCATGGGCACTAGAGACATTTCCCTACCGAGTGTCGGCCGCACCGCAATAGCCGCCGGGGTTCCTTTCACTTGCAGCAACCCGTAGCGTTTCGTCCTACAAAGTGTAAGTCGTGGATTCTTCGTGGGTCCGATCTTCCCAACCAAGTGTTCTGCCTAGAGCGAGGCGCGCTC
>CAWADS010000051.1:0-40583 GCA_963780785.1 Candidatus Acidiferrales bacterium
TTGCGTTCCTCAGCCTTCCGAGCGTAATGCTTCAATCGGGTCCAGCTTTGCCGCGCGCATCGCCGGAAAAATTCCAAAGAAAAGACCAACCGCCGTTGAGAGGCACAAAGACAAAATGACGGCGCTAATCGGGGTTTCCATGGGAAACGAGAAAACGTTCTTCACGAAAAAGACGATGGCGTACGCGGCAATGATCCCAATGAGTCCGCCGACGGCGGCGAGGACCGCGGATTCGGTCATGAATTGCAGCAAAATGTGCTTTTTCCTGGCGCCCAGCGATCGCCGCAATCCGATTTCCCGGGTGCGTTCGGTCACGCTGGCCAGCATGATGTTCATGATCACGATGCCGCCGACCACCAGGAAAATACTCACCAGGGACATGGCCACGAAAGCGATGTTCTTGGTGAGGTCATGCCAAAGCTGCATGATGGAATCCGAGCCAAGAATGCCGAAATTATCGGGAGCGTCATAAGGCAAATGGCGCCAGGCGCGGAAGAGCATGCGCGCTTCGTCTTCGCTGGCGGCCATGAGTTCCTGGCTGGGCGCCTGCACGAAAAGGGTCAACCAATCCTCATTGGTGTGCCAGCCTTTGCGCCAGGCGCTGAGCGGCATGATCATGTAGTTGTCCTGCGATTGCCCGAAAGCGCTGCCCAACGGTTCGGCGACTCCGATCACTTCGTAAGTGTGCGTCTGCACGCGAAGGGTCTTTCCGAGAGGATCCACATTGGGGAAGAACTTGGTGGCCAGGTCCGGTCCGATGAACACGACTTCGGAATGGTGTTCTTCATCCGCCGGGGTGATAAAACGTCCTTGCGCGGCGTAAAGGTTGCGGACTTCGGCGAAGTTCGGAGTGGTGCCAAACATCTGGACGTTCTCCATGGTCAAATTGCCGCTTTTCACTTGAACGAAGTGGTCCTCTTCGGCCGCAACAGCCGAGGCAAGCTTCATGCTGTCGCGAAGGCGCACATAGTCGTCGTAATTAATCAACGGGCGCTTCTGCGCTTTGATCCACTGATCTTGACTGGTAATGATGCCGAAGCGGTGGACGAGAAAAACGTTGGCGCCAAGATTGGCGATGCGGTCGGCCACGTACATATTGAGGCCGGCAATGACGCTCATGACGGCAACCAGGGTGGTAACGGCGAGAATCACGCCCAGGAGCGTGAGGAAGCTGCGAAGCTTATGAGCACGCAGGGCGCTCAAGGCCAGTTTCAGGGTTTCGCCGGAGGTAACGAATGCCGCCCGGAGACCTCTGGAGCGGGCTTTGGGCACCACGGCGCCCCGCGCTAAAGGCGGCACGCGCGTCAATCCATCTATGGGGGTTACAGCCAAAGTAAACTCCTCATCTCATAAGAATACGCAGGAGGGTGCAGAATCGTTCCCAAGCCACTCTATTTAGACGCCACGGAGGCGAGTTTTATTTCACGAAAACTACGTATAATCTCGATGCGGTCCTATTGTACTCGCTTAGGCGGCGCGGGGAAAACGGAAGCGACGGAATGGGGACTAGGGTGCTGACTTATCTATGAGTTGCCGACTATCCAGAGAGACCCAGTGGCCACGATGGGGTACGGTGAGCGGGGGTGTTTTACTTTGCGGGAGCCTGATTCTGGGAATGTCGAGCGCCGCCCAGAATCCTCCGCCGGTGGCGCCCGAGCCTAAGGGAAGCGAGCTGTTCCAACGGGTCGTCGCCAACCAGAAGCGCACTGAGCAGGAACTGGATCAGTTCGAGCGGATCGAGCGTACGGAAATCCGCAAGGCAGGAAGCGATCCAAGACCCGCGGAAGTCAAAGTCTGGCGGGTTTTTCCCGCCGGCGTGGCCAACGACAGGATTCCTCTTTCGGCGGAAGGCCAACCCATCAGCGCGGAAAGCTACCGCGCGGAGTTGCAGAAGCTTGAGAAGCTCCTGATCTGGGCGATGCGGCAAGGCCCAGGACAGGATGAGGCGCTGGCAAAATTGGCGCGCAAACGAAAAGAGCGAAGCGATCTGATTGAAGCCACGCACGAGGCATTCATCTTCACTCTGGTGGGACACGAAATGCGCGGAGACCACAACCTGGCGAAGTACAGCATGGTGCCGAATCCGAAATACAAACCGACTTCACGGAACGCCACGCTGTTCACGAAAGTCAGGGGGTTCATCTGGATCGATGAGGAGTTCGCGGAACTGGCAAAGGTGGAAGGCGAAGTGAGCCAGGATATTTCTATCTCTTTGTTTCTGGCAAAAGTTTATAAGGGCAGCCACTTCATGCAGGAGCGCTACGAAATGGCGCCGGGCATCTGGTTGCCGACCTTCCAGCAATATGATTTCGACGGAAGGAAATTCCTGCTGCCGTTTGCAGTCCACGAACGCACGTTGTACACGAACTACCGCCGCGTGGGCCCGCCGAAGGAGGCATTGGAGGTGGTTCGTGGCGAATTGGGCAAGGGAGCCAGTGAGGCGGCGGGACCTTAAAACATTAAGCGATAGAATGGGTTAGATAGTACTAGGCCTTTCCTCGCCGGTGTGGAGGATCCATGGTCCGCTGGCTCCTAACCTTGGTTCTGCTGCTGGTCAACTTGGCAGCGCCTAGCGCGGCGCAAACGAATGAGGCGAATTCGTCCGGTCAGAGTCCAAGCACTGCGGCAACTCCGGAATCCGCGAGCAAGCCTGCCCCAAGTGCCCCGAAAAAAGTGTGGACGAACGACAATCTCTCCGAGGCGAGCACGAAGATATCGGTCGTGGGCACCAAAAGCGATCAGAGATATCAGCTCACCAAAACGGCGGATCCAGCGACGGTTGAGAGGATCCGCAAGGAACTGAAAAAGCTCCAAGGGCAAGTGGAAGATATCAAGAAGCAATTGGCGAGTTACAAGGAGTTTACGGAGGGGGAACCGGTTTCCACGAGCGGGTACCAGGTGGACAAGGGGTACGGGCGGATTCCAGTGGAGCAGCAGATGATCATGTTGGGAAAAAAGAAAAAGGATTTGGAAACGCAGATTGATGAGCAACTCGACGAGGCCAGAAAAAAGGGAATCGACCCGGGACAGTTGCGTTAAACGGAGCGACACAATGAAGCACAAAAGTATGAGCTTTGGCATTTTCTTGCTGGCGTTGGCATTCGCTTGCTCCGCGCAAACGCAGGACACCACGAATAAGGATTCGGCTAGCGCCAAGCCCACCGCACCCGCAGCCAAGACTGCGCCGAAGCAGGATGCCCAAGCAACGCCGGAGAAGAAGAAGCCCAAGAAGGTTTGGACGAACGACGAGGTTGCTACTTTGCCCGGCGAGGTTTCCGTCGTGGGCCAGGCGAATCAAGGGGTGGCGCCCAGACGGGGAGCGGGATACGATTCGTCATCCGACCGGGGCCAAGGCCAGGAAAGTCAGATCGACAGTTACCGCCAGCAAATCGGCGAACTCCACAGCCGGATCGATGCTGCGGACCAGCGCATTGCACAACTGAAAAACTTCAAAGGGGAGAACGGCAGCCCCACGGGCGGAATCAATCCGAACAAGGGCTACAACATGGTGCCCCTGGAAGACCAAGTCAAGCAGCTCGAAGCGAAGAAGAAACAGCTTCAGGGGCAAATCGACGACCTGGAAAACGAAGCGCGAAAGAATGGGATCGATCCGGGGAAACTCCGCTAGCGGCAAGGAATCCGGGGCCTCACCAAATACTTACGTTCATAGAAGTTGAAGCCGAAGTTGAAGAGACATGGCGTCGCAGAAAACACGTGTGATGGAGAACCGTGTTTCCGCTCCGGGACGGTTAAGATCGCCGTCCCTCCGGCCGGAATGAGAAATCTTAGGTGGCGGATGACGCGGCGGAGTGCGAGTTAGGACTTGGAACGCAACCTGGGATGAGACGTGCGGGGCATCAATTCACCGCTGGCAGTGGAGAGGCGCCGCTGGCAAGAGTCCCATTCGCCCTCAAAACATTGCGCTTTGCGGCAGTCGAACTCGCAGAGCGCAAGGTCTTCCGGCACTTCGCGAATCCACTGGTCTTTGAGCCACTGCCAGAGCCGCTTGAGAGAACCTAGTTTGTCAGGGCGGGTTTCCGTTATAAATCACCCTCAGCAAGGAATGCCAGAAGTTGGAGATTCTAACCTAAGAGATTCCAATTGACTAGAAATACCTTCCTAAGGGCATAGAAAGAGGGCTGGAGCCAACGGAGGCTTTGAGGGTTGCCTCGGAAGGGTGCCACCTATGCTGCCTGTTTTCTTGCAAGCATGAGAAAAAGGGTGAGATAGCGTTTCAGCTTTTGTGTAATGAGGAAGTTCTCTTTGACGTGAGCATGCCCGCGCTCGCCAAGACGGGTGGCAATGTCCGGATGAGAAAGCAGGAAACGGATTTGGTAAGCGGTGCCTTCGACGGAATGGGCGAGCAACCCGGTGTGCTTGTGAATTACCTGCGTAGGGATACCCCCGACAGCCGAAGCCACCACGGGCTTTTTCTTCCAAAGCGCTTCCGATACGGTAAGGCCAAATCCTTCACGCAAACTTTTCTGGATGACGATGGTGGAAGCGCGTTGAAGAGCGTTGACCTCCAGAGGAGCCCACGCAGGGAGTTCCAGAACTTTAATGTTGGCATCTCCGGCGGCGGCGTGCCGCACCTCTTTCAAGACTTCCGCGCCTTCCGGATCGTCGGAGGCGGATCCGCCCGCCAAGACCAACTGACAATCGAAATACCGTTTGACAATCTGATAGGCGCGGATCACCCCGACGGGATCCTTTAGACGGTCAAAGCGGGAGATCTGCGTGAGTATGGGGCGTAGCGGATCGATCTGAAAGCGGGAAAGCACATCGGCAATAAACTCCGGCGGTAGGTCGCGGTTTTTTTCGGAGAGAGGATCAATCGCGGGGTGGAAGAGATATTGGGGAATGGAGAGTTGGCGGGCAAATTCTGGGGAGGAAAAGATCGCACCGTCGTAGTGAGAAATATAAGGCTCCAGAAATTCCCAAACCGCGCGGTCGGGGTGGGAGAGATCGATGTGGCAGCGCCAGATCCAGTGCGCGGGAGATTGCTTGCGCGCGGAGATCAAGGCCGCAGGTTGCGGATCATGAATCACAACAAATTCCGAATCGAGAGAAAGGCGATGGAGATTCAAGTCAGTGTAGGCGCGGAAAATGTCAAAATGGCGGGGCTCGGGATGATAAGGGGAGCCGTGGAGAGCGTTGTGGAACGCCTTAGTAACCTCGAAGAAGTCTTCGCCACCCGTCATGACGTCCCAGCGAATGCGCAGGCCGAGTTCTTCCGCGAGGGGCACGAAGCGGTTGAGAATCTCGGCCACACCTCCACCCACGGCCGTGGAATTGACCATTTCGACCGTGCGGCCGTGTAGCGGCTTGGCCAGAGCCCGCAACTCGTCGAGTTCACCCGCACCGATCACTGCAGCGTAGTCATCGAGTGGAATGCGGCCGGCTATCTGCACTTGATTCATGCTTTCTCCTCTCGCGGTCCAAAAGACGCAGCAACTTGGCGCGCGCGCTATCGAGCGTATTGGTGTAAACGTCGATGCGGTTGATGTTCTCCGCGAGAGACATCAAGCCGAGGCCATTGGCGAGCCAGTGGGAAAAATCGTTGGTGCGCAACTGGAGGCGCAGGCGGGAGGAGATGAAGTGAAAGAAAAAACTGGCGTGACTGATACGCACTATGCCGTCGCGAAACTCGTCGAGGTTGGCGGCGGCGAAACCGAAGGGGACGGTCACCTCGACGCTTTCGCAGAAATAGAAGCGTTCCAGGGCAGATTGCCGGGCATGTTCAGGACGCTGTTCACAGAAGGCGCGCACGACGCGGCAGAGGCCTTCGCGAAGCGCCGCGATCGAAGGGTAATCGCGAATGTCGAGGGCGGCGAGTTGCTCGGCGAGGGCATCGCGATTGGCATCGGCAAGAACCCATTGGGCGAAATCGTTGGAAAAACCCTCGGTAAGAAAGTGGTGGCTACTGAGGGTCTGAAAAGTGTGATGGAAGATGGAAGCGTCGCTGCACTGTTCGAGCCCGGTGAGGAGTTCGGCGAGAGTTCCGGCCGAGAGATTGCTAATTCGCGTGAGAAAAGCGACAGTGAAAAACTCGAAGCGAGTTTCGGCGGAATTCATCGGAGCGTCTCCTGAAAGAGTTTCATGAGGGAAGCGATGCACCGCGGAGTTCCGGCGCAGCGATGCGAATTTCCGTGAGATCGGAGATCAGGTTGGCGGCCCAACGGTAGACGTTGTGCTCATGAACGGTCTTGCGCATGCGGGCCATGCGGAGTCCCTGCTCATCCGCGCTCATCTCGAGAGCTTGATGGATGGCATCGGCAAGCTGCTGAACATCGTAGGGATTAATGAGGAGGGAATCGACGAGCTCATTGGCGGCGCCGGCAAAGGTGCTGAGGATGAGAGCGCCGCGTTCATCGTCGCGCGCGGCGACGAACTCCTTGGCGACAAGGTTCATGCCGTCGTGCAAGGAAGTGACGAGACACACGGATGCGGCGCGGTAATAGCGAAGAATTTCCTCGTGGGAGTGATGCCGCTTCAGCAGCACGATGGGCTTCCAATGTGCGGCCGGAAAGCGGGCGTTGATACGGTCGGCCTCGACGGCAACTTCCTGAAGAAACTGCCGGTAGCGGGGGATGTCCGTGCGGCTGGGAGCAGCAATCTGAACGAAGGAAAAACGCTGCTGGTATTCCGGGTAGAGCTCGAGAAAGCGTTCGATGGCGCGGAATCGTTCAAGAATGCCCTTGGTGTAATCCACGCGATCCACGCCGACGCCGAGCAGGGAGGCTTCAATACCGAGTTCGGCGCACAGAGCAGCGCGCTCTCCGCCGGAGTTTTGGAAACCGTGAAAGCGATTTTCATTAGGAGAAAAGGCGACGCTGATGGGATAAGGGCGGACCCTGGTGGTGTGGCCCTTGCGGTTGACGGCGAAGCGATCCCATTCGGTGAGGGCTTCCAAGGCGTGGTCCACCGTTTCGAGGAAGTTGTTGCAATGCGTCTGGATGTGAAAACCGATCAAGTCCGCACCTAGCAAACCGTCGACGAGTTCGCGCTGCCAGGGACAAATCCCGAACACTTCGGGATTGGGCCAGGGGATATGCCAGAAGATGGCGACGGCGGCGTCGGGGCGCGCTTCCTTGACCATGCGCGGGAGAAGGGCAAAGTGATAATCCTGCGCGAGAAGAATGGGCGATTGAGTTCCCGCCATTTCCTGAAGAACAGCATCGGCAAAGCGGCGATTGATCTTTTGATACTGAAGCCAGTCGTCGAGACGGAAGATCGGGCGGGTGTGCGCGATGTGGCACAACGGCCACAGACCTTCGTTGGAAAAGCCTTCGTAGTAGCCGCGATCTTCTTCGTCGGTAAGCCACACGCGGCGCAATGTGTAAGTGGGGCGATCGGGAGGGACCTGCAGGTGGTCCAGAGCGTCAACAACCTCACGATCGGCGCTGCCGGAGCCATTGGCAATCCAAGTGCCGTGGCAGGCCTGCAGGACCGGCTCGAGAGCCGTAACCAGGCCACTGGCGGGAACGATGGTTTGGATGGCATTGTTTTTTTCCTGGAAGACGTGCATATAAGGTTCACGATTGGAGACCAGGAAGAGCGGCTTTTCGCCTAATTTGTTGGCCAGACTGACGCGAAGGCGCTCGGCAGTCCATACGGAAGATTGGGTTTCGCGGAGTTGCGCTTCCTCCTGAGCCGCGGCGCGCGCCGTGTCCAAAGCGTGCGCCAGGTGTTTCGCCTCCGTGTGAATTTCGTCAAACAGCTCTCCGTGCGGAAAATTGGAGGTGCCTTCGGAGGAACCGGCCCGGAGAGTGCGCAGCCACCTCGCGGTGGAGGCAAGCGGCGCAGTGAAATTCCATCGGACCAGAATGAAGGCAAGCGAGGTGATCAGTAGCGTCTGGAGAAAGGCGGTGAGAAGGGAGTCGCGAAGAGAGAGAGAAATGCGGTGTTCGATGTAGGAAGTGTCATAGATAACGACGAGGGAGCCGGATTGTTCGGCGTCGCGGCGAAGCGGCAGGGAGTAGGTGTAGAAAGAGTCCCCGGCGAAATCAAAAAACTCACCGGAACCCGCGTCGAGGCTCGCGGCACGATCGGCCGCTGCAGGCCGCGAAGCGAATTTGTCCGGGAGGCCTGGAGTTATCGCCAGCGGAGTCCCAAAGTGATCATAGATGGCAACGCCGAGAAGATGCTCGCGCTGGCCAAACCGCTCGACGATGCGTTGGAGATTTTTGTCGTTGGAGCGTCCAGAAAGGGCTTCGAGACTCTCCTGAAGGCTCTCGGCGAGCGTGGCGGCGCGGCGCGCCAGATCATTACGGAGATTGCGACGCTCCGTGCGCACCTGGTAGGCGGCGTAAAGAAGGGATACGCAAATGACGCTTACAGCGAGCGGCAGAACAAGTTTCAATGTGGTGCGCATGCAGAGGCCTCCGAGGGGGACGAGAGGATCCCTGACTACCTACTAGCCGGCCCCGCACCACGGAACTTGCGGGAGTACTTATGCGCGAGCGGCTGGGCTGGGGCTCTCGAGGCTTCCACGAAGGGGAATCGCGAGAGGCGAGAGCGATGCTGCAAGCAGGTAGCGCTCTCATTGAAGCGTAACAAAATGCCTCGCGGGCTGGAAGCTTGCAGCATTGTTGGTTCCAGAAAAGGCTTAGGGGCTGGGGACGTATGGAGTCGGCCCGCTTAATAGAGGCTGACGCCCGAAGCCGGGGTGACGACAACGTGCGTGGCGATCATCTTGCCGTCAACGGTGCGATAGTCCACTGCCGCTTGAGAGCCAACCGCCAGAGTGCCTTCCAGTTTCGTGTCGCCATCGAGCTGGAACTGGAGCGTGCTGAACGTCTGGTTTTTTGGAACCTCGAGCGAAAACTCCGAATCACCGACGGACGCGATTTTGCCGGAGACAGACTTCGTCTCCGCTGGCGCAGAAAGGAGAGATGCCGGTTGAGACGGGTAGGGGGTAGACCAGGCGGCAACGATGAAACAGAACATGCAGAGCGAACAGAAAAGAAGAGAAGCACGGAATCGCATAATGGATCATCCTCCATTTGGAACTCAACTGGGTGAGGGGGGATAACGCACGTGAAGCTCCAAAGCAACCGTGAGGAGGATTGGGGGCGTAAGATGCTGACGAGATTGCAGGATAATCGGGGCACGGGGACACACGAGGTGGTTTCGAGGGCGTACTGGTACGGGGAATATTTGCGCGCCCATCGTGGAGATGATTCTCACTTGGGGTTTGTCAGCGGGGTACAGAAGAGGCCCAGGCCTCGGGTAGAATGACGGCGGAGAGCGGGATGGAAGAGAAGAAGGCAACACGCAGAAGTTTCCTAAAGACGACAGCGTACGCGGGCGCGGGAAGCGTGGCGGGTGCGGCCGCAGTGAACGCGGTCTCGCCAGCGATTTGGCCGAAATCGTCGCACCCGTTTCGTTGTTGCCCAGACCAAGCCGTGATTCCAAGAAACAGAGAACAGATCTGCGCTCGAACTTTAGAGGCACGCGAAGGCGAGGGGGCACCTGTTCCCAGTGGCAGGTTTCAGCTCGGGCACAAGCCGCACACGGAAAAGGTGCGCGCGAGGAAAGCAAGGCTAGACTGAAGGCATCGAAAAAGGAGTGACGTAGGAATGAAACGCACACTGTTCCCGGTGCTCGTCGCGACTTTCGCGATGGTGTGGGCGGGCGCATCGCATGCTCAAACGCCAAAGAAGAGCGGAGGAACGCTGGCGGGGATTGTGCTGGGGCAAAACGGCAAGCTGGTTGAGCATGCGGCGGTGGTTTGTCAATCGTCGGGAGGAATCTCTCCGCGGGTGGTGTACACGGACGTGAACGGGAGATTCACGATTACGGGCTTGAGGCAGGACAATTACGATGTGAGGGCCTCCGCGAACGGGTTTTACTCGGACTGGGAGAAAAACATTGTTGTGCGGAATGGGCAGACCAGGGAGGTCACGGTGAAGCTCATGAACAAGGATGCGACCCCCTGACGGTAGTGGCCCGGGAAAGCGGTAGGCGCGGGGAAAGGTGTGTAGTACTAGTGGCGAGACGGGGCAAATTCCTCAAGGCAAATAATCAATATAAGCCTTTTATTTGGTTACATATAGATTAATGCGCAGAGACTTGAACTGAATCCCTGTGGTACTAAGCCGTGGGTACCCGGCGATTGAGGCTAGCGGCCCATTGAGCGACAAAATGGCCCCTTCTAGCATGGATTATGACGGGTTGGGGGCCGCGCGGGGACAGCGGTCCCGCAAGGGACCGTGTGCGAGCTACCCAACCCGCCAGTAATACTCTGCCGGCGCCCTCCTCTGAACTCCGGTTTTGAGATCCGATACGATACTCTGGCACGTTCCGTGCATCCATCACGACTAGAAGCGGCAAAGATGGGGTTTTGACACTTTGGTATGCGTAGCAATGTCGCAGAGCGAGGACAAGTGCAAGGATTAGCAGGCAGGCAGTTGTGGCGGTGGCCGATTGTGTTGATGGCCGTTTTGCTGGGAGCGAGCTGCCCGGCAGGCGGGTATTCCGCGTCTTCATTGCAGCCAGCCACGATTCGCGCGTTCGAAAATTATGTGGCGGGGACGGAAGCGCGATCTGAGAAAAGTTTGGGGCAGGCGGATTTCTTCTGGATTGACGAGCTGACGAAGCAAGAAAGAGAGGAAGCGTACGAAAGATTGAAAAGCGGCAAGGTAGAGCTCCGGCATGTGAGCGGAGAAGACGCTGGAGGGAAAAGCGCGATCCGTGGAGGAATGATCCACGACTGGCAGGGGATGATCTTCATACCAGGCGCGAAATTGGATGAGGTCTTGAATTTACTGCAAGACTACGACCATCACGCGACGTATTACGCACCAGATGTGGAGAGGGCCAAAATCGAAGCACGCGACGGCGACCATTTTCGCGTATTCATGAGGTTTCGCCGGAAGAAGATCCTTACCGTGGTGCTGAATACAGAGCAGGAGATCACTTACTATCGCGATTCGCCGACGCGGGCGCATAGCCGGAGTTCGGCAATCCGCATCGCAGAAGTGGAAAATGCGGGAACGCCGCAAGAGAAGGAGAAGACGCCGGGTGACGACAACGGCTTCATGTGGCGGCTGGAGACGTGGTGGCGGCTGGAGGAGCGTGATGGCGGCGTGTATGTTCAGAATGAGGTAGTGAGTTTGACGCGCGACATCCCAGCCCTGCTGGCCTGGATGATCGAGCCGTTCCTGACGAGCATCCCGAAAGAATCGCTGGAATTCACGCTGGGAGCAACGCGGCGGGGAGTGCTGGACCGAAGGGGGCGTTAAGTCAGGAATCGAAACGATCAAACTCGAGCGGGAGTCTCCTGCGGTGGGGGGCCGTGGCGTGCAACCTCAGGTTATGGGGAAATGGACTGAGGCCTTCAGGAGAGGATGTTGGAGAAGCGCCTGGATCTTATTGTAGATCTCTTCGGAATCCACGCGCAGACAAAGCATCACGGTGCTTTCAATCTGGAAGATGGGAAGCTGGCGGGCGAGCCAGTTCCAGAATCGCGTGGGGCCTTCGGCAGTACTGTAGTCGTGACGCAAGATGACGCCGCCCGGTTTGATCACGGAGAAAGCCTGGTAGGCTTCCGCGGCAAGCCCCGGCATGCGGTCGCAGGCATCGCAAAAGACGAGCTCGGCCGAAGCGCGATAAGGCCGGCAATCCCAGGCGTCGACGCTGACGAAGATCTGTTTGATTCTGGATTTGGCCGATTGATCCCAGTAGAAAAAGCCGACTTCATTCTGGCCGGGAACCGGCGGCAAATCGAGAGTGATGATCTCGCCGCCGGGCGGAAGATGCAGGGCGATGTTCAGCGCCGTGCGGCCCTCCGCGGTGCCAAATTCGACTACGCGCTTCGCCTTCAGGTGGTCCACTAACTTTGTGAGGACGATCAGTTCCTGTGGAAGGACGCCGAGATTCCGGGGAAAGGGAAAGAGCAGCTCGGGCGAGCGGGTGCAATCCATTCCAGGGAAAAGCTCTTCGATTTTTCTCGAGGGGATTTTGAGATCATTCCGCCAGGGCAATCGCTGCCACAGGTGAGGCAAACCAAAGCCGGAGTACAGATGATAGGAGTGGGAGACAAAGCTGAGGGCAGCGGAAGGACCATTGCGCAACAGGACGCGAAGGAAATTCAAGTTGAGGGAAGAGAGAGCCCGGGCGACGCGCTGAACCGAGGAAGGATCAGAACCGAGGTGATCCAAGGAGTGGTCATTCGAGAGTTGGGGCATTGTTCCGCAAAAAGAATACCTGAATTGACGGCAGCGGTACACAAGACCGGCGTCTACAGATCGAGCAGAATTAGCGCCACGAAAGACTTATGGCTTGGGTTGCAATCCGGAGAGCAGGCGATGAATCGCATCTGCCTGGCGGTCCCAAGAGAATTGCAGGGCTTTGCGCGCGGCGTTTTCTCCAAGGGAGCGGCGATGCTCGGGTTGTTGGAGCAACGAGGAAAGAGAGCCGACAAGGGCGCTTGAATCACCTGGATCCTGAAGAAGAATTCCGTCCACACCGTCGGCAATGTACTCGCTGATACCGGCCAGGCGGCTGACGAGCACGGGCAAGCCACAGGCCATGGCCTCCAGGACAGGCAAGTTGAAGGAATCTTCGAACGAAGGTGCGGCATAAATGTCCGCAGCAGCATAGAAAGCAAGAATTTCCGAGGATTCAGGAAAGAACTTTACGCTATCGGATAGATGGAGCGATTGCACCGGGTGCAAGAATGCCGCGGCGGCGTCGCTGCCAACAACGCAAAGACGAAGCGAGGGGTGATTGAGGCGGCTCATGGCTTCAAGGAGCGTGGGAAGGCCCTTGTTGCGGCAATCGTTGCCGATCAATAGCAAGACGATGTCATCGGATGAGTAGCCAAGCTTGCGCCGAGTGGCATCCCGTTGAGCCAAGCGGGTAGCCGTAGAAAACAAGGATGTATCGACGCCATTGGGCACGACGAGGACATCGCGCCGACCAAAATATTGGGCAAGTTGCTGGGCCGTGTGTGTGGAAACGGCCGCGAGGTGCAATTCTTTCCTGCGGTAGATGCGGTTTTCCAGGAGGCAGAGCAACCGGTAGTAAAGGGAGCGATGGAGACCGCGGAGCCCTTCGGAAGTTCGGTTCTGCTGCAGTTCCCAGAGCCGATGAAATACGACATGGACGAGAATCAGATCGGCGTCGATGGCGTTGATGCCGGGAGAAAAGACAGCGTCGAAACGCAGATTACGAAACCAGCGGTCGAACAGGCGGCAGAATCGATTGGCAAACATCCAGAAGAGAAATGCGAACAGGTGAGGCGCGGGCAAACAGGGAACGCGATGCCAGAAAATGCGTTGGCTGGAATTCTGTTCGCGAGTTCCGAATCGTGTGACGCGCAAATCGTCGGCGCGTTGAGAATAGAGGTGAATCTCGTGGGCGTGGCGGTTCGCAAGCCTTTCGACAATTTCGGCGAGAGAGCGCTCTGTGCCGTGACGGCGGTCTACAAAGGGAGAGAGGACAGCGATGCGCAATTTAAATGGTCCTTACAGCGGGGGCTGAGCCAGCGGCCAAGGGGTTTCTCTGGACCTCGTCCGCAAGTTTTGGCAGGCGGAAGAGGATCCCGAGGGAAATCCACAAAAGAGAATTGAGAATGAAGTCCTCAAAAGGCGAGAGGCCCTCGTAGGTATAGGGGAAGAGGAGCAGGGTGGCATACCAAAAGATGACAAAAGCGATGGGGAACCAGACCGTCCCTTTCATTTTGCGGACTACTTTCCAGGCAGAAACGACGATCGCGGAAGTCATGACGAGCCAAAGAAGCAAACCAACGATGCCGAGTTCCACGACGATAGACCCATAGCCGCTCTCCACGCTGAAGCCCGCGAAGGGCACATGGAAGATACGGCTCACGTACTGGTTGCCCAGTGAGGCGGTGCCAATACCAAAGCCATAGGGCCAACGCGGGTTGTCGAAGGCATAGAGGAAATTCCGGATAGGATAGTCGCCGGTGCGCTGCAGCAATTCACTGTTGGGATTGGTCAGAGAGAGGGTCTCCCAGTAAAAGGTGAATCGATTTGTGACTTCGGTGGGGTAAAGGAAGGTAGCAATTCCCAGGGAGAGGACAGCAATTAGGAGTGCGCGCTGAAAGGAACGCAGCAAGCGAACCAGTTGTCCGTGCTGCCAGGGGCACCCCCACAAGAAAGCGACCCCGCAGACAAAGGCACTGCCCACGGTCCAAAGTAGAGTGCCGCGGGAAGCGGCCATGGCGATGGCCACGGTGATCGTACCGAGACTAAGCAGTGTGAGAACGCGGCCCTTGCGGGTGCGCAGAATGAGGTAGCCACCATATCCGAAGGCAAACAGCCAGACCGGAACAAGAAAAAAAGCGAAGCGGCCGTTACTCACAAATACCGAAGTTGGGCGGTAAACAATCACGCCGGAAATGGGAGACACACGATAGTTGGTACTCAATTCCCGGATGTCTTCAGCCATGATCGTGGGATTCAGAAAGGTGTGGCCCAAAATAGACTGAGCGATGCCAAGCATGGCAACCACAAGGGAGAGTCCCAGGAGGTAGGGATAAAACTTCTGGAGATCGCTTTCCTTATCGATCAAAGCGTAGCCGACAAAAATCAGGGGAATGTAGTAGAAGTACAACTTCATGCCCAAGATGCCATAAACCAGACTGGTAGAGGCGGGATTAAAGACCTGAATGAGCCCGAACCACAGGAAAAGAAGGAGTGGAAGACGAAAAGGCAGGGTGAAGGTCTGCACGTCCCTTTTGCGATAGGCGAGAAAAAAAGAGAGATAAACCATGGCCACAAGGATGTCTTTCCCGAAGTAGATGACCATATTGTTGCCGAGATATTTTCGGGCAAGATCTTCAAAGAATAGCCATCCCAGGAAGACATAGAGGCCTGTGCGCCACCGGCCGAGGATGGTGGTCAAACTGGCGGCGACGGCCGAGCCGAGAGCGACGTAAGCGAGACCAACCAGATCGCCTGCCAAAACGTACTGGGCCAATTTGTAAGCCAGATAAAAGAAGAGAAAGATCGCCACAACAAGATAGAGGGGGTTCTTGCGAAACTGAGCCGGCAAAACTTGAGCGGTCAGCCTCACGGTGCTGCCTCAAGAACGAGAATGTGGTTATCGCCGAGAATGGACTCGCCGGAGAAAACCCCAGCCAGCAGGCGCATGGTCCACGCGACGGATTTTCGGCTGAGTCGATAACCGTGGGCGGGAAAAACGAGGTGTTGGCGCAGCCGGAGTCCAACGAGCGGGAGAAATTGCCGCTGCAGGAGGTCAAAGAAGATTGGGGAGATGTGAGTGGGTTCCCCGTGTTCATCCATGGTGCGGATTTTGCCGGCAAGAAAGAACTTGAAACGCGCGGGCAGCGAATCCACATTGGGCGTTGTCAGAACTGCTACACCACCGGGCGCGAGCAAGCGGGCAATATTGCGGAGAAACCCGATGGGGCTTTCCACGTGCTCGATAACTTCGATGGCGGTGACCAAGCCGAATTGCCGAGGGCCCAAGAGAGATGCGAAATCGGGCTGGTTAAAATCGACGGTGACATGGGGAAGCCCGGCCGCAAAACCATTTTTAGTGAGATCCGCAGCGAGGACGCCGCAACCCATCGCTGCCAATCGCGCGGCCATGGCGCCGGGGCCCGAACCCAGGTCCGCAGCCTGCAGCCCCGGACGGACCAGCTGGGCGAGGACAGTATTCGCGACGAAATCATGTAGACCAGTGTTGGTGGTTGTAGGAATCATCAAGCGGACCCGTCCGGCGCAAGACGTCTGTAAATCTGGGCGTGTCCCTTTATCATACGACTCAGAGCGAAGAATTTGCGTACCCTTTGGTTAGCCGCGACTCCGAGGCGCTGGGAGGCAGCGGGATCATCAAGAAGTTGGACGATTTGGCGAGCCAAGTCGGCGGAATCTCCGGTTTTGAACGTACGCCCGGCATCTCCCAGGACTTCGACAAAGGCGCCGAGATCGGAGGCCAGAATAGGGATTCCACGAAGCATATTTTCAGCAATGACCATACCAAAAACTTCGCCGCCGAGAGAGGGAACGACCAGAAGGCTGGCAGTGGCAAGGAGATCGGCGATTTGAGAATCGGGGAGCCGGCCGAGAAAGCGCACTTGCGGGGCGAGTTTCCATTCTGCCGCGAGTTTCTGAAGAGCGGCGCGCTCGGGGCCGTCGCCGACGACCTTCAGTTCGATCGGGCGATTCTGCTGCTGCAGCAGCCGCGCTGCTTCGAGGAGCAAAAGAAGTCCCTTGGTGGTAACAATGCGGCCCAGAAAAACGAGCACGGGGATCGGGTAGCTGGCAGGAAGCCGCACAAGCGGGGACGATGGCGCGAGACCATGGGGAACGGTTTCGGTTCGTGACAATTGGAGCATTCCGGCCAGCCAGTGGGTTGGCGTTATGTTCGCGGCGACATGCTGACAAAGGAACCGCCGAAGGAAAGTAAGCAGCCAGAGCCGAAAGGATGCAAAAGGTCTGGGTGTGGGCGCGCAAGCGAGGCAATGTGTGTAGCGTTCCGCCATGAAGTGGCCGGGGCAGGGGAGGTTTTCCGGCTCCTGGAATAATTGCCCGGTTGGACAAATGGTCTGAAAACCGTGATGCTCCACGACAACCGGCTTTCGCAACGCAAGTCCAAGCAAGATGGGGGAAATGGCGGCTCCGGCCACGTGGATCACATCCGCGGAGCGAATGAGTTTGCAAAGAGAATTGAAATTGGGCTGACGCACAACCGGGAAAGGAAGCGAGGAATCGTCAAAGGAACCGCGCGGAGTCTGGGTTACGAGAGTAAGCTCAAACTCGCCCTGGGCGCGGGAGCTTGAGCGTTGGGACAATCCCGTAGCGAGAGACATCACCACGGTTTCCACGCCACCGATGCTGGGCGCAAAGAAATGAGAATAGAGCAGGAGCTTCACGAGCAACTCTTCTTGATGCCAGGTAGTGCGAGGACATTGTGGACGCCATGGGCTGAGGGCGACAGCATCAAGAAGAGCTCCTGGCACCGGCGGACTTGAGACGATGGGCAATCTCGATGGCGCCTAACCAACTATCCAGGCAATCGGCCATGGTCCAAGACTCCATCTGGCGGCGCACACCGGCTTTCAACCGATCAAGAAGATCCGGATCAGTGAGCACCTTTCTGAGAATAGCGGCAAGGGCATCGATATCGGCGCAGGGGTAAGAGTATCCACTCTGACTTTCGTGAATCATGTCCCGGCGGCCGAGCACGGCATCGCTGAGAATGACGGGAATTCCAGAGAACATTGCTTCGGGAACGACGAGCGGGCATTGATCGTAGTCCGAGCAAAGGACAAAAAGGTCGGCGGCTTTGTAAAAGCCGGGAAGCTGCGAGACGTTGACGAAACCCAGCAGACGCACGCGTTCTTGCACGTTAAGATGGCGCGCTTCGTCTTCCAACTCCTTGCGCAGCGCGCCGTCACCCGCGAACACAAGATACGCGCCAGCGACATTGGCTTCGGTAAACGCGCGGAGCAGATCGAGCGGGCGTTTCCAGGGCTGCAATTTGCCGCAATAGAAAACCACCGGCGCATGCGAAGGCACATTCCAGGAAGCGCGAATGGCGAGGCGATCCGATTTTTCGGCGCGCGCGATCCAGGCATCCTTGTCAGCGCCAGAACGAATAACCATGATGCGCTCCTGCGGCATACCTAGTTGGGTGGCCAACCGAGCAGCCGCTGGCGAACCGGCCATCAAGACGTCCACGCTGCGATAGACACTGCCAAGAATGAATGGCTTGAGGGGCCTTTTCCAGCGCGCCTGATCGCGAGGCTGCAGGACAGTGGAATCGGAAGAGATCACCACGGGAATGCCGCGGCTTTTTGCAGCTAGGACAGCTTGCCAGAAGGCGGCGCACATGTAGCCGGTATAGATCACTACGGCGTCGAAGGAGCCGCCACGAATGAGTGACCACAGTCTGGAGTTCCAAAGTCCAAAGAGAGAGCCCACGTTGGACAAAGGAGCCTTTTTTGACAGTTCGACCCACGGATAACCATCGAGCAGGGGCTCGTCCCATTGGACATCAACGCCAAATTCAGGATCCAGATTGCGCTCGGCGCCCTGGAGGCTGCAGTAGGCGACCAGGGTTTCTACGCGAGGATCTTGTGCCAGATGGCGGAACAGGGGGGAAGCGTAGGGAACCACGTGAGAACACAGAATCAGCACTTTAAGCCGACGTACGGAGACGTCTGGGCGGGGAAGATCCGACTGTCGCGCAGGAATGGCCACCATGGTTTGAAGGTCAAGTATAGCGGGTTTCGGAGCAGGCGCGGGTGTGCTAGACTGGCGGGGTTTGGACTCCTAGCGCCTGACAGGCCGTTGATTCAGGGGTAGCTACCGGCGGGTCAGTAAGGCACCGTCGGCACTCGGCTCGCAGGTTTCCGCAGGACGAATCCCCGCGACTGGGTGTGCCGCGAGAGGGGCCCGCGGCCAAGCCAAAAATTGCATGGCCTGAAAACGGCCACAAGTCATAAGAAGAGGAATTGTCATGTCTGGCCATTCAAAGTGGGCGACAATCAAGCACAAGAAGGCCGCCACCGACGCGAAGCGCGGCCGCATATTCACGCGTCTAATCCGCGAAATCACCATCGCCGCGCGCATTGGCGGCGGCGACCCTAACACCAATCCACGCTTACGCACGGCAATCCTTGCCGGGAAGAACGAAAACATGCCCAACGAAAATATCGAACGGGCAGTATTGCGCGGCACAGGCCAGCTGGAAGGCGAACAATTTGAAGAAGTGACCTTCGAGGGGTACGGCCCCGGTGGCGTGGGGATGCTGATTCAAGTCGTCACCAGCAATCGCAACCGAATCGTCGGCGAGTTCCGCCACCTGATCAGCAAGAATGGCGGAAACATGGCGGAGGCCGGCGCGGTTGGCTGGATGTTCCACCGCAAAGGCGAAATCAACGTGCCCAAGGAAGCCGCGAGCGAAGACCAGCTTCTGGACATAGTTCTGGAAGCGGGCGCCGAGGATATGAAGGACGAGGGGTCGGCGTGGTACATCGTGACGCCACCGGAATCGCTGGAGGCGGTGAAAGAAGCGCTGGTGAAGGCGGGGATTAAGCCTGCTTCCGCGGAGTTGGGCTTGGTGCCGCAGAACTACATCAAACTTACCGGGCAGCAGGCCTCGCAGATGTTGCGGCTAGTGGAAGCGTTGGAAGAACACGACGACGTGCAGCATGTTTACGCCAACTTCGATATCGACGAATCGGAAATTCAGGCGGCAGTCGGCGCAAACTAAGCAACGATTTTCAGCAGCGGCCATCGGGCGAAACTCGGTGGCCGTTTTGCTTTGAGGACTGCTTGGCCGCGAGAATGTGGTGGAAGAGGGTTGGGGTTCGCCGTAGACTAACAAAAGTGGGCGAGAAAACGATTGAAAACGGGAAGGCCAGAATGTTTCGCGTGCTGGGAGTAGATCCGGCGTCGGCGGGACCTACGGGCTACGGCATCGTTGAGAGCGACGGCAAGACATGCCGGGTGCTGCACTATGGAGCGCTGCGCGTGGCGGCGAAACGTCAAAAGGCCTCGCGGGGAGCGGCGCTGCAGGATGTGCACAAGCTGCTCTGTGATTTGCTGGATGAATTTGCGCCACAGGCGATGGCAGTGGAATCGGTGTTTACCGCGTTGAATATGAGGACGGCGCTGCGTCTGGCGGAAGTGCGCGGGGTGGTGCTGCTGGCGGCCGAGCAACACGGCGTGGACGTATTCAGCTATGCGCCCCGCGAAGTGAAGGCATGTGTTGCAGGGTACGGGCAGGCCGGCAAAAAGCAGATGCAGGCCATGGTGCGGACCTTGCTGGCCATGAAGGAAACGCCGGAGCCGTCGGACGCGGCGGACGCATTGGCCGTGGCGCTGTGTCATATTCAGGCGGAGCAGTTGCAGCGACGGTTCGGCGTGCAGCGCGCGGCATCCGGTGAACGAAAAATCAATCCGCTGGGTGCGATGGCGGGCACGGCAACAGGCCGCCGCGCCGCCGGCATCCTGACAAACCAATGAGCTTCCATCATCGCAGCGCGGTGATTTTTTCGCTGGCGTTATGCCTGTGGGCAGCAGCGATGAGCGCTGTGGCTGCGTCGGCGGGCAGTGTTTTTACATACCGGCGGGTGTTCAAGTCCAGCTCGCCAGAGTTCATCGAGATCAAAATTCCGGAGAGCGCCGGGAATGCCAGCTATGAAATCCGTCAGTTAGACGAAGACGCGGGAGCAACACCATTTGAAGTTGGCGCAGGACTACGCGCGAAGATTTTCGAATTGGCCGGGCAGTTGAACCATTTCAAGGGGCTGGATCTGGATGTACACCGGAAGATCGCAAATTTAGGGGAAAAGACGTTTCGCTGGGAGGCGCCGGGCGAATCACACGAAGTAAAGTTCAATTACACGCTCAACACACAGGCGATGCAATTGCTGCAGATTTGCGAGGGATTGGCGCGCCAACAAGAATTGATCGACTTGCTGACGAGGCGCATGAAGTATGACCGGCTGGGCGTGAACGATGCCCTGTTGCAATTCGAGAACGACATGATCAAGCGAGTTTTGCCGGAGCCCCAGCGCGCGCTGCCGCTGCTGGACCAGATTGCGGGGGACTCGCGGTTCGTGGAAATCGCGCGACAGCGGGCGCGCACACTCGCAGAACGCCTGCGGCATACGAGCTGAATACACGTCTCCGGGTTGTCCATACTCCTGTCTCCCAAAAAGCAATTCACAGTGGCTTGGTCCTGGGACCATAGAGCGTCGGTGCGCGCAGAAGAGGAGGGCTGCTGAGAAAGGTGAGATTCCGGCTCCGGAGAATTTACGGGAGCGAGTGGAAGCGTGGATGGAGAAGCCAGAGCTTAAGGCCGAGGGGGGTGGGAGGAGGCGAATAGCGGGGTGGGGGAGGGGCAGGGAGCAAATTCTCTTTTTCATAGGTCATCCAATTCTGTGTAGTGGAGAGGAGGAAGGAGCGAGGGAAGACATGAATCGGCAGGGCATGGCTCCTGCAGTTGCAAGAAACAAAAGGAGATAAATGGGGCTTGGATGTTTTTGACGACATGATGTTCTGGATACAGGATTGCAGATGATTCGGCAATGCTTGTTGTCTGTTTGGGTCGGTTGCTAGTGCAGCCTGCAAAACTAGGGTTGGGGCGTCAAGGCAATTTGGCGCCAAGTTCGTTTTGCCCAATTGTAAGGACGTGAGATGCGTGTGGGTGTTGTTGAGATTCGAACGCGTTGGTCTGACAAGTGGTGGTCAGCAGGTGTCCATGGAGGGAAACAAGGAATGCGTAAAGCGATCATAGCAGTTCTGGTGGTTCTGCTGCTCGGCGCGGGCCATGTGTACGCGCAGAGGTTGACGGGGGCACTCACTGTCCAGGTCCTGGACCCGGATGGAAAAGTAGTCTCGGACGTGAAGGCAAGTGTTCTGAGCAAGGAACACGGAAACAAGATTGATACGGTTAGCAACGCGGAAGGACTGGTGGTGGTTTCGGACCTGCCTCCGGGAGTTTATGAACTCACGTTGCAGCACGAGGGATTCCGGACGATCAATGCGAATTTCACGATTCGCGTTGGCGCGACGACTTCCTTGGAGTTGAAATTGGAATTGGGCGCGGTGTCTACCTCGGTGACGGTGGAAGTGAACGCCATCACGGTGGATACGGACAGGTCCACGGTGCAAGGCACCATTGTGGGGCAACAGATTGACCAGTTGCCGTTGAATGGCCGGAACTTCCTGGACCTGGCACAGCTAGCGCCGGGGGTGCAGGTGGTGGACGGCGGATCGTTTGACCCGACCAAGAACCAGTTTACGGGCGTGTCAGTGGGCGGGCGGTCTGGGCGCAGCACGCGGATTCAGGTGGACGGCGTGGACATCACGGACGAAACCGTGGGCACGACGGTGATGAACCTGACGAATGAGTCGATTCAGGAGTTCAGCATCGCGCAGTCGTCGTTGGACGTGAGCACGGACCTGACGTCAACGGGTGCGGTAAACATCATTTCGCGGAGTGGCACGAACGACCTGCACGGTTCGGGTTTCGGGTTTTTCCGGCGTTCGGACTTTGCGGCGAGCAACGCTTCGTTGTCGAATACGGATAACCCGCCAAAGCCAGTCTTCAGCCGCGACGATTACGGCGGCCGGCTGGGGGGACCCTTTATCAAAAACAAATTGTTCTGGGAAATGGAATACGAGAGGCAAAAGCAAGCCGGGCAGATTACCGCCGATGAACCCGCATTCCCCGCATTCAACGGGTCCTACGGCGTACCGGAAAATGAGCACATGGGCGGCGGGAAGCTGGACTTCAACCCGACGAACGGCCAGCACTTCTTCTACAAATATAACCATGACGACAACTTCGGCGTGACGGGATTTGGTGGCCTGGTTTTCGCGGCTTTTGCGAACAAGAACAGCGCGAACGCGCATGTCGTGGGATGGGACTATAACAAGGGCGACTGGACGCATGCCGTTCGATTCAGCTTCCTGAAGTTCGTCAATGGCATCGTGGATGCGAACGCGGCGGCAGGGACACCGCAGCCGCCGGCGGCAGTGGGGATCAACATTACGGGGCTGGGAGGCTTCGTCTACGGCCCGAATGTGAATGCTCCGCAGGCGACCTATCAACAGAACAAACAGATCAAGTATGACGCAAGCTGGACACACGGAAAGCACACGATCCAATTCGGCGCGTCCTTTAACCGGATTGACGAAGCTGGCTTTGCTTCCTTCTTTGGTCTGGGACCACGGCTCCGCGCTTCCTACTTCTCGGGAGTTGCGGCGATTCCGTTTAACAGCAGCGGTGCGGATGACCCGTTGAACTACAAGTTCAACAGCGCCTACTTTGGCAACGGCCTCGGCTATGGCAGCGAAAAGCCGGTCTTGGGGTTGCCGGCCGGAGGATTCATCAACAACCGGCTGGGCGTCTACGTGCATGACACATGGCGCGTGAGCCGCACGTTTACGGTGAACGCCGGTTTGCGGTATGACCTGGACACCGGACTGACCAACCACGACCTGCTGCGCGTACCCGGGATCGGCGCCTTTGACCCGGAACTCGGCGGGTATCCTCGAAATGACAATTTGCGCCTAGGCCCACAAGCGGGATTCTCCTGGAACATCAAGGGCGATGGAAAGACGATTATCCGCGGGGGCGGCGGGATCTACTATGAAACGAACATTTTCAATAACATCCTGTTCGATCGCACCGTCAACCTACCTCCAGGGCTGGGCAACGCCACGCCGCTGGTCGGTGTAGGTGGGTCGGCGTTTCTGATCAGTCCGATCGACGGGTCGAGCCTGTTCAATCCCACGACGGATTGCACGGGTGCGCAGCCCGGCAGCAGCACGCCGAACAGTTGCATCGGCGCCTCCGTTGGCGCAGCAATTCCGTTTGTGCTCGCAGCGCAGAAGGCGTATATCGCCGCGAGCGCGCAGCAGGCGGCCCACTGGCCACCTCCGGGCGCTGGGCCGCAGTTTGATTTGGACAAGGGCGTGGTCTCAGGAGACATCCTGGATCCGCACTACAAGTCCCCGTACGGTGCGCAGATCAACATCGGCATGCAGCGACAGATTAAGCCGGGGTTGGTGCTTTCCATGGACTACATCATGAACCGCGGCATGCACTTCAACATGGCGGTGGACCGCAACCGAATCGGCGCGGCGAACACGCTGAACCTAAATTGGCGCAGCAGGCCATCGGAGGGGCTCTCGTGATGCGGCGCCGTCACGGATCGTGCGGCAAGACCATGCCGAACTGCGTGAATCGCGGTCCGGTGGTACAACACATTGACGACTTCGCGAACAACGGTCTGAGTGGTGCAGGACCGGGCTATGACGGCTATGCATTTGGCGGGAACAACATCAACTTCCGCCAGATGAACGTGCTGGAACCCGTAGGCGTTTCCCGCTACCAAGCTTTGCAGGCACAATTGTCAGGAAAGATTGGGAGCTGGGGACCGTTCAAGAATGTGGCAACAAACGTGAGCTATGCGTTGTCGCGATTTAACTCCTGTGCAGTAGACCAGGACTTTCTGTCGGGAGCGGCGAACAATGATATTCCGACACAGTACTATGGTCCGGCTGGAGAAGACCACCTGCACCAGTTGGGAGTGTCGCTGATCACGGAGTTGCCATTCCATTTCCAATTCTCAATGACCAACTATTTCCGAAGCGACGGCCCGTCGAACGTCGTGCTGCCCGCGAACGGGACTAATTCTGATATTTTCACCTCGGATCTGAACGGAGACGGGACGGTGGGCGATCCTCTACCCGGAACGAACCGCGGCTCGTTTGACCGAGTCTTTGGAGTTGCCGGGCTCAACAAGCTGATCACCAACTTCAATAACAACTACGCAGGGACGTTGACCCCAGCAGGGCAGGCCCTGGTGGACTCAGGGCTGTTCACCCGAAGCGAAGGCCTCGTCGCGTTAGGCGGGCTACCAGACCGCCACCAATGACCAAGGCACTACCTACATCCTCAAAGACCCCGCAACCCGTTTGCGTTGCCACGTTCCCTGCCAACGAGAAAAATAACCCGCTGTTCTACACGACCGACATCCGACTCGTGTGGAACTTGAAGATCAAAGAACGGCTAACGATTCAACCGAGCGTGGACTGCTTCAACATTTTCAACAAGACGAACATCCAGGGTCCGCTGGACGGCACATTGTCTGGCTGGGCCAGGGACAATCGAAGGGCACGACTGCGTACTTCACGCGCGTGGGCGCGGGGTCGGGGTCGTTCTCGAGCGGCACGCCGCGGGCGTTCCAGTTCGGCATTCGCGTTAGCTTCTAACACGAGCCGGGCTTAAACAACTTAACCGAGGAAGGGTGAGGCTGAATTCGGCCTCACCCTTTTTCTTTTGCGGATGGGATGGGCGACCGAGGAACGCGATTGCGGCGGTGCGCTGAACGCGGGTAGACCCAGGAGCAGAGTCCCTTTGCGTAGATGAGGTGCCAGCTCCCGTTTCGATGGGTACCGGCAGCCTATACTTAATTGTAGATTTTAGGAAAAGTCCCAAAAAATGGAAGTTGGAACCAAATTGGGCCTATTTTGTGCAATCTGTCCTATTGTTTTCAACACTAAGACTAGCGCAGCAATGGAGATGAAGTTGCTGTATTGCCGCCTATGCGTTAGGGTCTTGGTCAGCCTGAAGCGTGGTGGCTGAAATAAATTCCAGGAATTCAAAAGATCTGGCTGGTAGAGTTTGTACCCATAGATCCAGGAGGATCGAATCATGCGTAAGGCGTGGGGCCTAGTCCCCATTTTTGCTTGTTTGTTCGCTCTGTTCGTTTTCGCGGGCGGCACCTTGGCCCAAGAAACAACGGGCGGTTTGCAAGGAATTGTGAAAGATCCCTCGGGTGCCGTTGTGCCGGGAGCCAAGGTGGTCGTTACCGGTGCCGCGCTCGTAGGCAGCAAGGAACTGGAGACGGATGGAAGCGGCTATTATCGGTTTGCCAATCTTCCCCCTGGCACTTACACGATTACCGTGACGGCCAAGGGGTTCAAAACCTATAAGCGGGAAGGACTGGGGCTGGAGGTCGGGCACCTGCCGACCATCGATATCGGTCTCGAGGTAGGCACTACCGCCACGACCGTGGAGGTGAGTGGGGCAGCTCCGGTGATCGACACCACCTCAACTCAGAACATGACCAACGTCACCGAGGAGGCAATATCTAACATTCCGCATGGCCTCACCTACCAGTCGGTCATTCAGTTCGCGCCCATGGCGCGCAACGAACCTCTTGGTGGTCAAACTCTCAACGGCGCCGGCTACGGCGGCACCGGTGGCTCCCAGCCGGGCAGCAGCGGCAACGGCTTAAGCTTCGGTTACTCCGTCGGCGGTGGCGCGGACTCCGAGAACAGCTACCTGGTGGAAGGGCAGGACACAGAGAACATCTCCGGCGGCTATTCCAAAGCCAACGTTCCCTTCCAGTTCATTCAGGAAGTTGAGATTAAGACTTCGGGTGTGACGGCCGAGTACGGCGGCGCTCTCGGCGGTGTGGTCAACGTGGTCATGAAGAAGGGCGGAAACGAATACCACGGGGAGTTATTCACTACTTATGAATCCAGCGGGATGGACGCGAATAACAACAACATTTACTTGCGTTATGATCCGACCGCAGCCCCTGCCCCGGGTTTTGACCCCCCGGCACAGGAATACAATCCGGGTAAGGACCACTTCCGCACCTTGCAGCCTGGCTTTAGCGTGGGCGGCCCGATCAAGAAGGACCGCCTATGGTTCTTCCTGGGCTTTGCGCCTCAGGTCAACACCTTGGCCAAAACCGTTAACTTCGGCCAGAATGACGGCGGCGCCGGAGACCAATACTTCACCCAAGACAGACAGACTTGGTACACCAGTGCCCGCCTTGACTACGCTCTGACGTCGAAGATCCGCCTGTACGCTTCGTGGCTGTATCAGTACGCGCGCGAGACCGGAGACACCTTGCCGATATCGGATCCGGTGAGCTCGATATCGGATTACCTGAACACCTCTACCGGGAGTCCCTTGTCGGCTTTTTCACACGGCCTCGGCTGGTCCGCCCCGAACGCGACCTACAATTTCGGCGCTGATTACGCCTTCACCCCGAAGATCGTGTCCACCACCCGTTTCGGCTACTTCTTTGAGAACTATCACGACTTTGGCTGGCAGACCTCGACTCCGGACATCGTATGGGGTAACAATGGGGCGCCAACTACGGACCCAACCACCGGCGTAACCACCTATGTCTGCGATAACTCCAGCGCCACAGGCGTTGCTGGATGTCCCAATGGGGGCAATCCCCTGCCGGCCGGTTTACAGATGGCTGGCGGCACAAGCACCGCGCCCTATAGCGGCACGTTTACTCTGTACAACGCCAGCAAGCACTACCAATTCAACCAAGATGTGGCGTTCTTCAAGGGTGGCTGGTGGGGCACCCACAACATCAAGGTGGGCTATCAGCTGAACCATCTGGTCAACGTGATTTCTCAGAACGGCAATGTGCCGCAAGCGATCCTGAACCTTGGCAATGGGGTTACCCATGCGACGTCCACAACTACTGGCAGTAACAACTGCACCACTCTGGAGGCCGCTTGGACAAATTGCGGCGGCCAGTACGGAAACCTAGTCGTGCAGGACTTCGCGACCGTCCTGCCCACGCCCGCCAGCGACTGGAACCACGCCCTCTTCGCGCAGGATGTCTGGACCGTTGGCCACGGCCTGACCCTAAGCCTGGGCATCCGCGTCGAGAAAGAAAGCCTCCCCGCTCCGGGTGGTGTTAATGTCCCCTCCATCAATTTCGGATGGGGCGACAAGATTGCCCCTCGCTTGGGTGCCGCCTGGGATCCAACGGGCCACGGCAAGATGAAGGTCTTCGGCAGCTATGGCGTCGTCAACGATGTCATGAAGCTGCTGGTGGCTCAGACTTCCTTTGGCGCCCAGGCATTCGAGCAGTGCAGCTACGCTCTTGGGCCAGATGCTACCGGGGGATTCAGCGTCTCCGATCTCGATCTGATCTTCAAGAACGGCCGCGCTTGCCCGAATGGTCTGCCCACGGTGGGAGCCAACTTCGCCAGCGGTTCAACCCCACAATCCCTGACCGATGCAGCGACAGGCGTTTCGCTGATTGAGAACGTGAACTTCCGTCCGGCGGAACCCGTCGCGCCTGGCGTGAAGCCTTATCGCCAGCACGAGTACGTCGCCGGCTGGGACTATCAAATCAAGCCGAACTTGGCCTTCGAAGCCCGCTATGATCGCCGGCGCCTCGACCACGTCATTGAGGATGCGTCCTTGGCCGACCCGGTCTGGGGCGAGACCTATGCCATCGTCAATCCTGGCGAGGGTGTGAACAAAACGATCGACGGCTATGCCAACTACTTGACCTCCCTCGGCCAAGGGTTCCTCGTTCCGGGATGGCAGTTCAACGCCAACGGCGATTTCGGCACCTGTCCCTCTTGTCCACCTTTGCCCAAGCCTGTACGTAACTACGACGGCATAGAAATGCGGCTGACCAAGAGCACGACCAAGGGTTGGGCCGGAATGTTCAGCTACACCTACAGCAGCCTGTGGGGTAACTACAATGGCCTGACCAACACCGACCAAACCGACGGCAACGCAGCGGGACGCAATTCGCCCGATACCTCACGCGCGTTCGACGAGCCCTTCATGTACTATGGCGCCAATGGCAAGTCGAACAACGGAGTTCTGCCGACGGACCGTCCGAATACGTTCAAGGGCTATTTGTATTACATGCTGCCCTGGAAGGGCTCGAACACAACCTTCGGTATCTTTCAGACTGCCTACGAGGGCACGCCGATGAGCTCGTACATTGACTTGGCCGCCGCGTCCTACGGTATCCCTTACGAAGCCACGTACATCTTTGGCCGCGGCATGTGGGTTAACCCAACGGTTGACCCGACGACCGGGAACATCACGCTTGGCACGCCTTATGCCCGGCGAACCCCGTGGTACACCCAGACCGATTTCCAACTTGCGGAGTCATTCAAGATCAAAGAGCGCCAGACCTTGAAGTTTGAGGCAAACATCACCAACCTGCTCAACCAGCACTCCGTCGTGCAATACTACCAGGGCTTGGACTCGCAGTATGCCGAGACCGCATTAGCTCCAGGGTATGTAGGCAATGGTCCCGTTAACCTTTCCAGTGGTGCGGCCTTGTACCAGACCCTCATGTCGGGGTACAACCCGGCGACATGGATAGACGGGATACCGGGCACCCCAGCTGGTTGTGGAGTAACCGGAGCTCCCAAATGTACGATTCTGCCGATTCCATCAGTGGTGCAGAGCTCATGGTATGGCAAGCCGGAGCAATATCAGCTACTGCGCAACATTCGCTTGGGGGTGAGCTTCACCTTCTAAGCTAAACCAAAGAGGCATCTACGGAGGGAGCCGGATAACCGGCTCCCTCTTTTTTTTGCTTCGGGAAATCCGACAAACAGGCGGAGAAAGTCTGCGGGGAGGCCTGGCACCTATAGCGAATCAGCGCGCGGCCCCGACCACAGGTGCAGCGGCCAGTTTCTTTAGTGACTCCGTGTAGGGGGCGTGGGCCACCCCACGCTCCGTGAAAATGGCGTGGATGTAGCGGCTGGGCGTGACGTCGAAGGCGGGGTGGGCTGCGGGAACATCGGGCGCGATTCGCACTCCCTGGATGTGGGTGACCTCGGCGGCGCTGCGCTCCTCGATGGGAATATGATCGCCATCGGGGATTGATAGATCAAAGGTAGAAAGCGGCGCGGCAATGTAGAAGGGGACGTGGTTCTCTTTGGCCAGCACGGCAATTTGATAGGTACCGATTTTATTGGCGGTGTCGCCGTTTGCAGCGATGCGGTCCGCTCCGGTAACAACGGCGCCGACCTTGCCGGTCTTCAGGAAATGGCCAACCATGTTGTCCGTGATGAGGGTGAGGGGAATGCCGCCGCGGTGGAGTTCCCAGGCGGTGAGGCGCGCACCCTGCAAGTAGGGCCGCGTCTCCGGCACCAGCACATGCAGCTTGTGACCCTGCTGGAAGGCGACGCGGATGACTCCGAGCGCGGTGCCAATTCCTCCGGTGGCGAGCGCGCCCGCGTTGCATTGCGTCATCACCTGCCCTTCCTGGGGCATGAACTCCGCACCGAAACGCCCGATGGCTTCGTCGGTGGCCTTTTTTTCGAGGTGCACTTCCCGGGCTTCGGCAATGAGGGCGCTGCGTATTTCGGACAGGCTCGCGGAGGAGACAAGCAATTCCGCGAAGCGGGTTTTCATGCGTTGCAGAGCCCAAAAAAGATCGACAGCCGTGGGGCGTGTTTCTGCTAGGTCCCGGGAAATCTCAGCAAATTCCGCTTTCAATTCATCCACGGAAGTGGCGGGCGAGTGAAGCACGCCGAGGGCAACGCCCATTGCCGCTGCGACACCGATGGCCGGCGCGCCGCGAATCACCATCTCACGAATGGCTTTGGCGACCTCGCGGTAGTCCGTGTAAGTGTAATAGATCTCCTCGGCGGGAAGGCGGCGCTGGTCCAGCATGACCACGCCGCGGTCGGTCCACTCAATGGGCTGCGCTACGTACATTCTCCGAGGCTTCCTCTCTAGTGGAATTGTAACGAAGGCGAATGGCGAAATGAATCGATCACTGGCCTGCGGGAATCTTGGTGAAGCCGTGTGTGCTTAAGACCGCGGCCACGGCAATGAGCGAGTTGTACCCCAGATGCATCAGGAAGCTGGCAAAAACGCTGCCCGTTCGCGCGCGCACGAGGGTGAAAATAATCCCGACAAGAATGAGCATGGAGACAAGACTCCAGGTCCACCCCAACTGCGCGCCGTGCATCAGGCCGAAAAGAACTCCCGTGAGAACTATGCTGCTGAAGATGCCGCTCCGCAGGGCCGGTGCGTCCTCGATGCCCAAGAAGCGCAAGAGAGCGGAGATCAATCGCGCAAATAGCGGATAAAGATACCCGCGGAAGAGGGTTTCCTCCACCAGCGGCGCCACGAGCACTGCCATAGCGACGAAGAGCAGCGCGGTCTGCCGATGTTTGAACAACTCTTGCATGGGGATGTTCTCCGGCTCCTTCATGCGCGCAGTAAGAAGAGCAACGAAAAGAGACAGCCCGGAGCCGGCAATGAAATAAACAAAAGGGTTTCTGGGCTGCTCGCGATTGTGCGAGTTGATTTTGCGCCAGCCGAGACACTCCCAGAAGGAGTGGCCGCGCAGGAGAGACAACGTAACGTAGAGGAAAAAGAAGATGGTGGCGTACCAGATGAGCATGCTCCCGATAGCAAATTGCGGCTTGGAGAGCAGGTACTGTTCCATCTGTTTGGTGGTGAGTTTCTGGCCGTGCGGGAGATAGTAGACAGCCAGAATGCCCTGCACCATAACCAGGCTTACGAGGCCAAAAAGGACAAAAAGGATGAGATGGGGCCACGACCAGGTGATTTGCAGGTCTTGAGGGTATTGAGGTGAAGAAGGCAGCAGCGGTGCGGGAGATGGCGTGGCCAACGCAAGGGGATCGCCCGCCAGGGGTTCTTCCGACGAATGGGTGAGTTGGCCGGCTGCAGAAGCTGAGTCGCTGCCTGGACGCGGTTCTGGAGGCGCGAAAGGCGGATCGTCAAAAGGATTCATGATTTCGTGTGTTTCCCCGAGGAAGGCCAGCCGGAAACCAGTGCGGCGGCCACCAGCGGCAGGAGGAGTTCGTGGTGACCCGTGATGGCGAATCCCCTGGAGCTGCTGCCTTTCTTCCCGCCAGTCGGGGCGGTAGGACGCCGCACAACATTTTGGACCGGGCGGTAATGTTGGATGAAGTCAAAATTCGCAGTGGTGATGGGGTGGAGGGGCACTCCGAGATTGCGAACCACGGAAACAGCCTTTAGAAAAATCTCAGGGAGGAGCACGGCGGAACCCCAATTGAGAAACGCGCCGCCAGCATCCATCTCCTGCACCAAAGCGCAAAACAGCCGGAAATCGGAGAAGGTCGCGGCGCCGAGAGAGGTTCCGTCAGCCGCGGGGTGCATGTGCGGGATGTCCGTGCCGATGGCCAGATGGATGGTGACGGGGATTCTGCGCTTGTAGGCTTCGATCAAAACGCTGGACTCCGGATGCTTCGGCGAGAGGATGCCGCTGGTCAGGTATTGCCCGGCAGCTTCGCCATAGCCGATGCGAATGCGGTAGGCCAGCTTGGCGATTTCGTTGATGTAGGTGCCGGTTTCCTCCGCCATGCCGAACTGACCTTTGCCGAGGGCGGCTTCGACATCCTCGGAAGTATTGCCGGCCATGGCGATTTCGAAATCATGGATCAAGGCGGCGCCATTCATGGCGATCCCGGAAATGAATCCGCGTCGCATAAGGTCAACGAGAACCGGGCCGAGGCCGACCTTGATGACGTGGCCGCCGAGACCCCAGAGGATGGCCCGTTTCTGTTTTCGCGCGCGATGAATAGCGGCGAGCAAGTCGCGCAAATCCTGCGCGGCGAGAATTCCTGGCAGGGAGTCGAGGAACTTCGACAGTGAAGGATTACGGCCCGCCGCATGCGCAAAATCGCCGACATCGACTTTGCTTTTGCGCGAGGCCAACGGGTAGGTGCGCACACCGCCAAACGTCAGAGGCTGAATGGAATAGATACTCATGCGAGTGTCATCACTCTACGAGGAAGACCGCGGAGGCGCAAGTGGGAGATGGAGTGGAGCGCGGCCGTCATGCCCCAGCCTCTTTGCGTTCGGCAACGACGCTCCCGTTTGAAGAGCCGCCCAACCCCAAAGAACGCGCGAGAGCCTGGCCGGTGTAGGACTTCTTCACGCGGGCAACTTGCTCGGGAGTGCCTTGCGCCACGATCCGCCCGCCTCCCTGGCCGCCTTCAGGACCCAGATCGATGACCCAGTCCGCTTGTTTGATGACGTCCAGATTGTGCTCGATGATCAAGACTGTGTTGCCGAGATCCACGAGACGCTGAAGGACGTCCAGGAGCTTGCGGACGTCATCGAAATGCAGGCCGGTGGTGGGCTCATCGAGAATGTAGACGGTTCGGCCGGTCTGGCGTTTGGAGAGTTCGCGGGCCAGCTTGATGCGCTGGGCTTCGCCGCCGGAAAGCGTGGTGGCCGATTGGCCGAGCTGCACGTAACCAAGGCCCACCTCGACCATGGTGGAGAGCTTCTGCTGAATCTGGGGAATATTCTCCAGAAGCTTCAGCGCATCGCTGGCCGGCAAATTCAGAACATCGTTGATACTGTGCCCTTTGTAGCGAACGGCAAGCGTTTCCGAATTGTAGCGGCGGCCGCGGCAAACTTCGCAGGTGACATACACGTCCGGCAGAAAATTCATTTCGATGCGGCGCAGACCTTCGCCCTGGCAGGTTTCGCAGCGCCCGCCTTTCACGTTAAAGCTGAAGCGCCCGGGGCGGTAACCGCGCTGGCGGGATTCCGGGAGCATGGCGAAAAGTTCGCGGATGGGAGTGAAGACGCCGGTGTAGGTGGCGGGATTCGAGCGCGGCGTGCGGCCAATGGGCGCCTGATCGATCTCGATAACTTTGTCGATATGCTCGATGCCAAGAAGCATACGATGCGCGCCGGGCGGCTCCATGGAGCGATAGAGTTTCTGCGCCAGGACGCGATAGAGAATGTCGTTGACCAGCGTGGATTTCCCGGAACCGGAAACGCCGGTGACAACGGTGAACAAGCCCAGAGGAAAGGAGACATCGAAATCCTTCAGGTTGTTGGCGTGAGCCCCGAGCACCTGAATCATTTTCCCGTTGGGGCTGCGGCGCTTCGTGGGGACGGGAATTTTCGCCGCACCGGTCAGATATCGCCCTGTCAGCGACTCCTTGCAGGCGGAAATTTCCTCCGGCTTGCCTTTGGCGACCAGGTAGCCGCCGGCATTGCCCGCGCCGGGGCCGAGATCGACGACGAAATCGGCGCGGCGGATGGTGTCTTCGTCGTGTTCGACCACGAGAACGGTGTTGCCGAGATTGCGGAGTTGCTCGAGCGAATGCAGGAGGCGATTGTTATCGCGCGAGTGGAGGCCGATGGAAGGCTCGTCCAGAACGTAGAGGACGCCGCGAAGGCGGGAACCGATCTGCGTGGCCAGGCGGATGCGCTGGGCTTCGCCACCGGAAAGGGTGGCGGCGGAGCGTTCCAGACTGAGATAGCCGAGGCCGACGGCAAGCAGGAAGTCGATGCGCTCCGCAATTTCCTCCAGCGGTCTTCCCGCGACTTCTGTCTGGCGGGGCGTGAGCTGAGAGAGAATTTTCTCCACCGCAGGCCGCGCATCACTGAGGGCCAGAGCGGTGAAGTCCGAGATGGACCAGCCCGCCAGCTTCACGGCCAGCGATTCCGGGCGCAAACGCTTGCCGTGGCAGGCGGTGCATTGCGTGGCGGACATGTACCGCGTCATCCACTCGCGGTAGGAATCGGAATTGGATTCCTCGAAATTGCGTTCGAGAAAGCGCAAGATGCCCTGGAAGCGGAAGCCCTTTTCGTTGCTTTCGGGACGCGCGGCCTTGGTTGTTCCGGCGCGTTTGCCGTCCGAGGGCGGATAGCCGTAGAGGAGGAGATTCTGCACGCGGGCAGGATATTTGTCGAACGGCGTATCCAGGTGAAAGCCGTGCGCGTAGGCAGCCAGCTCCAAGCGTGCGCTTCAGAATGGCGGAGCCGGAACCCGTCCCCAGGCCGCCGTCGAAGAGGGGCCGCGTCCAATCCACAATCACTTTGGCAGGATCAAAATCGTATTTGGAGCCGAGGCCGTTGCACGCGGGGCAGGCGCCATAGGGTGAGTTGAAACTGAACGAGCGCGGCTCGAGTTGCGGCACGGAAAGGCCGCAATCCGGACAGGCCAGTCTTTCGGAGAAAACGTGTTCTTTCCCGCCGACGATGGCCACGGTGACCAATCCTTGCGCCAGCTTGAGCGCCGTGGCGATGGACTGTTCGAGGCGGGAGGCGATGCCTTGTTTGACGAGCAGCCGGTCAATCACCACTTCAATGGTGTGATTTTTGCGCTTGTCCAGCACCGGCGTTTCGTCCAGTGGTAGCAGTTCTCCATTGATGCGCACGCGGACGAAGCCATCCTGGGCCAGCTTCTCGAGTTCCTTGCGGTAAGCGCCCTTTCTTCCGCGGACGATCGGCGCCAGGATCATGATGCGATCGTCGAGCTTGCAGAGCTCGCCCTGCAGAATGGCCTGGACAATCTGCTCGCTGGATTGCCGCGTGATGGGCTTGCCGCAATTCGGGCAGTGGGGCACACCCACGGAGCTGTAAACGACGCGGAGATAGTCGTAAATTTCGGTGATGGTGCCGACGGTGGAACGCGGCGAGCGCGTGGTGGTCTTCTGCTCGATGGCGATGGAGGGCGACAGGCCTTCGATCACATCCACATCGGGCCGCTCCATCTGATCGAGAAACTGGCGCGCGTAGGCGGAAAGAGATTCAACGTAGCGGCGCTGGCCTTCCGCATAAATGGTGTCGAAGGCCAGCGAAGATTTGCCGGAACCCGAAAGCCCGGTGATGACCGTGAGGGTGTTTCGCGGGATTTCGATATTGATGTTTTTCAAGTTGTGCTGGCGGGCGCCGCGCACAACAAGTTTTGTGAGTCCCATAATCCGAAAGTGCTCCCCCACAGGAGATGCCGGCGCCCAGCGGGTAGACTGGGCCCAGCATAATCATTCACCATAGCAATTCGCGCGAGTAGCGGTCAAGGCGGGCTGGCGGAGGTGGGCGAAGATGAGGAGAAAATCGCCGGGGAAAAAATTTTCCGGAGGGGCTTCAGAGTAAATTTTTCCCCGGGGGTAGTGCATTTTTACCCGCCGCTCGACTTTAAGATATTGAAAATAAAAAGGTTATAGTTGGCGGGCGGCGTGCAACTCCAGAACCCGTGGGGGAGGCGAGCCGAGGATCCCTTTAGGGGATTGAGGGCTGGGCCGGTTCGTACTTCCCCTCACTTCTGCCTCTCTGCGATTTTGCACTCCCTGGATCGCACTCCTGCATCATCCAATTCCCTGGAACCTGACCAAGCGGCAGAAGCGCGATTGCGCACCCAGCAGAAATACCGCTAGAGTCACAATTTCGTGATTGGCAAGGTCCTTCATCTGCTCACGGCCCCATCGTCCAGAGGATGGCTAGATTTTTTTCGACGCTAGCGAAGTCTTTGTCGCTAGTGGCGAGAGAGGCTTTGCGACTGGCAGCGAGGGCGGCGGCAAAACAATCGGAATATGGGAGTTTATGCTCGGCGCGAAGTTCGGCTGCGGTGCGTGTTAATTCGAGGTCGGCGTCCACGATTTCCAGCGGGAGTTGTGCGATGTCTTCCAGGACTTTCCGCGCAACGCCGGGCCCCTTGGCACGCCATGTGGAGTAGTAGACTTCGCCCCAATTCACCACGGACATAAGCAACTGGCGTTTGCCTTCGACGCCCAAGCGAATCAACTCCTCGACTTTGCCGGCCCCGGGCCGATCTTCAAAAAAAGTCATGAGCGCGCTAGCGTCGAGCACGACGCGCTTCACAGCTCGCGCTCCCGTTTGCGGTCTTCCAGAAGAGCTTTCAGCGCGGACGGTTCCCCCTTGAGGGATCCGCGGAGGCTGCGGATGAACTCCGGTGTGAGGGGCTGCAGAACCAGGCGGTTCTCTTGCTCCAGAAAGGCCACCTGCGTTCCCTCTTTGATCGAATACTTGCGCCGAAGCTTGGAAGGAATGACCAGTTGGCCTTTTGTGGTAACGGTGGAGACTTCTGTCTTCATGCGAACTCCAAGGCGTAGGATTCGAGATAAGTATACCGTGGGATTGGATGTAAGTCAATATTCAGTGTGACTTACATCGTGAGATACGTACTACATCATTGTGAAGGCGGGGCAGCAGCAGAAGCTTGTTCGCGCGAAGATCAGCCGCGCTGGGCGGGAAGTTGCTGGCTGACTTGGGAGATCGGGAAGCGCACGCCGCGATAGTCTACGCGGGTGATGTAATCGCTCAGGGTCATGCCGAGGAGCAGCGCGAGCCAGAAGATACCCGCTAGGATGATGAGCTTGGTGCGCTTGGGGCTGTACTTGGCGTGCATGAAAAAGAGCACGACGAGCGTGGCCTTCAAGGTGGCAATGGCGAGCGCGACAACGATATTGAAGCGGCCGAGGTTCACGAAGGCGGCCCAAACCGTGGTGCCGGTCAGGATGAGCAACGTCACGATGATCGCCAGGTACGTGCCTGGCGGTACGATGTGTTCGGAATGTTCTTGTTCAGACACGCGTCACTCCCTACTTATGCCGGTCAATCAGATATAACAGCGGAAACAGATAGATCCACACAATATCGACGAAGTGCCAATACAAGCCCACAATATCCACGGGCGTATTCCATTGCGGCGTAAACCGCCCGGCCAGCGATCCCTTCAGCAGCCAGAAGAGCAAGCCCGCGCCGATGACCATGTGCAGCGCGTGCAGGCCGGTCATGCCGAAATAGGCGGAATAGTACAACTGGGCATGAGCGTTCAGGTCCGGGTCGGCGGCCTTGGCTTCATCCAGCAGCTTGCTTTCCTCCATGAGTTCTTCCGCGTCCACGTCCGGGCAACTGGCGGGATTGTTGACGCAATAGAAGATGTCAAACTTCTTGCCCGGCACCAGGTGGTGGTGGAATTTCTGGCTGTATTCCACGTACTTCACGCCGAAGAATACAAAACCCAGCAGGATGGTGAGCAGGAGGAAAATGGAAATCAGAGTTTTCTTGCCGACTTGCGAGGACCACACCGCCATGGCCATGGTGAAGCTACTGGCCAGCAGCACGACGGTGTTGAAGCCGCCCAGTTTCAAACTCAGCGTATTGCTGCCGGCGGCAAACGCGGGGTAATAGGCGTGGCGGTTCAGCGCGTAGGCCAGCATGATGCCGCCGAAGAACATCACTTCGGTGATCAGGAAGATCCACATCCCGAGCGTGGCAGTTTCCTTCTGCTGCTCGAGGGTCTTGAATTGTCCGTACAGTTCGCCGGTGCGATGCACTCCGCACTCCTCTGTCCATCAGTTTCAGGCGCAAGCGGCACGCCTGGCGCCAAGCCGAAGCCCGGCGGCCGTTTAGTCGTCTCCGTGGGCCGGTCCAACCTCGTTCGCTGCAGTTGCGTCGAGACCCAAATCCGGGCGGTGATGAAAGTCGTAAGCCTCCCACGTGACGATTGGGGTGACCACAAAATTCTCGGTGAGCGGCGGCGACTGGGTTTTCCATTCGAGGCCGGTCGCCGGCCAAGGGTTATCACCCGCGACCTTGCCGAAGAACGCGGCCCAGGTCAGATAGATCATCGGCATCAGATAGCCGATGGCAAGAATCGAGGCGCCCGCGGTGGACATCACGTTGTACACCTGGAATTCCGGCGGATAGACGTGATAGCGGCGCGGCATGCCCAGATAGCCGAGCAAGAATTGCGGGAAGAACGTCAGGTTGAAGCCGACAAAGAGAATCAGCGCGGCAATCCGCGCCAGCCATTCCGGATACATCCGGCCAGTCATCTTCGGCCACCAGAAGTGCAAGCCGCCGAGATAACCCATGATGGCGCCGCCGACCATGATGTAGTGAAAGTGCGCGACGACGAAGTAAGTATCGTGAATGTGGATGTCCGTGCCGAGGCAGCCGAGGAAGAGTCCCGTGAGCCCGCCGATGAGGAACAGACCGAGGAAGCCGAAAGCGTAGAGCATCGGCGTATCAAACGAAATCGAGCCGCCGTAGAGAGTGGCCGTCCAGTTGAAGACTTTTACGGCTGACGGAATGGCGACGAGGAAGGTCAAGAAGGAAAAAGCCAAGGCAGCGTAGGTGGACTGCCCGGTCAGGAACATGTGGTGCGTCCAGACCAGGAAGCCGATGACGGCAATCGCCAGGCTGGCGGCCGCGACGAAGTGATAGCCGAAGAGTTGCTTGCGCGCGAAAGTGGGGATGAGTTCGCTGATCACGCCCATCGCCGGGAGAATCATGATGTACACGGCAGGATGCGAATAGAACCAGAAGAGGTGCTGGAAAAGGATGGGGTCGCCGCCCATGGCCGGATTGAAGAAGCCGAGGCCGAAGAGGCGCTCCATCCCGGCGAGCGCCAGCGTGATGGCGATCACCGGCGTGCCGAGAATCATCACGATCGAAGTAGCATAGTGGGTCCAGACAAACATCGGCAGCCGGAACCAGGTCATGCCCGGCGCGCGCATGGTGTGAATGGTGACGAGGAAATTCAAGCCGGTCAGGATCGAGGAGAAGCCGGTGATGAAGATGCCGACGACGGCGGGCGCGACCGCCGAATTCGAGTACACCGTGCTCAAGGGCGTGTAAAAGGTCCAGCCGGTGTCCAATCCGCCGCTCACCATCGAATAAAGGGTAAAGGCGCCGCCAACAACGTACACATACCAACTCAGCAGGTTGATCTTCGGGAAGGCCAGATCTTTCGCGCCGATCATCAGCGGGATAAGGAAATTCCCCAACACGGCGGGAATGGACGGAATCAGGAAGAAGAAAATCATGGCCACGCCATGCATCGTGAACATGCGGTTGTAGGTGTCCGCACTTAGCAAGTAGCCGCTGGGGGTTAGCAGATGCAGGCGGATCATCATGGCGAAGAAGCCGCCAATGAAAAAGAAGAAGGTGACGGAAACGAGATAGAGCAGGGCGATGCGCTTGTGGTCGACGGTCAGAAGCCACGAGCGGATGCCGTAGGTCGCGTTCAGATAGTGATGTTCCGGCATTGTCTTTACCGGTGCTGCTGCAGTGGCGCTCATGACTATTTCTTCCCCGATGTTGCTGGCGCGACGCCGGCACCCTTGGCGGGCACGGGTTGCGTCTGCAGGGACTTGATGTAGGCCGTGAGGTTCAGAATCTGCTCCTCGGTCACCAAGCCCTGGAACGTGGGCATGACGGGCTGATACCCGGCCACAATCTTAGCTTTAGGCTGCAGAATGGATTCGCGGATGTAACCTTCGTCCGCAGTCACGGTGGAACCATCGGCGAGCAGCACCTTGGCGCCATAAACGCCATTGAGCGATGGGCCGCGGCCGGTGCCGTTAGGCACATGGCAGGTGGTGCAAGCCAGTTGCGTGAAGAGCTTCTCGCCCGCGGAAACCGGACTGACGTCTCCGCCCTCGTCGGCGAGCCAGGCGGCGTATTCGGCGGGATCCATCACGGTCACCCAGCCACCCATCATCGCGTGATTCGTGCCGCAATACTGCGAGCAGAAGAAATGGTACTTGCCGACCTTGGTGGGCCGGAACCACATGGTGTTGTAGCGTCCCGGGACGACGTCCATTTTCACGCGGAATGCGGGCACATAGAAATTGTGGATGACGTCCTCGCTGCCCAGGATCAGCTTGATGTTGCGATTGACGGGGATGTGCAGTTCGTTGATCTCTTTGCGCCCGGTGGGCTGCTGCAGCTTCCACATCCACTGCTTGCCGATGACGTAGATGTCCAGGGTATCTTTCGGGGCGGTGCGGTAGTTGACGTAAATCACGGCGCCCCACGCGAACATGCCTAACGCCAGAATGAGCGGGATCAGGGTCCACCCGATTTCCAGCGCGGTGTTGCCATGAATTTCAGCGCCAATATCGCTGGCGTTCTTCCGCCGGTAGCGGAAGGCCGCAAAAATGGCCAGCAGCGCCACCAGCACGGTGAAAAAGATCGCGGTGACGAGAATATAGGAGAACAGGGCATCCACATTTCCCGCGAAATTGGAGGCCTGCTCCGGAAAGAATGGCAGCGGTGACTGCACGGCTCTAATGTGCTCCTTGCTTCGGCAAATCCTGGCCCGAATTGCCGGCCGCGCCGGCGCGATGTTCACGCCGGCGGAAAATAACGAAACCGATGGCGATGCAGAACAGCGTCACGACACCGCCCATGCGGATCACCGTAAGAATCGTGGCACTGTAGCGGGCTTTCGTGGGGTCATACTGGTAACAAAACAATAGAAAGTGATCGACCGGCGTCCCGATTTTCCCCGCGGACGCGTCCACCAGTCCCAGACGCACATTGCTCGGCGGATACTCGACGCCGAAGAAGTAGCGGGAAATGCGGCCATCAGGCGTCAACAGCAGGATGCCGCTGGCATGCGCGAAAATCTGTGACTTCTGGTCGAAGCTGAAGCGGAAATTGGCCGCCTTCGTAACCGCGTCAATCGATTCCTTGCTGCCGGTCAGAAAATGCCAGCCGGCCTGCGTCGCGGGGCGCGCGAATCGCGACATCGCTTCGTG
>CAWADS010000052.1:0-13876 GCA_963780785.1 Candidatus Acidiferrales bacterium
CAGAAGCAACTCGAGCCGCCCCCGGCCACTCCTTTGCGCGCGCTCATCCAGCACTTGCTCCAGTCGCCCTCGTCTCCTCAATCCTCGGGGGAATCCGCCCACGCCGAGATCCCCGCGAGCTTCCCCTGGAGCGAGTACGAGCAGCTCATGGTTTCCGAAGCGCTCCTCCGGGGCGACCACGTCTACAACATTGCCCTGCGCCTCGATCCCAACAGCGCCATGCGCGCCGCCGCCTTCCAGCTTGTCCGTAACGTCCTGCACGCCTGCGGCACCGTCATTGCTCTTCGCCCGGAGGACAATCTCGCCGCTGCTTCCGTGGAAGTCGTCCAGGCCGCCGTGGCGAGCGCGCATCCCATCGAGCACATCGCCCATCGCTGCCGCATTCCTTCCGTCGTCTCCGATCTTCGCATCGAACCCGCCAATTGTGCGGAATCGGCCGAGCACGAGCTCCTGGGCGAAATTCTTGAAGCTCAGGCCGCCACGCGCGCCGCCGATCCTGCGGAAGCCGCCGCGAAGCCTTCGCCCGCTTCGGCCGTTGCTGTCGTCGCGGAAGCCACCTTGCGCGTCGATGCCGCACGCATCGAAGCCGTCATGAACCTCGTCGGCGAACTCATCATCGGCAAGTCCATGCTCCATCGCACCCTCGCCGAATTCGAGGCGAAACATTCCCGCGATCCCGTCCGCGTCAAGCTCGCGGAGGCCCTCGCGTTTCAATCCCGCGTCCTTGACGAACTGCACAAGTGCGTCTTGAAGATTCGCATGGTTCCCGTCGAGCAGCTCTTCCGCCGTTTCCCGCGCGTCGTTCGCGACGTCGCCAAACTCTGCGGCAAGGATATCGCTCTCGAAGTGGCCGGCGAGCACACCGATCTCGACAAAGGCATCCTCGATGCCCTCGCGGAACCCCTCACGCACCTCGTTCGCAACGCCGTCGATCACGGCATCGAGCCATCCAGCGAGCGGCTCAACTCCGGGAAGCCCGCTCGCGGCACCGTTTTTCTCAACGCTTATCATCAGGGCACGCAAGTCGTCATCGAGGTCCGCGACGATGGCCGGGGCATCGATCTCGACATCATTCGCGCCCAGGCTGTTCGCAATGGCCTGCTTAAAGCCGAAGACGCTCAGCGCCTCGACCCCCAGGATGTCCTCAACCTTGTCTTCGAGCCCGGTTTCAGCACCGCTTCCGAAGTCACCGAGGTTTCCGGCCGCGGCGTCGGCATGGACGTTGTGCGCACCGTCCTGGATCGCCTCAAGGGCACCGTCCACATCTCCAGCACCCTGGGGAAGGGCACCAGCATCCAGCTTCGCGTCCCTCTCACGCTCGCCAGCATTCAGACCCTGCTCTTCCGTGTGGGCGGCCGGCTCTTTGCCGTGCCCCTCTCTTCCGTCGTCGAGATCAGCCGCGTCAACGAAAAGGAAATCACGCGCGTCGATCAGCGCGAAGTCCTCCGGCTGCGCGAACAGATTCTGACGCTGGTGCGCCTCAGCGGCCTCAGCCGCATCCACGCCGTTGATGCGGACGGCGAAAAAAAGAAAAAGAGCTTCGTCATCGTCATCGGCGTCGCGGAAAGACGCTTCGGCTTGGTCGTCGATAGCCTGGTTGGCGAGGAAGAGCTGGTCATCAAGGCCCTGCCGGGGGATATCGTCGCCAGCGATCTCGTCAGTGGCGCCTCGATTCTTGGCGATGGCACGGTTGTGCTGATCTTGAACGTGCCCGCCATTCTCACTCGCTTGTCGCGGTCCTTGCCGTTGGGGGCCATCGCATGAGAGAGCGCGTCCGAGTCCTGGTGGTCGATGATTCCGCTCTGATGCGGAAACTGATCCCCATTATTCTTGAACGCGACCCCGACATCGAGGTCGTCGGCACCGCCATGGACGGCGCCTTTGCCATCCGTAAAATCGCCGAACTCCATCCCGATGTCGTGACCCTCGACCTCGAAATGCCCCGCATGGACGGCATCGAAACCCTGCGCATGATCATGCGCAACGCTCCGCTTCCCGTCATTGTGTTTAGCTCCCACTCCAAGGAAGGCGCCTACGCTACCTTCAAGGCCCTGGCTCTGGGTGCGATCGACTTCGTTGCCAAGCCGCAGGAAGCGGCCGCCGGCCATCTTGAGACCGTCGCTTTTCAGCTCATTGAGAAGATCAAAATCGCCAAACGCGCCGGGGGGTCGAAAACCGCTCCCAAGCCGCAGGCCGAGGCCGTTGCGCCCGTCAACAAACGTACTCGCGCCGCACTTCCGCCCAATCGCGTCATCGCCATAGGCATTTCCACCGGCGGCCCCAACGCGCTGCAATACTTGTTCTCCCAGATTCCTGGCGATTTTCCCGCCACTTTTGTCGTTGTTCAGCATATGCCGGAAGGTTTTACGGACATGTTTGCCCGGCGCCTCGATGAGTGCTGCGCCCTCGACGTTCAGGAAGCCAAATCCGGCGATCTGCTCGTGGCCGGCCGCGTTCTCGTCTGCCCCGGCAATCGCCACATCATGGTTCGCCGCATGCCGCGCGGCGACATGGTTGTGCTGTCAGACAGTCCGGCCATCAACGGCCATCGCCCTTCCGCGGACGTGCTATTCCATTCCGTGGCCCAGGAATTCGCGCTTTCCTCTGTCGGCATCCTCATGACCGGCATGGGTGAAGACGGCGCCGAAGGTCTTGGCGCGATTAAAGCCTCCGGAGGCCAGACCATCGCCCAGAGCGAGGAGACTTGCGTGGTCCCCGGCATGCCTCGCGCTGCCATTCTTAAGGGCTACGCGGGCAAGATCTTGCCGCTCGATAATTTGGCCGCCTATCTGGTCAGCCATTACGGCCCCGACCGCGCTCATCCGGAGAAATCCGACGCACACGACAAGTCCAATAAGGCCGACAAAACGGAAAAGAGCGAAAGGACACCAGTTTCGACGCCGCGTGCCTGACCGGCCCCGCGGCGCCAAAGGAGAAGGTTATGCAACAGTTTCAACCCTTACTTCGCAAGGACCAGCAGCCTGTGCGCTACCTGGTCGTGGACGACTCTGTCTTCGCGCGCAAGAACCTCATCAAGATGATCGAGCTCTTCGGCGGCGAAGTGGCGGGTGAAGCCGGTGACGGTTTGACCGCCATTGCCGAGTTCAACCGCACCAACCCCGACATTGTCCTCATGGACATCACCATGCCACAAATGGAAGGCATCGAGTCCGTCGAGCGCATCGTCCGGCAGCATGGCGATGCCCGCATCGTCATGGTCTCTTCCGTCGGGTATCAGGAAAACATTCTCGCCGCGCTGCAGAAGGGCGCGAAGCACTTCGTCCAGAAACCCGTCAAGCCCGAGGTGCTCTACGAAATTCTTCGCTATGTTCTCGGGGAAGATTCCAATGCGGCTGCCGTCCCTGTCGCCCTGGCCGGGGAGCAAGACTCATGAGGATGGAACTCATTCAGCCGTTCATCAACGCTGCCGATGCCGTGTTCGCGGAATCGCTGCAAGCGCCCACGAAAATCGCCGACCTCTCCATGGACGAGAATACCTATCGCCGCAAAGGGGTGGCCGCTCTTGTCACCATCAAGGGCGACATCGAGGGCCGCGTCATCCTCGATCTCGCGCCGGAAGTCGCCATGCGCGTCGCCAACCAGCTTGCCGGTGCGGCGCTCCCGGAAAGCGAGCAGATCGTTCGCGAAACCGTCTGTGAACTCGCCAACATGGTCATCGGCAATTCCGTCACGCTTCTCAACGACCAGGGCTTCCGTTTTAAGGTTTTTCCGCCCGAAATCCACATGAACGAGGAAGGCCTCGCGGGCAGCGTGGATACCGAGGCCATGGTCCTCTGCATCGAGACGCCCTGCGGCGAAATCTACATCAACATCGCCATGCACTATCTCCATCGCCGCCGCCGCGAACAAGCCAGCGTCCACGCCCTCGACTAATCCCTTCCACATCACGAAGCATTCCAAGCCATCTCATCATTGGCCTGTGGGAGGGCACGGCTTCAGCCGTGCCGAAAAGACCTTGGAAACCGTGGGCTTCAGCCCCTGAGGCCTCGGGACCTTCTCCTCTGTCTTTATTTCTGAATTGGGACGTACTCCGTCCCACGAAATTGTCTCCTACAGTTTGTGACTCCGCGCAAAACTTCGGTACCGCACCGAAACTGTCATCCCGACCGGAGCGGCCCGATTCTTTCTTTCGCGCCGAATTATGGCGCGCCGAGCCGCGGAGTGGAGGGATCGTGGCAGCATCCACCCGACACCCGGTATCCTCTTGACTGTAAACTGTCAGCTGTGAACCCACATCCTCCTCCGCTCCTCAGGCGTAGAATGTCTCTGAACACCCGAAGGGAGTCCCGATGGATCCCAGAGAACGCCGCTTCACGCTCGCAGCAATCTTCCTCGCGGGCTGTTTGGCATTGGCCGCGGGAGGCGGAGCGCATCCGCACGGAGGTGTCACCATGCCATTGGAAATGAAGAGCCCCGATTTCACAACCGGGGGAAGCATTCCGAAGCAATTCACTTGTGACGGCGCGGACATTTCGCCCGCTCTCGCATGGAAGGACCCGCCGGGGGGCACGCAAAGCTTCGCTATAATCGCCGACGATCCCGACGCACCAATGGGAACCTGGGTGCACTGGGTGCTGTTCGACTTACCCGCAAACGCGCGCTCTCTCGCACAAAATGTCCCCAGGCAAGAGCAACTGGCGGATGGTTCGCGCCAGGGCCGCAACGATTTTCGGAAAATCGGTTATGGTGGGCCTTGCCCTCCGCCCGGCAAGCCCCACCGCTATTTCTTCAAGCTCTACGCCTTGGACACAAAGCTGAATCTCCAGCCGGGCGTCACCAAAAAGGATGTCGAGCGAGCCATGCAGGGCCACATCCTGGCGCAAGGGGAATGGATGGGCCGCTACGGCCGCTGATTCAGGTGCCTGAACGGGCTTCCGGTCCACGCTAGTACTGGGAGGAACTTCTCCGGTTCGGCGACCAAGCGACAGCTATGGACTTACAGCGGGTTTGGGATCGAGACGCACGGCAGTGCCGAGCTCCGTTACGTCGAGGGAGAGTTGCAGCGCTCGAAGAAGCCGATCTCCAGTCGCGGGTTAAATCGCAATCACAACCACGATCTGAAGAACCTGTTCAAGAGTGCGGCGACCGTGGCCGCGGCCAAGCCCGGCCCGTTCCAGGAGTTTTACAACGCGCTGGTCGCCAAGGCGATCAAGCCGGAGATGGCACGCCTTACGCTGGCACGCAAGATCGCCGCGATCACTTTGACCGTCTGGAAGAAGGAAGTGCGCTTCGACGCCAAATATTTGAAGCCACAAACAGCTTGAGTGTTTCTGGCAATCCGTTCCATCCCTGGGAGACATCCTGGTGGTGGCTTGTCGGGTTCTCGAGCCACTCGGGTTCGAGGGCGAGTCTCAGCTGGTTAGTTAGGCGCTGCGTGCCTCGGGCACCCAGTCTCTCAAGCGACCCTAGGCCCCCTCGCACCACCCGAAAAAGCTGTGGGTCACGAGTCCCAAATAGAACTATGGTCGCCGACTGGCCGAGGTTCGGCTTTGCTGGTTTCGGAACTGACAGGCTTCGTTGCGACCAAGCGATGAAAACCACTGGTAGAGAAAACCCAAACCGCCGGGCCACCGTGCCCAGCAACCGAGCACTTGGTGCGGGCGGTCAGAACAGATCCTGCTCCACGCAGTGGGCTGAGAAGCAAGAAGAGCGCCAGCCAGCGCAGGAGTGTTTTTTCTTGACTTCTCCCTTTATAGAACTTACCAGGGGTTAGCCGCGTGGTGGCTGGAATCGAGCGCGAAATGTCGCCATTTCTGAGGTCATGGCGTTGAACAGGAATTCGACGACTGGAGGGGTGAACGGGGTGGGGAACCGCTTTGGCCACTCTATTTGATGTACAATGTGACCACTTGCCTCCCCGAAGAGCACTCCCCACCACGGGACGCAACACCCCCCGAGACAAGTGACCGGACCCCGGACCAATCGGCTCATCAGGACACACATCAGACGAGGCGAACTTCGCCCTCTGCAGGCTGCCATGCGCGGAAGAGCAGATGGCTTGGGTGCAAGCATTCTTGGAAAAGCCACCCGAGGAACGGCGGTGAATAATGAATAAACTCAAGGCGAGAACATTTTTCCAATGCAAGGAATTGCTGCTTCTACAGATTGCACTATTTGTTTCTGCATGCGGAGGAAGTGGGACACCAACGCCCGTCCCGCTGTCGATTTCGGTGAGCGTTACGAGTGCGAGTTCAATTGTGCAAGCGAACGCGACGGTTCAGTTGCAGGCGACCGTGAAGAATAGCTCCAACCAGGAAGTAACTTGGGCCGTTACGCAACCAGCCGGGACAGGTTCGATCACACCCCTGGGATTGTATTCCGCGCCGGCGATTGTGGACGAGACTATGGACGTGGAGATAACGGCCACTTCCGTGGCAGATCCGACGAAATCCGCTTCGGTCAAGATTGCTGTGTTTGCAGCCCCAGCGATTGCCGTCCGGCAGAACAATGGCCGTGGGGAGTTCTATACGACTCGCGATGCCGTTACTTTTGTGCCGCGGGGAAACAACTATCTGCATTTCAACCCATCGATGGTCCGCGTGCTGTACGGCAGTATCGGATATGGACGATCAACCTTGAACTCGGCCCTTTACGACCCGGTACGAACCGAACAGGCGATGGCTGAAATGGAACTCCAGGGTTACAACGTGGTCCGAACTTTTCTCGATATATTGCAGGTAGGAGACATCGGGAATGACTCTGGTCCGGGACTTTCCAAGCAGTACGTCGCAAATCTTGCTGACTTTATGACTCGCGCCAAGGCACATCACATTTACGTGTTGCCAATTTTTGAAGAGCTTCCGATAACTGGGGGGTATCGTGACTTCATAACTGGCGATCTCGAGATTAATTTCGGGACCCACAATATTCAATTCCTGACACAACCCGGCATCGATGCTTGCCGGAAATTCTGGCAAGACTTGGTCCAGGCGCTGGTAGTGGCACATGCTCCGATGGATGCGTTGTTCGCATACGAACTAGTGGGAGAGTTCGCAATCCTCAACGACTTGCCGCCGATGGACAAGACTTCTGGAACGATACAGACGGCGAACGGGTCAACCTACGACCTGGCCGATCCGGTGGCGAGGGTGGCGCTCCAGAATGACAACATGGTTTTCTACGCTAAGGCCATGCGCGATGCCATCAAATCGCTGAACCCGAATGCCATAGTCGTAATGGGTTTTTTTTCCTACAACGGCACGAATCCGCCGCCATTTCCGGCGATTGCGAATTCGGAGGTCGATTTCATTGATCTGCACGGTTGGCCCGATAGTTCAGGCACAACAATTGAACAACAGGTTGCCAACTGGCAGGTCAATGGGGACCTCCGCAAGCCCATCATTATGGGAGAGTATGACGGATTTACGGATGTATTTCCTACCACCCCCCAAGCTGCGGATGGTCTGAAAGCTTGGCAAATTGCCTCTTGTTCCGCTGGATTTGACGGGTGGATTTTGTGGACGTGGGACACGGAGCCGAACGAACTTCCTGGTTTGAACATTTGGTCGGCCCTTTCGGGCAACGGCGAGATCAATCATGCACTCGCGCCAATTTATCGCCCAAATCCCTGTAGCAACTAAGAAATATCTCTCCATCTTGGCGGGAGACTCACACTAGTACGCCCTGGACCTGAAGAGATTGCATGTTGTCGCCGACAGACTGGCGGCACTCAAGCGAAGTTTCGCTGAAACACTTGTGATACTTGTAGAAATCTAGATCTTCAAAGTCCGCGAATTGGGCAGATGCCTGATTAACGCTTACCGGAGAAGTGCGTACTAGCACGTGGCACAATTCGGGCGTCACCGTATTTGCCGCCCTACTCCGGCGCCTTCAAATACGCCGCCCCGTGCCGGAACAGCCCCGCTGTCGCGATGGGCTGTGAAAACACAATCCGGATCGGCACAAAGATCGCTCCTGCCCCCGGCGTGTATGGCACCGCCACTTCCAGCCGCGTCCCTTTCGAGTAGCGGTTCCTGCTCCGGAAACTGATTCCGCCCTCCGACAAATCCTCGCACACCGCCACTTCTTCCTGGAATCCTCTCCGCCGTATGCACGCTACCGCCGCATCCCGCGGCAAGCAAGGCGAACAGCAATTTCTTTTTCCTGTCGGCTCCTTTCGCAACATACCGCTGAAACAACATTTCCGCGTGAATGGTCTCCCGGCCACTTGGCTGAGCCCTGGACGCGCGGACTCTCTGCGCGTCCAGGAATCTTACCGCAGTGTCAGCTGGTTCGACTTGTTACTCAATGCCGGGGCAATTGGGCGGCGCGGTTGGTGCGTCAATTTTCCGCGCGGCACCTGCCGGAACGAGTTGGACAGCTATGTTGCTTGCTGGGACTGTGCCTTCGTTCCGGATGACGTGTGTGTGGTTGCCGCCGGAGTCAACGAACGACATCCCTGCTGTGTACACGTGAGGTTTGCATTCAGGATCGTCACTCTCATAATCCGTCAGAGTCCCCGCGGTGACGACGATCAGGCTGTGACCAGGGTGCGAGTGCCAGCCCGTCGTGGCTACCTTAGGTGGATTTGTCGTCGTGTCGACCGGCGCCCAGGTATTGCTCACAATGTAGAAGTCCGACGGGCCCTTGGTTGCCTGCATCGACAACCACAGCATTTTGTCGTCTCTGTCGTTATCGCCGTCGCCCTTTGGGTTGGGGACGATGGCGTGATTGAATACTTCAAACGGGGCCAGCGTGCTCTTGGCCGTGATCATCGTGGTGACTCCGCTCTGTGTCGTGGCCCAGACGTGCCGTGAGTAGCTGAGTAACGTAACCGCAATCGCGGCACCGAATAGCACCCACACCGTAATTCTTTGTCGCATAGCGACCTCCTCGGTCTCGTCGGCAGTTGCCGGCTGAAGACGCCCGCACACAATCGGTCACATCGATGGGTACCTTCAAGCCGTAAAGCGCAGAATTGCCTCCATTGCTCGCTTTGCCGTCGAATGCTGTGCTTTGCCGTTACCGGCTAAGCTACAATCGGGTTCCTGGGCTCGTGACACGGACCATTCAGGAGAACGCGATGGGCGAATCAACCCCTGGCACGCCACCATCCGTGAGACCGCCCGAAGACCGCCTGGATTCTTGGAAGGAAATCGCCGCATACCTGAATCGCGACGTAACCACGGTCCAGCGCTGGGAGAAGCGCGAGGGCATGCCCGTTCACCGGCACCTCCATGACAGGATGGGCTCGGTCTATGCTTACCGGGCGGAGTTGGACGCGTGGACGCGCAGTCGGAATCTTCGAGCAGCACAGGACAACGAAAACAATGTCCTCTCGGACCAGGCACCTGTGGCTGCAGCGGACTCGACGATACCGACCTCTCGAAAATGGAAGTTTGTCCTGCCTCTGGCAGCGGCGGTAGCCGCTCTGGCGATTGCCGCCGCCCTCTGGGTTCAGAGGAGCGAGTACTTCTGGCGTAACCCGATCTCTGAGGCGCGATTCCAGACCGTCACGGACTTCGATGGAGCGGAGCAGGCTGCTGCCGTGTCGCGCGACGGTCATTTCGTGGCCTTTCTCTCGGACCGCGACGGACAGATGGACGTGTGGGTGACGCAAGTGGGGTCGGGACAGTTTCACAATTTGACCCACGGGAGCGCGAAGGAACTCGCGAATCCATTGGTGCGCACGCTGGGTTTTTCACCCGATGGCTCTCTCGTCACATATTGGCTTCGCAAGCAAGGCAGTGCTGGCGGGTCCGGCATCGATATCTGGGCGGTGCCGACGCTCGGAGGACAGCCGAGTCCATACCTTGAGGGAGTAGGGGAATACGAATGGTCGCACGACGGATCGCGACTCGCGTACCACACGTCCGGACCGGGAGACCCGCTCTTCGTTTCAAGCGGGAATCGTCGAGTTGAGGGTCCACCCATCTATACCGCGCCATCTGGATTACACAATCACTTTCCATCGTGGGCGCCCGACACGGCATTTATTTACTTCGTGCAGGGTTCCCTCCCAGACAAGTTGGACATCTGGCGCATCCCTCCAACCGGCGGGGCTCCTGAACGGATCACGTCGCACAACGGGCGCGTGAGTCATCCGGTCCTAGTGGACCAGCGGACGCTGATGTACCTCGCCAGCGATCCGGATGGTTCGGGGCCGTGGCTTTATAGCATGGACGTCGAGCGCCGCGTTCCCCACCGGCTGACCGCTGGCCTTGACCGGTACACATCGCTGGCGGCGAGCGCTGACGGTCGCCGTCTGGTTGTGACGCATGCAAGTCCGAAGAAGACACTCTGGCGCTTGCGGATCGCAGATTCACCCGCCGGAGTGTCGGTGCCCGCTCGAATCTCGCTGACAACCGGCACGGGGTTCTCCCCACGACTGGGTCCAGATTATCTTTTGTATGCTTCTGCGACCAGCACGAGCGAGAGTATCTGGAAGCTCGCCAACGGAGCTGGCACGGAATTGTGGAGTGGACAGGGGGCGCAAGTCATTGGCGGCCCGGCAATCTCCCCCGATGGTCGGTATATCGCATTCTCGGTCCGGCAACACGGGCAGACTCTCTTGTACTCGATGCAAGCTGACGGCACGAACGCCCGGATTGTGACCGATTTGCTCGACCTGCAGGGCGCTCCAGCGTGGGCGCCAGATGGCCAATCGATCACCTCGGCGGCGGACGACCACGGCGTGCCGCACCTCTTCCGGGTGCCGCTCGAGGGTCGCTCCCCCACTCGCTTTGTGCAGGAGTACTCGATCGATCCCGCATGGGCGCCTGATGGGCGCTTCGTTGTGTACTCGGGACCCGACATCGGCACCACGTTTTCGGTGAAAGCCGTAACGGCTGAGGCCGCAGCGCATGCCCTTCCGGCACTGACCATGACTCGGGGGGCTCGACACCTGGCCTTCCTGCCTGGAGGACGGGCACTCGTGTTCCTGCGCGGAGAGATTCAACATAAGAATCTCTGGCTCATCGACCTAGAGACGGGCACCAAGCGCCAATTGACCAACCTCTCTCCCGACTTCGACATTCGCGACTTCGACGTTTCTCCAGACGGTCGCGAAGTTGTCCTGGAACGAGTGCAGGAGCGCTCGGATGTGGTGCTGCTGGACCTCCCCCGGCCTTAATCCGGCTTCAACTTGGCGAGCGGTCGGCGGGCTCCGAATTTCGGGCTGCGCGCGTCTTTCTGTCGGTTGGTCATCCGCGCTCGACTCGGGGACGCGCAGGTAAGAGCGCAGGGAATCCAAATGCGAGTGATGTCTTGGGTTTCCATTCGGCGTTCTCTGCCGAAAAGTTACTATCAAATCCGTCGTGAAGCCCTCAGTGCTTAATTAACGCGCTGATCGGCGAACTGCGTACCACCTCGGGGCACAATTCGTGCGTCACCGTATTTGTTGCCCTACTCCGGCGCCTTCAAATACGCCGCCCCGTGCCGAAACAGCCCTGCTGTCGAAATTGGCTGACAAGACACAATCCGGATCGGTACAAAGATCGCTCCCGCTCCCGGCGTGTACGGCACGGCCACTTCCAGCCGTGTGCCCTCCGGGTAGCGGTTCCTGCTCCGAAAACTGATTCCGCCCTTTGACAAATCCTCGCACACCGCCACTTCTTCCTGGAATCCTCTTCGCCGTATGCACGCCAGCACGCGCGCCTTCACTCGCGTCCGGTTTCTTCGCGGAATCACCCGCTCTTGCGCCGCCGTCCGCGATGGCAGTGTCTCATCAATTCTTGGCTCCGTGGCCGCTTCCACCCAGATCGACGGCGCATCGCAGTGCCGGCACACCCGCGCCACGCACTTCCGGATCTCGAACGATTTCAGTTCCATCTCGTTCAGGTACACCACTTCACGCCTCTGGCAAAAGCTGCATTCCATCAACAGCCGCGCCAGGGCCTCCTCGGCCTGGTGCGGCGCCGGAAACTCAATGTCCCAGAAATCCGCATGCGGCTCCAGCATCGCCACCGCGTAAATAAACCCCTCCGGCTCGCGGTCAATCTCCGCCGCAATCCGGGCCCGCGTCGATCTGGTTTGGTCGCCTTCCAGTTTGCGATGCAGCGTAATCTCTTGCCCCGCGAACAGCTTCTCCGGCAGCCGCAACACGGCGCCATTGCGGCTCACCAGCATGGTATGTGCCGGCTGCGTCACCGCCATTCCATTGCTGCCAAACCACGACGCTTCCACCTGCAGGCGCAACGTGATCCGGTCGCTCTGACGTATTCCTTCGGCGCGCATGGGTTGCTTCGTAAGAGGGATGCCTTCCTCGTCAGGCTACCACGCCACACTCGTCCGCTACTCTCCGCGCATCCGCTCTTGTCGAACCCACTAATAGCCCTCTCACCCCGCTTTGCCTTCTCCCCGTGGCCACTCCCTACCGTTACCCTTACGTAGACACCCCAGCGTTACTCCGTTTGCAATTCCCACGTCTTCCGCCACACTCTTTCTAGTGGCCTCCTCCGCCTTGGGGTGCCTTAGGTGTCTTTGCGCTTACCGAGATCTGAGCGTGAGTAAAGTCATCTCCATGCCCGACCCAACCAACATCCCGTCCCCGCGCATCACGGGAGTGCGCGACCGTCGCTACACCATCCGTTACCCCTTCGCTGCCGACGCGGAACTCACCGACATGAACACCGGCCAGAAGGTTGACGGCGTCACCTCCGACATCTCCCTGGGCGGCTGCTTTGTTTGCACCAGCAAGTCGCTGCCACCGGATTCCCGCGCTCGTCTGAAGCTCACCCGCAAGGGACAGGTCCTCGAAGCCCTTGTCATCGTTCGCATCGTCAAACCTCGCGTCGGCCTTGGCATCGAATTCTTCGATCTGGAAGTGCCCTCAAACGAAATCCTAGCCGGTTGGATTGATTCCCTCCGGCGCGTCCGCTAACCCGCTTCTCTCACGAGACTCGACCTTCCACCCACTCATCTCGCGCTCTCCTCCTCTTTGTAGGGGTCCAGCGCCGTTTACCCTGCTTGCCGTGAATCCTGAAGGGAGCCTCGAAGGGCTGGACCCCATCTCGGCAGGGTGTCACACGTCGTCATCCCCGCCGTTGTCACACCTCCTCATCCCGCTTGCCCCGATCTTTGGGGGGAGCGTAGCGAGAAATCTGCTTTTCCCAAACGCTCGCCGAGTACCCGGATCCCTCCTCCCGTTCAAAGGACCACAACTCCCCGGGCAAGGGAAATCGTTATTCTTCCCAAGATTTGTGCTCTCGTCACATTCCAATCGGCAGCATCGGTGATATAGTACCTGCACTTTTCCGATGTCATCTCAGACTCAATTCCGTCTCACAGGTCCCTTGCTGCGGGCATTCTGTCTGTGAAGAACCCTGCGATGATGCGGCGGTCACCGGAAAAATTACTAACAGGACCATGGTTCCGCCAGTTTGTAAGAAGGAGTAACGCGCGTGAAAAAAACGATGCGAACGGCCGCCAACAAGAGCGGGAATAGAAAAGCGACAACGTTGCCTTACAAAAACCCCGGCTTACCCTCCGCAAAACGAGTGAAAGATCTTTTATCCCGAATGACGCTGGAAGAGAAAGCCGCGCAGATGCTCTGCATCTGGATGCAGAAGGCCCAGACGCTGGTGGATGCCGACGGCAATTTCGACCTGCAGAAAGCCCAGGCGGCCTTCAAGAAGGGGCACGGACTGGGCCAGGTGGGGCGCCCCAGCGATTCCGGAAAAGGCAAGGACGCGCGCGGCATGGCGGAGCTCACCAATGCCATTCAGAAGTTTTTCATCGAGAACAGCCGCTTGGGTATCCCCGTCTTTTTTCACGAGGAGTGTTTGCACGGCCACGCCGCCCCCGGCGGCACCAGCTTTCCACAGCCCATCGCGCTAGGCGGCACGTTCAATCCGGAATTGGTCGAATCGCTCTTCACCATGACCGCTGAAGAGGCGCGCTCCCGCGGGGCTCATGA
>CAWADS010000053.1:0-20825 GCA_963780785.1 Candidatus Acidiferrales bacterium
CTATATCCATCACGCGCAGCCCGACCAGTTCGGAAACGCGCAAACCGGTAGAGTAGAGCACCTCAAGCATGGTGCGGTCACGCAGCCCCGCAGGTTGCTTCTCGTCGGGTTGCGCCAGAAGCTTCTCCACTTCTTCCAGGCGGAGATAACCGGGGAGGGAGCGGCGAATTTTGGGCGATTCGAGATTCAGGGTGGGATCCTCCGCGCGCAACTCCTGCACCAAGGTAAAACGGAAGAAATTGCGCATGGTGACCAGGTTGCGCGCTACGGTGCGGCTCTCCAGCTTCTGGCGGTACAAGCTGGCCAGAAAATCAACCAGGTCGTCGCGCGAAACGCTTTCCACGGTGAGCTTCTTCTTTTTCCGAATTCGTCGAATTTCAGCAGGTCGCGCCGGTACGCGGAAACCGTGTTGGGCGACAGCCCCTTCTCCACCCTCACATGGGTCAAGAACGCCGCGATGGCCGCTGCAATTTCCATCAGCTTCCCGCTAACCCTTCCGCGGCTCCCGGGCGCCGCATGGCCACACCGTAAACCTCTTCGATTTCCGGGCATCGGAAAATCCACGTCAGCCCGACATAGAGCAGGGTCGCTCCCAGGATCAACCCCGTGAAGACCGTCAGTTGGAGGGAAAAGGCGCCCTGAAGCGCGTTCTTCGCGTAATAATTGGCAATCATCACGCCGGCGCCCATGATCAAAGAACACAGGGAAATCTTGCTGATCGACCGGAAAATGTCAAACATACCCATCGGACCGTAGCGCAAGCGGAAAATTATGAAGAGCGTAAAGAAGTCGAAGAAAGTGGCCAGGGCCGTGGCCAAAGCCGGGCCGCCATTCTGAAAGCGCCGGAAAAGGAATTCGAGGAAGATGAGGTTGAGGACGATGTTCAGCACGAAGGAAATGGAGGCAACGATTACGGGGGTCTTGGTATCGCGCGCGGAATAAAAGGCCGGCACGATCAGCTTCACGCACGCCAGGGCCGGCAAGCCGATGGCGTAGTACAGCAGCGGGCGCGCGGTCAGCCGCGTGGATTCGGCGACGAACTGCCCGTGCTGGAAGAGCACGCGGATGATCGGCTCGCGCAAAATCATCAATCCCACCGCCGCGGGAATCGTGATGTAGGCAACGATGCGCACCGCGAAGGTGAGGGTCTTCTTCAACCCCTCGTAGTTATTCGCGGCCGCATGGTGCGCCATCATCGGCAAAATGGCCGTGGCCACGGCGATGGCGTAGCCCCCGAGCACGAGTTCCATGACACGGTCGGCGACGTACAGTGCGGTGAGGCTTCCGCGAGGCATGCGCGCGGCCTTGGCAAAGTAGGTGTCCACGAAGAAATTGATCTGCGAGATTCCCAGACCAAAGAAGCGCGGGAACATCACACGCGCCACGCTGCGGATTCCCGGGTGCGAAAACGAGATGCCGAAGTCAAAGCGCATGCCCCGTCTGACCATTTGCGGGATCAGGATCAGGAATTGCAGCGCACCGCCGACCAGCACGCCCACAGCCAGCGATACCGCCGGACTCTGGAAGTAGCGCCAAACCATGGCGGTAGAAAATGCGATGATGGAAAGGTTTAGAAGGACGGTCGTGGAAGCCGGCAGGGCAAAATGGCCGAAGCAGTTCAGAAGGCCCATGCCCAGGGCGGCGAGTGCCACGAAAAAGAGATAGGGGAAGATAATGCGGTTCAGGGCGATGGCTTCGCCCCAGCCAACGGTTAGGTCCGCTGCGGTGGGAAACGGCACAATCACCTGGCGCGAGAAGATCACTCCGAGTACGGTGATGACCGCCATAACCATCGCCAGCGTCCAGAAAAGCTTGTTAGCGAACTCCCAAAGCTCTTCCTTGGAGCGTTCGCGCATGTAGGTGGTGAAGACCGGGACGAAGGAAGCGGCGACCGTGCCCTCGCCGACTAACCGCCTGAAAAGATTGGGGATGCGGTAGGCCAGAACAAAGGAGTCGGCACTCAGCGTGGTGCCGAGGAGAAGGGTGATGCGCTGGTCACGGACGTAGCCGAGAACTCGGCTTACAATCGTAACCAACGAAATGATCGACGCCGACTTCAGAATCTCTTTTTTCTCGGACAAGGCCTGGCTCTCAGGACCTAACCCCAATAAAAACAATAGGTTGACAGGAAAAACGTGTTTAAATTAACATAACCTCAATCATTCTGCAATGGTTTCGTCGCCAGAAACGGAAAATTTCAGTTTGAAAACGCGTACCCCAGCCACGACCCACAAAAAAGTGGTGATTGAACTCCTCGACCGCAAGGCCATCCGCGGCTACCTGAACCCGTCTCGTCTGGCCCACGCCGAAGTGCTGGAACTGCTGACCCCGGACGGCGAGCGCGAGGAGATCGAACTCGCCAAGGTACGCGCGATTTACTTTGTCCGCGATCTGAAGGAAGAGTTCGAGCCGGAACGCAAGTCGTTCCTGAGCCGGCCGAAACTCGATGGGTTGTGGGTCAAGCTGCGCTTCCAGGACGGCCAAATCCTCGAGGGCGTGATTCCCAACGACCTGCTCACATTCCTCGATAACGGCTTGCACCTCACCACGCCCGATTTCAATTCCAATACCGACCGCATCTTTGTGCCGCGCTCGGCCCTCTCCGAATTGACTGTCCTCGGCGTCGTCGGCATTGCCCGGCGCAAACCAGCCGCAGCCGCAGCGGCGGCAGCCACGCAACCTCGCCTCTTCAACGAATAGACCAACAGTGGGCCGGCAGAGATGTCTACGTCGTGGTGTGTTGATAGAGCCAAAACACAAATCTGGGACGCAACTACATCACGGACTTTTGTCCCTAATTACTCGGCGGTTCCGCAGAGTCCGGCGCGGGTTCTTGCTGCGGCGTCTTGACAGGCGCGCTGATTTCGGGGCGCATCGCGAGGAACATCACGCGCCCGCCCACCTCCTCAGAAAATTCGGTGCCATTCCTTTCCAAAGTGAGCCGAATCCCTTCCACCGAACGTTCGCGGGGCACATCTCCCAAGGCGCAGTTCACTTGCAGCACCGCGGTTGTTGATGCTCCCGACATCGGCAAAAGGCGGATACGGAATACTGCAAGACCGCCTGTCGGCATGGGGCCAGAGAACATGGGCAAACGTTTGGGGCCGAATGGTGGAGGGCCGAATGCCCGTCCTCCACTGCATGAAGCGCACCCGGCGCGATGCCGTAGGAGTCGAAGCTCACCAGTTCACTCGCAATCCACACGCCCGTCTCCAGCACATTTCCATTAGGCGACTTGTGCGTGTAGGTTCCGGCTGCCTTCACCGACTTGTTCTGCGCGTCGAACATTCCTGCGCCGCTCATCTCGTAGCTGTCGCCTTGATTGCCCTTGGCCGTCGCGGGGCAAGTGGAAGTGTCCCCCGGCTCGCAAAGGAACCCTGAAGCCAGCAGAAAGATGTAATTGCTGTTGTTGCTTTGTGCCTCCGCCGGAAAAAGCGAATAAAACTACGGCCAGGCACGGCAGTCGCAACGCTGATCGTTGCGCGAATCGAGAACGCTCTTAGGTTTGACATAAAATTCTCCTCTCGTCGCCGCTGAGAGCGACATGATGGCAGCCCATGTAAGGCGTGGCGCAAATAAAATGCCGCGCCCGCAGAGATATCACCCTCGCGAGCTGCGCGTCTGAGAACTCGCGCAGCCCCGCGGAGCATCAACATAAGAAAAAACTGTTGCCTGCTACCGATCCCATCCCACGACGAACCTGCGGTGTCCGCAGGAAGCCGTGCATCACATTGCTCGCGTCAGTGTAGAGTCCGACGATCTCCCCCGCTGGGTCGATGGTAATGCCGACGGTGCCCTGGCCAGCGCTTGTGCCCGCGCCTGGAGCGTCGAAGGTAGTGAACTTGCCGTCGGGAGTGCGCAGGAACCCGTGGTTCACAGAGCTCGTGTCAGCGTACGACCCCGTAATCACTCCCGCAGGGTTGATATCTGATGGCGACTGTCCCCTGGCCAGCGTTTGTGCCCGCATCAGGTGTCTCAAACGTCGTGAACCTGCCGTTCGGAGTGCGCAGGAACCCGTGGTTCACATTAGCTCGCGTCAGTGTAGTATCCCTCTATCGCCCCCTCCGGGTTGAGGGCTTCTGGGAAGGTGCCCTGGTCAGCGCCTGTGCCCGCGCCCGGAGCCTCAAAGGTCGTGAACGTGCCGTCCGGAGCGCGCAGGAAGCCGTGGTTCACATTGCTCGCGTCAATGTAGTATCCCGTAAACGCCCCCATTGGGTTGATGTTTCCGAATATGGTGGTAGTCGTTCCCTGAAACGCACTTGCCCCTGCGCCCGGCGCCTCGAATGTGGTGAACGTGCCGTCCCGTGCGCGCAGGAAGCCGTGATACACATTACTCGCGTCAACGTAGTATCCAGCGATCGATCCCGGCCGGGTTGATGTTCCCGGAGAAAGTGCCTTGCCCCTCGCTTGTGCCCGCGCCAGGAGCGTCAAACGTGGTGAACTTGCCGTCTGGGAGCGCGCAGGAAGCCGTGAAACACATAGCCCGCGTCGACGTACGATCCCGTGATCGCCCCCTCCAGGTTGAGGCCCCAGGTATGGGTGCCCTGGTTCGGACCAATACCCGCGCCCGGAACGTCAATCGTGGTGAATCGTGCCGTCCCGAGCCCGCAGGAAGCCGTGATACACACTGTTCGCGTCCCCGTAGAGTCCCATGATCGCCCCCTGCGCGTCGTTGCCGAAGGCGATAGTGCCCGGCCAGCGCTCGTGCCCGCGCCCAGGAGCTTCGAACGTAATGATTTCGGGTTCCCATTGTGACTGTGCTTGCGGCCACGTGGTTGAAACAAAACAGAAGAAGACAGCCAACATCAGAATACCGATGCGTCTCATGAATATCCTCCTTCAAACAGATCAACGGCGAGCACACATTGAATGAAGCTGCCAGCTACCTCAATGCCCAAGGGATTAAACGGAGCGCATATCGAGGTCACGGGCTAAATCGATGAGGGTCAGTAAGTTCGCGGCGCAGGTAACGAGAATAGTGGACTTTTTCTTGCATCGGTTTCCGCTAGCTGTAGTATGGTGGCAATCAAGAGACACTCAAAGTGCCGGAACTCCAGGCAAAACAGGTCATCCGCTTTGGAACGTTTGAGGTGAATCCTCGTACAGGTGAACTGCGGAAAAACGGCTTGCAGGTCAGACTGCAGGACCAGCCCTTCCAAGTGCTTCTTGCACTCCTGCTAAGGCCCGGCGAGGTGGTCACACGGGAAGAGTTGCGAGGGAAACTCTGGCCCACGGACACATTTGTCGATTTCGACCATGGGCTAAACGTCGCCGTGAAGCGGTTGCGGGATGCGCTTGACGACACCGCAGAAAATCCTCGCTTCATCGAGACCATCCCGCGCCACGGTTACCGGTTCATTGCCCCAGTAAATCCTCAATCGCAACCGACGATCGTGCCCGTCCACGGTTTTCGCACTCGATGGGCAGTGGTTGCCACGTTGGTCAGTGCCGCCGCACTCGCTATGGTTGGCTATTTCTATTTCCATCGAGCTCCGAAGCTTACGGATAAAGACACCATTGTTCTTTCGGATTTCGATAACAAGACGGGAGATTCGGTCTTCGATGACACGCTCCGGCAAGGGCTGGCCGTGCAGCTCGAACAATCACCGTTCCTCAGCCTTATTTCTGACCAGCACATACAGCAGACCTTGCACCTGATGGGGCAGCCAGCCGAGGCGAGCCTCACGCCGGAGATTTCGCGGGAAGTTTGCCAACGGACAGGGAGCAAGGCCGTCATTGACGGCTCGATTGCACAGATTGGCACGCAGTACAGTCTGATTCTGAAGGCCGTCAACTGTTCGACTCGAGAATCACTCACGAGCACGGAAGCTGAGGCGAGCGACAAGAGCCACGTCCTAGAAGCTCTCGGAAAGGCAGCATCGGAAATCCGCAACAAGTTGGGCGAATCCATTGGTTCGGTTCAGAAGTTAGATAGGCCGCTTGACCTAGCAACCACACCGTCACTCGAAGCCCTGAAGGCCTACACCCTCGGACTGAAGGTTTTGATAGGGAAAAGGGTACGAAACGCCGGTGCCGTACCTTTTTTCCAGCGGGCCATCCGTTTGGACCCGAATTTCGCTATAGCCTATGCCACTTCTTGCAACGACCTATTTCAATCTCGGGTGAATTCAACTTGGCGAGGGGAAACAGGCAGCGGGCCTATGAACTGCGCGAGCGGGTGACCGAGCGAGAGAAGCTCCTACATCGATGTTAACTACTTTGGTTCTGTCACAGGCGATTTGGAAAAGGAGCTCCAACCCTGTGAACTCTTTGGCGCAGTTGTATCCGCGAGATTCAGAGCCGCACCGCGGGATACATGGGTGTCACCTACGCGCAACTCGGGCAACTTGACGAATCCCTGGAGCAAATTCGCGAGGCCCACCGTCTGGAGGAGTCGAGCGGTTTGATTTATGGCAACCTCGTCTGGGCGTATCTCGTTCTGAATCGGCTGGAGGAAGCCCGGGCCACGGCCAAAGAAGCGGAAGCGAAGAACCTCGATTCTGTTTATCGGCGCTGCCACCTGTACCGGTCTCGCCTTCTTGCAGAATGATGCAGAAGGGATGAAGCAACAGGTTAAATGGGCTAAAAAAAGCGGGCGCAGAAGGCGATATCCTCTTGCTATGAGGCCTGAGACGGCCGCATATTCCGGGCGGCTTAGGGACGCACGGGATTTTTCCAACAGGGCGGTTGCTTCGGCCGAGCGAGCGGAGAGAAGGAGGGGGCGGCAAGGGATTGAAGACCAATGCGGCCCTGCTGGAAGCCCTCTACGGCAATTCATTCGAGGCCCGGCAGCGGGCCGCGGCGGCGCTCCAACTTTCGACTGGCCGAGATGTGCACCAGACAGGGGCGTTGGCGTTGGCCTTGACACGGGATGCAGCTCGGGCGCAAGCGTTGGCCGATGATTTGGACAAGCGCTTTCCAGAAGATACTCTTGTCCGAGTCGTTTACCTCCCAACACTGCACGCGCAGATTGCGCTCAACCGTAATGATTCCTCGAAAGCCATCGAGGTCTTCAGGCAGCTGCTCCCTATGAGTTGGGGGCTGTGGCTACGCACTCGATCCCGTTTTCGTGCGCGGCGAAGCCTATCTAACCGCCCATCGAGGCGGTGAAGCCGCAGCCGAATTCCAGAAAATCCTCGACCATCCGGAACTGTTGTGAACTGTCCATGGGCGCACTTGCCCGCTCCGGCTTGGCCGCGCTCATGCATTGCAAGGCGACACCGCGAAGGCGCAAGCGGCATATCCGGATTTCCTCACGCTCTGGAAAGACGCCGACCCCGATATTCCCATTCTCATCGCTGCGAAAGCCGAATACGCCAGGCTCCGATAACCGTTTAGACCTGAGCCCTGCTTCCGGAGGCGCGGTGTTCATTTGATTCCGAGCCAGCTATTGTAAATGGCCTGCTGCTGCGTGGTGGGATGTTCCATGGGTTTGAGCGTGTAGGTGTAGTAGGGGTTGGGCGCGAGCGCGAGCGGGAATTCGCGCATCTGGCCAAGCCGCTGGACGAGCACGCGTACTGTGACACCCGGCTTGTACGCAGCGACGAGAGCCTCGACATCGTCCGAGGAGGACACGGCGCGGCCGTCGAGGGCGACGATGACGTCGTCCCTATCGAGGCCGGCAGACTCAGCCGGGCCGCCCGGAATAATGTTCTTGATCGTGGTAGTGCCATTGTCCTGCTTCGTAAACGTGAGACCCGCCCAGGATTTCGCGGCGTCGAGTTTCTTTTCGACGGAGATGCCTGCGTAGGCAAAGTAGGTTTCGTACGGAATGGGCTCCTTGCCGCTGATGTAGCGGCGGAATATGTCGCTCACGTCCTGCCCGGCAATTTCCGATGCGGCGCGTACCGCGTCGTCCGGCTCGAAGCCGGGCTTGGGAAGCGCATAGCGGGAGTACAGCAGGCGCATCCAGTCGTCCAGCGATTTCTGGTTGTTGGTGTCCTGGCGTATGGCAAAGTCCAGGATATGGCCCATGATTTGGCCGCCGTTGTAGTAGGAATACGAGGTGTTGGCGAGGTTGCTGTCCTGGCTGATGGTTCTGAGGCCGAAGAACCAAGTGTCCCAACTGGTGTCCTCGATGCTGCGCTCGGTGCGCCCGGGAAGCTTCTCGTACTCGGTGATCATCCATGACATGCCGTCGAGATAATCCTGAGGAGTGATGAGTCCGGCGCGAGCGAGGGCGAGAGAACCGTAGTAGCTCGTGAGTCCCTCGGAAATCCAGAGCGAAGGAGTGTGAACCATCTGCGAATAATCGAACGGGCCGAGCGGGCGGGGCCGGAGGCGCTTGACGTTCCAGGCGTGGAAGAATTCGTGGGAGGAGACAGCAAGTTTGGCCCTGTACTGCGTGCCGCGCCCGGGAAGCGGCTCGTTGTTATCCATGTCCTTGGAGAAATTGATCTGCGTGGAATTCAGATGTTCGAGCCCGCCGCCGGACTTTGGCCAGACGTGGAACAGGAAATAGTAGTCCTTGAATGGGGCGGCTTGCGCGCCGCTGCCCGCCACGGGTTGGAAGATGGGAACAATAGTGCTGACGATCTTCTGCAGGTCAGTGATGAACTTCGCAGTATCCTTGCCTCCCATCACATCGTGGAAAATGACGTGATACGTGCTGCCGAGGGCATCAAAATCCTTTTCGACAAAGTCGGATATCTCCAGAGGGTAATCGGCGAACCAATCATAATTTTCGGCGCGAAACGCGTGGTCGGAGGCATGCTCCATGCCGGTGGCAACTTTCCAGCCGGAGGGAACGTCAATGGAGAGCTCGATGGGGCGCTCTTTGCCACCGACGAGATACATCCAGGTGGCGGGGCCGGCGATGAAGGCGTGGCGGTCGTCATACTGGCCTACATTGTTTTGCAGATTGTTGACGTAGACCTGGTAATCCACGGTGATGCCGGTGGCGCCGGCGAGGTCAATTCGCCACGTCTGGCTATCGGTCTTGTGCCAGGCGAGTTCCCGGCCGTCGGCGCTGTGGGCGCGAAAACGTTGCACGTTGGCGGCGTAGTTTTCGATGCCGTACGAGCCGGGCGCCCAGTCGGGCATGGCGAAATCGGCGGCGCTTCCGCGGAGCGCGTCGGCGTGGACCGTGACATCCATCAGATGGGTGTTGGGGCGCTCAAATCGCAGTTGGTAGCGGAGCGGAGCGGGTGCGGCGGCGATTGAAGACGCCACGAAGAAGAGGACAGCGGCAAACGTCAAAGCATGAATCAGGCGGCGCGGCAGAAGCATGAACCCTCCTAAGAATCCAAGCTGGCATGAGCGAACGTAGGACAGCGCGGAAATTCTATCAGCTTTGCGGCGCAACTGCGCCTCTTCAACGAACAAAGCAGGAGCGAGTCAGTTCCCAAACAGCGCGCTCAGTGCGCTGGGTTGCCATCGGCGTCGATATTGTGGACTTCGCCGATGTTCAGTTCGCGGATGCCGGCTTCGACTTTGCTCATGTCGCCCACGACCAGCCAGACGAGATGGTTGGGCAGGATGTACTTTTTGGCGATTTGGTTGGCGGAGTCTGGTGTAACCGCCAACACTTTCTGCGTGTAGGAGTTGTAGAAGTCCTCAGGCAAGTTGTACTGCAGGATGGTGCTGTACGCGCCGGAAAGCTGCTGCACCGTCTCGAACGTTCCGGGAAGGCCGAGCGTGGCGTTGGACTGCTCGTCCTTGAGCTCCGCCTCCGTAATCGGTTTGCTGCCCACGATGTTCTTGTACTCCGCTACAAGCTCCGCCAAGGACTCCTTGGTCTTGTCTGTTTGCACGGGCGAGAAACTGAAGTAGGGACGTTCGCCACGGGCTGGCAGCAGACGGGAGCCCACGCCGTAAGACCAGTGCTTGTCCTCGCGCAGATTCATGTTGATGCGCGAGCTGAAGGTTCCGCCAAAGATGTCGTTCACCAAATCCAGCGGCACTTCGTCGGGATCGTTGTAAGGCGGGGCCAGTTGCGCGGCGACAATCAAGCTTTGCCCGGAGCCGGGGCGGTCAATGAGATAGACCACATCTTTTTCCGGCTCGGGAACCTGCGGGATGGTCGTCTTGGCCACTTCGCCCGCCTTCCATGAGCTGAAAAGCTTTTCGAGCTTGGGGGTGATCTCGGCCAAGGTCGTGTCGCCAACGATGAGCAAGGTGGCATTGTTCGGCTTGTACCAGGCGTCGTGGAATTTGGCCAAGTCCTCGCGGGTCATTTTGCTCACGCTGGATTCGGTGCCCGTGCCGATGAAAGCCGCGGTGTAGGGATGTCCTTTGCCATAAAGGAGAGTGGGCACGACGCGCATGGCCATGGAGTTGGGCGTAACCTTCTCGCGTTGAATGGCGGCCAGGCGATCTTTCTGCAAGCGAGCGAATTCTTTCTGAGGGAAGGCAGGATGCAGGATCAGGTCGGCATAAATACCGAGGGCCTTGTCCATATTGATCTTGAGGGCGTTGAGGTTGACGGACGCGTAGTCCAGATCGGCGCCTGCCGAAAAATCGGCACTGAGCGATTCCAGTTCTTCGCCAATTTTCAGCGAATCGCGAGTGGGCGTGCCTTCTTCGAGCATGCGCTGCGCGAAGCTGCAAGTTCCCCGGGCATCGGCGGGATCCGCGGCGTAACCACTCTCCACCAGCAGCGAGAAGTTCACCACTGGCGCGGTGTGGCGCTCCGCAAGGACGATTTTCAAGCCGTTCGAGAGCGCAGCCTTCTGCATGGGAGGCAGGTTGAGCGACATCGCCGAACCGGGTGCGGGCTCCTTCGAGCGATCGATCGGGGCCGTTGTTTTCAGGTTAGTGGGATACGGCTGCACCTCCAAAATGTAGTCGCCGTCGCTCAGCCAGTCGTTCGCGGTCTTCTTCACCGTGGCGGGTGTGGCAGCCTGGATGCGCTTGAGATATTCCTTGTAACCATCAGGATTCCCAGTGAAAGTCTGGTAACGGGCGAGGATGTCACTCTTGCCGTTGAAGCCGCCGATGCGCTCCATGGTGCGCACGTATTGGCCGAAGATTTGCGTCTTGGCGAGTTGCAGTTCGGCTTCCGTAGGTCCGTTCTTCAGGAAATTCTGCAGCTCCTCATCCGCGGCTGCTTCCACTTTTTTCAGGTCTGTGCCCGGCTTCGCGGTCAGAATGATATAAAACTGCCCAGCGATCTCGCTGTTGTAGTCGTTTGCAGTGGCGCTGGTAGCCGTCTGATCTTTGTAAACGAGGCGCTTGTAGAGCCGCGACGTCTTGCCCGCGCCGAGCACCTGTGCCGCCAGATCCAGCAAGGCCTCTTCCGGTGAAGCCGTCTGGGGCACGTTCCACACGCGATACAGCCGCGCCTGCGGCACGCGATCTTGCACCCAGTCCCGGTGCGTGCCAGTCCGTTTGGCCACCCAAACCTTCTGATGGTCGATGGGCGGGCCCGGGGGGATCCCGCCGTAATACTTTTCCACTTTTTGACGTGCTACTTCTGGAGTGATGTCACCCGCGATGACGAGCGTGACGTTGTTGGGGCCGTAATAGGTTTTGAACCACTCCTGGACATCGGCGAGAGAAGCGGCGTCCAGATCCTTCATGGAGCCGATGACCGTCCAGGAATAAGGATGGCCCGGCGGGTACGTGTTTTCAGTGATGAGTTGCTCGGTCACGCCGTAAGGCTCGTTCTCACCCTGGCGCTTCTCGTTCTGTACCACGCCGCGTTGCAGATCGAGTTTTTTCTGGTCCAGAACGCCGAGCAAATGGCCCATGCGGTCGCTTTCGGCGAAGAGGACATAATCGAGCATCGACGTGGGCACGTCTTCAAAATAATTGGTGCGGTCGCCGTTTGTCGTGCCGTTCAGGTCGGTGGCTCCAATGCGTTCCATCGCGTTGATATAGGTGTAATTGAAATTGTCACTGCCGCTGAACATCAAGTGCTCAAACAGGTGGGCAAAGCCGGTTTTCCCCGGCTTCTCGTTCTTGGATCCCACGTGGTACCACGTGTTCACAGCCACGATGGGGGCCTTGTGATCTTCGTGGACCAGCACGGTCAGGCCATTTTCGAGAACAAACTTGGTGTAAGGAATGCCCGGGATGGGGATTTTCGGGCTCGCCGAAGCGGGCGCGGGCGCCTTCGCTTTCGGCGCAGTGTCGGACTGCGCGTATGCCGGAATGAGACTGAAGATCGCTAGCATTAAAGCGAAGAGGACAGACGCCGGGCCCCGCAATGTTGTTTTTGTCAAAGTATTCCTCCACTCACACGTATCACTACCCCACTGAATGGACGGGGCGTTGGGTGAATATGTTAGCAAAGAAATGTCGGCCTTGAAGCCGAGACCCAGTCCCGCCAAGCCAGTTCATCGCAAACTGGCCGGATGCCAATGAATCCTGCTCCTGTACTTCCCTCTTGGCGCTGTGCGAGACTCACAGTTTGCGGAGGCGAAGCGCTCATGAAACTCCAGGAACTGGCACAAAAGCTTGACTGTCGATTGGAAGGCAATCCATCCATCGAAATCACCGGCGTCGCTGGGATTGATCGCGCGCGCTCCGGAGAAGCGACATTCCTGGCGAACCGGCGGTACTCGCCGCAATTGAAGACGACGCAGGCCTCCGCTGTGTTCGTTGAAGACGGCGTGACGCTCGAACGCGCCGCCGGCCTCGCGCCGCTGGCAGCCTTGCGTACGGGCAATCCCTACCTTGCGTTCGCGCAGGCGATTGAGCTGTTCTATAAGCCGCCAATGTATCCTCCCGAAGTACATTCGACCGCGGTGATTGCCGCTTCAGCGCGCATTGGCCCCGGCGCGCATATCGGCCCCTATTGTTTTGTGGACGAGGACGTGGTCATCGGCGCGAACGCGGTGCTGCACAGCTTTGTGACGATTTACAGGGGCGCCAAGATCGGCGCGCATTTCTTCGCGCACGCGCATGCGGTGGTGCGCGAGCTTTGCCGCATCGGCGATCGCGTGATCCTGCAGAACGGCGTGATTATCGGCGGCGACGGCCTGGGCTTTGCCAAGCGCGCGGACGGCACCTGGCACAAGATGGCGCAGTCCGGGCCGGCGATTCTGGAGGACGACGTGGAGGTGCAAGCCAACGCGTGCATTGACCGCGCCACCGTAGGCGAAACGCGCATCGGCCGCGGCACGAAGATTGATGACCTCGTGTTGGTGGGCCATGCTTCGCAGGTCGGGGCGAACACTATGCTGTGCGGTCAGGTGGGTCTGGCGGGCTCGACGCACGTTGGCGACAACTGCATTCTGGCGGGGCAGGTGGGGACGGCGGGACATCTGACCGTCGGCGACGGCGCGGTGATCACGGCGCAGAGCGGCGTGCCCAACGATGTGCCGCCGCGTTCACTCTATTCCGGGTATCCGGCAGTGGAGAACCGCGAGTGGCTGAAGATGATGGCGGCGCTGAATCGCTTGCCGGAATTGCAGCGGCGCGTACAGCAGCTGGAGGCGGAATTGGAGGCGCGCGGGAAGAAGTAGCTTGGAATCCGAAATCGCGGAGGGATTCCTCCACTCCGGGGACGGCCAAAGGCGCCGCCCCTCTGGTCGGAATGACAGTTTTTGGGAGTTGGATGACACAGGAAAACGCGCCTTCGGGTTTTAGAGTGAGTTCGCCGGTGTAACCCGGCCGGTCTCACTCGGCGCCGGGGAAGCCGATAGGGCGCTGATCGGGCGGGAGTGCCGCGGCTAGCTCGTCGTGCAGGCGACGCGTGAGGGCGTCGCGTTCTTCAAACGTGTATTGCGACGTGTCAATGGGAGCGAGAAACTCCACCAGGATTTGGCCCGGCCTGATATTCAGCTTGCGCTTCTCCATCACACGATGCGCGCCGGAGCACGCAATGGGCACGAGTGGCACACCCGCCTTGATGGCCATCACCGCAGTTCCCTTCTTCAGTTCCTGCAGGCGCCCGTCGCTGCTGCGCGTGCCTTCGGGGTAGATCAGGAACGACTGGCCCGCGCGAATGGCTTCCGTGGCTTTTTCCATGCTGACAATGGCGGAATCGCGGTCGGAGCGGTCCACGGGAATGAAGCGCGCCAGACGAAACGCCTGGCCCACAATCGGATACTCAAAGAGCGAGCGCTTCAGCAGAATGGCGATGCGGCGCGGGATGGACCACACCACCGCGGGCGCGTCCGCAGAGCTGGTGTGGTTTGCGGCGAAAATGCACGTGCCGGGCGGAATGCGCTCCAGGCCCTTGACGTGGACGCGCACGCCGACGCAACGCACGAAAAACATCACGCCGCCCACTCCAGCCCAGTACAGCGGAGCAATATGGCGGGTAACGAAGGTGTATATGAGCAGCGGCGGCCCCGCGACCAGGATGTACAGGGTCACAAAAACGCAGATGAAAGCCCCTCGCAACATGCTTTAGGAAAAACTCTCTCCAATCATCGGCGCCGGGTCAAGTACTCCTTCAGCGATTCGTGGCAGTGACCGGATCGGTGCTGCCGCGCAGGAGGCCCTCGCGAATGCCCCGCGCGCGCGCGCCGGCATTGGAACTTTCCACAACCTGGTAGAACTTTTCCCGCTGTTCGCCAAGCCGAATGTCAATGTTCTGCTCCTTATCGTCGCGGCGCACGCGCAGGTGCAATGTGTCGCCCGGTTTTTGCTGGCTGAGCCAGCGCTCGGGCCTGCGTGGAGGCTCGCCATTGTTCCAGCGCACAATTTCGTCGCCCACAAGGAGCCCGCTCTTCGCCGCGGGTCCATCGGCTTCACCGCCCTGACGGTCCAGGGGCCGTTGGGGTCGCGTTCCACGGTGAAACCCATTACCGCGTGGATGATTTCCCGCTGCTGCAATTCCAGGCCTGCGCGCGCCAGCAGTTCGGTGTATGGCAGAGGCTCGGCGCCGCTCACGTATTTGGCGAAGAAATCCTCCATGGGAAGCGCCGGTCACTTTCTCCGTGCTCAGCCGAATGTCCAGACTGTCGCGATAGAACTTCCCTTCCTTGGCGAAATCGCGGTTCATGGTGCGGAGCACGTCGTCGAGGCTCTTCTGGTTGTCCGTGCGGTCGCGAATCAGGATGTCCAGCAGAACGCCGAGCACTTGGCCCTTGGTGTAATACGAAACGCTGCGCTGCGGCTGGTTGTAGAGCGCGTACTTCTCCAGCCAGGCATCCAGGCTGGATTGTTCCGCGCTTTGCCACTGCTCGGCAGGGCGGTTTTCGAGTTCGCTGATCTGGCCGCTCAGGTCCTGGTAAAACTCCTGCTTGCTCCACAGGCCCGTGCGCACCAGCGCATAAGAAGCATAGGTGTTGGTGACGCCTTCGGCGAACCACAACGCGCGCGTGTACATCTCGTGCGTGTAGTCCACCGGCTCAAGAGAGGCGGGGCGGATGCGCTTGACGTTCCACGCGTGGAAAAATTCGTGCGCGGAGACGTTTTGCAGGTACGACGCGGATGATGACGTAGATCGCCGTGCAATTGGCGTGCTCCATGCCCCCGCCGGCGCCGTTCGCGGCTTTGCCTGTGTGAAAAATGAAGGTGTAGTGGTCGTAAGGAGCGCCGTCCATTAACTTGACTTCGTAAGTGACGATTTTGCGCAGCGCGCTTTCAACATCGTGCTTTTTCCAACCGTCGCCATGGATGACCACGCGAACCGGCGGTGAAACGTCGGGCAGCGTGAACTCCTCGAATTTCGACGCCTCAATCGGCGCATCAGCGAGCGCGTCGTAGCTGGCCGCTTCCAGCAGGAAAGTTTGCCCCTGCAAGATCCCGCCGCTGAGCGTTTCCGATGCCACGCGCCACTGCCCCGGCACATCGCTGAGGGTGATGACGCTCTTTTCCGCGCGGCGCTCAGGCACATACAGCAGAATCATCGCCAGATTGATAAAAGCGTGCTCTTCGTTGAGCTGGCGTGTTGAAGGGGCCGGGATCATCCCAAAACGTGTCGTAGCGCACGGTGATCGTGCCGCTGGCCTTGACGTGCCAGGTCAGCTTGTCCAACTTCTCGATGGGCACGGGTTTGCCGTCTACAGAGGCCTGCACTCGCTGCACGTGGCTGCTGAAATCGCGAATTTCGTAGAGCGCGTTCCAGGCGGGCATTTGCAGCTTCAATTCATCCTTAACGCCGGGAATTTCCATGGAGACGTGAAAGAGGTGCTGCTCCGGATGAGCAAGGGAGACGGCGTAGCGGATTTCCGCGCGTGACGCCTGAGGAAAGACCAAGAAGAGGCAGTAAAATGCCGCCGCGGCGGCAGACGGAAACCTTCGCGCGTTTTTCATTAGTTCGTTTGAGCCCCGGTGGGAATCTGTTTTGCCGCCAATTTCTTCAGAAGTTTCTCGCACAACCCATCAAAGCTACCATTGGACATCACCAGCAGCAAATCGCCGGGGCGAGCTTCGGCGACGAGAAGTTCGGCAATAGCGTCCGCTCCCGTCAGGACACGCGCGTCTTTCCCGAGCTGGCGGACGGCAGCAGCGACGGTTTCCGGGTCGAGGCGCTGCTCCTCACTCAGTTGGCTGGCGCGATGCACGCTGCCCAGCAGGACGCGATCTCCCAGCGCCAGCGCCGGTGGCAGGGCATCCTGAAAAACGCGGCGGCGCATGGAGTTCGATCGCGGCTCCAAGATCGCCCACAAACGGCGATTCGGCCAGCGAAGGCGCGCGGCTTCGATGGTGGCGCGCACGGCGGTGGGGTGATGCGCGAAATCGTCAACCACCACGATGCCGTCCACTTCGCCTTTCACCTCCATGCGCCGCCGCACGCTTTGAAAGGTGCAAGCGCCTGCTGCAGGGTCTCGCGCCTGATTCCGCGCCCCTGCGCGACGACGAGCGCCGCCAGCGCATTCAAAACGTTGTGGTGCCCGGTGGCGGCCAGCCGAAATTCCCCGTAAGCCTCGCCCTTGTATTTGACGCGGAATTTCATGCCGTCGCCATCGGATTGCACGTCCGTGGCGCTCCAATCGTTGCCGCTTTCCAGGCCATAGGTAATCACGGGGCAAAACGCTTTTTCCGTGGCGTGGTGCAGCGCTTCGCCGGCATCCGCGTCGCCCCAAACGACGATGCGCCCGCGCCGCGGCACCAGATTCACCAGCCGGCGAAAGGCCAACTGGTAGGCGTCGAAATCGGCGTAAATATCGGCGTGATCGTATTCCAGCGAAGTGATGATCAGGTCATCGGGATGGTAATGAAAAAATTTCGCGGCTTTGTCCCAATACGCGGAATCGTACTCGTCGCCTTCCAGAATGAACTCTTCGCCGCCGCCGAGGCCGTAGCTTTTGCCGAAATTTTCGGCGATGCCGCCCACCAGAAAATTGGGCTTCTTCCCCGCCACCTGGAAAATCCAAGCGAGCATGGCGGTGGTGGTGGTTTTTCCGTGTGTGCCGCTGACCACGATGGAATGGTGCCCCGGCAGAAATTCCTCTTCGAGGATTTCCGGCAGCGAGTGGTATTTCAGCTTGCGGTCGAGCATCTCCTCGACTTCCACGTTGCCGCGAGAGAGGGCGTTGCCGACTACGACGAGGTCGGGCGCGGGAGTAAGATTCGCGGCATCGAACTTGGCGGAGAACGGAATGCCCAGCGATTCGAGCAGCGTGGAGGCCGGCGGATAAACGCCCGCATCCGAGCCGGTCACGCGATGGCCGCGTTCGCGCAGCATTCCGGCGAGCGGCGCCATGGCCGAACCGCCAATCCCGATCATGTGGATGTGTTTTACCTTGGCCAAGTAAGAGTCCTCAGTCTATTCGACCACCGCCGGCTCCAGAATTTCCAGCGTGCCTTCTCCCTTGGCATGCAGTTTTGCGCGCACGCCCAGCGGAATCGTGAGCATGGGCCGCTTGGTATGGCCGATGGGCGCGCCGTAAACGATGGGAACACCGAGCGGCCCCAAGATTCGCTCGCAAATTTCGGGAACGGTGGGGCTGCCTGCCACAGGAGGTTCGCAGTCTGGGAAATCGCCGAGCACAACGCCATGCACGTCCTGCAATTTGCCTGCTTGCCACAAATGCCGCAGCGCGCGATCCACCTGATACGGCTTCATGCCGCGATCTTCCAAAACGAGAATGGCTCCCTGCGTGTCAGGGTCCCAGCCAGTTCCCAGAGTCGTTTGCAGCATCGTCAAGCAGCCTCCGACAATGCGCCCCGTGGCGCTTCCAGAAGCCATGCTTTCGCCGCGCAGCGGAATACTCCATTTGGATTTTGTTTCGCGGACGGCTTGCAGAAAAGCGGCCTCGTCGTAGCCGGAAGGTTGATTGGCGCCGTGATTGAAACCCGCGGCCACCATGGGACCGTAAAAGCCGGCCCAACTGCGCACCTGGTAAAGCAGCAGTTGGATGACGTTCAGATCGCTGTAACCGATGAGGCATTTTGGGCCGAACAGAGACGTGCCCAATCTGAGATCAATGAGGTAGTTCGCACCGTAACCCCCGCGCGTGGCAATTACACCGTCAACACTCTTGTCGTGAAACGGTTTGCGAAATTGCCGGACGAGTTCCTCGTGCGGCCCGGCGAAATAGCCTTGCGGCGGAAGCGGCGGCAACTCTTCCACCCGAAAGCCAAGCCGGCGAAGTTCCGCCATGCCCGCAGAAACAGCGGCAGGCTCCGCGGGAGACGAGGGAGAAACGACGGCGATTCGGGAACCCTTGCGCAGGGCCTTTGGCTTTTGCAGGAGAACGGAGCGGCGTTTCATTCGTGGCGGCCCTCGACCGGGACCACCTCGGTCACCACGCCCTGGCGGTTCAGTTGTTGCACGATCTGTTCCTGCTGGCGGGCGCTCACGTCGGCTTCGAATTCCACAATGGAATTCGTGCCCGCCATCGAAACACGAAAATGATTCATCACCACCTTTAGCCCGGCCATCAGTTGCTGGATTTCGGTGGCGACATTTTCCGCATGGCTGGTGGTGAAGCGGAACACCCTGACGCGGGCTTTCAGGTGCAGCTTTTCCGCGCCCCAGCTCAGCACCACCAGTCCAAACAACACGATCCCCGTGGCCGCTGCGGCGACTTTATACATCCCTCCGCCTGCCGCCATGCCGATGGCTGCTTCAACAAAAATCGTCGCGGCGGTGGTCATCCCAATAAGCCCCGCGTTGTCTTTCAGGATGGCGCCTGCGCCAAGGAAGCCGATGCCCTGCACGATATTGGAAGCGATGCGCGTGCCACTGGTGTCGCCCCATAGACGCGCCAGTTCATTGGAAAGTATCGTGAAAAGCGCCGTGGCCAGGCAGACGAACGCGCTGGTGCGGATTCCGGCGGGGCGGCGCCGCAGATCGCGCTCCACGCCAATGGCCGCGCCCAGCCCGGCGGCGAACAACATCCGTAGAAATATTTCGTGAAAGGAAAGCATCCCCAAACGGCCCTGTCCGTTTCAAGCTGATTCTACTCTTTACAGTTTGAATTGCGTCAATTTCGAGAAGTGCCGTGCTCTGGCGTGTATCTCGCTCTTTTTCAAGTGCAGCAGCCGCTCCAGGCCGAATTTCTCCACGGCAAAGCTGCCCATCACCGAGCCGTACACCATGGCGCGCCGCAGCGCCGCGTCGTTGCTCCCGCCGCTGCCGGCCAGATAGCCCATGAAGCCGCCGGCAAAACTGTCGCCCGCGCCCGTGGGATCATGCGGCTCCTCGAGCGGAAAGGCCGGCACACAGAAGACGCCGTGCTTGTCCACGAGCATGGCCCCGTGCTCGCCGCGCTTCACCACCAGCGTGGAGGGCCCCATCTTGAAAATGTGGCGGGCGGCGCGCAGCAGGTTGTGCTCGCTGGAAAGCTGCCGCGTTTCCGAATCGTTGATCATCAGGATGTCCACGTGCCTCAGCGTCTCGCGCAATTCCGCGTTGGTGCGCTCGATCCAATAGTTCATGGTGTCCATGGCGGCGAGTTTCGGCTTGCCCTTCACCTGGTGCAGGACGTCGCGCTGCAGGTCCGGCGCGATGTTCGCCAGGAAAACATATTTCGAGGAGCGGTACTTTTCCGGCAAGCGCGGTTTGAACTCCGCGAAAACGTTGAGCTCCGTCGCCAGCGTCACGCGCTCATTCAGATTTTCCGAGTAGCGTCCCGCCCAGAAGAAACACTTGCCGGTAGCGCGCTCCAGGCCCTCGATGTCAATCGAACGGCTGCGGAAAACGGCTTCATCCGTCTTCGCTGAAATCGTCGCCGACAATCGCCACCAGGCTCACCGGCGTGAAAAACCGCGCCGCCACGGCAAAATAGGTGGCGGCCCCGCCCAGCGTGCGGTCCACCTTCCCGTAAGGACTTTCCAGAGCATCATAAGCAACCGAACCCACCACGAGTAGCGCCACGTTTTTCTCCTTAAGAAACGTATTTGCCGATGAGCGCCGCGAGGTTCTTCTTGGTTTTCCCGGGGACAACCTTGGGGTCCGTCAGAATCGCATGTGCCAACGCGGAGCCGCACTTGCAACCCCGGCCGGCTGGCATGGTCTTGATCGCTTCACGCAAGACGTTTTGCGCGTTGCTGGCGTTCTGATTCAGCGTGGCGATGATTTGCGCCACCGTCACCGAGTCGTGTTGCGGGTGCCAGCAATCGTAATCCGTGATCATGGCGATGGTGGCGTAGCACAGCTCGGCCTCGCGCGCGAGTTTCGCTTCGGTGACGTTGGTCATCCCGATCACGTCGAATTTCATGGCGCGATGGAAGTTGGCCTCCGCGAGCGTGGAAAATTGCGGCCCTTCCATGCAGACGTAAGTGCCCTTGCGATGCACCGCCACGCCGCAAGAAACGCAGGCATCGGCGAGCACCGAGGACAATTGCGCGCAGGTGGGCTTGTCAAACGTGACATGCGCCACCAGCCCATTTCCGAAGAAGGTGGAGACGCGGCCCTTGGTGCTGTCGAAAAACTGGTCGGGAACCAGGAACTCGCCGGGGCGCAACTCTTCCTTCAGCGAGCCCACGGCGCTGACGGAGAGGACGCGCTCCACGCCCAGCAGCTTCATCGCGTAAAT
>CAWADS010000054.1:0-7116 GCA_963780785.1 Candidatus Acidiferrales bacterium
CCGGGCCATCAGTTGCTGGATTTCGGTGGCGACATTTTCCGCATGACTGGTGGTGAAACGGAACACCCTGACGCGGGCTTTCAGGTGAAGCTTTTCCGCGACCCAGCCCAACATGACGAGGCCCAACAACACGATCCCCGTGGCCGGGATGCGGCGACTTTATACAGCCCTCCGCCTGCCGCCATGCCGATGGCTGCCTCAACGAAAATCGTCGCGGCGGTGGTCATCCCAAGAAGCCCCGCGTTGTCTTTCAGGATGGCGCCTGCGCCAAGAAAGCCGATGCCCTGCACGATATTGGAAGCGATGCGCGTGCCACCGGTGTCGCCCCATAGACGCGCCAGCTCATTAGAAAGGATCGTAAAAAGCGCCGTGGCCAGGCAGACAAACGCGCTGGTGCGGATTCCGGCGGGGCGGCGGCGCAGATCGCGCTCCACGCCAATGGCCGCGCCTAGCCCGGCGGCGAATAACATCCTAAAATATTTCGTGAAAGGAAAGCATCTGCAAACGGCCCTGTCCGTTTCAACGAGAGTCTTACTACAAGCTTCTCATAAATGTTCTTAGGAGGCCGGAGCTTCCGCTCAAAACCTGTCATTTCGACAGGAGGGACGGCGCCTTTTGCCGTTTCGAAGCGGGCGATTCTACTCTTTACAGTTTAAATTGCGTCAATTTCGAGAAGTGCCGTGCTCTGGCGTGTATCTCGCTCTTTTTCAAATGCAGCAGGCGCTCCAGGCCGAATTTCTCCACGGCAAAGCTGCCCATCACCGAGCCGTACACCATGGCGCGCCGCAGCGCCGCGTCGTTGCTCCCGCCGCTGCCGGCCAGATAGCCCATGAAGCCGCCGGCAAAACTGTCGCCCGCGCCCGTGGGATCGTGCGGCTCCTCGAGAGGAAACGCCGGGATACAGAAGACGCCGTGCTTGTCCACGAGCATGGCGCCGTACTCGCCGCGCTTCACCACCAGCGTGGAGGGCCCCATCTTGAAAATGTGGCGGGCGGCGCGCAGCAGGTTGTGCTCGCTGGAAAGCTGCCGCGTTTCCGAATCGTTGATCATCAGGATGTCCACGTGCTTGAGCGTCTCCCGCAATTCGGCGTTGGTGCGCTCGATCCAATAGTTCATGGTGTCCATGGCGGCGAGCTTTGGCTTGCCTTTTACCTGGTGGAGGACGTCGCGCTGCAGGTCCGGCGCGATGTTCGCCAGGAAAACATATTTCGACGAGCGGTATCTTTCCGGCAAGCGCGGTTTGAACTCCGCGAAAACGTTGAGGTCCGTCGTCAGCGTCACGCGATCATTCAGATTCTCCGAGTAGCGTCCCGCCCAGAAGAAACACTTGCCGGCAGCGCGCTCCAGGCCTTCGATGTCAATCGAGCGGCTGCGGAAAACGGCTTCATCGGCGGCGCTGAAATCGTCGCCAACAATGGCCACCAGGCTCACCGGCGTGAAAAACCGCGCGGCTACGGCGAAATAGGTGGCGGCCCCGCCGAGCGTGCGGTCCACCTTCCCGTAAGGGCTTTCCAGGGCGTCATAAGCAACTGAACCAACCACGAGTAGCGACACGAGTTTCTCCTAAGAAACGTATTTGCCGATGAGGGCCGCGAGATTCTTCTTGGTTTTCGCGGGGACAACCTTGGGGTCCGTCAGAATCGCATGCGCCAGCGCCGCGCCGCATTTGCAAGTGCGGGTGGCCGGCATGGTCTTGATCGCTTCACGCAGGACGTTTTGCGCGTTGGTGGCGTTCTGATTCAGCGTGGCAATGATTTGCGCAACGGTCACGGAGTCGTGTTGCGGGTGCCAGCAATCGTAATCGGTGATCATGGCGATGGTGGCGTAGCATAGCTCGGCTTCGCGCGCCAGCTTGGCTTCGGTGACGTTGGTCATGCCGATCACGTCGAATTTCATGGCGCGATGGAAGTTGGCTTCCGCGAGCGTTGAGAATTGCGGCCCTTCCATGCAAATGTACGTGCCCTTGCGATGCACCGCGACGCCGGAAGAAACGCAGGCATCGGCGAGCACTGTGGACAGTTGCGCGCAGGTGGGCTTGTCGAATGTCACATGCGCCACCAGGCCATTTCCGAAGAAGGTGGAGATGCGGCCCTTGGTGCTGTCGAAAAACTGGTCGGGAACCAGAAACTCGCCGGGGCGCAGCTCTTCCTGCAGCGATCCAACGGCGCTTACGGAGACGACCCGCTCCACGCCGAGGAGTTTCATGGCGTAAATGTTGGCGCGGAAATTCAATTCGCTGGGCAGCAGGCGATGGCCGCGGCCGTGGCGCGCCAGAAACGCCACGCGCTTCCCTTCCAGCGTGCCGACGACGATGGCGTCCGAGGGATCGCCAAACGGGGTCTTCACGCGAATCTCACGCGTGCCGGTAAGGCCCTTCATCCCGTACAGGCCGCTGCCGCCAATCACGCCTATCTCCGCCACCGGGGCTTTCGCGCTGCTCCGCGCACTCTTCCCTTTCGCTTTTTTCACGCGTGCCATGCGTTTTTCTCCTGGGATTGCCTACCGGTTCAGATCCACTCGCTCGATTTCGATTTTGCCGGTTTGCGCTTGGTCTCCAGCGTCTGAAGCGGCTATAGATCGTACGCCGTGATCCAGGGCAAGGGGATATGGTGACGCGTTGGGAGCAAATCCGCAACAAAACCCCAATGTCGCCAAAATGCATGTACCTCCTAAGGAGGTGGGGGCTTCAGCCCCCGCTTAATCGGACCAAAATGAGCCGGGCTTTAGCCCCTGAAGCTCCGGAGCCCCCCGCTACGGCTGAAGAGGCTGCCGGAAACATCACATGCCTTTCTTCAGGGGCTAAAGCCCTTTCGTGACGGAAGCTTTACGCCGGGGCTGAAGCCCCGGCCTCCTAAAGAAAAGACTTTTCCCTCTGCCTGTGCCCTTCGCGGCGCTCGTGGCAAAAAGCCGTGCCTTCCCGAGAATCCTTTATGGGCTGGCGCTCAACGATCGAGGCCGCTGGCCTTCAGGATTTCGCTGACGGCGGTGAAGGGATCCTTCTTGCGCTCGGCTACCGCCGTCGCCAATTCGCGCAGCTTTGCCTCGCCCTCTTTTCCGCCCAGCACTTTTTCGAGCAGGCGCGACTCCAGCATCTCCACCAAGCGATTCTTCCAATGCTCGATGTGTTTTTTCTGGCGCTCGCCGCTGGCCTCGAAATGTCTGCGGAATTTGTCAATGGTTTCGGCTAGCTCGGTGATGCCGCGATTTTCCGTCGCCACCGTGCGCAAGACCGCCGGGTGCCAGCCATCGCGCGGCATCACCAGGGAGAGCATGGCGCGGAGCTGCTCCTCCAAACGGTCCGCGCCCTCGCGGTCCGCTTTGTTCAGCACGAAGATGTCGCCAATCTCCATCAGCCCGGCCTTCATGTTCTGGATGTCGTCGCCCAGGCCGGGCACCAGCACCACCACCACGCAATCCGCCAGCCGCACGATATCAATTTCGTCCTGGCCGACGCCCACGGTTTCGATCAGCACCTGGCGCTTGCCCGCCGCGTCCAGCAGCAGCGCCACCTCCGCGGTTGCGCGGGCCAACCCGCCCAGAAATCCGCGCGTGGCCATCGAGCGGATGAAGATGCCGCTGTCGCCCGCGTGGCCCTGCATGCGGATGCGATCGCCCAGAATCGCGCCGCCGGAGTAAGGGCTGGTGGGATCCACGGCGACCACGCCCACGCGCTCGTCGCGCTTGCGGTAGTACGCGGCCAGGCGATCCACCAGAGTGCTCTTGCCGGTGCCGGGCGCGCCCGTGATCCCCGTCAGGTAAGCCTGCCCCGTCGCAGGAAACACTTCCCGCAGCAGTTCCTCGGTTTCGGGAGCGTGATTTTCAATCGCGGTGATGGCGCGCGAAATCGCCCGCACGTCGCCCGCGCGGACCTTCGCGGCCCACTCCTTAACGTTGCGATGCATGTGTTCCCGTCGATTCGCGCGTAGCACGCCTCAGCATCCGTCTATTATTTCTTTTCCGCTGCCATCCGCCAAGCAAAACCCTAACAGGTTGCGGAAAAAGCGCGACCCCGTCATTCCGAACGGAGTCTGCGGAGTGAGGAATCCCTCTTCTCTTGGGTTTCCGCCAAAGAGAGATTCCTCGCTTCGCTCGGAATGACAAATTGCGTCGCCTTTTCAGCAGCCTGCTAAGGGTCAAGCATGTACCGCCGAACTCATTTCCCATCTGGACACCTGCCCCAGGAAGAAAGTAGAGTGGGCCTCAAAGGAGCCCGCACGTGCACGCCAGCCACGCGGTTGCCCGACATCCCCGATTGAGTATCCTGACCGGAACAATGATGATCGCCGGCCTTCTGGTCGCTAAAGTCTATGGCGGCCAAGTCCCGCCAAAGAAACCGGTTCCGAAGACGCCCGCGCAGAATCCGGCCTTCGTTTGCCCTGACCCGGAGGCCCAGCAAGCCTGCAAATCCTATCAGGAACTTCTCAAAGCGAAAGACGCCGGTCTTCCCGATATCAGAGCTTACATTTGCTTTCGGAAGAGTGAGGATCAATTCTTCGTCGTCACTTTTAATACACCCTATTTCCCAAAACATTGGGACAAAGAGTTGAAAGAGATGGTGCCGGACGACTCGGCGCGCCCCGGCCTCGGACACGCCGAGACCTACAAAGACGGCGTGCTAGATTCGACCACAATGCCCTCCTTCAGTTTCTCAGGACAATGGCTGCCTTTTTATCCAGAATCGGGCTTGTTTACCTCCAACAAATTTAACGGTAAGGCCCTTGATGAGAAAGACCCCAATGTGGGCGTTACGATTGATGACACCCAGGTCAACATCGGCTATAAATATGCGAACAGGATGGAAAAAACTCTTACGTACACCCTGACCATCCAAAGGTCAACGGGACGATTCGCGGAGAATTTCCTGTCAGAAGAATCCAAATTTCCATTCTCGGAAAGAACTGGGTACTGCGTTTATCGCTGAGGCCGGTCGGGCGCCCCGCCCGCCGAACCCGCACCCGGGAAATCTATACACCGCCGCGTCACGTGACGCCAACGAGGTGTACGATACGCTCATAGGTGCATCAGGAGAAATCGCGATGGCGGACACAAACAACGTTTTCATCAGCTGGTCCGGCCCACGCAGCAACCATGTGGCGAAATTCCTCAGGAAGTGGTTACGCAACGTAATTCACAGTGCGAGACCTTGGATGTCAGAAAAAGACATCAAGAGCGGGAACGTCAGCGTCAATTCGATTAGGACCGCTCTGGCCAGCGCGAAGGTCGGGATCGTCTGTCTGACTCCGGAGAATCTCAAAGAGCCGTGGCTCAACTTCGAGGTAGGCGGACTCTCGAGGACACCAGAGGCCGAAACACGAGTGTGCACGTACCTCCTAGCCGGTCTCGAACCCGGGCAACTCGAATACCCTCTCGCAATGTTCCAGGCCAGAGTCGCAGACAGGGAGCAAACTCTGGCGCTTGTTCAGGACATCAACAAGTACCTAGACGAAAATCCCTTAACAGAAGCGGAGATGAAAGAGGCGTTCGAGAAATGGTGGCCCGACCTGGAAAAGGAGCTGAATGCTCTGCCGGCCCCATCCGGCGCCCCTCCCCCTCGTCGCACCAACGATGATATGGTTGCCGAAATCCTGGAACTCACGCGCTCGATCGTCCCCGCAGTCCGAGAGATTAGCGAACAGGCTGCCCGCACTCGCAGCGCGAAAATCCTGGTAGACGCAGCAATGGCCGAGGCGAGAAGGGTATCCCGTTTCGCCCTCGATCCTCTCCCGCAGCGTGAGTACACGACGGAACCCCCGGCGCAACCCACCACGACAGGTATCCCAGGCGGCCTCGGCGCCGCATTTGGCGCAGCCTACCCAATTCCAGATTCGCCGCCCACCGAGAGCCCGGCGGAACACCCAAAGATGCCTCCCGTGCTTTTCCCGACACCCCGTCCCGACAAAAAATAAACAGCCGTGCATCAGGTGCTAAAACCGCACATTGGAAATCAGGACACTTAAGCCTTGCCCAGCAGTTGCCGCGCAATGACCAGGCGCTGGATTTCGCTGGTGCCCTCGCCGATGGTGCAGAGCTTGACGTCGCGGTAGAACTTCTCCGCGGGGTAATCCTTGATGAAGCCGTAGCCGCCGTGGATTTGCACGCACTCGTTGGCCACGCGCACGGCCACTTCGCTGGCAAACAGCTTCGCCATGCTGGATTCGCGCGTGAACCGCGCATCCTTGCGGTCGGCCAGCCACGCCGCCTGATACACCAGCAGCCGCGCCGCTTCCACTTCCGTGGCCATGTCCGCCAGCTTGAACTGTATGGCCTGAAACTCGCTGATGGTCTTGCCAAACTGCTTGCGCTGCTTGGCGTAGCGCGTGGCCGCTTCCAGCGCGCCCTGCGCCATGCCCAGCGCCAGCGCGGCAATCGAGATGCGCCCGCCATCCAGAATCTTCAGGCTGCTGATGAACCCTTCGCCTTCCGCGCCGAGCAGATTTTCCTCCGGCACGCGGCAATCGCTGAAAATCACTTCGGAAGTGTCGCTGGCGCGCATGCCCAGCTTGTTTTCTTTCTTCCCCGGGCGAAAACCCGCCATGCCCTTTTCCAGAATGAACGCGCTGATGCCGTGCGATTCCTTTCGCTTGTCCGTGACCGCCATCGCCACGCAGGTATCGGCGAAGCGCCCGTTGGTGGTGAACGTCTTCGCGCCATTCAGCACCCAATGCTTGCCGTCGCGCACGGCGGTGGTGCGCGTGCCGCCCGCATCGGAGCCGGCTTCCGGCTCGGTCAGCGACCAGGCGCCGAGCTTCTTGCCTTGCGCCAGCGGCACCAGGTACTTGCGCTTCTGCTCTTCATTCCCGAATTTGTAAATGTGATTGCTGCAGAGCGAATTGTGCGCCGCGACGGTCAATCCGACCGCGCCATCCACGCGCGAAAGTTCCTCCACGACGGTGGCGTATTCCACATAGCCCAGCCCCGCGCCGCCGTATTCTTCCGGAAAAATAACGCCGAGCAGGCCCATCTCCGCGAGCTTGGGCAGAAGTTCCTGCGGGAAGTGCGACGCTTCATCCCATTCCAGGACGTGCGGCGCAATCTCGCCTTCGGCAAATTCGCGCACGCTCTTGCGCAAATGATGCTGCTCTTCGCTAAAGGTAAAATCCACGCGGGCGTCACCTC
>CAWADS010000055.1:0-40092 GCA_963780785.1 Candidatus Acidiferrales bacterium
TCGAAGAGCGGCGAGATGTGATAAAACCCAAACTGAGGAATTTTTACCCGTCAATAGGATTGAGGGAGAACAATCATGGTTCGTACCAAATCGAGAGTATTCACAATCGCCGTTATCGTCCTCGGTCTCTTTGTTTGCATCTTGCCCCGCACCCACCTCCGCGTTCTGCAGCCAACACCGGTTTACGCTCGCGCCGCCGCAAACGTCGATCAGACCGAGTTCGGCAAATTGCCTGATGGCACCGTCATCGTGGCCTACACACTGAAGAACGCCAAGGGCTCGTGGGCCAAGGTGATTACCTATGGGGCCACCTTAACCGAGCTGTACGTGCCGGATAAGAGCGGGAAGCTCGGCGACGTCGTGCTGGGATTCAGCGACCTGCAAGGCTATTTGAGTGATCATCCCTTTTTCGGGGCCACCGTCGGCCGCTACGCCAATCGCATCGCCAAGGGTCATTTCACGCTGGATGGCAAGGAGTACACACTCGCGCTCAACAATGGGCCAAATACCCTGCATGGCGGCAAGATCGGCTTCAATCGCAAAGTCTGGAAGGCGGAAATTCTTCCCGGCATGACTGCGGCGGCCGTTCGCTTCACTTACCTCAGCAAGGACGGTGAGGAGAATTTCCCGGGCAATCTGAATGTTTCGGTCACGTACACACTCACGGACACCAACGAACTCAAGCTGGACTATCGCGCGGAAACGGATCAGGACACGCCCATCAACCTCACCAACCATAGCTATTTCGCGCTGGGCGGGCCGGGCAAGAACATCCTCGACGAAGTTCTCTATCTGAATGCCGACCAATATACTCCCGTGGACGCGACGCTCATACCGACGGGTGAGATTCAATCGGTAAAGGGCACGCCGCTGGACTTTACCAAGCCTGCGGCGATCGGCGCGCGCATCAGCGAGATCAAGGATATCGGCGGCTACGACCACAACTTTGTGATCAACGGCAAAGCCGGAAAATTGCGCCTGGCCGCGCGCGCCACGGACCCCACCACAGGCCGGCAAATGGAAGTCTGGACCACCGAGCCGGGCGTTCAGTTCTACTCCTCCATCGGCCTGAACGGAAGCATTGTGGGGAAGGGTGGCATTGCCTATCCCAAGTTCGGCGGGCTTTGCCTGGAGACCCAGCACTATCCTGACTCCGTGAATCATTCCAATTTCCCGAGCGCGATTCTTCATCCGGGGAAACCGTTCGAGTCGGAGACCATTTACAAGTTTTCAGTGACCAAATAACAGACGCACCCGTCGTGCTGCGGCTTCGCCTCCCGATTCCGGACTGCGCCGCAACTACGTGGCGCGGAAACAAATCCCGGCCGAGGGAAATTCAGTTTGGCTCGGCCGCGCAATCTCACTGGTTCATAAGGTCTACATCATGAGCAAACACAAACTCTTGCTGCTCGTTTTGGTTTTCTTTGGCATGGCTGGGCTCTCTCACGCGCAATCCCCAGCTAGCTCATCTTTTTCCGGCCTGACCGTATCCCACGACTATGTGCAAAAACGCATTTCCAGCTATGATCGCAGCGGGGCCAACGCTGACTCCCTCCAGATCGCACCGGGCGAGACGCTAACTCTGTTCGACGAGCCAGGTCCCGGCACGATCACGCACATTTGGATCACCATTGCCACCGACGAGCAGTTCCATCTGAAGAAGCTGGTCCTGCGCATGTACTGGGATGGCGAAGCGAGTCCCAGCGTCGAAGCTCCCGTTGGCGATTTCTTCGGCCTCGGAAATGGCGAATACTTTCGTTATGAATCCGCAGTTCTCGCCGTGGCTTCAGACAAGGCGCTCAATTCCTTTTTCCCCATGCCGTTCCAGAAGCACGGCAGGATTACGGTAACCAATGAGGGCACGGAAAAGGTCGGCGCATTCTATTTCAACATTGACTATCAGGCTCACGCCAAGCCCCTGCCGCAGGACGCGCTCTATTTTCACGCGCAATACCGCCAGGCCTACCCCGCCGTCGGGTTGGACGAACCAATGGCATTCCAATGGCGACCCGCTCGTGGACGGAAAGAAAAATCTCACCGGAGAAGGGAATTACGTTTGGTTGGAAGCGAAGGGAAAGGGCCACTTTGTCGGCGTGACCATGTCCATCCTGCAAAATCAGGATAATTGGTGGGGCGAAGGCGATGACATGTTCTTCATCGACGGCGAGGAGAAACCCTCCATCAACGGCACCGGCTCCGAGGATTATTTTCTGGGCGCCTGGGGATTCGGACGCCCTTTTTCCTACGCCACTTATGGCGCGCCGGTCGTGGGTCCGGAGTTTGCCGGCTCGCGCACTTCCGTCTATCGCTTCCATCTGGATTCGCCGATTCCGTTCACGAAGTCGCTGAAGGCCACCATCGAACACGGCCACGCGAATCACCGTTCCGATAACTATTCATCGGTTGCGTATTGGTATCAGACGGAACCGCATGCCACATTTCCGGCGCTGCCGCCGGTGGATCAAAGAATCCCGCGGATTCACCCGGTCGGCGGGCCGGGCAACTCCGCAAATTAAGGCGCTTGCGCCCTACTTCGTTTTCACTTCCAGTGTGATGCTCTCGGTCTTTGCGGAGCTGGGACCCACCATAATGTCAAAAAGCCCCGGCTCAACAACCTGATGCATATCCACATTGATGAGTGACAGCGCCGCCGGGGTCACCTGGAATTCCACGGTCGTTTTTTCTCCAGCCTTCAAGTGGATGCGCTGAAAACCGGCAAGCTGCTTCACCGGCCGGGTGACGCTGGCGATTTGCTGGTGTACGTAAAGTTGCGGAATCTCGTCGCCTTCCCGCTCCCCAGCATTCGTCACATCCACGCGAACCGTGGCGGTTCCGCCCGGCAGAATCTGTTTTGGCTCGACGCGCAGATTTTCAAATTTGAATGTTGTGTAGCTGAGCCCATCTCCAAAATGGAAAAGCGGCTCGCTGGAAGTAAAAATGTAGCTGCGATTGCGCGATGGCTTGTAGTCGTAGAAGTCCGGCAATTGTCCGACAGAACGCGGAAAAGTGATGGGCAGCTTGCCGCCGGGATTCACGTCCCCGAACAGGACTTGCGCGGCGGCGGTGCCCCCTTCTTGCCCCAGGTACCATCCCTCCAAAATTGCCGGTACATGTTCCGCAACGTAATTGATGGAAAGCGGGCGGCCATTGATCAGGAACACGACGGTCGGGACGCCGGTCTCGACAACCGCCTTGATGAGTTCGTTCTGCGCGCCGAGCAGCTCGAAGGAGTCGCGGTCGCCCAGGTGCGTTTCGGACCACGCCTCGCGATTCGTGCTCTCCGTTTCGCCGACCACCAGAATCGCCACGTCGGCCTTGCGCGCAGTCTCCACCGCAGCGCGAATACTCGCGGCCTGGCTTTCCGGCGCGGCCAGTTGCGTGTTGTCCTCGTACCATCCGGACCATCCCTGTTTTCCCGTGGTGATCTTGCAGCCCTCCGCATACAGCACCCTGATGTTTTTTCCGGCGCGCGTGCGGATGCCGTCCAGAATACTCACGCTATGGAATGGCTCGCGCGCATAACCGCCGATATGCACATCCGCCGCGTTGGGACCGATGACGGCGAGCGTCTTGATTTTCTTTTCGTCCAGGGGGAGCAGATGATTCTCGTTTTTGAGAAGAACAATCGCTTCCTGCGCGGCCTGCAGCGCCAACTGCTGATGTTCCGGACTATTGATGATTTTTTCCGTAAGTGCGGGATCCACGTAGGGGTTCTCGAAAAGCCCCAGGCGGAATTTCGCGGCCAGAACGCGCGCCACGGCGCGGTCCACCAGCGAAACGGGAACGATGCCCGCCTTCACCTGCTCGAGCAACGTGCGGTACACCGAGCCATCGGAGAGGTCATAATCCACGCCCGCCGCAAGCGCTTTGCGCGCGGCGTCTGCTTCATCCGCGGCGACTTTGTGAACCTGGAACAGCATCTGCAGTCCATCTCCATCGGAGGTCACATACCCGCGAAAACCCCATTCCTGGCGGAGCACGGTGTCCAGCAACCAGGGGTTAATGTGCGAAGGGATGCCGTCGATTTCGTTGTAGGACGCCATCACGCTTCCCACGCGTGCTTCCTGCACAGCCGCTTGAAACGGCACAAAAAAGGTTTCGCGCAGGATACGCTCCGAATAATTTGCGGGAGCAGTATTTCTGCCGCCCTCGGGTTGGCCGTGCGCCGCGTAGTGCTTCGCCGTCGCCAGCACGTGATGCCGATCGATCAGGAACGTGGGTCCCTGCAGGCCTTCGATCGCCGCAACGCCCATGCGCGACACGAGGAAAGGATCTTCGCCGTAGGTCTCTTCCGTGCGCCCCCAGCGCGGATCGCGCGCCAGATCGAGCACCGGCGTGAACGCTTGATTGCCTCCTGTGGAGGCCATCTCGTCTGCCGCGGCGGTGAATACCCGGTGAACCAAATCCGTGTCCCACGTGCTTGCCAAGCCCAGCACTTGCGGGAAACTTGTGGCGCCGTTCGACATGAACCCGTGCAGCGCCTCGCCCATGATGAGCCGGGGGATCCCCAGGCGCGTCTTTTCCATTTGATAGCGTTGCAGGGCGTTGTGGAGAACGGCGTAATCGTGAGGACTGATGCGCTTTTCGACGTTATAGAAATCGTGGAATGCCGCCGCTGCCGTTTCCGGCGTGAATTGGCCCGTCGTATCCAGGAATCCGAGGTTTGCATGCCCCCAGGTGAGCTGATCGATTTTTTCCTCCAGGGTCATGCGCGGGAGCAAATCGGCGACACGGTCCTCGATGGCGAGCTTGGGATTGCGATAGGCGGGTTGCTCCTGAGCGGAGACACACGCGGCGAAAAGGATGACAGCGTGCAGATGGCGACTAAATGACGGCGCAAAAACACAGGAATGCCTCCGATCTTTGACTGAAAGTCATCTTGTAATGGGCTCTCGGGAGGGCACGGCTTCAGCCGTGCCGAAAAACCCCGAAAATTCAGGGGTTTCAACCCCTGAGGTGCGCGGGCAAGTGTCCCGGAGCATTTATGAAATATCCTCCGATGCGAATTTGACGGAACACCAACGCTCCGCTATAGTGAATCTGCGGGGTGGAGCAGCCTGGTAGCTCGTCGGGCTCATAACCCGAAGGTCGTCAGTTCAAATCTGACCCCCGCAACCATTCAGTGGATTATAGGCCGGAGCCCAGGACTCCGGCCTTTTTTTATTTAGTCTAAAATGTCGCGTGTCCCGGGCAAACTCTACTTCCTTTACTTCCTTTATGTCCTGCTCTCCGCCTCTCGCTTCCACCTCGCTATTAGCGAGAACTCCGATTTATAACTCCTAAGTAACGAATTGAAAACAACTTATCGAAAGTACTATCGGCCCCGTCGCGCTTTCTGGGCAAGCTGCAAGGGAAGGTACCCACGGAGGTCGGGCAACTTGCCCACTGACGGAGAAAAGCATGAAAGCGACATTTACAGCAATATTGACGATTGCCCTGCTGGCGCTGTTCTGCGCAGTTCCGGCAAACGCGCAGTTGTTTTCAAAGAAAAAGAAGCAGGGTAACGTCTGGCCGTGCCAGGATCAGCAGGGTTTCAGCAATACCACGCTGACCGTGGTGATCATCGTCAAGCCAGCTTACAATATGACCTGGAAATTCCCCGAAGCCCCGTCAGTGCTGGCGCAGCGCATTCTGACGGACCTCAACGAGAACGGCTCGGGCATCACGTTTCAGGAAGCCAACGGCGTCGTCCCAAATCTGTACATCAACGTGACCGTCAGCGAAACCAACGACGGCACCCAGCAGGACTCAGCCTATGCTGAAGTTACCGGTCTGGGGAAGGTTGGCACGCTCTTTCGAGAAAGCAGCGGCACGGCTCCCTACACTGGGTGGCGTGAGGCTGTGGATCACCTCTCGACCAACATGCTCAATTGGCTGCAGAACGGCTGGCATACCAATGCTCCCTGCCGTGAATCAGATGGATCAGTAAGGCGCTAGCGAACTGCGCTGGCTTGATTGGGCTATGACCCAACCGAAGAGGTGGGACGAGAGAAAGATTCCTACCTACACGGCAGGACGTTTGCTGGATCTCTTCTGGCCTCGGTCTTGCCCCGAAATAATCTCCATTTTGATTCTCGCCTCTTTGAGCAATACTTTCACTTTCTTGAACTCATCATCATAGCGTTTGCTCGAATATTGCTGCATGCGATCGGCGTCCACAATCACGCGCGCAATTCCTGCCTGCACGATGGCCCGCGCGCAGTCCATGCACGGCGTCACTTCCACATAAATCGTGCAACCCTGAAGCGGCGTGCCCGCCCGCGCTGCATTGTAGATAGCGTTGCGTTCCGCGTGCTCAATCCAGAGGTACTTTTCAGGGCGTTCCAATCTCTCAGGCACAGTGTCCCTAATCCCGCGCGGAAAGCTGTTGTAGCCTGTGGACCGGATCTCGTGCGCCGGACCCACAATCACGCACCCAATTTGCGTTGCTGGATCCTTGCTGCGCAGCGCCAGCGAGCGGCACACCCCCAGGTAATAATCGTGCCAGCCGGGAACTCGTCTTACGAGCGTCGTCATTTTGTCCATTGTACTTGGGATACGCGCAAAGTCACGTTTTGGGGACGCACTCACCACGTGTTGTAGGCCGTGCCGTCGCTGCCGGTCTGGCTGGAATTGGAATGCACATCGTCCACACCCGTGCCCGTCTGCTCTGGGCTGATGATCGTATCGCCGAAATGCGCCACCCAGTCGCGCTGCTGCGTGAATGGATCAAGGGGAAGTTCACGAAGGTAGTGTGCGTCGGCGAGATCCTGAAGGGACTGCGGCGCCTGCAACTTGTCCATCGTGTAGTTGTCGATCGCGGTGCGCATCGTCTGCAGGTCCTGCTTCAACACTGCCTCGCGGGCTCTGCGAATCGACTGTTGGTACATTCCCGCGGCAATCCCGACCAGAATCATGATAATCGAAATCACAATCATCAACTCGATGAGCGTGAAGCCGCGCGGCGAGCAGGGAACTTCCGCCCCTTGGCGTTTGCGCCACGTCCGTCCGCTCCGCTTGTTCATGCCTGTGCGTTCCTGCACCATCTCACCAATCCGAATACTTTGTGCCATCCAGCCCCGTGCCCGTGGACTTGGAAAACACGTCAAAAACGTTATTCCCGCCCCAGCTCGTCGAATCCGGATCATCCTGCACGGAGCGCATGCCCCACTCGGCTTGGCCGGTCATGGGGTCCACGGGGATGCGGCGCAGGAAGCGAATATTGTGCCCGGTTGCGCCGGCTCCGCCGACGGCAACTCCCTTCACCAGTGTGTCCAGATCGGGCGGATAGCCCTCGCTGCCCACCTGCACGCGAATCTGATTGCGGTCGGCCAAATCTTTGTAGCGGTCAATGGCGTCGCGCATGTCCCGCAAATCCTTACGCAGTTCCGCTTCGCGCTGGCGGACGATGGTATAGCGTTGCAGGGGAAGCGCCGCGGAAGCCAGAACCAGCAGGATGGTGCACGCGATGATCAGCTCCAGAAGGGTCATACCCGCTTCCGGGGCGCGCCGGCTTTTGCTTGGATGGGACGGCATGCTGGCCTCTTGCAATGGAACGATTACTGAACCCGTAAAGTCGCTTCGCTGGTGACCAGAGGGATCGGCTTCTGCTGCGAATCCTTGGCGTTCACCTGCACAATCGAGAGATTGGTTGTGCCGGCCGCGAGCGCCTTCACCACCACGCCGAGCAAGGTGCCGCTGCCATTCACGCCGGGTGTGTTGGGCTGGCGGGTTGCCGAAATAATGGCCTGCCCGTGTTCTTTATCCACGCGCTGCACAATCGCTATTTCCTGCGTGCCGCCGGAGAGGAATCCTCCGTGGCGCACTTCCTCCACGCTGATAATCGCGGGGTTGTACTGCAGCAGCATGGGCACGGAATAAAGATCGTTCACATTCTCCACCACCACGCCGATAGTCGCGGTCTGCCCTGGACTCAGGTTCAAGGTGGAAGGCTCGAAACGAATGCGCGGTCCCGCTGCTTGGGGGGTGACAGCAGCAGGAGCGGCAGGCTGCGCGCCGGGCGCAGGTGCGGCAGCGGGCACAACGGCCCCTCCAGGTCCTTGAGTTGCCGGCACCCCCGCCGGCGGTGTGGCCTGTGGATTAGGGTTCGCCGTCGGCGCTTTCACTTCTAATTCGCGCTTGGCCCCAACAAAGGTATCCGTACCGGAGAACATCGGCCGCAGGTTGGCCTTGGTCCAATCTGGCATGCGCACCACGCGCGGAATCATCACGATGAGCACTTCATTATCCTGCTGATCCAGATTGTCGGCGGAGAAGAGGTAGCGCATCACCGGAATCTTGGCTGCGCCCGGCCAGCCGTTCAAGGTCTTCGTATCCACGCGTTCGATCAAACCGGCCAGAATGCTCACTTCGCCTTCTTTCAGCCGGATTTCGTGCTCAATCTTGCGCTGGCTGATGACCGGCTGTTGGATGCCGCCAATGGTGGACGTGCCGGTCACCGACGATACTTCAATCGAGACTTTCAGGCTCACATCGCGATTCGGGTGTACGTGCGGCGTCACGTCCACGTTCACCCCGACGTCGATGTACTGAAACTGCGTGTTGACCAGCGGGTTCACGAAACCTGCTCCACTCGTGGTTCCCACGCCCACGCCGGCCTGAAAGCTTCCCGTTGCCACGGGCACGCGATCCCCCACGCGCAACTTGGCGGGCTGCCCGTCAATCGCGCGAATTTCCGGATTCTGAATGATTCTGGTGGAGGTATCGGTGAGCACGAAATTCGCGGTGGCGCTTGGCAGCGTCAGGGACACGGCACTCTGGTTCAAATGGCGGAGTTGCTGCAGGGTCAGGCCGTTATTCGTTGTGGTGCTGGTCGTCGAGGTTGAGTTGGTGCTCGAGGTGGTGTTCGTATTGATGGCGATGGAAGCCGACTGCCCCGGCAGAACTCCCAGATTGCGTAGCCGGTCAGTGCGCGCTTGCAGCACCTCCAGCTGGATAATCACTTCCGGCTTGGCCTTGTCGATATCCTTGATGATTTTGTCGGCCAGGAGCAGTTTGTCCGGGGTGTCGCGGATGATGATGGCATTCTGCGAGTTCACCTGCTGGATGCGCTTCAGGTCCAGCAATTGCCGCAGCCCGGTGGTGATTTCCGTCAACTCCTGGGGGGTCGACACGTTGCTCAGGTAGAAGGTCCGCACCACCTGCTCTTCGTAATCGCGCCTCTTCTGCGCTTGGTCCGGAATGATCATGATGATGTTTTCCGTGACCGGCTTCCAGAACGTCTTGCTCTCCAGGCAGGTGATATCGAGCGCTTGTTCCAGCGTCACATTGTTCAATTCCGTGCTGATCCTTTTTTGTTGCAAGTCCGGATCGTAAATCACGGTGAGCCCCGCAAGCTTGCCGATGGTGTCGAAAACCACCTTGGCATCGTTGGACATCTTCAGGTTGATGGGGGCCCGGGAAAGAGGTTTGATTTCCGGGGGCGCGGAGGCCATCACCGGCTGCCCATTTTCAACGAGGGGTTCCTCGGCTGGCGCCTCGCTGGCGCTGGCGCGCTCCGCGATCAGTTCCAGCGTTTTCTTTACTTCCTGATCGGCAATGGAGCTTGACGGATCATACACCTGCGCGCGTTGGAATTCGGAGAGGGCGCCCTGCAAATCGCCTTTGTCCAGCAATTTCATTCCCTGATGGACGTGCTGCTGGCTGGCTTCAAATCGCGACTGGTTCAATTTGATCTGGAAATTGGCGTTGTGGGGATCGGCTTTTGTGGCCTTCAGGTAATAGTCAACGGCGGCGTCAAAATCCTTCAGGTCTTCCGCGTGCATCCCGGATTTGTAGTCCTGGTTGCCCTTTGGGCAGCCCGCAAGGAAGACTCCGAAGGTAATACAGATGGCAACCTGACACCAGCGACGCATGGACTCTCCGGGACCCGGTCTGGTCCCAAATCTCGTCTTTACTTGCTTTTGCAGTCTAGCATCCGCCTTAGCAGCGCGGCAAGCGACGCCTGCGCTGATGTCCTGCGTGTCATACTGTCTCATGTGCCAGTCGCATCCCATCTGGTGGACCTGTGGACATGTGGCTGGGGCCGATTTCCACCGGCTGGACCACCTTATGCCAGCCTTCCTTGCTTGTTTAGACGCAGCATCGGGTAAAATGAACGATTGTGGCCAAGCCAACCAAGAAACCGGAGAAGGGCAAAGACACCAAAAACCCGCGCGACCGCATCGTCGCGCAAAACCGCTCCGCTTCCTACCACTATCATATCCTTGAGAAGCTGGAAGCGGGTTTGGTGTTGCACGGCACCGAAGTCAAAGCCCTCCGCGAAGGCAAGGCTAACATCCGCGATGCCTACGTGGACTTCAAGCCCAGCGGCGCCTACCTTGTGAACGCGCACATTGCCCAATATATGCCCGGCGGTCCGTGGAATCATGAACCGCTTGGTAATCGCAAGTTGCTGCTTCATAAACGCGAAATCTACAAATTGTCTGGCCGTACTGACTCGAAAGGTTTAACCGTCATTCCCTTGCGGATTTATTTCCGCAACGGCATTGCCAAGGTCGAAATTGCCCTGGCGCAGGGTAAGAAGTCATGGGACCGCCGCCAGGACGAACGTGATAAGGATGCCCGCAGGGAAGCAGAGCAAGCCATGTATCGCAACCGGAGGCGATAAACGAACCATGCAGATCACACTGGAAACCAAGCCCATTGTCACGCTCGCGGAAGACGCGCTCGTCACCTACCTCTTTGAGGAGAGCGACCCCATCCAAGGGCGTATCGCGGAACTCGACAAACTCGCTGGCGGCCTCCTCGCTCGTCTGGCAAGAAGCGGCGAACTCACCGGGAAGACGCTCGAGCTAACACTCGTCCACGCACCGGCAGGGCTGAAAGCCGCCCGCTTGCTCCTCGTCGGAGCAGGGAAGCGCGAGCAATTTAACCCCGCCACTCTGCGAAAAGTTGCGGGAGCAGCGCTGCGTTATTTGAAAACGCGCGGCGTTCATAAATTCGTGTTCGCCCTTCGCGAAGGCGATCTCACCGATGAAGCCGCCCAAGCGGTCACGGAAGGGGCCATTGCCGCCGATTTTGAAACCGACAAGTACAAGACGGACAAGAAGAACGATAAATTCATCGAGTCGCTCTCCATTGCGGGCTATGGCGACGCAGAGAAGGCCGCCGGCGAAAAGGGCATTGTCCGTGGCCGCTTTGTTGGCGATTCCCAGAACTTCGCCCGCGACCTGGTGAACGAGCCCTCCAATAAACTCACGCCGCACATCCTTGCCGAAAAGGCCGAGGCCATGGCCAAGGAAGCGGGCTTGAAGGTCGAGATTCTTGACGAAAAGAAAATCGCCGACTTGAAGATGGGCGCTCTTCTCAGCGTTGCCCAAGGCAGCGTCGAGCCGCCCCGCGTCATCGTCGTTACCTACACGCCCGCCAATGCAAAGCCAGGCGCCCCGGTAATCGGCCTCGTCGGCAAGGCGGTAACTTTCGATACCGGCGGCATCTCCATCAAACCGTCCGACGGCATGGAAAAAATGAAGTACGACATGGCCGGAGGCGCCACCATGCTCGGCGTGATGCGCGCCCTGGCCGCGCTGAAGCCCAACGTCAAAGTCATTTGCGTGGTTCCCGCAACGGAAAATATGCCCGGCGGCAAAGCGCAAAAGCCCGGTGACATCCAGACCGCCATGTCCGGGAAAACCATCGAGGTGCTCAACACCGACGCCGAAGGCCGCTTGATTCTTGCCGATGGCATTCATTACGCCAAGCAGCTGGGCGCGACGCATCTCGTGGATGCCGCCACGCTCACCGGGGCCATCGTCGTCGCCTTGGCGGGGATCAACGTCGGCGTGTTCGGCTCCGATCAGGCCTGGACGGACAAACTGCTCGCCAGCGCCAAGGCCGCCGGCGAAAAAATGTGGCCCATGCCCATGGACGAGGAATACCGCGAATTTATCAAAGGCAGTTTTGCCGACATTCAGAACATCAGCAACGGCAAAGGCGGCGGTGCCATCACCGGCGCGATGTTCATTCGCGAATTCGTCGGCGACACGCCCTGGATTCACCTCGACATCGCCGGCACCGCCTGGAACGACGACGCCAAACCCTGGCTAGCCAAAGGCCCCACCGGCGTAGCCCTCCGCACCCTGGTCCACCTAATCACCACGCTCTAGCTGCACCAGTTTTGTGTTGCCTTCGTAGGGCGCAGCCGTATTTCGCCCCTCTTGCTGTCATCCCGACCGCAGGCCCGCGTTTCTTGCGGGCCGCAGTGGAGGGATCGTGCCATGATCGCGCGTGAACCAATTCTCGCCCCGATGCATTAGCCAACTCCGTCATTTCGAGCGGAGTCCGCGAAGCGAGAAATCCCTCCGCCATGCGCACACCTACATCTTCTCCGGTGCCTCAATCCCCAGCACGTGCAACGCCCGCACCATCTGTCTTTCCACCAATTCCGCCAGCTCCAGCAAAAACGCACGCTTCTGCTCATCCGACTCCGAAAGAATGTGATGCTTGTGGTAAAAAACATTGAATCCCTGCGCCAGCTCAAACGCGTACTTCGCCACGAAAGCGGGCTCCTGCGCCCGGATACCCGCGTCCACAGCCTGGTCGAGCAAGCCGGCTTGCACTACCAGCGCCCAGATGTCGCTATCCTCCGCCGCCGATAAATACTGGCTGACCGGCATGTCCGCTCGCGAGAGCACGCTGCCCCCCGTTGGAGCCAACTGCTCCTGCTCGACTATCCCTGCATTCTCGCCTGCCATCCCCTTGCGCCGTATGCCGCGAATTCGCACAACAGCGTACTGACAATACGGCCCGGTCTCGCCCTCAGCGCTCAATGCGTCGTCAAAATCGAACGCGATAATCGTATTGCGTGTGAATTTAAGCAGGAAGAATCGTAGCGCTCCCACCGCAAGGGCTTTCGCCGTGTGCCTAAGCTCCAGTTCGGTCATCTGCGGGTGCTTCTGCCGCACACGCTCCTCCGCCGCCTTCCACATTCTTGTGATCAGTTCGTCCGCCTTCACGCCATGGCCCTTGCGCCCGCTCACCTCGAGATAAGTCTTTTTCGCTTCGTCTGCCGCAATCGCGTATCCCAGTTCCGCGGCGCAACGCGGCGTCAGCGCGACAATCTGATAATCGAAGTGAATCGAATTGTCCGCTTCCTTCGTGTGACCCAGCGCCCGCAGCCCTTCCGCCACTACCTCCTGCAGATAAGCCTGTCGTGTATCAATCACGTTGTACACCGCGGTTGCATCTCCAAAGTGCGGTGCGCCCGGATCGCTCTTCTCCGTCGTAGTAGCCCACACCGTCCTCGCGTCGGGCGGGGCGGGCCACTTGCGATATTGAAAATCCTTGCCCAGCAGCCCAAATTTCCACAACTGGTAAGCGATGTCCTTCCCGACGTATGTCACCGTGCCGTTCGACCGCACAATGATTTTCGCTTGGCCGTCTTCCGCTTCCTCTTTCTTCTCCGCGTCCTCTGTGCTCTCTGCGTCCTCTGCGTTCACTCTTGATTTCTCTTCCTTCCCCCACGGCATGATCCAGCATCCCGCATTCTTCCCGCTCGTCGCCAATTGAATCGCGCCGCTGGCCTTCAACTTTTCAAAGGCCGCATCCCAAAAATGCAGGTGCAGGATCTCGCTCTCCCGCGCCAATAGTTCATAGAAAATGTCCAGCCGCGCCATCGTGCGCAGGTGCAGGCTGACGATTGCATCGCCAATCACCGTGGCCATCTCCGCGATCTCGCCTTTGCCTTCCTCGATGGCCTTCAGCGTCTCGCCGCGCAAATTGGCGGCGCGCGTCGGTTCTTCTTCAAAGAATTGCGTGGCTTTCGCGTACAGGTCCCAGCACAAATAATCAAACCTTGGTTCGTCCGCGAGTTTCCGCACCTCTTCCAGCGATTTCTTCTCCATTTCGCGAAACGCAATCACCACGTCCGCCACTTGCACACCGGTGTTATCAATATAGTTCTGCACGGCAACTTCGTGGCCCGTGTGGCGCAGCATCCGCACCATCGTGTCGCCCAGCACCGCATTGCGCAGGTGCCCGATGTGCGCCGCCTTGTTGGGATTGATGCTAGTGTGCTCGACGATGACCCGGCCAAGCGCCGGGTCCACGTGGCGGCGACTGGCCGCTGGTTTCCGCGCGCAAGTTCTCCCAAAACGCCCCGCGATCGAAAAACGCGTTCAAGTAGCCGCCACCGGCCACCTCCACACGCGCAATGCCCGCAACCCGTGGCAGCGAGCTCGCGATTTCCTGCGCGATCTGCCGCGGCGCTTTCTTCAGCCGCTTAGCCAACTCAAAGCACACCGGTGAAGCCGCTTCGCCGAGTTCTAGCTTCGGCGGCCGCTCCAGCGTGACGCTGATCTCGCAGCCATATTTCTCCCTTATGTGCGCGCCGAGCGCTTCTCGCAACCGCTGGATGATTGTCAGGTACACGGTTCCTCAGTCTGCTGCAGCAGTGGTTGTAATTCTCCAGTATAGCAGCGCCGTGCGGCTGGCACTCCTGTCCGTGCTCTTGGGTTTGCCCTTGTAGCGGCCGCCTTCCTAGGCGGGCGCCTTGCGATTATTCTCTTGCCGTTCCCCTGCAATATGACCAAGGCTAAATCTTCTGCCCCTTCCACCGCCCGTGCCGGAACAGCAGCACGCCCGCCCCGGCAATCGCGCATTCCGCGATCACGATGGAAATATACACGCCATTGGCCTGCATCCCCGCGCGGATCGCCAGGAAATACGCCAGCGGTATCTCCAGCAGCCAGAAACCGAAGAAATTCACCACCGTCGGCGTCACCGTGTCGCCCGCTCCATTGAACGCCTGCATCATCACCATTCCATACGCGTAGCCGATGTTGCCGTAGCTGAACAGCCGCAAGGCTGCCGCAGCCAGCGGCACCACCGCCGGGTCGTGCGTGAACAAGCCGCACCGTCGGCGTGGCAAAGATCAAAAAGAACACGCCGATCGTCCCCAGAAACACCATGTTGTAGAAGCCCGTGCGCCACACGGAAATTTGCGCGCGTTCCGGCTTGCGCGCGCCCAGGTTTTGCCCCACCAGCGTCGCGGCGGCGTTGCTCAGCCCCCACGACGGCATCATCGCAAAAATCAAGATGCGTATGGCGATGGTGTAGCCCGCCAGCGCATCTGACCCAAACACGCTGATGATGCGCACCAGCCCAATCCAGCTCGTTTGCGCAATCGCGAACTGCACGATGCCCGTCAATGAAACTCGCAGCAGCCGCAGCAATACGTGCCAGTTCGCCCGCAATTGCGAGCGCAATATCCGTATGCGTTCCGTTCCGCGCAGCAATCGGTAGAACTGGTAGAGCACGCCAATGCTCCGCCCCGTGAACGTGGCCAGCGCCGCTCCCGTCACGCCCAGCTTCGGGAACGGCCCCAGCCCGAAAATCAGGCAGGGATCGAGCACCAGGTTGATGATGTTCGCCACCCACAGCAGCCGCATGGCGATCGCCGCATCCCCCGCGCCGCGAAAAATCGCATTGTTCAGGTACAGAAACAGCAGCGCCCCACTGCCACCCAGCGCGATCCGTGCGTAGCCGCTCCCCGCAGCTACCACCTGCGGCGAAGCTCCCATCAACCGCAGCAACTCCGGCCCATAGAAGAAGCACGGAATCCCCACGGCAAACGAAACGCCAAACCCAATGAAAACGGCTTGCGCTCCTGCAACTGCCGCTCCGGCCGGATCTTTTTCGCCAATCCGCCGCGCCACCATCGCCGTGGTCGAAAGGCTCAGCCCCAATCCCACCGCGCCCACCAGGCTCAGCAGCGATTCCGTCAGCCCCACCGTGGCCACGGCGTCCGCTCCCAGCCGGCTCACCCAGAACACATCCACCACGGCGAACAGCGACTCCAGCACCATTTCCAGCACCATCGGAATGGCCAGCAGCAAAATCGCGCGGTTCAAGCTGCCCGCCGTGAAATCCTGGTGCGACCCGCGCACCGCTTCGCGGATCGAACTCCACAGCGAAGGCGGCGCCCGCATTCACCACGGCAGTCGGCCGTTTGCAATTCCTGCACAGACATAAAAACCTGCACCTTCTAGGCGCGCGCCGCAAACAAAAACGCGGCAACGCCGGGCTCAACGGTTATTAAAGTGAAACGAGGAAAGAGAAGGTCCGCAACAGTTGCGGCTTACGGTCTACGATGACGTTTGTCATATACATCGCCACGTCCTGGGCGCTCCTCGTAAGCGCCTCTCAATGAACTTACACCGCTCCAACTTGCCCAAGATTATACAAATTTCCGCCCATCCAGGCCACCAGAATCATCCTCCATCGAACTGCACTTCCGCCTGAGGTAGACTCTCCCTCAGCGTAATCCACGCACCGCTCGAGGAGCATCTTGCCGCAAAAATTCGACGTTCTGGTAATCGGCGGTGGCGCTGCCGGCCTGCTATGCGCCATCGAAGCGGGCAAGCGCGGCCGTCGCGTCGCCGTCCTCGAACACGCCGACCGCATCGGCAAGAAAATCCTCATCTCCGGCGGAGGCCGCTGCAACTTCACCAACATCCATTGCCAGCCGCAAAATTTCCTCTCCGCGAATCCCCACTTCGCCAAATCCGCCCTGGCCCGCTACACTCCCGCGGATTTCCTCGCCCTCGTCGAAAAACATCGCATCCCCTACCACGAAAAAACCCTCGGCCAGCTCTTCTGCGACAACTCCGCCAGCGACATCACCAACATGCTCGAAGCCGAATGCCGCGCCGCCCACGTAAAAATCATCCTGAACGCCAAGATCACCGAAGTCTCCCGCGATCACGCAATTCGTCGTCCGCTGCGACTCCGCCGAATATCGCGCCCCCGCGCTGGTGGTCGCCACCGGCGGCCTCTCCATCCCCAAAATGGGCGCGACCTCTTTCGGCTACGACCTCGCCCGCCAATTCGGCCTCAAAATCATCACGCCCCGCCCCGGCCTCGTCCCTCTCGTCTTCGCTCCCTCCGACCGCAAGCGCTACAGCGAACTCGCCGGCGTCTCCACGGAAGTGATCGCCCAAGCCGCCCACACGCCCTTCCGCGAAAAAATGCTCTTCACCCATCGCGGCCTCAGCGGCCCCGCCATCCTCCAAATCTCCAGCTACTGGCACGAAGGCCAAGCCATTCAGCATCGATCTCGCCCCCGACCGCGACGCCACCGCCGCCATCCGCCAAGCTGGCACACGCAATCTAGCCGCCGCGGAAAAAGCCTTCCAACAGTTTCTTCCCAAACGCCTCGCGGAAACCTGGCTGCAGCCACAACGCCCCACGCTCCTGGACGAATCCCGCCCTGGCCGCTCTCGAAAAACAAGTGCACGCCTGGTCGCTCATTCCCGCCGCCACCGAAGGCTTCGAGAAAGCCGAAGTCACCGTCGGCGGCATAGACACCGACGAACTCTCCAGCAAAACCATGGAGTCCCGCAAAGTCCCCGGCCTCTTCTTCATCGGCGAAGTCGTCGACGTCACCGGCCACCTCGGCGGCTTCAACTTCCAATGGGCCTGGGCCTCCGGCGCCGCCGCCGGCCGCTCCGTGTAGGGGTCGAGCACTGTTTACCCTGAGCCTCGAAGGGCTCGACCCCATCTCAGCCAAGGCTTGCAGCACTTGTGAGTGTCATCCCGACCGGAGGCCCGTGCCTTTTGCCGTGGCGCAGCGCGGTTTGTGCGCCCCGTGCGCTTCGCCGGAGTGGTGGGATCGTGGCTAAGTCACTCCGTGCCACCGACCCCATCTCGGCAATGCCTTGGCACTTTTGTCATCCCGAGCGCAGCGAGGGATCTGCTTTTCCCTGCGTGCACCCCAGCCGCCCGCGTTTGACGCTGACGAACCGCAACAGCTAGTATCAACAGGCGGGAAATCAAAAGCGAAATGAAACTCGCCTATTTTGACTGCTTTAGCGGCATCAGCGGGGACATGACCCTGGGCGCGCTGCGTCCATGCCGGCGTGCCCCTGGAACACCTGCGCGAAGAACTAGAACGGCCTCGACGTCCCCGGCTGGGAAATCCGCGCGGAAAAAGTCTGGAAAAATGGCATGGCCGCCACGTACGTCCGCGTGCAAACGCAAGAAACGCACACCCACCGTTCGCTCTCCACCATCGAAGGCATCCTGCAAAAGTCCAAGCTCGCCAATCCCGTCCGCGAGCGCGCCACCGCCATTTTCCGCAAACTTGGCGAGGCCGAAGCCGCCGTCCACGACGTGCCCATCGAAAAAATCCATTTCCATGAAGTCGGCGCCGTGGACGCCATCGTGGACATCGTCGGCGCTTGCATCGGCTTCCATTTTCTGGCGATCGAGCGCTTTGCCTGCTCGCCGCTGAATGTCGGCGGCGGCACCGCGAAAATGGCTCACGGCGTTCTTCCCGTGCCCGCCCCAGCCACCGCCCGCCTTCTCCTGGGCAAGCCCACCTATTCCACTGGCGTGCAAAAAGAACTCGTCACGCCCACCGGTGCCGCCATTGTCGCCACGTTGTGCGATACCTTCGGCCCGCAACCTCCGATGACCGTTTCCGCCATCGGCTATGGCGCGGGCACGGCGGATCTCGAAGGCCAGCCCAACGTGCTTCGCCTGATGGTCGGCGAGTCCGCGGAAAAGCACGAAGGCGAGTACAGCGAGGAGATTCGCGTCATCGAAGCCAACCTCGACGACCTGAATCCCCAGGTGTATGGCTATTTCGTCGAACGCGCCCTTGCTGCCGGTGCGCTGGACGTGTTCACCACCGCCGTGCAAATGAAAAAGAATCGCCCCGGCACGCTGCTCACCGTCCTCTGCAAGCCCGCGGACGAAGCCAAATTTCAGGAACTCATTTTTGCGGAGACCACCACCTTCGGCGTGCGCAGTTACACCACGCAGCGGCGTGTCTTGCCGCGCGAGTGGGAAACGGTAGCCACCTGCTACGGCGAAATCCGCATGAAACTCGCCCGCGTCAACGGCCAGGTCCTCCAGATTTCGCCCGAATACGAGGATTGCCGTAAACTGGCAGAGGAGAAAGCGGTGCCGCTGCAGCGCGTCATGCAGGAAGCCATGCACGTCTGGCGGCAAGGCCAGAAGTAAGGGGCGGAGCATTTCTTTAGGAGGCCGGGGCTTTCAGAGCCGATGTGAATACGAGTGTTTTTCGTCAGGGCATGGCTTCAGCCATGCCGGAACTCTCGCATATTCAACCCGGCTTTAGCCGCTGAGGGCCGATTTCTCAAGCCCTCACAATGATTCTTTAGCCCAGCGGGTTAAATGCGATAAGTTGTAAAGACACCAATGCCCGAGCGCAAAGAAAAATTCTATCTCACCACGCCGATCTACTACACGAACGGCTTGCCGCACATCGGCCACACCTACACCACCGTGGTCTGCGACACCGTCCGCCGCTACAAGCGCATGCGCGGCTATGACGTCGTGATGACCACCGGCACCGACGAGCACGGCGTCAACGTCGAACGCGCCGCCAAAAAAGCCGGCATCCCCGAATCGGAATTCGTCGCCAACATGGCCGAGGCGTGGCGCTCTCTCTGGGATGAGCTCGGCATCGCCGCCGACGAATTCGTCCGCACCACCGATCTGAAACATGTCCGCACCGTGCAGTGGCTCTTCAAGCTCTGCAGGGAAAACGGTTTCGTCTACAAAGGCCACTACACCGGCCAGTACTGCATCTACGACAACGCCTTCGTGAACGACGCCAAGCCCGGCGAAAATTGCCCGGACTGCGGCCGCCCGCTCGAAACCCTCACCGAAGAAAACTACTTCTTCAAGCTTTCCGCCTTCCAAAAGCCCCTGCTCGATTTCTATCGCAAGAATCCCGATTTCATTCAGCCGGAAAGCCGCAAGAACGAAATCGTGACTTTCGTCGAAGGCGGCCTGAAGGATCTCAGCATCACCCGCACCACCATCCGCTGGGGCATTCCCGTGCCCGGCGAGGAGCCGCACGTCTTTTACGTCTGGTTCGACGCGCTCACCGCCTACCTCAGCGCCGTCGGCGGCCCGGACTACGAGAAGCGCGGCATGTGGCCCGCCGACGTGCATTTCGTCGGCAAAGACATCATCCGCTTCCACACCGTCTACTGGCCCGCATTCCTGATGGCCGCCATGCTGCCCCTGCCAAAGCAGGTTTGGGCGCACGGCTGGTTCCTGATGGACGCGGCCAAAATGAGCAAGTCCAAGGGCAACGTAGTCCTTCCGCGCCCCATCGCCAACATGCTGGGGATGGATGCGCTTCGTTACTTCATGCTGCGCGAAGTCGTTTTCGGCCAGGACGGCAACTTCAGCTACGACGCGCTCGTCACTCGCTACAACAGCGACCTCGCCAACGGCCTCGGCAATCTCGCCAGCCGCACCGCAGCCCTGATCGAAAAGAATTTTGCCGGCCAAGTGCCCAAGCCCGCCGAGCGCCAGCCGCAGGACGAGGCACTGGCCAACGAAGCGCAATCCGCCATCGGCGAAGTCCTCGAGCGTTTCGACAATATGGAATTCGCGCGCGCCCTGGAAGCCATCTGGGGCGTGATCGCCGCTGCCGACAAATATCTGACCACCGAACAGCCTTGGGCGCTGGGCGCTTCCGAAGTCGGCCAGGCGCGCAAGGGCACGATTCTCTGGACGACCGCCGAGTTGTTGCGCATTGTCGCCGCACTGGCGCATCCCGTTCTGCCGGATAGCACCGCGAAAGTGTGGGCGCTCCTCGGGCAAGCCACCTCCTTGGATTCTGTCGAACTGGACGGATTGCGCTGGGGCCAATTGGCTCCCGGCACCGCGTTGGGCAAATCGCAAACGCTTTTCCCGCGCGTGGATAAAATCGAAGCAATAGAGAGGATCGAAGCTATGGCGAACGAAGAGTTAAATTCCGCATCGGCCGCACCGAAACCCGCAAGTGCGCCCGCTGCCCCGGCCACACCGGCTGCGGCAGCCGCTGCAGCGCCTGCAGTGCCCGATAAAATCGGCATCGAGGACTTCGCCAAAGTCGAAATGCGCGTCGGCCAAATCAAAACCGCCGAACGCATCGTCGGTGCGGACAAGCTCCTGAAGCTGACCGTGGACATCGGCACGGAAATCCGCCAGATTTGCGCCGGCATCGCCCAATATTACGAACCCGAAGCGCTCATCGGCCGCAAAGTCGCCGTCGTCGTCAATCTCGCCCCGCGCAAACTTCGCGGCGTCGAATCCAACGGCATGGTCGTCGCCGCTTCCGTCGGCCCCGAAGGCCGGCCTGTTCTCGCTGGCTTTCTTGAAGACGTTGAAGTAGGCGCGCGCCTGAAGTAGGCTGCATTTGCAATTTGCGGTGCCGCGTACGGATATCAGCGATCAGATATCAGCGATCAGGAACCAAAATCATCCCGTCCGGGCGAAGCTTGACCTAGGTCCAATTCCCGGTTCCCGATCGCTGATCGCCGGTCGCTGATCGTCAATATCCGCTTCCTGATATCTGATAACTGACATCTGACATCAGCGAACCATCATCGAGCACTCAACGCCATGGAACTCATCGACTCCCACGCCCACATCGACTTTCCGCAATTCGCGGACGACCGCGAGGCCATGCTCGAACGCGCTCGCGCCGCCGGTGTCTCTACAATTCTCGCCATCGGCACCGGGCCCGGCCCGGAAAAACTCGATGCCGCGCTGCCCTATGCCGAATCGCACGATTGGATTTACACCACGGTTGGCATCCATCCCCACGAAGCCAAAGAAGTCACCCCCACGCATCTCGAAACTCTCACCAAGCTCGCCCAGCATCCCAAAGTCGTCGCCTGGGGCGAAATCGGCCTGGACTATTTCTACGATCACTCTCCGCGTGACATTCAGGAGCGCGTCTTCCGCCAGCAAATGGAACTCGCCCACACGGCCAAGCTACCCATCATCATCCACTGCCGCGATGCCTGGCCCGACTGCCTCCGCCTCCTCGAGGAAGTCTGGAAGCCCACCGGCATCGGCGGCGTCCTCCACTGCTTTACCAGCACCCTCGAAGACGCCAAGCGCGGCCTCGATATCGGCTTTATGATTTCCTTTACGGGCAATTTAACCTATCCGAAAATGCAGAATCTGCGCGACGTTGCGAAAGCTTTGCCGCTGCAGAATATTCTGATCGAAACGGACTCTCCGTACCTCGCGCCCCAGCCCTACCGCGGCAAGCGCAACGAGCCTGCGTACGTGGCGGAGGTGGCGCGAGTCCTTGCGATTGTGAGAGACTTACCGCTAGAGGAAGTCGCCCGAATCACCGCGGAAAATTTCCGGCGCTTCTTTCCACTCACCCGGTCGGGGACAGCCCCGCCTGCGGTGTCCCCCTGAAACAGGGCAGCGGCTGCAGGAGGCGAATCATCGCAGTTCTCACGGCCAAAGAGATTTTCGATTTGGTGCGCGTCGACCTCGTGAAGGTCGAGCAGGAGTTGTCCCGCCAGAGTGCCGCGGCGTTTCAGCCGGTTTCGGAAATCACCAGCTATTTATTGGGCGGCGGCGGAAAGCGTTTGCGCCCCGCGCTGCTCCTGCTTTGTCACGGCTACGCAAAGGGAAACCTCGCCGAAACGCGCAGCGCTATCCGTCTGGCCGCGGTTGTCGAACTGCTCCACAGTGCCACGCTCATCCATGACGACGTGATTGACAGCGCCGATACGCGCCGTGGCCGCCCCTCCGCGAATTCCCGCTGGGGCAATCATCGCAGCGTCTTGGCGGGCGATTGGCTCTACATGCAGTCCTTCCAGATCGCTCTCGAAGAACGCAATTTCCATGTGCTCGATATCCTGATTGATCTCACCCAGAAAATGGTGGAAGGCGAACTTCTGCAGCTCGCCAAGATCGGCCGCATGGATGTGACCGAGGAAGAGGCCCTGAAGCTGGCCACCTACAAGACCGCTTGCCTTTTCAGCGGCTGCGCGCGGCTCGGTGGCGTCCTGGGCGGTCTGGGCAACGCCCACGAAGAAGCCCTCGCGGAATACGGGCGCAATGCCGGCTTGGCTTTCCAACTTGTGGACGACCTTCTGGACTTCACCGCTTCCAGCGAGCAGCTCGGCAAGCCGGTCCTTAGCGATCTGAAAGAAGGCAAAGTCACCCTGCCGCTGATCTACGCGATGGAAAATGGCCACAGCGAGGCGCGCGAACTGGTTGCTCGTGTCCTCGAAGAAAAGGAATTCCATTCCGTGCAGCCGGAAAAACTCGTCGCCTTGGTGCGCGATTCCGGCGCTCTGGACCGTGCGCGCAACCTGGCCCTCAGTTATGCGGGCCGCGCCAAAGCCTGCCTAAACGGCCATGGCGACTCCGACTATGCGCGCGCGCTGCTCACGCTGCCCGACTTTATCCTCGAACGCGAAAATTAATTTGCTCTCTAGCGTTGTGTCCCAGGGGTGTCTTTGCTTTCTCCATAGGAGGCCGGGGCCTCAGCCCCGGCGTAACGCGTCTCGATTCAGGGGGGCTTTAGCCCCTGAAGTGTGCCGAAGATTCTCAGCTTTTTGCCGGATCGTTCATGCTGCCTTTCAAACTCATCTATCACGAATGCTACGACCTCAATCTCGGCCCACACGTCTTTCCCTCGCAAAAATATCGCCTCATCGCCTACAAATTGGTTCACGACGGAATCGCCACTCCTGAGAACTTCCTCCGTCCGGAACCCGCCGCCGACGCGGACATCCTGCGCGTGCACACGCCCGAATGGGTCAACAAGCTCAAAACCGGCACGCTCACCCAAAACGATGTGATGATTCTCGAAGTGCCGTACTCGCCGGAACTCGTAAACGCCTTCTGGCTCGCCGCAGGTGGCACGATCCTTGCCGCTCAAGCTGCTTCTCTCGATGGTTTCGGCTGCAACATTGGCGGCGGCTTTCATCACGCCTACCCCGGTCATGGCGAAGGCTTCTGCGCCATCCACGATGTGGCCGTGGCCATCCGCAAGATGCAAGCCGACGGAACAATCCGCAAAGCCATGGTCGTGGACACCGACGTGCATCAAGGCAATGGCACCGCCGCGATCTTCGCTCACGACCCTTCCGTCTTCACGCTCTCTATCCACCAGTTGGATCTTTACCCTGGACACAAGCCGCCCTCCACCGTGGATCTAAATCTGGACGATGGTGTCGGCGACGAAAAATACCTCCAAGCGTTGCTACCAGCTATCCGCGATGGCCTCGAGAAGTTTCGCCCCGACATGCTCTTTTATGTCGGGGGCGCCGACCCCTACAAGGAAGATCAGCTGGGCGGCCTCTGCCTGACGATGAATGGTTTGCAAATGCGCGATCGGAGTGTGTTTGAGGAAGCCCGCCAGCGCCATATCCCGGTCGTGACCACGCTCGCCGGAGGCTATGCGCGCCGCGTCGAAGACACCGTGCAGATCCACGTGAACACGATTCTCGCCGCCAAATCCGCCGTCGAAAAATTCCCTCACAGCCGCAAACTCTCCTGATGACGGCTTTCCCCCCCACCGTCATCCCGAGCGCAGCGACCCGATTTTTTCTTCCGCGCCGTATTTTGGCGCGTTGGGTCGCGGAGTCGAGGGATCCCTCTTCTCTGCGAACTCTGCGTTCTCAGCGTTAGGTTTGCTGCGGCCCTTTCCGGGCACCCTTGGCCACCCGGGATTGCCTCAGCGCTTTGAGGTTAGGCCTTGAGTTCTTCTCCTCTGAGCTTCCTGATCGCTGGTCGCTGATATCCTTCAGCGGCTCTTTTCCCCGCGATCAGCGCTTTGCCGCTGCGCCCTCGGCCGGCCGGTATTTCTTGCAGTGGCAGTCCGGGTGATAGCAGATTACGCGAGGCCGTTTCGGTCTCCCGGGCTCCGGCCTGTGGATTGTAGAACCGTGCCCGCAGCGGCAGGTCCGCTTTCGGTGAGTGTTCGTCATATTCCGCATGCTATCACGGCGCTGGGCTTCCAACGTGAGAGTCTCATTTTCCAGAAGCGCTGCTCAGTCGACGGAAACGGGGCCGTTGACGCTGGAGAGACGCACAAGCGTGGGGCCGGAGCCAAACTCGATGCGCTTGCTCTCGTCCTCCCAAGTCTTGCGGCCTTCCGAGCAGACACTCGCTATGCACTGGAAAAGGCTATGGCCATTGGATTCCAGAACCACGCCGGATTTGTACCCCGAAGGAATTTGCAGTTTCACGGGGCCGTTGGTGGCATGGGCTTCGATGCCGGCGCCCTCCCAGGAATTGCCGGAGAGTGAAAGCGTGACCGGGCCATTCTCGGTGTGGACGGTTTGTTTGCCGCTGTTGCCTTCCAAGGTGACGGGACCATTGTGCGAGTTGAGATCGAGTTCGCCGGTGCAACCGGTCACCGTGATAGGGCCGTTCTGGGCACGAACCTTCAGGTTGCCGTCCACGTGGTACAGGGTCATGGGGCCATTGTTGACTTGGAGGTCGAGAGCGGCGGCCTTAGGCGCGCGGATCAGAATGTGGGCCGACCAGCGCTCATGAGAAGAAGGGCCGGAAACGCCCAACTCGCCATTCTGAAAGGTCAGATGGATCCGGCTCAGTAGGGAATCCGCGTCGCTGCCGGCCTCGGCGGCCTTGCAGAGCGTGACGCCGTAGCTGTCCTGGTCCCAGCCCTGGACCTGGAGTCCGCCGTTCGATTCGGCCCGGACGCGCAGCGTTGGGGCTTCGGCCCTGGTGATGGTGCGCTCTTCGCTTTGCAGGACCGCATCATGGTGGTCGAAGCGCATGTGGAGATCGGCGCAACTGGCGGCCAGGGATTCCTGGCCATAGGTAATGCCCAGGGCGTGACGATGGGGAAGGGCGCGCGACGCGGTGGAAAAGGCCACGCTAGCCCAAATCACGATGCCAAGGACATAGAGAACCCTACGCAAAGTCATAGTGAGTGCCTCCAGCTCTATAGACGATGGCAGTAGGCTTATGGTCACGCCGAGCTACTGGGAAAAGGGAGTTGCCATCTGGATTTCGCGGCCGCAAATCGTTGGCTAGGGCACCGCTTTTGTCAGGCACCGCGAGGCAAAAGGGCGTGGGACACCCTGAATCGCATTTGCAGCGGCGGCCCGGGCCAGCGGCCCTGACATTTCCAGGCAGCCCTTGACTTGTAGTTCTCACTGTGAGAACCTATCCTCTCATGCGTATCATTAAGCGAGGCGCGCTGGTGCACTTCTGGCAACGGCACCCGGACGCGCAGGCGAGTCTTGAATCTTGGTACGCGGTGGTGCGCCAGGCGAGATGGAAAACGCCTGCGGAGCTGAAACAGGTCTACCGCACCGCTGATTTGGTCGGAAGGACAACCGTGTTTAATATCGCCGGTAACAAGTACCGCTTGATCGCACGCGTGAACTACCAGACGCAGCGGGTCTTCGTGCTGTATTTGTTGACGCACGCGGAATATGACAAAGGGGCTTGGAAACAATGAGCACCATGACCATTGAGCTGGACGAGAAGACCTACGGGAAGCTCCTGGGGCGTACCCTCCCCCATGTAATCCGCACGGATGAAGAATGCGAACGTCTGACGAACGAACTGATGCGCCTCGACGAGCGCCAAAGCCTTTCCCCGGAAGAAAAGGAACTCGCCGAGCTCCTGACCGTGCTGATTGACGATTACGAAGAACGCCGCTATCCCATTCGCAAGGCCACGCCGCAGCAGACGCTTCACCACCTGATGGAGGCACGCAAACTAACTCAGAAAGACCTCTGGAGAGTCTTTGGCTCAAAGGGAATCACCTCCGAGGTGTTTCACGGCAAGCGCTCCATCAGCAAAGCCCAGGCCAAGAAACTCGCCCAGTTCTTTCACGTCACCGCCGATCTGTTCATTTGAAGTACGCCGGAAGTGCATCATGAATCACCGGGGCTAGGCCACCCGAGATTGCCTCAGTGCTTTGGGATGCGCCACCTGCCGTCAAGCCTGCCGAGTAGGCCACCCAGGTCTCTGAACAATGAAGACGAGGCTGTCCGGCCAATCTGGGATTCTGAAGTACCGTCCATCGTCATCGTGAACCGGTTAATCGAATGTGTTTACCCATAACTCCTTTATTCTCTTCTTCTATATTAATTAACAAGTTTAGTACCATTGTCGGCACGCCGACATTCCCGATTTTGCGCGTGAGAAAGGCGTTGCAACTGCAAAAGTTCCGCGCGAACAGAGAAAGAAAAAGCGACAAAAGTCGCCCGCCTCGGAAAGCGTCCACTACAAAAACGGGAGGCGAGACGGGATCTCAAGTGGCGTTATTGCGAACATGGGGCGCAGCGTGCTGCGCCCCTACAAAACCTGGAAGAAACTGTGAGCTACGGGCGCGCCGCGGCGGCGTTGGGGGCGGGCGTTTCCGGGGAGTGGGCTACGCGGGTGATGGCGTCGGTGAGGACCTTTTCGATATCGTCGGGGTCGAAGCCGTCGGAGCGGTAGGCTACTTTTCCGGCGCGATCGAGGATGACCGTGGTGGGAAACGAATTGACGCGGAGCAGGATGTCCAATCCATCGGCGAAGAGGATCGTGGTTTTGGGCCGCTCTTCGGCCAGATAGGGCGCGACGAGCGATTCGTCTTCATCACAATTCAGCCCGTAAAACAGCACATCCTTTTCGCCGGAAAAGCGCGCCGCCACTTTTTCAAAGTGCGGCTCCAGTTCGCGGCACGGGACCGCACCAGGTGGCCCAGAAATTCAGCACCACGACCTTGCCCTTGGTATCCGCAAGCGGAAAGGGAGTGCCCTCGGGGGCTTTGCGTAGCGTGAATTCGTAGGGTTCCTTCAAGCCCTTATTCGGAATGGTTTTGGGAGGAATAATCGACCCCGCGGTCTCATCGTACGCCTGCAAAAGATAAGCGCCCAGGCCATCTTCGGAGCCGTGCGCCAGACGCCAGACGTTGCCGATTTTCTTGCGCAATTCCCGTTGCGAGGAGACGCCGTCGCCGCGATCGTCCAGCGAAAAGGCGCGAGCATACTGGCGCAGCGCATCGCTCAGGTCCTTCTTGAGTTCCGCAAGTTCGCCGAGGTTTTCGGCGGCGGCGCCATTGGGCACAACGGCGTAACTGGCCTCAAAGTCTTTTTGCGCGCTGGAAAGGTCGTTGAGCTTCTGCTTGAGGCGGCCGCGCACCACCAGTAGCGAAGAGATGTCGCGTTTCTGTTCGTTCTGCCATTCTTCGGCGGAAACGCGGACCGGTTTGTCCGCCGGAGGGGTGCGCCCCAAGCGGTCCACCACGCGCGAGCAATAGGAAATGGCGCGGCGCCAGCCCTCCTGGCCGCCGTAGCGATCGAGCAACTGGATGGAGAGGACAGTCATGGAAGTGTCGTCGGGATTCAGAGCCACAATGCGCTCGGCGAATTCCGTAGCGCGCGGAAAATCGCGCAACTGTAGGCTGGACTCCACGATCGCGCGATAGATTTGCGGACGCTGGCTGGATTCCGGATATTTTTTCAGGAAGGCATCTAGATTGCGCACCATCGCCGCGCGGTCGTTCCCGGCGTCGGCGATGGCTTTCTGCAGATCTGCGTTTTCGGTGGCAGCGTCTTGCGCCGCGGCCTTTCTTGCATTGCCGTTTTTGGAGGGCAGCGCGGCGGGAGCGGATGACGAAGATTCCTGCGCGAGCAAGGGGAAGGACAAAAGCAGCGTCAGAAAAACGCCAAGCGGCTCGCAAAGGCTGGGCGAAAGGGGAGCACGGCAGCATTGTACCCGGTCGCGGACGCTCTTGCAGGAAATCGTGGGCGCTCGGTCGCGGGTTTTGTGATGGCTCAGGAGCCGCTTTGCACGTTGATGCCGCCGGAAACGGTGTGGACTTCGACACGCCCGGCGGAATTGCCCACATGAGCGCGCAGAGAGTGCTTGCCCTGCTCTTCGATCATCACCGGAAGATTGGTGCGAATATCACCGGAAGTGGCATCTGCCGAAAGCAGGAAGGAAGAATTGGAGGGCACGCGGATTTCCACGGAGCCCGAAACGGTTTTCAGGTCCCAGAAGCGGTTGCCGCTGGGATTTCCCCGCACTTCGATTGGGCCGGAAATGACATGGGCGCGCACGTCGTTGTTCGCCCCGGTGACGTTTATAGAGCCGCTGGCATTCGAGGCTTCCACACGGCCGCCGGGGTTCCTGATCTGAACGGAGCCGGAAACCGCGGTGGCCTGGATGTCGCCCTTGACGTCGGCGATGTCCACGCTTCCCGAAGCCGTGGAGACGCGCAGGATGCCGCCGATTCCGGAAACTTCGATGGAGCCGCTGGCCGCGCTCAGCTGGGTTTCGCGGTCCACGCGATAGACGTGCACATAGCCGGAAGCCGAGGAGCACTTCACCGGGCCGCGCACCTGATCGATGGTGACGCCGCCAGAGGCGACGCCGGCGTCAATCTCCGTGTCGTGCGGCACTTCAATCTGGTAATCAATGGAGACATTCTTCAGCCAGGAAGTTTCCTTGCCGATAAGAATGGTATCGCCGCGCTGTTCCAGAGGGGGATTGCTGACCGCTTCCTGAACGTTCTTTTCGGAACTGCCCCAAATTGTCCAGCCCTTGGTGACTCTTCCGTGGACGTGGACCTTGCCGTCGGCGGTGCCGCGTATCTCGACGTTGCCGGAGCCGTTGCTGAGATCGATGCGGACCGGGCCGGATACGGTGAAAGTACGGTCAAAGGTGTTATCCGCAGCGGAAGCTTGCAGGGTGAAGAGAGTGAAGGCCGCGGCAAAAAAGACAATGCCGGGCAGAGCCGATTTGTGGGTGCGCATGTTCGCTTCAGCCTGAGTTTCCAGGCCCTCCTATGAATAAGGTACGCAAAATAGGAATCTTATGTTCCCGCGGAGTTCGCCAGCGTTTCGTTCAAGGAGCCCTGGCGGTAGCCTTCCAGGTCGAGGGCCACGTAGGTGAACCCGGCTGCTTTCAAGGCGTTAGCCATGGCGGCGGCCATCTCCGGCGAGAGGGCGCGGGGAAGATCGGAAGGGGCGAGTTCGATGCGCGCCAGGTTGTCATGAAGACGGACGCGGAACTGGCGGAAGCCCAGTTCGCGGAGGGCCGCTTCGCCGCGCTCGACCAGCGAAAGACGCTCCGCGGTAACTTCCGTGCCGTAGGGCAGGCGCGAGGAGAGGCAGGCGGAGGCGGGGCGGTCCCAGGTGGGGAGGCCTGCGCGCTGCGATAGCAAGCGGATCTCGGACTTGCGGAGTTGGGCCTCCAGCAGGGGCGTGAGGATGTGGTGCTCGTGGGCCGCGCGGTGGCCGGGGCGGAAATCGGAGGTGTCGTCGGCGTTGACGCCGTAAGCGATGGCGGCGAAATGGCGGTCCACAGCGATCCGGTCCAGCGCGGAGAAGAGTTCGTCCTTGCAGTAGTAGCAACGGTCAGAGGCATTGGCGCGATAGGCGGGATTCTCCAACTCGTGCGTTTCGATGAATTCGTGGCACACGCCGGCGGTCTGTAGGAACTTTTCCAGTTGCTCGCGGTCGTAGGCGGAATAGCTCGCGGAAAGAGCGGTTACGCTCAGGGCGCGTTCGCCTAGCACACGATGCGCGGCCCAGGCGAGATAGGCGGAGTCCGCGCCGCCGGAAAGCGCGACGATCAGGGAAGGCAGGCCGGCCAGGTTGGAGAAGAGGAGCTGCTCCTTCTCGCCAGCCGCGTGCGTCGAAGGCTCTTCGTCGTGAATATGCACCAGGGGCTTCATCGCACACATGAGTATAGCGCCAATGGCCTTGCGCCGCAGCACGCCGCGCGCGAGCCCTTCGGCACGGCTGATCAGCTTGCGGGTGGAGCCGTTTCTTCAGGAAGCCGGGGCTTCAGCCCCGGCGTAAAGCCCGAGAAATCAATTGGGCTTTAGCCCCTGAAAAAAGATTTTCAGGTCATTTGAAATCGAGAAGGACATCGACGGTGGACTTCGCCGCATCGGTTTGCAGCCAGTGGCCTACGGTGTCGTAATGCAACGGCAACTCCTTGAAAATAGTGTCGCGGTGAATTTCCAGGCGATTCAGGAATTGCTCGAAGACTTTTTTGTCGAAAACATCGCCCTGTTTTGCGGGCCAGGCTTCCCGGATCATGCGCTCGCCCGCAAGCGACATTCCCGTGATGGTCATCTGGTTGAAGTGGAAGACAGGGCCCTCTGTGATGGTTACGGCGTAGGAAACGGTATGGGCCTGGTCGTCGTAGGTGGCCGCGGGCGTCAACTTCGCTTCCAGATAGCCGCGCTGGCCGTACTCTTCGCGGATCCGGTCCCATCCCGTTTCAATGCCCATGCCGTTGGCCACGTCTCCGGGCTTCAGCCCCAGCGTGCCGGTGAGCGTGATGGCGGAAAGCGTCTGGTTGCCGCTCCACTCCGCGCCGCTCCAGTGATAGACGGGCCCCGGCTGGCACGGCACGTACACCGGGATTTGCTCTGGCAGTTTCTGGTGGGGATCTCCGGAGAGGCGCACCTCCGCGGGGCCGATTCTGGCGCGCAAGTAGCCGTCCTGCTGGTAAACCGGGCGAATCGCTTCGGCCAGGAAGATATCGATGGCCAGGCGGGAATAGGGCTTGCCGAGAATTTCCGAAAGATGCTGCTGCACCGCGAGTGATTCCTTCAGGTGCGGATCGCTGAATTCCATGCTGGCAATCCGTAGCGCGAGACCCTCCACGCGAAACTGGTGAATCGATCCCTCCGTGAGCGGGTTGAGCAGCACGGCATGTTCGATCTGGACACCGGTGCCGTGCGCCGCAAGAAAAGCCTGCAGGGAAATGGCGGCTTGTTCGACAACGGCGCCGCCTTCGGGCAGCGTGCCGTCATAGAACGGCAGGTCCTTGCGGACGGCGTCGTCGAGTTCCGAGTCCGCGAACCACGGGAAGCTGTCGTAGGAGACCGGCAGTCGGGGATTTTCCTCGAGATGGAAGGTCAGGGAAACCGCATCATTGTGGGTGGTGAAGTTGTAATTGACCTTGGCGAACAGGCCAGACTTCACCAGCGCGTCGGCGGCATCTGGAGTTCGTTGCGGCCGACTTCGGTGCCCGTGGCCAGGCCCGAGAGCGAAACAACCTGGGCCTCGGTGAGTTTTTTCAAGCCATCGGCGTGGATTTCTTTGAGGGTGGCTGTCTGCGCGTTTAATAGATTGGGGAGCGCAAAGAAGAGAAGGAATGCGAGCGGAAGAAGGAGGCGGAGCCGCATGCGATTATTCTAGCCTTCAATTTGCGGAAGACCAACTTGTTCATCCGAGGGCTAGGGAGTCAGTTTCCGAGTGCGCCGTTACGCGCTGGGATTCGGACTTTTGTTCATTCTCTTGGTCCGAGCTTTCGGCGCTTTCGCGCTGGCGAACGGGGCGCCGCGGTGCGAGCCACAAACTTGTAGGCCATGCCGAGCAAGTCCCGTAGCACATCGGGAGTGACGCGAGACAGGCGAACCAGCACGGCGCTATAGCCGACGTAGTGGTCCGTCACATAGTAAACATCGGGGTCCGCAGCGAGTAGCTCGGCGCGGTCATCGAAATCCACGCGAACCATAAGCGAGGCGGGTTCGGCCGAGCGATTAGCAGGGACACACGCCAGGAGTTTTCCATGGATCTTGAGTGCCGGTTGACCATACGCGGTGCTCTCCTCCACGCCCGGCAACGCGAGTCCGATGTTCCGCACGGTGTCGAAGCTGATTGTGCTTCTGGGCATTGGTCACCACAATTTCTTAGGACTCACTGCTCTTGCTTGGCTCGGTTTACCGGATCCAAATTTCGGTATACCGTTTTCGCATTATAGTCGTTGTAGCTCCCCTCGGGCTAACTCCTGTGTAGTCGTCAAAGCGGACAAGTTCGGACAGCACCTACAGGGACGGCTAAAGCGTTAGCACGAAGCAGCTGGGGCGGCAAACGCTTCGCGTGCTAAGCACCAAAAGTCACGCAGCACTGCGAGATCTTGAATCACAATTTTCATATTGGCTTGATTTTAGCAAGTACTGTGAAATCTTTAGGTTAAAACCAAGAACGAATTCAATTCCCATAGCCCCGCCTCTGCCGCAACCGCCAGCGTCTCCCTTCAAACGGCTTTATCGAACGCGCGCAGGAGCACCCTGCTCCCGCTCATCTTTTCCCTGGAAGCGCGCCTCCGATAAAGCACTAGCGTTTATCGGGCGTCGGGTCCAATCGGCGGCGAGAAGGCCGAGGATTGGGGCATCCGGCCGATTGGTAGCTGGGCACGTTGCGGCGTGACGCGCGGTACAGCAACTTTGAGTGCGCGGGACTAAGAACGTGGCGGGGGGCGGGATAGACTCCCGATGTCACGCAAGCTGGTACGAATTGAGAGCGAGAATTTTCAAGACTTCGGCTGCTCCGAGTGCAACTGGCTGTTTAAGCCTTCTGGCCCGTTCGTCGGCAATACACTTGATGAAATGATGAGGAAGTAGAAAGCCCAACGTGACAAGGAATTTGCTGCCCACGTTTGTACCAAGACTCCCCAGAGTCACGAATCCAAAGACTGAGTCGGTCGCAGCAACCCCATGGCTAATCCCTGTCAAGTGGCCAAACCGGAGCGGATGAAGCCGTCACAAACAAAGTGATTGCCATCCAGGGTTGGCGACATCGTCTTAGGACGGCTGGGACCGGCCGGTTTTACGCGGGCTAGCCGGCCTGTTGGGCGGAGAAAGGAAGGGACATATGGACGCGAGTGCGGAGGTGAACGAGAGAGCGATTCGGCGGTGCGTTGAACTCTACAACCGGCGCACGACAGATTGGGTCGACACATGCTACGCGGTGAATGCTGAATGGACCGAGCTGCCTACCGCGGCTACGCCACGTGGCCGAGGAGGCAAGCGTTCCGTGTTGCATGCTGCGGCAGAGAGAGCGCTTGCGCTATTCCCCGACCGCCAAATGAAGATTCGAAACCTCGTGGCACAGGGCCAGCAGGTCGTGCTGGAACTGGAGTGGTCGGGCACGGCGGCGGTAGCTCTGGGAAGTGTGAAGCCCGGCACCCTGGTTCGCCTGCGAATCGCTTCGTTCTTCACGGTTGTCGACGGGCTCATCACGAAGCACACGGACTACTGTGTCCTCGACGGCCGGGAGTGATGAGGACGCCCAGCGATCCGTTGGAGCAGACACGCGGTGGGCGCCGGGGAATCAGAAAAGAAGGGCGCGCACGAATTGAATCTTATTGATGGATAGATTAACGTAACCGGTAATAGAGGGACTACGTCCTACCGAATGACGGGGTAGGGAGTTCATTTTGGAGGTTGCCCATGCGATGCACCCAGTCGCTCGTGGCCCAAAGTGGGCCAGAGAAGAAGGGGAATTACACCTTGATGATGAGGAGCGGAATCAACTCTTACTGGAGACAGTTTGTTCTTGCGCTGTCACTTGCCGGTTCCCTTTGTTCGGCGCATGCGGCCGAGACGACCCCGGAAGAAATCGTTGCCAAACACCTCGATTCGATCGGCACCGCGGAAGCCCGTGCGGCCGTCAGGTCGCGCGCGGTACAAGGCACGCTGCACTTCAAGATGCTGGTCGGCGGCGGAGGCGAAACATTTGGCAGCTGGGGCCGCGTATCCGAACAGCGCAAGTCGAACTTCGTAATGCGGTTCGGCAACGGCAATTGGCGGGGTGAACAATTTGTCTTCGACGGCGACAAGACTTCTTTCGCAGCCGCTACTTCCACGCACGACCGGAGCACGCTCGCGCGGTTCGTGAACAGCCAGGATTTCATCGTCAAAGAGGGCTTGCTGGGAGGAGAACTTTCCACGGCTTGGGCTCTGCAAAACCTTGACCACAGCCGGGTGAAGCTCGGCTACATCGGCCTCAAGAAAGTCGACGGTCACGAACTGCAATGTATCGAATATCTCTCCAAGGGCACCTCTGACATGAGCGTCAAGCTGTATTTTGATCCCGAGACCTATCGTCATGTGATGACTGTGTATTCGGTGAGCCAGCCCAACTTCGGCGGCACGATCAGGAACAGCGCGCAGCAACGGGAAATTCGCTTTACTCTCGTGGAGCGCTTCAGCCACTTCGAGTCCGACAACGGAATCACTCTGCCACGGCATTACGACCTTCAGTACACGGAAGAACTGCAGAATGGCGCGACGCGTGTTTATGATTGGGATATGAGCGCCGATAGAATTCTTAATAACCTTGACCTTGATCCGCGGAATTTCCAACTCAGCTAGGAACAGTTGGCCGGGCGGCCCAACTTAACCATCGCTACACGCCTTTAGGGTGATTCGCCCAGGCTCCCGCTCGGGCGCGGGTGATCGTCGGTCGCTGACTCGACTGCAAGGCTTCGGAGTGACGACAACCGTCCTAGTGACCTCCATGAGAAGGCCGGTGTCGCCTCATCGGACAACTGGTCTTATTCCGTCCGGCTTTGCTCGGCACGCGCCTCCTGGGCGCGGTCGGAAAACCGTTACTAGCCAATTCGTGTCGGACGTTCATCGAGTGACTCGACACCACTTATTCCATGGAATAAGCTTGAACCATGGACCAAGAGCGTCGTGGGTTGAGGTTTGCGTTCAGCGCCGGTGGCGAGGTCGCGCCCAGGAGCTCGCCTGCTGCTTTTGTACCCGCACGCGTAACAGAGCTAAGCTTGCGCGGGTGTTTCCTGGAGACTTCTGCGTCCTTTGAGATGCAGCGCCCTGTTCTGCTGAAGATTTACAACTCTGGAGAATATTTCGAGGCCGAGGCATCAGTGCTCTATCTCAAGCCTTCGGGCATGGGTGTGGTGTTTGGCGAGATAAAGCCTCATTTTCGAGCCGTTTTGCAGAAGTGGGTTCTCGCCGCGCTGGATAAGCAACCTGATGCGCGGCAAACTCCCGGTTAGTCCGCCAAACGCGGATAAACTCCTTCTCATATCCACTTCGGCGGCAACCATTTTTCTGTCGGTTCCGCGGAAGTGGTCGTGGCGCACCCGGCAGCAGCCGGGATGGCGATGCGCTCACAATTGGCTACGGCACGTACCCCGGCCCGCGCAATACCTTACCTGGCAGTGCGCCGGTGATCTTCTCCTGATCAATGACAGCCACTCCGTTGACCAGCACGTAGACCATTCCCTCCGACAACTGGTTGGGACTCTCGAAGGTCGCCAGATCGCGCACCTTGGCCGGATCGAAGATAACCACGTCCGCCCACATGCCTTGTTTCAAAACTCCGCGATCCGTGAGGCGCATGCGCTGGGCGGGTAGCGAGGAAAATTTGCGGATGGCATCTTCGAGTGTCAGTTTCTTTTCTTCGCGTACATACTTGCGCAAGATCCGTGGGAAAGTTCCGTAGGCCCGAGGGTGCGGGTGTGCTTGTCCGAGAATGCCGTCTGGCGAAGTGCCAGAGGAATCATTGTCAATGGACACCCATGGCTGTTCCAGAGCCAGCGCAACGTCTGGCTCCGACATGCCAAAGACGGCTACTTCCGTAAAAGCGTTGTCTTCGATGAGCAAGTCGAAAAGTGCGTCCATCGGCTCTTTGTTCCAGATCTTGGCGACATCCGAGAGTCGTTTGCCTTCCAGAGGCAGAAGTTTCGGGTTCTGCACCACCCCAATCAGGATGGCCTCCGGCCCCGGGATTTCTTGCCACTCGTTGTCCCAGTCCTTCGAGGGCGTGAGCATATCTTTCTTGATCCGAGCGCGGGCACTCGGGTCCTTGAGCCGCTCGACGAGCTTGGCATCACCTCCGTCGTGCGCCCAGGGAGGGATGAAAGCCGAGAAACCGTTAAACCACGCTGTGTACGCATACGTATCCGCTGTGATATCCATCCCCTGAGCGCGCGCGCCGTTAATCTTGGCCACCACTTCGGGCATGCGGCCCCAGTTGGCCTTACCGGCGACTTTGAGGTGCCAGATCTCCACAGGAATTTGCGCCTCACGTCCGATGCGCAGCGCTTCGTCTATGGCAACGAGCACAGAATCGCTCTCGTCTCGCATGTGCGTGGTATAGATGCCGCCAAGTTTCGAGGCTTCCGTCGCCAGCGCAATGATCTCGTCCGTTTTGGCGTAGGGAGCAGGAGCATACTCCAGGGACGTGGAGAGTCCGACAGCGCCATCTTGCATGGCATCGCGGACCAAAGCCTTCATTTGATCGAGTTGCGCAGGAGTCGGCTGTATGTCCGCATCGCCCAGGACCATGCGTCGCACTTGCGTTGCGCCGACGTAAGTGGCGAGGTTGATGCCGAGGCCCTGTCTTTCCAGTCGCGATAAATATTCGCGCAGAGTTCTCCAATCGGGGCTGATCTTAAAGTGCTCGTAATCCAGGTGGTCGGCTTGGACAATCGCGTCATTCAACGGCGCTGGAGAACCGCCTTCGCCGGTAATCTCCGTGGTTATGCCCTGGTATATTTTTGACGGCAAGCGAGGGTCTACCAGGATCGTTAATTCCGATTGTCCCAGCATGTCGATGAACCCGGGCGCCACCACCATGTTGTGCGCATCGATGGTACGCTTCCGCTCAGCCTGGGAAAGATTACCGATAGCGGCGATCCTGCCGTCGCGAATACCGACATCTCCCGAGTACCATGGCGAGCCGGTGCCGTCGATAATGTGCCCGTTGGTGATTACGAGATCGAACGATGGGCGCAACTCAGGTTCTGCGGAAAGAATCGGGCAGCTTAAAAACAGAGCCAGCAAGGCTGCCATAGACGTGCGCACATATTGCATTTCGGCCTCCCAGTTTAATTCGGGATTTCCTTTTTGGGTCCGAGGATGGTGTGGATTCTACACCAACTCGCCTTCCTGCCAGTGGTCAAAGAGCGGCCTTCCGGGGACGTATAGTCGCGAAACCTGACATCTGCAGCACCACTACCGACTTCTCCGCTAAGCGTTAATCGGGCATCTGCGCGACAAAAGCAAGTTTTCTCAGGTTTTTTTGGAGATTAGCGCCGACGACATCTTCAGCAGCCGATCCCACAAGCTCAAGTCACACCCTCTTTGTCAGGGGCATCTCAAGGCAGAAGCTTCAGTCCACAAAATCGAGGGTCATGCCTTCGTGTCTGTACAGAAATCCTACAAACTGCCCAAAGTTCGGAGATGCCACATTACTGTAGACGGTACTGTAATTCCCATGATTGGTAAGGTTCAGCGTGTAGGCCCCGAGCCGAAAGTGATGCCCTCTACCGCCTTTACCTTTGAGGAATGGCATCCGGAACGCGCGATACGCCTTAAAGTCCAGTGAGAAAAAGTCCGGGAAGCGCCGCCCATTCGGCGCGCCCACATACTGCTGCGTCACATCCACGGGCGAGTACGGGAACCCGGAGTGAACGTCCACCAGCGGGCTGAGCGTGACCTTCCATGGCAACGCGAAAATTCCCCATGCAATCACGCGATTCGGAATATCGGACGCCAAAACGCCGTAAACGTCCGGCCGAATCACCGGCGCGGCAAAGGGGATCATCACGTTGGAGAGATTGTTCAGGTCTCCGCGCGCCCGGCTCCAAATGTAAGACGCATTTACCTGGTCGCTTTGGCGTAACTTGTAATGCACCGACGCTTCCAATTCGTAATACCTGGAAGATCCGGTGTTCGTAAGGGCCATAAAAGATTCGTCACTCGGTGTTGCCGCTGTGAAAGGTTCCACTCCGAAGAGATAGGTTGTGCGGCTGTTGAGGTAGCTCAGTTCAAGATGCAAATCCTTCCGGAGTTCCCGAACCATGCCTGCATTCCAAGTAAAGTTCCGAGGCGTCGTATTCGGCTGCGTGGGCAACACTGGAGAAACCAGCGGATTCAAGCTCGCCGTGTAAACATTCGTATAGGTGACCGGAGGCGCAACCGGCACGCCCGAGGTTCCGTACTCGGTGATCGTTTGCGCGGGGTTTCCCCGCCAGTTCGCAGCCAGCAGAGGTAACACTCCATAAAAGAAACCTGCCCCGGCGCGAATCACGGTCTTCTCGTCCTTGCTGGGTGAGTACGCCAGCCCTAGCCTAGGTGCCAACTTCGCCGGCCAGCCAAACGTTTCCGTGCTCAAGCGTAACCCCAGGTCGACGCTGAAGTGTGAATTCAACAGCCAATGGTCCTGCACGAACTCCGCAAAAATGCTATCCGACTGAATCTGAGCGGGCGCCGGGGCGAAATCGATCGTTTCCGCCAGCGAATCATCTTCCCGCAGGATTTGAATGGGACGCGAAACATTTGTTCCAGAATAGCTGCGCCAGTCGATATCCGCTCCCACCCGGATTTCATGCGATCCGAGCCACTGCTTCTTCGAGAATTCGTAATTTGTCAGAAACTGCAGCTCCTTGCCTCGCCGGGACCACGCATTGAAGTAATTACCGCCCCAGCCTTGGGGCGTAATCAGCATGTCCGCGGTGCCTTGCCCCTGCGCAGTACTGTCAAAGCGCGTATATTGCGCCATCACCGAAAGAACGTTTCCAGACTCGAACTCGTATCGATCAGACGCGGCCACGGCCATACCGCGTTGATTCAAATTGTTCGACGCTGACTGGGGAACCAGGGCGCTGATGTCAATGTGATCCGTTCGTAACGGAAACACATTCAACGTCATCGTCAGTATGTGGTTCTTGGCGAGAATTGCCTCCAGAGTTGCAAAGGAATTAAATCCTTGACGCTTGCTGATGTCGTACGGCCACGGCAATCCTTCCACAGTCGTCTTTTTCATTTCGTACTGGAATGATTCCGAGAGCAGCAGTTTGTGTGCTATCAAAGGGACGTCAAACGAGAAGGCAGGGTTGGCCCCGCCAAGTCCCGCCATATGCCCGTTCTTCCCCAAAAGCGTGATTCCGAGTCTGTTTACATTGACGTCGAAGCCGTCGGCCGGAGGTTTCGTTTCTATCGTGGTCACTCCTCCCGAAAAACTCCCTAGACTCGCGTCATAAGGCGTCTTGTACACCGCAAATGACTCGACCGCGTCCGTCGGCACAGTGATCCCGAAGCTGCCTGTCACCGGGTCCGTATTGCGCGTGGAATTAATAATCAGAAGGCTCTGATTTTCGTCCGAGCCTTTGAACACCAGTTTGCTGTCCAGTGTCTGTACCACCCCCGGCGTCATGGGAATAACCTCCTTCACTTTTTCTTGCGAGGTGGGCAGAGTAACCAGTTGCGTATTCGTCACAACGGCGACTGGCGCTGACGCGCTTTCCGTGGAAATAATCGTGGCCAATCCGCTAACTTCCACTCTCTCCCTGACGGCCTCGACTTCCAGCCTGAAATCCTGAATCCACTGATCTCCCGCCTTCAGGAGCACCGCTCTTTCAATTCTCTTGAAGCCCTCGTCCTCGACAGAAATCGAGTAGTCTCCCGGTTTTGGGTTCAGGAATTCATAGTGGCCGCTTTCGTCCGTTTCCGTTGTCGCTGGAGTGCCTGTGGGTGCCTTCCGAATGAGCTTCACCGTAGCTCCTGCCAGTGCGGAACCATCTTGCGCGGTGACCGTCCCCCGTAGAGCGGCCGCTGAA
>CAWADS010000056.1:0-8248 GCA_963780785.1 Candidatus Acidiferrales bacterium
ACAGGCCAAGGCGCACAAATCTGCCTTGTAACGATTTCCATCGCTTCCCGGAAACTTACCAGTAATTCGACAACAACGGCCGGGAGCGCAGCCCTGAACAAGAACATGTAAGCCGCGCACTTGACTTCCCTCTGGGGCAATGCCACATTCGCGCAGCGGATGCGCGTGTGCAAATTTGTGAGTGTTTACGCACTTTCTGAGGAGGTGCTGTCATGTCAGGTCGTTTCTCTTTTCTGAACGTGATCGGAGTTCTTTATTTGGCCGCCACTTTGGTTCTCCCGGGTGTGGCGCAGGCCCAGTGGTTGCCGGTCAATCCCGTCATCAATGTGCAACAGCAGCCCGATGGCGCGCTTCTCCAGTTGCAGCGCGGCTATTTGCGATTCCGAGTGTGTACGGATGCGATCATTCGAGTGACGTATTCCCTGGAAGCCACGGTGCCGGAGCACACGGATTTTCTCGTCGTCAAAACGGAGTGGCCGCAGGCAAGTTTCACGCTGGAAACGACGGATCCAAAGACGGTGACACTCAGCACGTCGCGGCTAAAAATTGTGATTGTCCGCGAAAACAGCGCCGTGCAATTCCTTGATGCGGAGGGCAAGACCCTCGCGCAGGAGTCCACCCGTTCGCTGACGCCCGTCGAGGTGAACGGCGAGAAGACGCTGCATCCCGAGCGCTTCGTCAACATGTGGGGCACGCAGGAAGCGTTTTACGGCCTGGGGCAGCATCAGGCAGGCGTGTGGAATTATCGCGGCGAGGCCGTGGATCTCTCCCAAGACAACACGAATATTTCCGTGCCGCTGCTGCTCTCCAGCAACGGCTACGGCATTTTCTGGAACAACGGCTCGCGCAGCCGCTTCAACAATCGCTTCGTCCACGCATTCTATCTCAGCTCCGAAGTTGCGGACGCGATGGACTATTACTTTCTCTATGGCCCTGAGTTCGACAGCATCATCGCCGCCTATCGCGAATTGACGGGCCCCGCGCCCATGTTCGGCAAATGGGCCTACGGCTACTGGCAGTGCAAGAATCGCTACGCCTCGCAGCAGGAACTTCTCGGCATCGCGGAAAAATATCGCGCTCTGCAAATTCCCCTGGACAATATCGTCCAGGATTGGTTCTGGTGGAACACCATGGGCGAGCCCGTGTGGAACAAGAATTATCCTGACCCCGCGGCCATGGTGAAGGAACTCCACAGCGAAAATGTGCACTTGATGGTTTCCGTGTGGCCCTTCTTCCGGCCAGGCACTCCCGTCTACGACGACATGGGGAAGCGCGGATACTTCATTGACCGCACAGTTGCCAATAGTTTTCATCCCGTGGGCCAGGCGCTCTACGATGCGTTCAATCCGGACGCGCGCAAATACTATTGGAACCTGATGAACGACGCGCTCTTCAAGATTGGCGTGGATGCCTGGTGGCTCGATACCACCGAGCCGGAAACCGAAGGGCGCGAGACCAACATTCTGGCGACGAACAAAGTGGCCATCGGCAATGGCGCGCGCTATGCCAATGAGTTTCCCTTGCTCACCACGACCGCTGTTTACCAGGGCCAGCGCGCTGCCTCCGATCAAAAGCGCGTGTACATTCTTACGCGTTCCGGTTATGCGGGGTCACAGCGCAATGCGGCCTCGGTATGGTCTGGGGATGTCTACCCAAACTGGGAGACTTTCCGCAGGCAGATTCCCGCCGGATTGAATTTGGCGCTCTCTGGCATTCCTTATTGGACGACTGACATCGGCGGCTTCGTGGACGCGAATCCCGATGATCCGGCTTATCGTGAGCTTTACGTGCGCTGGTTTGAGTTTGGCGCGTTTTGCCCTATCTTCCGCGCGCACGGCACGCGCGTGCCCAATAACCAGAACGAGATTTGGTCGTACGGCACGGCGGCGCAGAAAATTCTCACGGACTATGACCGCTTGCGCTACCGTTTGATGCCCTACATTTATTCGCAAGCCTGGAAAGTGACCAACGAGGGCGCCACGATCATGCGGCCTCTCGTTATGGACTTCCGCACGGACGTTCGCGCACAGAATACCGGCGACGAATTCTTGTTTGGCCCTTCGCTACTCGTGACTCCCGTCACCGAACCCGGCGCAACGGTCCGCCACCTGTATCTGCCCGCGGCGACTTGGTATGACTTCTGGAGCGGTGCTTCGACAAAAGGAGGACAGGCCATCGATGTTCCAGCGCCGCTGGAACGCCTGCCCCTTTTCGTTCGCGCCGGCGCGATTCTTCCGCTGGGCCCGGAAGTGCAGTTCGCTGCGGAGAAGTCCGCGGACCCGTTGGAAATTCGCATTTATCGCGGGGCCGACGGGGATTTCGCGCTCTATGAGGATGAGAACGACACTTATAACTACGAGAAGGGCGTGTACGCAACAATTGGCTTCCACTGGGATAACACCAAGCAAACGCTCACCATCGGTGAGCGCAAGGGATCTTTCCCGGGGATGCTGAAAGATCGGACTTTCCGCATCGTTTTCGTGCGGGACGGCCACGGCACAGGCGGGGCGATCACTGATGCGGCTGATAAGAACGTGCCCTATTCGGGCAAGGCGATCAGCGTCACTCCGTGAGGATCTTCAGGTGTGTCTCCTGAGTTGACAAACCGAACGGAGTGAACTTCTGGTTCCTTGGGCCAACGTCTCAATGGTAGAGAGGCGCGATGGCAATTGCACCGAGTCCGATCAGGAAGAAAAGAAACATTAGTGGGATGAAGCGGCGCGACTCGGCGGGAGCGTTGACGAACTCGCGCCAGATGAACACGCCCCAGATGGCGGAGACCATTGTCGCGCCCTGCCCCAGCGCATAGGAAATGGCCGGACCGACCAATTGCGCGTGCGATGCCACGAAGTTGAAAGTGGTTCCCGTGCACCAGATCAGCCCGCCAACAACACCCCACAAGTGATAGGCAGGCTTCGTGGCGAAGAACTGCTGCATCGTGACGGGGGCAGCTCCCGTCAGCGGCTTGCGCATGAAGTAGTAATTCAAGGGCAGAGCGCATAGTACGGCGCCGATGCAGAAGAGAAAGGACACGGCGTAAGGCCCCAGCGCCTCCTCGCCCGTTGTGGCTTTAACGATCAGCGGGTAAAAGGTCCCCATCAGGATGCCACAAGCGATGCTGATCTTGATGCCCCGCGCGTTGACGGCCTTCTTCTCCACATCACGCTTCTTGTAAGCCATCGCGTCAAAGATGATCGCCAACACCACCAGAACGATTCCGCTGAACAACAGAAGCGGGTTTCCTCGTGGCGAGATCAGATAGTTCACGAGCGCCCCCACGACCAGAGCCAGTCCAATGCCGATCGGAAAGGCCACGGCCAGCCCGGCGATTTCGATGGCCGCAACAAGGAGCAGATTGGCCACGTTGAAAATGATCCCTGCGAGAAGCGCGTAAAGAATGTGCCCGCTATTCGCGCCACGTAGATCCGCAAGGAACGACAATCCGGCACCGCCATAACTTCCCAGCGTGAAACCTAATACGAGCGCGCCCAAAACCATGCCCACCAGATAGTCCCAGTAAAACAGGGGAAACGCGTAGCCCGGGGTGAGTTTCATGGTGTTTGCCCAGGAGCCCCAGCAAATCATGCTGACGATCATGAAGAAGAGTGCTGCCGCGTACGCTTCGGGTTGGTACATGAGTTCTCCTGAAAAACTCTTGCGGGGAAATTCCCTGCGGCATTATTCGTGACAACGTGCCATCCGCAAAAGGAGTTTTTTCGTGCGCTTCGATGGCAAGCATACTCGCGATTGTGCTGGGCAGAAACCATTTTTCTATTGGGCAGGCGGCGGGGAAGAATTGGCCCTCTCCTAGTCCTTTGATAAAAGCAGATCCCTCGCTTCGCTCGGGATGACAACTTATTATCTGTTTTCAGCACACTGGCAACGTCGCTCGCAGTTAGGTTCACAACAATTTGGCAAGAACCTCCACGGGATGCAGCGCAGCTCGGCCCGTTGCACCTTGCAATTGCTCGATGCAGGAGACGCCGCTGGCAAGCAGCGTGTGCGGGCCCGTGGCGCTCTCGGCGGCCCTCCATTGTTCCACAAGCTCCTCGGACACGGCCTGGCTGACATCGTAGAAATCCTTCTTGTAGCCGAAGCTTCCGGCCATCCCGCAGCATTCCACCTGCGAACAAACGACTTCAAAGCCGAGCTGCCGCAGAAATTCGACCGTGATGGCTGGGTCGCTGACAGCGCGCTGTTGGCAATGGGCGTGGTAGAAGACTCTGGGGCCCGGTGTGAACTTCCGAATGTCAAAAATGGCCCGCGGATCAGTTCCCTGCTCCACAAAATGTCGCGCCAGGAACTCCACCAGATCTGTTGTGGAGCTTTGCAGTTTCGCGAAGGGCTCCGCCGGCAATAATTTGCGATACTCGCGAAGGATCATCGCCAGGACGCTGGGCTCAACGACTAGCAGAGGCAGACCCTGTGCATTTTCCGCCGCGAGATACCTGGAAAGAGCTTCGGCGTGCGAGCGGGCCGTTTCGATCATTCCTTGCGAGAGGGCGGCGCGTCCGTCCGGCAGAGATTTCGTCAAACGCACGCGGACACCGGCCGCACGCAGACAACGAATGGCATCTCTTCCCCGTTGTGGTGCGCCGTAATTCGTGAACACGTCCGCCAGCACCAAAACCTCCGGACTTTGGCGCGTATCCAGCTTCTGCCTCACTTCATCCGCACAAATGTCCACCCAGTTTTTCTTCGGAAATGGTGCAAGATGACGTCGCCGGTCAATTCCAAAAGACTTCTCCAAAAACCAGCGCGAACCGGGCACCTTTAAAAAGGAATTCGATAACGGGGCGAGAAACGTTCCCCAGCGAGCCACGCGATCATAGTGCGCAAAAAAGATTTGTTGCGCCGAAGCATGTTCCACCGGCGAGGCGCCCAATAGCAGAAGCACCGTTCGCGCTGCCAGCGAGATAGGGACCGAGTGATTTAGACGCGAGCGCAGCTCCACGTTCAAACCGGGAACATCGATTCGCACGGGACATTGCGGCACGCAACGCGAGCAACCGGTGCAGAGATCGCTGAACCGCGCCAGCTTCAACTGGCCGGTTGTCGCCGCTTCCCAGGTGGCGCCGATTCCGCCGGAATAAGTGGCTCCGCCGAATCCGTGTCCTCCCAGCACTTGAAAATTCGCGCAAGAATTTAGGCACGCGCTGCAGCGGATGCAATAGAGGGCTTCTCTCAGTTGCGCGTCCTGCGCCAGAGCTTCGCGCCCGTTATCCAGAATCACCAGATGAAATTCGCGCGCGGCCGGCCCCGCGCCGCGAAAATCAACGACCGGCACCGCGAGTGGGGGCTGAATCACGGAGGTGTAGCTGGCCAGCGGCTGGCCCGTGGCGCTAGCCGCAAGAAGCTCGATGAAGGGGGCAAATTCGCGGCGGGAGGGCACGATTTTTTCGAAGCCCGACAGCGCGATGTGCAAAGGCGGTGCGATGCACGTTAAACGGATGTTCGCTTCGCTCTCCACCAGCAGCAGGCTTCCGCAGTTCGCGGAAACCAGATTGGCCCCGGTAATTCCCGCGTCCGCCGCCAGAAAATCCTCGCGCAAGCGTTCGCGCGCGAATCGCGTCAGGTCCTCGCCGGTATCCAACGGCAAATCGGTCTGAAATTTCCTGCGAAAGAGCGCGGTGATGCGCTCGCGCGAGTAGTGAATGGCAGGAGCAATGATGTGCGACGGCTGCTCGTCCGCCGCCTGCAGAATGAACTCGGCCAGATCCGTTTCCACCACGCGGATTCCATCGTGCTCCAGCGCGCCGTTCAGGTGGATCTCCTCCGAGGTCATGCTCTTACCCTTGACCAGGGACCGCACGTGATGCTGTTTGCAGACTTCCTGAATGTATTGGCGCGCTTCCTCAGCGTCGCGCGCAAAAAAGAAGTGCCCGCCATTTCGCGTGACACTCTCGGAAAGCCGCTGAACAAGCGTCGTGCGATTGGCGAGCGCGTGTTCCTTGATGCGGCGCGCTTCGTCTTTCAGCGCGTCGTAATCGGGCAGTGCCGCTGTGGTGCGATAGCGATTGAGGTTGAAACTCCGGGTATTGTGGCGCACCGCCGCGGATTCGGTATCGAGAGCAAGGCGAATGGCGCGCCGCAGGATCGCGCGCGATTCCTTCGCGGCGATCTCCCTTGGCGATGTCACATGCTTGGGCATGTCTTAGCTGAGCACCAGGATGTGAAGCTCATGGGGGCCATGGACGCCGCGGACCAGCGGACCCATGTCCGCCGTGGCGCTAGGCCCGCTGATGAAGACGAAACTCCGCTGAAAGGTGGGTCGAGAGAATTGTTCAAGCCGGAAAAGGTCCGAAGGCCGGAAAACAAGCCGGTCAACATCCACAACCACGATGTGCAGACGCGGCAGCAGGCTGACGTAGCCCGCGATATCCGCGGCAATGTCCACGCAAACCGAACCTGTGCGCGCCACCGCGGCGAAGGCCTCCGTTACGCCCACGGGCGCCGAGCGATAATCGGCTGCGAGTGGCCTCGTGAGGACTCCTGCTTCCGCTCGCAATGGCCGAAAATAATCGGGTGAAAGATAGCGCGGCTCGGCAATAAGAATCGGACGCCTGGCGGAGGCTCTGGCCAGCACCGCATCGCGCACCGCCTCCGACGATCGGGCCACCAGTTCCATCGTGGCTCCCGTAGCCGATACCTGTTCGCGGAACTGATCGAGTTGGGATTGCAGCGCTGGAGAAACGAGATTCACCGGTTCACTCTGTCCCTCGGTATTATGCATCAACCACACTTGCAGGACGCAATCGCTAAGCGGGGGATGGCGCGCTAGCCGGAGATCAGACTCGTCTTTAAGAGGTTTATGTATTGAAATTTAGATAGGGGCTAACTTTTCGGAACTGATACACTCTCCCTAGTTCATGCGACAGGAGATGGTGCCATGGCTCTTAACTCGGAGAATGCGCTCGCCGCTTTGGATTCATTCCGCATCGAGGTGCCATCCTGGGGATTTGCCGACACAGGAACGCGCTTCGGAAAGTTCATGCAGGACAGCGCCGCCTCCACCCTGGAGGAAAAGTTCTCCGATGCCGGGCAGGTGCACAATTTCACGGGGGTGTGCCCGAGCGTCGCGCTGCACGTCCTCTGGGATCTGCCCGCAGGGACGGACTTGCGCGAAGTGGTCAAGCTCAGCGACAAATATGGCGTCCGCGCAGGCTCCATCAATCCCAACGTGTTTCAGGATCAAGAATACAAGCATGGCTCGCTTGGCAATGAGCGCCCGGAGGTTCGCCAGCGCGCCCTGGACCACATTCTGGAGTCGGTCTTGCTGGCCAAGCAGTTAGGCTGCCGCGACGTGGCTCCCTGGCTGGCCGACGGCTCGAATTATCCGGGCACGGCGAATATTCGGCATCGCAAGCAGTGGATCGCCGAGGCCTTCCGCAAGGTGCACGAAGCGCTCGGCCCAAGCCAGCGCTTGCTGGTGGAGTACAAACCCTTTGAGCCGGCCTTCTATCACTCGGACATCGGCGACTGGGGCATGGCGCTCTTGCTGGCACGCGCCGCCGGCCCGAAGGCCTTCGTGCTGGTGGATACCGGGCATCATTACCAGGCGCAAAACATCGAGCAGATCGTGGCCTGGCTGCTTAGCGAGAACATGCTGGGCGGCTTCCATTTCAATGATCGCCGCTATGCCGATGATGACCTCACGCTCGGCTCGATCGATCCGTATCAGATATTTCGCGTGTTCGCCGAAATCCGGCACTGGGAATGGGAGGCCCGCCAGCGCGCGGATATTGCCTACATGGTGGATCAGAGCCACAACTTGAAGAACAAGGTTGAGGCCATGATCCAGACCGTGATGACCGCTCAATTGCTCTATGCCAAGGCCGCTTTGATTGATCACGAAGCGTTGCAGAACGCCCGCACGGAGCAGCGCCTGATTGACGCAGAGAACTGCTACAAGGACGCCTACGAAACCGATTGCCGCCCGATTCTGCGGGATTGGCGCAAGAGTCATGGTCTGGCGGAGGATCCTTTGCAAGCTTTTCGCGCCAGCGGATACACAGAGCGCACATCGCGCGAGCGTGGTGTTCGCAAAAAAGGGGCCTCCAGCTACGCCTGACCTGCCCCGCCACCCATGGGAGGCGCCGGCGGCGCACATCGAGGAACCATGAAACGTCTGCGTTACCTCCATGACGTGTGGGATACGCGCGTCGCTTCGGATTTGGATGAACCCGAACTGCTTCGTTACCGCTCGAATTTGCTGGGATCAGATCTGCGCATCACAAATTTTGGCGGG